>JBKQSP010000001.1:0-42964 GCA_052143575.1 Acidimicrobiales bacterium
CCACCTTTGTCGCTACCTCTATCAATGCCGCTCGAATCCGATGTTTGAGTATCTTCCCCGCGTCGTTCTTCGGCATCGCATCCCAGATGACCACAGTCGGGTTCGCTCTCGCGCAGCCACCGCCGCATCTCGTCGATGCCCGCAGGCGTCGTCTCGTAGACCTTGCGGCCGCGGGGTCCCTCTCCGGTCTGGGCGATGAGGCCCTCGCCCGTCATCTTGGCCAGCTCGGGATAGATCTGGCTGTGCTGGGCGGGCCAGACGTTGCCCATGGAGGCACTGAAGAAGCGCGCCAGGTCGTAGCCGCTCATCGGCTCTCCGGCGAGCAGGTCGAGAAGTCCGTGTCGCAAGCTCACGAGAGAATTCTTACATGTCTGTCTTGACATGTCAAGGCAGGTCGTGTTGAGTACGACATGTCAATCTCAATAGATCGGAGAACGCCATGACGACCTTGACCCCCCGACAGATCCACTCCCGCCGCTGGGCCACCCTGGCCGTGCTCTGCCTGTCCCTCCTCGTCGTGGTGGTGGACGGCTCCATCGTCAACGTCGCCCTCCCCACCCTCGTGCGCCACCTGCACGCCTCGACGAGCTCCCTGCAGTGGGTCGTCGATGCCTACACCCTGGCCGTGGCCGGGCTCCTCCTCACCTTGGGCAGCCTCGGCGACCGCATCGGGCGCCATCGCACCCTCGCCGGCGGCCTCGTCGTCTTCGGACTTGGCTCGGCCCTGGCGGCCCTCTCTGCCTCGGCCGGCGAGCTCATCGCCTGCCGCGTCCTCATGGGGATCGGTGCCGCCGCCGTCATGCCGGCAACGCTCTCGATCCTGACGAACGTCTTCACCGTGCCCGCCGAGCGGGCCAAGGCCATCGCACTGTGGTCGGCCGTCGCCGGGCTCGGCGTGGCGATCGGCCCGACGCTCGGCGGCTGGCTGCTCGAGCACTTCGCCTGGGGTTCCATCTTCATGGTGAACGTGCCCATCATCGCCATGGCGCTCGTCGCCGGCCGCCTCGTCGTGCCTCCCTCCGCCAACCCTCACCCCCGTACCCTCGACCCCGTCGGCGCCCTGCTGTCGAGTCTCGGGATCGTCGCCCTCGTCTACGCCATCATCGAGGCACCGTCGAGCGGCTGGACGGGTGCGACGACCGTCGCCACGGTCGCCCTCGGCGTCGCCTTGCTGATCGGCTTCAGTTTCTTCGAGCTGCGCAGCACGCATCCGATGGTCGACCTGCGCGTCTTCGCCAACGCCCGCTTCAGCGCCGCCAGTTTCGGCGTGACGATGATCTTCCTGGCCCTCTTCGGTTGGCTGTTCCTCTTCACCCAGCAGCTTCAGTTCGTGCTCGGCTACTCGGCCCTGCAGGCCGGCGTGCGCTGCCTCCCCTTCGCGCTCGCCATGGGGGTCGCCTCCCCCCTCTCGGCCAAGCTGGCCGCTCGTGTCGGGACCAAGGTCGTCGTGGCGCTCGGCCTTCTCGACATGGCGGTCGGTTTCGGGCTGCTCGCGACGGCGACCGTCCGCACCGGCTACCCCCTCCTCGTGCTGGCGAGCGTCGTCGTGGCGGCCGGCATGGGCCTCGCCATGGCGCCGGCCACCGAGTCGATCATGGGCTCGCTGCCGCCCGCCCAGGCCGGCGTGGGGTCGGCCGTCAACGACACGACCCGCTTCGTCGGCGGCGCCCTCGGGGTGGCCCTCACCGGCTCGGTCGCCTCGTCGGTCTTCGCCAGCCGCCTCCGTCCCGTCCTCGTCCACGTGCCTGCGCCCTACGCGGCCGAGGCGAGGAGCTCGGTCGGCGGCGCCGTCACGGTCGCTCAGCACGCGCCGGGGCCGCTCGGCCAGGTCATGGCGGACGCCGCCCGGCAGGCGTTCATGGCGGGTTCCGACCGCGCCCTCCTCGTCGCCGTGGCGGCCGCCGTCCTCGGATCGCTCGTGGCCGCCCGCTTCCTGCCGGCGCGGGCGGCAGCGCCGGCCGCCGAGGCCGCCGTTGGCGTCACCGCCGTCGCCTTCGAGGAGATGACCCCCGCCCTGTCGGCCGTCGCCCCGGCCACGAGCTAGATGTGATTCCCACCAGACGTGCACACCGAGAGGAGGGCCGCAGTTGAGGGAGCTCGGTCAGCTCGGGACCCCGGCGCCCGTCGTGTGCGAAGTCGTGTCGGTCCGCCAACCCTTGAGAGCGACGATGATGCCCGCCAAAGGAGAGTGGCCTAGTTGGCGACCGTGACGAGCTCCCCGATGCTGAGGTGGTCGAACACGGTCTCGGCGGTGGCGATGGGCAGCTCCACGCAGCCGAGGCTCTGCGGGTAGCCGTAGCTGGCGCGGGGGAACCCGTGCACGGCGTCGCTGCCGTTGAAGTAGTTGATCCAGTACACGATGTCGTCGTAGGTCGAGCCGTCCGGGTTGGTGCCGCTCATGGTGTTGACCGTGTAGCGGACGTAGATCGGGAAGGTGCCGTCCGCCGTCGGGTCGACGGCGATGCCGGTGTTGGTGAGCGACGTCAGGATGACCTTGCCGTCCTGCCACAGGCTGAGCTTCTCGGGCACCACCTGGCTCACGTAGACGTAGTCGTAGGGCGCCGGGTCGACGGCGTGCGAGAGGGCGGCGTGGATGACGGCCTCCCACGTGGCGGTGTTCGCCAGCTGCGGCACGCTCTCGAGGCGGAGGGCGTAGCCGTCGTAGCCGGCGAGGGTGGCGTCGAAGGCCATTAGGGCGCCCTTCAAGATGACGGTGGGGGAGCCGGTTGCCCACTGCGACCTGAGCGCCCGGGGCACCGACCGCCACCGCCATGAGAAGCGACCCGGCACCGGGCGCGACATGGCGGCGATCTCACCGGCCAGCGTCGTCGGCTCTCGCGCCCCCGGAGCGGGCGTGAAGGCGAGCGGCAGGTAGTGCAGCTGCGCCAGCAGCTCCTCGAGCTCCCGCAGCGAGGCGGCCCGCGTCATGAACCGGTAGGTGTCGGTCGGTGGCGTCGCCGTGCGGCCACCTTGGCGGACGAGCCGAACCGGCTTGGGGAACGTGACCGTGACGGTTCTGCCCGGCCCGAACCCGAAACCCCTCGGCCTGAACACGAGCGTGTTCGGTGACGGCTCGGACCAGGTTCCCCTCACCCGGGGCGAGATCACCGGCAGCCGCCCTCCGAACACCAGGAGCACCGGCTCGTCGAAACGCAGCCGGATCGTCCCGGCCGAGGTGGACGTGGCGGTGTAGGGGGCCGGCGTGGCAAGGGCGAGGGCGGGCCTTCCGCCCGCTGGGCGCAGCCACAGGAGACGTCGGAACGCTGACAGGCGCTCCCAGGGTTGCGGTGCGGCCGCCACGACGAGCGTTCCGGAAGCCGCCCGGCCTACGGGCACCTCGACGAGGCGGGACGGTTTCGAGAGGCGGAGGGTGCGGAGCCCGCCCGTGGCTTCCTTCACGACCACGACGGCGACGGGGTTGTCGAAGTGAACGGGCACCGTGCCGGCCGGCGACACCAACGCCTGGCTCGTGACGGGCACGGCGACGGGGGTGCGAAGCGTGCTCGTGCAGGTCACCGGTCCCCCCAGCAGCCAGTGCAGCCAGCCCGGCGGGGCGACCGTCACCGACACCTGCAGGACGCCGCCCTGCCCGACGGGTACGGAGGGGACGAGCCGACCGTCCCGCTGCAGCATGGGGACCGATGCTCCGCCGTCGAGGACCTCGACGGACGTCACCTCGGTGGCGAAGCCGTGCAGGCGCAGCGCTGCGAGGGCGCCGACCGAAGGCGAGAGCGAGACACTCGGCCGTCCGAGGAGGAGGAGTCCCGCCACGCCGACGGCGGCCAGGGCGACTGCGGCGGTGCCGCTGGCGAGAGCCACACGAAGCAGGCGGTGCCTGCGAGGGGTGGCGGGGCTCGACTCGAGGACGGCCTCCTCCGGTGCCGGCCCGTAGTCGTCGATCAGGAGCCGGAAGATGCCGGCGTCGTCAGTCAACGCGAGCACCTGCCTCGGCGCCGGCCTCAGCCTCGCCCGCCCGGCGGGCGGCGCTCACCGGACGAGGGTCCGACCGGGAAGTGCCCGGGGCTCGGTTGAAGTCGATCGCCACCACGTCGTCGAACGCCCCCGCCACGCTGCGGATCGAGAACTGCCGGACGCCTGCAATTGCTGTCCGGCATTCTCGCAGGTTTCATCCCCGTCGCGATCGTCGGGCCTTCACTCGCGCTCGGCGCCCCGGGCGGGTCGCACCGTCCCTGGCGTCCAGAAATGGACCAAAGACCCTGGCGCTTACCGAGCCGAGGTCGACACTGATGACCGAAGAGCCAGATGCCGTAGAGGAGCGAGATGTCTGAGAGGGAGAGCCATGGCCGTCTTGCTGAAGGAGGCCCGTCGAGACCCGGTTGACGACCTGCAGGGTGCCCCGAAGCGGCGCCGGAGGCAGAAGCAAGGTAGGCGTGCCGCGCACCGCACGAGTCGGGTGCGTATTGCATTGGCGCTCCTCGGGGTCCTGCTCATCGCGGCGGCGGGCGTCGTCCGCTTCGCGGTGCTGCCCGCAGCTGAAAAGCTGCCCGCCGACACGAACACGACGAACGTCTACCAGGGGACAGCCCGAGTGCTGCTCAACCAGGCTGCCCTGGCGCCGGGCTCGACGGCGCCGTTGCTCCTCAGTGATCTTCCGTTGCAGATCAAAGAGACCGTCCGCGTGCTGAACGCGAACGGCTCTGCGGCGGTTGTCGATTACCGGGTGACCGGGAGCGCGGCCGGGACGTCGCTCCCGGGGCTCGACAACCACTACGCGGTGAACCGAACGACGCTCGCTCCGACGGCATCGATCTCGGGGTCGGGACTCACAGCGGCACGCGGGCTCACGGTCAGCTTCCCGATCGGAACGGCGCGACAGGACTACACCGGCTGGGTACAAGACACGGGCAAGACGACGACGCTCCGCTTCGCCGGCACCGCGACGAGCGTTCCCGTCCCGACTGCGGCCGGAACCCGGAGCTACGCCCTCGGCTTCGAAACCTACGTCTTCGATCAGAAGACGGCGCCTGCGCTGATCACCGACACCCAGGAGCTGGCCTCCTTGCCACGGGGGGTGCCCAAGGCCGACATCCCGGCGCTCGTGGGGCGACTGCACCTGCCGGCCGCGGAGATCGCTCGGCTCGGGTCCGCCTTCGCGAAGCTCCCAAACGTGATTCCACTCGCATACACCTACGCTTCCAACTTCACGTACTGGGTGTCACCACGCGACGGAGTCGTGGTGGACCTGCAGGCAACCGAGACGCGGGCGGTCGAGTTGCCGGCGAGCCTGCTCGGAGTCGCGGTGCCGATCGCGACGGTGTCCCTGTTCGTCTACTCCGATTCGCCGCAGACGCTCCAGGCCACGATTCACGAAGCGAGGAATGACTCGTCCGCTCTGAACCTGCTCGGAACCACCGTGCCGCTGCTGGCCCTCATCGTCGGGTTCGTCTTGCTCGTCGCCACGGCGCTGCTGCGGCGGCGCCGGCCCGGCGAGGGCCCGCCACCAGAGAGCGCCCAGTCGAGCACGGCGCCGGCCGGCCAGGGCCCCGGGATCTAGCAGGACGAGGCGGCGTCGGTGATGAGCCGGACACGGTCGACCCAGCACCGATCGCTGCGCTCCGAGGAGCGGCCGCCCCCCGGCAGGCGTCGCCCTGGCATGAACCGGTGGATGATCTTGGCGGGCTACGGCCTGCTGGCCGGGAGCACTCAGCTGCTCTGGCTGACCTTCGCCCCGATCACGACGCAGACCGCTCGGGTGATGCATGTGTCGAGCGGCGCCACGGGAGACCTGGCCATCATCTTCCCGTTCGTCTACATCGTGCTCGGGTTGCCGACGGGGCGGTGGCTGGACGGCAGCTTCAAGAGGGCGCTCGGGACGGGTGCCGCACTCACTGCCGCGGGTGCGCTCGTCCGGCTGGCGGGGCCGACCTCGTTTGCCGTGCAGTTGTCCGGACAGGTCGTCATCGCAGCAGGGCAGCCGCTGGTGCTGAACGCCATCACGAAGATTGCGGCCCGGCACTTCCCGCCGGCTGAGCGGGCTACGGCGATCTCGATCGGCAGCGTTTCGCTGTTTCTCGGCATCCTCGCCGCAATGCTCACCGGGGGGCCGCTCTTCGACGCCGGCGGCCTGCGATTGCTGCTCGCCGTGCAGGTCGTGCCCGCGCTGATCGCTGCCGCGTGGATGCTGGTGGCGCTGCGAACGCCGGCCGCCTACCCGGACAACCCCTCGACGTCGGTGGCACTCGGGTGGCTGCGGCGCGATCGCTTCATGTGGGTGCTCGCCGGCTTGCTCTTCGTCGGGATGGGCATCTACAACGCCGTGGCCACCTGGCTGGAGACGATCCTCAACCACTTCCACGAGGGTTCAGCGGCGGGCAACCTCGTCGCGTTGATGACCTTCGCGGGCATCCTCGGGGCCGGCCTGCTGCCGCCCGCTATCGCGTCGAGGAACCGCCGGCGGGCCATGCTGTCGGCGGCGACCGGTCTATCGGCTGTGTGTTTCCTGGCGATCGCTGCCACTCACGGAGTCGCCTGGATCGGGATATGGCTGTTCGTCGAGGGCTTCGTCCTGATGACGAGCCTCCCGGTCACGCTGGACTGGTCGGAGTTGCACGCTGGACCTGAACGCCAGGGCGGCGCCGTGGGGTTTCTCATGCTCGCCGGCAACCTCGGTGGTGTCGTGCTCGCGCTCACCACTCAGGCATTCATGTCGAGGCCCGATCTTGCATTGGTCGCCCTGGCGATCGCCGCCTGCATCGGGCTCTTGCTGACCACGCGACTGCCGGCCCGCCTCTCGGAGCCATCCGAGAAGACAGCGGCCTGAGATGAGCGAGGGCGCCGCCCGGTCCCAGCACATTCTCGCCATCGACCTCGGTACGTCAGCATGCAAGATCGCCCTCGTGTCCACGCGAGGCGAGGTCATCGCCTACGAGGAGGAAGAAACCGCTCCCACGCTGCTTCCCGGAGGTGGGGCCGAACAGGACCCCGATCAGTGGTGGGAGGTCATCGGCCGGGTGTCACGTCGCTTGCTCGAGCACGGGCTCGTGCCGGTGGACTCTGTGGCGGCCGTGTCCGCCACGGCGCAATGGTCGGGAACCGTGGCCGTCGACGGCGGAGGAAGGCCGCTTCGAAACGCCATCATCTGGATGGACACACGCGGAGCCGAGCACGTGGCCAGGGTCAGCCGAGGGCTGCTGAACGTCCAGGGGTACGGAGGATCGAAGCTTCTCCGATGGATCCGCCTGACGGGCGGCGCGCCTGGCAAGAGCGGGAAGGACCCGATCGCTCACATCCTCTGGCTGCGGGAGGAGGAGCCTCTCACCTACCGGGACACTGCCGTGTTCCTGGAGCCGAAGGACTACCTGAACCTGCGGCTGACGGGCCGAGCCGCCGCGTCCTTCGACTCGATCGCCCTCCACTGGGTGACCGACAATCGCGATCCTTTGCGAGTCCGCTACGACCCTGCGTTGTTGCGAACCGTCGGAGTGGCCCGAGAGAAGCTCCCCGACCTCCTGCCCGCCAGCGAGATCCTCGGCCCGCTGACGCGATCGGCGGCCTCGGATCTCGGCGTTCCCGAAGGCATCCCCGTGGTCGTCGGGACGCCCGACGTTCAGTCCGCCGCGATCGGCTCCGGTGCGACGCGCGACTATCAGGCTCATCTCTACGTCGGAACATCCTCGTGGCTGACCTGCCACGTGCCATTCAAGCGGACCGACTTGTTTCACAACATCGCCTCGCTGCCCTCGGCGATCCCCGGGCGTTACTTCGTAGCCAACGAGCAGGAAGCGGCCGGGGCGTGCCTCACGTTCCTGCGGGACCGGATCTTTCTCGCTGATGACGATCTGATGCCGGCTGACTCGCTGGCGGCGGTGCGCTCCGAGGCTTACCGGAACTTCGACAGACTCGTGGAGTCGTCGGCGCCCGGTGGCGGCGCCGTGTTGTTCACGCCGTGGCTCTATGGTGAGCGGACGCCGGTGGAGAACGCCTCGATTCGAGGTGGCTTCCATCACGTGTCGTTGTCGAGCACACGCGCAGACCTCATCCGAGCGGTGTTCGAGGGTGTCGCGCTGAACTCGCGTTGGCTACTGGAGGCGGTCGAGCGGTTCACACGTCGGCGCTTGGACCCCATCCGTTTCATCGGCGGCGGCGCCCGTTCGAGCGCGTGGTGCCAGATCTACGCCGACATCCTCAACCGGACAATCGAGGCGGTCAAGGATCCCGTGAACGCCAACGCCCGAGGGGCGGGGATGCTGGCGGCGACGGCCTTGAAGAGCGTCACCTTTGAGGAGATGTGCGACCGGATACCGGCTGCGGGACGCTTCGAGCCCGACCCCTCGAAGCACGCCCTCTACGACGGCCTCTACCGAGAGTTCTTGGCTACCTACCGGCGCGAGCGCAAGCCGCATGAGCGGATGGCCCAACCTGTCTCGGGCACCTGACGTCGATCCAGGCGATCATCGCGATCAGCCGGCGGGGCGCCTCGTCGGGCGGTCGTTCCGAGTGGCTGTGTGGCACCCTCTATTTGTGGCCGGGCAGGCGCTGAAGGATCCGCATCGCCACGGTCATTGCCTTCGCATACGCCCTCGCTGACACGAAGTTCGGAGGGGCGATTGGCATGAGTCGCTGGATCGAAACCGTTTGCGAGTTGGTGTACTTGAGGATCCCGTGCTCGCCATGCCTGCTCCCCACGCCAGAGTCCTTCCAGCCACCCATGGGGGCATCGACCGATCCCCAGCTGGCCGCATACGCTTCGTTGATGTTGACGCTTCCGACCTGCAGCTGGCTGGCGATGCGACGCCCCTTTGCGGTGTCCTTCGTCCAGACCGAGAAATTCAGCCCGTAGTTGCTGTCGTTGGCTCGCGCGATTGCCTCGTCCGCGCCGCTCACGCGGTAGAGCGAGATGACGGGCCCGAAGGTCTCCTCGCAGTAAAGGGTCATGTCGGGCGATGTGTTCGTGAGGACGGTCGGCTCGAAGAAGTAAGGACCTCTATCGGGTCGCGCGTTGCCACCGGCGAGCAGCGTGGCGCCCTTGTCGATGGCGTCGTTCACGTGGCGAACGACGGCATCCAGCTGCCCGGCCGATATCAGCGAGCCCATGTCGGGCTTGTAATCGAGGGAATGCGCCAGCCGGAGCGACCCGGTAGCCGCCACAAATCGCGGGACGAACTCATCCCAGATCGCCGTGTCGACATACATTCGCTCCATCGAGATGCAGAGCTGGCCGGTGCTGGAAAACGCTGCACGCACCGCCCCCGGTACGGCCTTGCCGAGATCCGCATCCGCGAGGATGAGGATGGCGTTCTTGCCCCCGAGTTCCATCGAGTAGTCGATGAGCCGCTCGGCGGCCTGCGCGGCCACGATGCGCCCGACGCGGGTGCTGCCGGTGAACATCAGGAAGTCGCTGAGCTCGATGAGGGACGTCCCGAGGTCGTCGCCGGAGCCGGTCACAACCTGCAGCACGCCCGGCGGCAGTCCGGCCTCTTCCATGAGCTCGGCCGCCCAGAGGGTTGAGTACGGCGTCTGCTTGTCCGGTTTGGCGATGACGGCGCTGCCGGCGACGAGCGCAGGGAGAGCGTCGCTGATACCGAGCGTCAGCGGGTAGTTCCACGGCGAGATCACGGCGACCAGACCCTTCGGCTGGTGGTACTCCCAGGTCCGCGTGAGCACCGGTAGGGCGCCGGCACGACGGTGTGGCCGCAGGTATCCGGCGGCGGTGCGTGCGTAGTACCGGCTCACCTGCGCGACGTCGATGACCTCCTCGAAAGCATGCCGGCGTGCCTTGCCGTTCTCGAGCTGAATCAGGTCGAGCACTTCGTCCTGCCGGTCGAGCACGAGCTCGGCGAAACGGAGCAACACGTTCGATCGATCGGTGATGGAGAGCCGCTGCCAGTCGCGTTGCGCTCTGCGTGCGACCTCGGCCCCCGCCGCCACGTCGTCCGCTGTGCAGCGCGGGACGTAGCCGAGTATGTCGCCCGTCGCCGTCATCTCGATCGGCAGCTGCTCTCTGTGCCCTGTCGTGGCGACGCGAGCCGCCAGCCGGTCCAACAGACTGCGAGTGATTCGGGGACCGAGTCGTTGGTCAGCGCTCGGTGAGCCGGTACCTGCCGTTGTCGCCACGGAAACCTTTCGTCTGGATGAGCGCCTCAACGTCTCTTGCGGCGCGCCCTCTCACCGTAGGCGCCCCGGGTCGGCTCGCTCGTCACGGCCGGTCTGATCCGGACCGGTTCATCGCTCAGACCGGTGCTCCGTCCATCACTGCCGCCGGGCCTGCTCCGGTGTCGCCCGCCGTAACGAAGCCCATCTCCTCGACGGGCGCCGCCCGCGGCAGCAGCCAGACGAGCCCGAGGCAGACGACGATGACGCCGGCCACGACGGCGACGCTGACGGTGAGGGCTCTCGCTCCGCCGCTGTGGCGCAGGACGCTGAAGAAGACGGTCGTGACGAGGGCCGATCCGATGGCCGTCGCCAGCTGCTGCACGGCGCTGAGGGAGCCGCTGGCGCTTCCGGCCTCCTCGTGGGTGACCTCGCCGAGGGCGACTTCGTAGATGGTGCTGAAACAGGCGCCCATCCCGGCGCCGAGGACGAGCAGTGACGGGGCGGTCAGCCACGGCGTGACCGAGATGCCCTCGACGAGGACGGTCACGAAGAGGCCGCACGTGCCGAGCAACGTCGTCGCCAGGCCGATGACGACGAGACGGCGCCCGAGGACGGTGAGGAGCGGCCGGCAGACGATGGAGGCGGCGATGATGCCGACCATGACCGGTGCGAGCCCGATGGCGGCCCGCGAGGCGCTCAGGTGGAGCACGAGCTGGAAGAACAAGGAGATCACGTAGGCGAGACCGCTGACGGCGGCAAAGAAGCCGAGGCCGAGCACGAGTCCGGCCGTGAAGCCCCGGTTCTTCAGCAGCGACGGCGTGATGAGCGGGTTGACGGCCCGGCGCTGGCGCACGGCGAAGGCGCCGAAGAGGACGACGCCGCCGAGCAGGCTGCCGGCCGGAAGGGCCGTCCAGCCGTCGGTGGAGCCCTGCACGAGGCCGAAGATGAGGGCGAGCATGGTGGAGGCGAGCAGCAGGGCACCGACGGCGTCGATGCTCTCGTGGGAGACGGGTTCGTCGTGGGGGAGCAGCCGGAGAGCCGCCAGCAGCCCGGTCAGGCCGAGGACGATGTTGATCAGGAAGACGGGTCGCCAGTGCAAGCCGGCGATGTTCGCCGAAATGATGAAACCGGCGACGATGGGTCCGAGCACGGCGGCGACGCCCATGGCAGGCCCAAAGGCGCTGACGGCCCTCGGCAGCTGCGCTCTGGAGAACGTCGCCATGAGGACGCTGATCCCCTGCGGGATCATGAGCGCTCCGAAACTCCCCTGCACGAGGCGTCCGAGGATGATCATGGTGGGGTCGACCGAGAGCCCGCACAGGGCCGAAGCGAGCGTGAAGCCCGTGATCCCGACGAGGAAGATGCGCCGCTTCCCGTAGCGGTCGCCGAGCCGGCCGCCGACGACGAGGAGCACCCCGATGGCGAGGGCATAGCCGGCGCCCAGCCACTTGATCAGCCACTCGCCGCCCCCGAGGTCGCGGGCGATGGAGGGGGCGGCGATGTTCGTGATCGTCGAGTCCATGAGATCGAGGATGTCGGCGATGAGCACGACGGCGAGGATCGCCCGCAGGCGGCGGTCGAGGCGGCTCGGGTCGGCCGCCTCCTCTGACGACGTTCTCGCGGCGTCGCCGGCGACGAGCGTGGCGGGCTCGGTCACGACGACTCGATCCTCTCAGGGCCTCCCTCGGGAGCCGGACGCGGCGTCGCCGCCATGCCGGCGAGGAGGACCCGGACGTGCCAGCCGAAGCGGGCTTCCGGCGTTCCGGAGAGCAGGTCGTCGCCCAAGGCGACGATGGTCGGGCAGGTGTCTGGGCTCGCCTGCCGGATCGCCCGCCCCAGCGCCTCCTCGTCCTCGTCGCCTCCCGTGAGCTGGCGGCGGGTGCCGTGCTCGAGGGCGATGGAGGTGGCGAAGAGGAGGAGGAGATCGATCCCCCAGGCCGCCTGGCCGTCGGGGACGCCGCCCGCCCGGAGCAGGCTCAGCAGGCGTTCCACGAGCGCCAGGTAGCTCGGCCCGGAGGGCCTCGTCACGAGGGCCGAGCGGGCGAGGCCGGGGTGCTCGACGAGGATGGAGGTGTAGGACGACAAGACGGCAACGACGGTGGTGTCCCATTGGGCGGGCGCGGCGTCCGGCACGAAGCCCACCAGCGCCAGCATCTCGTCGAGCACGGCGGCATGCAGCTCGTCGGTGTTGCGGACGTAGACGTAGAGGGAGGCGGGCCCCGTGTCGAGCTCGGCTGCCAATCGCCGCATCGTGACGTGCTCGAGGCCCTCCGCCCGCATGACGGCAACGGCCGCCGCGATGATGCCTTCCCTGCTCAGGGCGGGCTTGGCCGGTCGTTCCCGGCGGCTTCCGGAGGTCGTCGCAGTCGGCATGGAAGGATCCTAACGAACTTGTTCGCTACGAACAAGTTCGTTCCTCACACCGTCTGAGCCGTACCGGCTCGGATCAGCCGGCGCGAACCTCGAACCCGGCCGATCTGGCGTTGCGGAGCGGTGAGACGGGCAGGTCGGTCTTGCGAGCGAGGATGTCGGCGGCGGGCGTACCCGAGCGGAGGTCGGCGAGCCAGTCGTCGGGAGCGAACTCGACCCCGATCGGGTTCGTGGCGAAGGAGCGGTACATGAAGGCGTTGGCCTCTTCGTTGTCGGCGAAGCAGTCGACCTGGAACTCCATCTGATTGCCGTCGGGGTCCCCGTAGTACATCGACACGGTGATGCCGTGGTGGACGCACCAATACGGGGTGATCCCCTTCGCCTTCAGCTCGGCATAGTGGTCGAAGAGATCGGCGAGTGAGGCGTAGGTGTAGGCGACGTGGTCGACGCCGATCGGCCCGCGGTCGTCCGGGCCGCTGCCGGCCGGGTCGAGGACGTCCATGTTGGCGAAGGCGAAGCGGTGGTGCTCGTCGTCGTAGGTGAGGAAGGCGAGGGCGGGGTCCTGGTACTGCACGCGGGCGCCGAAGACGGTCTTGTACCAGTCCAGCATCTCGTCGAAGCGACGCGTCCGGTAGACGACGTGCACGAACTTTGCCGGGGTGATCGTCATGGCAGTCCCTCTTTCGATGTGCCGGCGGCCGGTCAGCCGACGGCTCGTTGACCATAGGTCAGTGAGACACCTCCCGGCGGGAAACGCGTCGGCGATCCCGCCTCTGCTCAGCCGTGCCTGGGTCTCGTGGGCAGCGTGGATCTCGGAGGGAGCGGTCGGCCTCTCGCCGAGCCCGGTCGGGGATCGGCGATCGAGCGACGGTGCGCCACGAGATGCCAGCATGGGGCACATGGCACTGCGTACGACCTTCACCGAGTTGTTCGCCCTCGAGCATCCGATCGCCCTCGCGCCGATGGGGGGCGTGGCGGGCGGGGCGCTCGCTGCCGCCGTCTCCAACGGCGGCGGTCTCGGGCTCGTCGGAGGCGGTCGGGGGGAGCCCGCCTGGCTCGAGCGGGAGTTGGCGATCGTCGCCGAGGGGACCGACAAGCCGTGGGGCGTCGGGTTTCTCTCCTGGTCGGCCACCGTCGAGGTCGTCGAGCAGGCCCTCGAGTATCGACCTCACGCCGTCATGCTGTCCTTCGGCGATCCCGTCCCCCTCACCGAGCCGGTGCGGGAGGCCGGCGTCCGCCTCATCGTGCAGGTGACCGACCTCGACGAGGCGGAAACGGCCATGGAGATCGGGGCGGATGTCATCGTGGCGCAAGGCTCCGAGGCGGGCGGCCACAGCGGGCGACGCGCCACGTTCCCGTTCGTGCCGATCGTGGTCGACCTCGCCGGCCCGAGGCCCGTGCTGGCGGCCGGTGGGCTGGCGGACGGACGCGGGGTCGCCGCCGCCCTCGTGCTCGGGGCGGCCGGGGCGCTCGTCGGCACCCGTTTCGAGGCGACGGGCGAGGCGCTCATCACGGCCGGCGCCACGAAGGCGATCATCGAGGGGCGAGGCGACGACACCGAGCGGAGCCGCATCCTCGACATCGCCCGCGACGCCCCCTGGCCGGAGCGGTACCCGGCCCGCACGCTGCGCAACGCCTTCCTCGATCGCTGGCGCGGTCGTGATGCCGAGCTCGCCGCTGACGAGGACGTCAAGGCCTCCTTCCGGGCGGCGGCCGACCGCGATGACCCGAGTGTGGCGCCGGTCTGGGCGAGCGAGGCGATCGACCTCATCACGGCGGTGGTTCCCGCCGCCGACCTCGTCGGGCTGCTGGCGGCCGAGGCGGAGGACGCGCTCGCCCGAGCCGGTCGGGCGGTCACGCCGCCGCCGTGAGCCGCGCTGGCTCGGGACGGCGAGAGGGCGCCGGGTGGAGAACGATCCACCCGGCGATCCACCCCGGGATTGACGCCAAAACGACCCTTCTGGCCGACACTGACGTCATGACCACCAGCGACTACCTCATCAACGCTCTCTTCATCGGGCTCGTCGTGCTGCAGGTGCGTGGGCGGCGCCTGACGACGTTCACACTCGTGCTCCCCTTCGCCGTCATGGCCTATGTCGCCAGCAGCTACCTGCACGGCATCCCGACGGCGGGGAACAATCTCGTCCTCGCCCTCTGCGGTGCCGGCCTCGGCTTGGCGCTCGGGATCGGCTGCGCCCTCTCCACCGCCGTCTACCGCAACGCCAAGGGCGAGCCGTTCGCCAAGGCCGGACCGGTGGCCGCCCTCCTCTGGGTGCTCGGCATCGGGGCCCGCCTCGCCTTCACCCTCTACGTCACCCACGGCGGGGAGGGCGCCATCGGGCGCTTCAGTGCCACACACGGCATCACCTCCGGCGAGGCCTGGGTCGCCTGCCTCATCCTGATGGCCGCCGGCGAGGTGCTCGGCCGCAGCTCCGTCCTGGCGCTCCGCCGCCGGGCCCTTCAGACCGACGGGCCGGCTCCGGCGCCGGCGAGGCGGCCGTCGTTCGCCACAGCCATCATGATGGGTGCTCGTGAGCGTCAGTCGTGACCGAGTGGGCGAGTCCGCCACGGCGACCGTCATCCGGCTCGCCGGGCTCGTCCTCCTCTCCTGGGCGACATTCAGCGAGGAGCGCCCCGGCTTTGCCGGGGCGCATCTTGCCGTCTGGGTGCTCCTCGTCGCCGCCGCCTCCTCGTGGATCCTGTGGTCGTTCGGCGTCGGCCGCCGCAGCTGGCTGCGGGCCGCCCTGCTCGTGTCGATGGGCGCCGTCGGCGGGGCCCTCGCCGCCCTGGCGCCGGTCGCCCTCACCTTCGTCGGCGCCGCCGCCTTCCTCGCCAGCTTCCAGTTCGAGCTCCCCGTCGCCCTCGGTCTCGCTGCTGCCGGGCCCGCCGTCGTGCTCCTGGCGGCCCTCATCCGGGATCGCCCGGGCTCCCTCGTCGTCGGAGGAGCGGCCGCCGCCCTCGCCGGCCTCGTGCTCGGGGTGAGCCGCCGCCAGATGATCGAGCGCGTCGAGCAGGCTGCCCTCGTGGCCGTGGAGCGCGAACGCGCCGAGCTCGAGCACGCCCGCTCCGAGGTGCTCGCCGAGCGCAACCGCCTCGCCCGCGAGATCCACGACGTCCTCGCCCACACCCTCGGGGCCCTCTCGGTGCAGCTCGAAGCCCTCACGACCATCTACGACGCCGGTCCCGAGAAGTCCACCGAGATGCGCGAGGGGCTGAAGCGCACGAAGTCCCTGGCGGGGGAGGGCCTCGAGGAGGCACGCCGCGCCGTGAGCGCACTCCGGGAGGACTCCGCCCCCCTCGTCGAGCAGCTGGCGGCCCTCTGCCGGCGCTGCGAGGCCGATCTCGTCGTGTCCGGCGAGGTGCGACCCCTCGGCTCGGAGGCCGTCGTGGCGCTCTTCCGGGCGGCGCAGGAGTCGATCACGAACGCCACGAAACACGCCCCGGGGGCAACGGTGTCGGTCCGGCTCGCCTTCGAGGCCGGCAGCGTCACCCTCGAGGTGCTGAACGGGGCGGGCTCGGAGCCGCCGGGTGCCCTCGCCGACTCGGGTGGCGGCTACGGGCTGCAGGGCATCTCGGAGCGGATCAAGCTCCTCGACGGCACGATCGATGCCGGGCCCCTCCAGCAGGGCTGGCGGGTCTCGGCGAGACTGCCGGCATGAAGGTCCTCGTCGCCGACGACCAGCGGGTCGTCCGTGACGGTCTCGTCACCATCGTCGGCAGCCTGCCCGGGGTCGAGGTCGTGGGGGCCGCCGCCGACGGCGCCGAGGCGGTCAGCCTCGCCGGCGAGCATGAGCCGGACGTCATCCTCATGGACCTTCGCATGCCGCGCATGGACGGCGTGGAGGCAACCGCCACGATCCGCTCCCGCCACCCGGCCACCCAGGTCGTCGTGCTCACGACCTATGCCGACGACGAGTCCGTGATGTCTGCCCTCTCGGCCGGCGCCATCGGGTTCCTCACGAAGGACGCCGGACGCGACGACATCGGCCGAGCCCTCGAGGCGGCCGCCGCCGGCCTCTCACTGCTCGACCCCGCCGTGCAGGCGCGTCTCGTCCAGATGGTGCAGAGCCGGCCTGCGCGGCCGGCGGCCCTCCCCGACGGCCTCACCGAGCGTGAGGGCGAGGTGCTCGCCCTCATCGCCGAGGGCCTCTCCAACACCGAGATCGCCGCCCGCCTCTATGTCGGCGAGGCCACCGTCAAGACCCACATCAACCGCATCTTCGCCAAGACGCAGAGCCGGGACCGGGCACAGGCGGCCGCCTACGCCCACCGCCACGGCCTCACCGGCTGAGACGGCGGGACGACCCCGACGGGCGGGCGGGCCCGCCCCTGTTTCATCCGGCGACGGCGCCGCACTGCGGGCATCCCTCGTCGCCCTCGGCGGCGAAGGCTGCGGGGCTCGCCGTGACACGGCGCCCCGAGGCAAGGAGCGGCAGCGGCTTCCTCGCCAGCTCGAAGGCCCCGCACACAGTGGCGACCGGCCGGCGAAGAGCGAGGCGTCGAAATGCGGCGAGCAGGCTCGAGACGGCGTCCGTCGAAGCGACGGGCTCGCCACGCTGAGCCAGGGCGGCGCGCTCGAGCTGCCGGTCGATGTCCCGCTGGTGGGCATTTGCAAGATCGGGCAGTGACATGGGGAACACGGGACGCCTCCTGACTCGCTTGATGACAAGCTACTTGAACAACAGCTTGATGTCAAGCAACTGGACCACAAGCAACTGGATGGCAAGCAACTGCGTGTCAAGTGTTTTTTCGGTACGATGGAGGAGCGATGAGCGAGGAACCGGGAAAGCGCAGCCGCAGAGCAGGCTCTCCCTCGGCGGTTGAGGTTGAGAACGCCTGCGAGGACGACGACTTTGATACGCACGCTCGCTGGGCGGCGCACGCCTGGCCGGTGATCGACGAGGACGTGGAGGCGATCGTCTCGCGGGTCGAGAAGGCACAGCGCTATCTCGAGCGGGCCGCTGTCGACACGCGGGACCAGGTCGGGCTCGCCCACGGCGAGCTCAAGATCCTGCTCCACCTCACGCGGGGCTTCCGCAGCCAAGGTGCGCTCGCAAAGAGCCTCCTCGTCTCGACCGGCACGATGACGAATCAGCTCGACAAGCTGGAGGCTTCCGGCCTCGTTGCCCGCCTGCCCGATCCGGCCGACCGCCGCGGCAAGCTCGTCGAGATGACGCCGAAGGGCCGGGAACGCCTCGACAACTACATCAACGTGCAGGCGGCCCGCGAGCGAGAGCTCCTCGGCCGCCTCAGCCGTGGCGAGAAGCGCCAGCTGAACGACCTCATGCGCAAGCTCCTCGCCTCACTCGGGGAGAAGCCGGCCGGACCGCCCCGTACACCCTGAGGGGCACGCCGCCGAGGCGGGCCCGCCGCCACGAGCCTCCCGGTCATGGTGAGGGCCGAGGTCGCTGCAGCCGGCTCTCCAGCTGGGCGGCGATGAGCCTCCAGCCCGCCTCGTGACCGTCGAGGACGCTTGGCGGCAGCTGCGCATGATGGATGGTCATGAGCGTCTCGGCGTCCCCGTGCGGTTCCAGCACGACGGTCACCACGCTCTCGGGCTCCTCGGAGCCCCACGTCGAGCTCGTCCAGGTGAAGCTCAGTCGCCGCGGCCGCTCCAGCTGCAGGTACTCGCCCGTGACCGACAGTACGAAACCCTCGTCGTCGATCTCGAGGCGGATGCGGCCACCGACTCGGGGATCCAGGCTGATGCCGGTGAGGCGGGCCGGCGCCGGGCACATCCACTCCGTCATCCCTTCGGGATTCAGCCACTCGTCGTAGACGACGTCGGGAGGAGCCGGCAGGAGGCGCCGCACGACGGCGGCCGGCGCCTCCCCGCTCATGTGCGCCGCTCTCCTCGCCCGAGTCGGGCCGCCAGCAGATCCGTCCGCTCCGTCCAGAACGACGTCTGCTCGTTGATCCAGTGCTCGGCCTCGGTGAGCGCCTCGGACTGCAGCGAGAGCCAGTGGTCGCGGCCGCGCACCTCGCGGCGCACGAGCCCGGCCGCCTCGAGGACGCCGACGTGGCGTGAGACGCCGGCGAAGGTCATCGGCAGCGGTCGTGCCAGGTCGGTGATGCGGGCCTCACCGCCGCGCAGCATGACGAGGAGCGCCCGCCTCGTCGGGTCCGCCAGGGCGGCATAGGTTCGGTCGAGAACCTGATCTTCAACCATCTTGTTGACCTTACTACCGCAGGGTGATAGTAAACGGATCGGTTGAATGTCCTTCACGGAGCACGAGAGCGCGTCGGCGCCCAGCGGCGAGCGCACGGGGAGAGCGAGGTCCGCAATGACGCAACACACGGTCGTGCCGCATGCCGAGTGGCTGGAGGCACGGCGGGCGTTCCTCGCCCGCGAGAAGGAGTTCTCCCGCCAGCGCGAGGGGCTGGCCCAGCAGCGGCGCGACCTGCCGTGGGAGGCGGTCTCGAAGGCCTACACCTTCGAGGCACCGGGGGGACCTCGGACGCTGGCGGACCTCTTCGACGGCCGCAGCCAGCTTTTCGTCTATCACTTCATGTTCGACCCCAGCTGGGACGAGGGATGCCCGCACTGCTCGTTCTGGGCGGACAACTTCGAGGGGGCGCCCGTCCACCTGCACGCCCGCGACGTGACGCTGACGGCCGTCTCGCGTGCCCCGCTCGCCAAGATCGCCGCCTACAAGGAGCGCATGGGGTGGACGTTCCCGTGGGTCTCGTCGTTCGGCTCGGACTTCAACGACGACTTCGGCGTGTCGTTCGCCCCCGAGGCGCTGGCCGGCGACACCGCCGTCTACAACTACGGATCGCCCGAGCCCGGTCTCGGAGAGCGCGAGGGCCTCAGCGTCTTCACGACCGACGAGAGCGGTGCCATCTTTCACACCTACTCCGCCTACGCCCGCGGCATCGACATGATCAACGGCACCTACCAGATCCTCGACCTCGTGCCGAAGGGGCGCGACGAGCCCGTTGGCGACCCGCAGTTCTGGGTGCGACGCCACGACGAGTACGACACCTGAGCGCCCGAGCGACATACGCTCCGGACGTGACGCCGCCGCCGCACGAGGACGAGGGGCCGATTCCCGCTCTCCTGCGGGCAGCCCGCGGTAGTTACGCCCGGGCCATCAGGGCGCGCCTGGCGGCGGACGGCATCGACGACCTTCCCCGCAACGGACCCTTCGTGCTCGGGGGGATGGCCAACTGGGGCGGGTCGGCGGCAGAGCTGATCGAGGGCCTCGAGGTCAGCAAGCAGGCCGCCAGCCAGCTCATCGACACCCTCGTGCTGCGCGGCTACCTCAGGCGGGAGGTCAACGCGGAGGACCGGCGGCGGATGACGATCGAGCTCACCGAGCGGGGGCGGGCGGCCGCGGCGGCCGTTCGCTCGGCCATCGAGGCGGTCGATGCCGAGCTGGGCGAGATGCTCTCACCGGCCGAGCTGGCCGGCTTGCGCGCCGGGCTGGGCGCCCTCGGCCGCATCAAGGGGCCGAGGCGGGGCGAAGAGGGCGAAGCCGCCCCGGCGGCCGATCGGGGTCGCACCGCCTGAACGACCGAGCGGCCGATTTTCGGGACCCTCGAGCGAGCGGAGCGAGCGCCGCCCGGCATCTGCCGCCGGTGTTCGTCTACCCTCCGGCAATGGCTCTTTCGCTTGAGGATGCCGCCTTCCTGGAGCGCCTTTCACCGGGCGGCCATGGTCACCGTCGGCGACGACGGCTTCCCGAAACTGGCGCATGTCGCCGTCGCTCTCGTCGACGGCAAGCTCTGGAGCAGCGGCACGCAGGACCGCGTGCGCACCGGGCGCCTCCGCCGCGACCCTCGCTGCACGCTGTTCGTCTTCGACGAGGGTTTCTCCTGGCTGGGACTCGAGACGAGGGTGACCATCCTCGAGGGTCCGGCGGTGCCGGAACAGAGCGTGCAGCTCTTCCGCTTCATGCAGGACCGCCCGAGCGGCCCCCTCAGCTGGTTCGGCGGAGACGTCGACGAGGACGCCTTCCGGCACACGATGATCGACGAGGGCCGGATCATCTACGAGTTCGGCGTCGTCCGGAGCTACGGGATGCGCTGAGGGCAGGCGAGCCCCCCGGGCCCTCCGGGCGCCCGGGATCTAACCTCAGCTCGAGTGGAGTTCAGCCGGGAACTACGAGAGCGGGTGATCGCCGGCGACATCACCGTCTCGGTCCGCCTGTGGCGCCGGGCGAAGGTGCGGGTGGGCGGCCGCTACCCCGTCGGCCCGGCGCTGATCGAGGTCGATTCCGTCGAGCTGCTGCCCTTCGCCTCAATCGGCGCAGGCGACGTGCGCCGCTGCGGCGAGACGGACCGGGAGGCGCTGCGGCAGCGGGCAGCTCATGCCGGTCCCATCGCCGACGACACCCTCGTCTGGCGTGTCGCCTTTCACGTCGTCGAGCCGGAGCCGGCCACCCAGTCGGCCTCGAGCACCCCGCGCGATCGAAGTCGGCCGGCTTAGCCGCCGAGACGCCCGAGCTCGGCGCTCCGAGAGCCCAGCCGGCGCTCCGAGAGCCCGAGAGCCCAGCCGGCCCTCCGAGAGCCCAGCCGGCCCTCCGAGAGCCCGGCCGGGATCCGCAACCGTCAGCGGCCGGTGGCGCCGTCGATGGTCTGGCGGATCAAGTCGGCGTGCCCGTCGTGACGAGCCCACTCCTCCACCAAGTGGATGTAGACCGAAGCGAGCGAGACCTCCTGGCCGCGGGCGTCGAGGCGGTGCTCGAGCGGCAGCGGTGCGACGGCGGCGTCACCGGCAGCCCACTCGGCTTGCAGGTCGGCGATCGCCTGCTCGGCGGTGGACGGGTCGAGATCGTCGAAGTCCTCGTCGAGGCTCGGGTAGAGGGGCGCGATCTCCTCGCCGGCGGCGCGGATCCGCAGCCAGACGCGTTCGACCTTCCTCATGTGCCGCACCAGCCCCAAGAGCGAGAGGGTCGAGGGCGGCACGGGGCGCCGTGCCAACTGCTCGGCGGTCAACCCGGCGCAGATGCGGAGCAGGGTGAGCCGGTGGTGGTCGAGGTAGCCCTGCAGGATGGGCCGGATGTCACCGGTGTCGGGAGCTGGCGGGTCATCGGGCGGCTCGGGCGAGATCCATGTCATCGGGCGATTATTGCGGCCGGCGCCGGCCGTGGTGGCCGCAGCCGCCACCGGCCCGGCCCTCGGCTACGGCAGCTGGGCGGCCGAGAGGAGGCGTTCGGAGGCCCCGTCGACGCCGCCGACGGGGGCGCCCCGGCTGGTTGACCGCTAGCAGCGCTCGGCGCTTCGCGGCCGAGCGGGACGTCGCCGGCCGCCCCCCGGTTCGAACGGCCCGCCGTGCCCCGACTCTCGGTTGCGCGGTCGATCGAGGAGGTCGTGGCATGGGTACTGCGAGACGAACGGTGGCCACCGTCGGCGGGCTGGGGGCGACCGTCGCCGTCGGGGCTGCAGCCATCAGCCCGGCGGTGCGGGCCGAGCTGCGGCGCATCCAGGGTTTCACGCGCCCCTTGGACGTCGCCGCCGGCGCTCCCATCCCGCCTCCCCTCCCGCCCGGTTGCGTCGTGCCGGTCGACGGCATCGGCGAGCTCTTCGTCCGCGACAGCGGGGGCGAGGCGCCGGCCGTGCTGCTCCTGCACGGTTGGGGGGCGACCGCAGACGTCAACTTCTTCCAGGTCTACCCGGCCCTCAGCGACGCCTACCGGGTGATGGCCCTCGACCACCGCGGGCACGGTCGGGGCCTGCGGAGCGTGGCGCCCTTCAGCCTGGAGGACTGCGCCGACGATGCCGCCGCCCTCTTGGCTCAGCTCGGCATCGAGCGCGCCGTCGTGGTCGGCTACTCGATGGGAGGGCCCGTCGCCCTCCTGCTGGCGCACCGCCATCCCGAGGCCTGTGCCGGGCTCGTGCTGGAGGCGACGGCGCTCGAGTTCAAAGAAGGCATCCGCGAGCGGGCGTTGTGGCGGAGCCTGAACCTGCTCGAAGCCGGTCTGCGGCACGGCTCCGGTGACGGCGTCGTGCAGCGCGTCCTGCGCCAGGCCGTGGACGAGGAGCCCTCGCTCGACCCCTACCGCTCCTGGCTGGCGGCAGAGTTTCGCCGCGGCGACATCGGCAGCATCGTGGAGGCGGGCCGCGCCCTCAGCGACTACGACGCCCGGCCCTGGGCGGGCGGGATCACGGCTCCGGCCGCCGCCGTCATCACCACGGTGGACCGCCTCGTGGCCCCCCGCAAGCAACGAGCGCTCGCTGCCGCCCTCGGGGCCAAGATCTTCGAGCTGCACGGCGACCACGACATCCCCATCACGGGCGCCGGCGCCCTCGGACGCGCCACGCGGGCAGCCGTCGAGCACGTGACGGCCGGCGCCATCTCGACGAGCGCCAATGCGAACAAGCGCCGCCCCGCCGTCCCGGCGGTTGCCCGTGCCGCCCGATGAGCCCTCTCCTCGCCGTCGCGGCGACCCCTGGCGGCCGAGCACCGCATCGCCGCCTCCACTGCAGGCTCCGGTGATGGACGAGACCGCCCTGGGCGGGCTGCTGGCAGCACTCGTCTCGATCGACTCGGTGAACCCCGACCTCGTCCCCGGGGCCGCCGGCGAGGGCCGGCTGGCCGACTTCGTGGGTGCGTGGCTCGCCGAGGCCGGTGTCGACGTCAGCTACCAAGAGGTGGCACCCGGCCGCAAGAACGTCATCGGGCGCGTGGCGGGTAGGGGAGGCGGCCGCTCGCTCATGATGAACGCCCACCTCGACACCGTCGGGCTCGCCTCCATGGTCGACGGGCTGCAGCCGGTCGTGCGCGACGGTCGCCTCTACGGGCGAGGGGCACAGGACATGAAGTCCGGCCTGGTGGCGGCGATGGCCGTGGCGCGGGCCGCCGTCGAGATGGAGCTCGGCGGCGACCTCGTGCTGGCGGCCGTCGTCGACGAGGAAGGCGACAGCAAGGGGAGCCAAGCCCTCCTCGAGGAGTGGTCGGCCGATGCCGCCATCGTGC
Source organism: Acidimicrobiales bacterium (assembly GCA_052143575.1). Classification (GTDB taxonomy): domain Bacteria; phylum Actinomycetota; class Acidimicrobiia; order Acidimicrobiales; family Bog-793; genus JAKACA01. Next base: position 23,345 of record JBKQSP010000001.1, read on the forward strand.
TGGAGCCGACGGGTCATCTCATCGCCCCGGTCCACAAGGGCTTCGTGTGGGCCGACATCGAGGCGACCGGGGTCGCCGCCCACGGCTCGGATCCGGTGACCGGCGTCGACGCCATCGTGGCGATGGGGCACGTGCTCGTCGAGATCGAGCGGCTCGGGCACGACCTGCAGCGGCGAGCTGCCGTCGCAGCGGTCGGAACGGGCAGCTTGCACGCCTCGCTCATCGAGGGCGGCCGCGAGCCCAGCACCTATCCCGAATCCTGCCGGCTCCTCGTGGAACGACGCACCGTCCCCGGCGAGACGCTGGCAGAGGTCACCGGCGAGCTGGAGGCCGCCGTTGCCGCCGCGAGGGCCGGCGCCGAGGGCGCCCGCTGGTCGGCCGAAGTCTCGGTGCGTCTCGCCCACGCGCCCCTGGCGACGCCGGTCGAGGCCGCCGTCGTGCAGGCACTGCGGAGCGCCTGCACGGGCGTTCTCGGATCGGCCGAGATCGGGGCGGTGGCGTTCTGGACCGATGCCGCCCTGCTGTCGGAGGCCGGAATCCCCTCCGTCGTCTTCGGGGTGAAGGGCGGCGGTCTGCACTCGGCTCGCGAATGGGTGGAGCTGGCCTCGCTCCGAAGCGTCACCGACGTGCTGGCCGAGATGGTGCGGCAGTGGTGTGGGGCCGAGCCAGGGCATGAGCGGGTGTGAGATCACGCCACGGCACAGGAGAGGCGGGTATCATGTGCACCTTGCCAACCCAGGGGGTGGACCGATGGCCTCATTCGACGCCAAGAAGCTGTCGCAGGTGGACTGGGGGGTGGCTGGAGCGGGGGTTCTGGCGCTGATCTGCCTGTTCCTTCCCTGGTACGGCGTATCGGCAGGAATCTTCAGCGCCTCGGTGAGCGGCTGGAGCACGAGCTATGGGTGGCTCGGTGCCCTCCTGATCGTCGCCGCCGGCGCCTACCTCGTGCTGCAGCGCTCCCAGGTCGATCTCTCGAAGGTGCCGATCGGCCCGGCCGTGGTCGTTCTCGGCGCTGGCGGCCTCGGCACCCTCATCGTGATCCTCCGCTGGCTCACGCTGCCGAGTGGGAGTGGTGGGTCGGCCCTCGGCGGCTACAGCTACGGCCCTCGTATCGGCCTCTACCTCACACTGCTCGCAGGGCTCGTGCAGGTCGGGTGTGCCGTGAAGCTGTTCATGGCCTCCGGCGAGCCGCTGCCCTGGGCAGCAAAGCAGGCCGGGGGGAGCGGCGGCATGCCGCAGACCGGCATGGGCGGGCCCTCGACCGAGACGATGTACCCCTCGCAGAGCATGCCGTCACAGGGCATGCCCTTCCCGCAGGGCGAGAGCATGCCTCCGCCGGACGAGGCGACGCCCCCGACCGTCTGAGGTTCGTACCTGCCTCAGCGGCTGGCCGGCTTTCGAGATCGATGCCACGCGCGGTCGCCGGGCGAGCGGGCTGCTCTGTCTCATGGCGGCAGCAACCGACCCGTGTCTTGCCGCCGCAGCGTCGCGATCGTGAGGCGTCTCAGGTCCCTTTAGCATGCTGAGGTTCGCATGCCCCGGCACGCGCCATGACAAGGAGCCCGACAGCGTGGGCACTGCAGCCACAGGCCTGATGGACGTCTCGGCGAGATGACCAAGCAGGCATCGACACCGCCACCGGGCGACCGCCCGGTCGGGACGGCCCCGCCCCCTCCCTCGCCCTGGCGTCACGGCTTGTGGCTCGTCGGCATCGCCCTGTTCATCGCCCTCTACTTCCTCATGCCGACGTTTCGCGGGCAGGCCTCCGTCAACCTCACCTACTCGCAGTGGCTGCATGACGTCAGCACGCACCAGGTGAAGTCCGTCGACATCGACGCCAGCGGCAACGCCTCAGGCACGCTCACGAACGGGCACAGCTACACGACGCTCATCCCTCCGCTCCTCGTGTCGAGCTCGCTGTCGAGCGAGCTCACCAGCGAGGGCGTCACGATCACCGGCGTGGCGAGCGGGACGTCGTTCGGCTCCGAGGTGCTCTCCTGGCTGATCCTCCTCCTCGTGTTCGCCGTGCCCGTCTACTTCTGGTTCCGCCTCTCCCGCGGCGCCAACAGCCAGCTGCAGGGAGCGCTCGGCGTCGGCAAGTCGCGGGCGAAGGTGTTCGACGAGGAGCGGCCGAAGACCACCTTTGCCGACGTCGCCGGTTACGACGGCGCCAAGCGCGAGATCGCCGAGACCGTCGACTTCCTCCGCAACCCGGAGCGATACCGCAGCGCCGGCGCCATGGCTCCCCGCGGGGTGCTCATGGTCGGGCCGCCCGGCACTGGCAAGACACTGCTCGCCCGTGCCGTCGCCGGCGAGGCCGCCGTGCCGTTCTTCTCCGTGACGGGCTCGAGCTTCGTCGAGATGTTCGTCGGGGTTGGCGCCGCCCGCGTGCGCGACCTCTTCTCGGAGGCTCGCAAGCGGGCGCCCGCCATCGTCTTTGTCGACGAGATCGACGCCATCGGGCAGCGACGCGGCGGCTCCGGCGCCGTCGTGTCCAACGACGAGCGGGAGCAGACGCTCAATCAGCTGCTGGCCGAGATGGACGGTTTCGACATGGCCGAGGGCATCGTCGTGCTGGCGGCCACGAACCGGCCCGAGATCCTCGATCCGGCTCTCCTGCGCCCCGGCCGCTTCGACCGCCAGGTCACGATCCCGCTCCCGACGCTGGAGGAGCGCCTCGCCATCTTGGGCGTGCACTGCCGCGGCAAGCGGATCGACAGCGATGTCGACCTCGACGTCGTCGCACGCGGGACGCCCGGCTTCTCCGGCGCCGACCTCGCCAATCTCGTCAACGAGGCGGCCATCTTCGCCGTCCGCAACGGCCGCCAGGTCGTGGCGGCCTCCGACTTCGACGAGGCCCGCGACCGCATCATCCTGGGACGCCGCGAGGGCTCGAACGTGCTGCTGCCGGAGGAGAAGCATGCCGTCGCCGTCCACGAGGCCGGCCATGCCCTCGTCGCCGTCCTGTCCGCCAAGGCCGACCCGGTCGCCAAGATCACGATCCTGCCGGCGGGCCAGTCGCTCGGCGTGACCGAGCAGCTGCCCCTCGTCGAGCGCCACCTCTACGGGGAGGACTACCTGACCGACTCGCTCGCCGTGCGGCTCGGCGGTCGCGCAGCCGAGCTCGTCGAGCTCGGACAGGGCTCCACGGGAGCCGCCAACGACCTCGCAAGCGCCACGGATTTGGCGGTCAAGATGGTGCGGGAGTTCGGCCTCTCGGCCGAGCTCGGTCCCGTCGGGTATCCCGAAGGGGGCTCGGTCTTCCTCGGCGGCGGCGGCGCCGGCCTCTCGAGCCGGCCCTTTGCCGAAGCCACGCAGGCGATCATCGACAACGAGGTGACGAAACTGCTGCGGGAGGCGGAGCGACGAGCCGTCCAACTGCTGACCGAGCACCGCCACGAGCTGCGCAGCCTCACCGAGGCGCTCCTCGCGAAGGAGACCTTGGACGGCTCCGAGGTCTACGCCATCGCCGGCGTACCGGAGCCGTCCGGCCGGGCGGGCGGGACGACGATGGCCCCGCAGCGGGCTGCCATGGCGCACGTCGCCGAGGACGCCACGGTGGGCGGGAGCACGACGGCGCCCAATCTGGAGCCGCATTTGTGACTTCTGGCCCTAAGGGCGCCCGGCGCCGGACGGCAAGCTGGTAGCGGATCGTCCGACAAGGGAGCAACGATGACCGTCAGAGTGGGGATCAACGGGTTCGGCCGCACGGGAAGAGCCTTCTTCCGGGCAGTGAACGGCTCAGAGCTGGGGCTCGAGATCGTGGCGGTGAACGACTTGGCCTCCCCGGAGTCCCTCGCCCGCCTGCTGATGAGGGACTCGGTCTTCGGCCGCTTCGGCGCCCCCGTCAACGTCGAGGGTGACGTCATGATCGCCGGCGGGCAGCGCGTGCAGATGGTGAAGGAGCCGGAGGTCAAGGCGCTCCCGTGGTCGGCCCTCGGGGTCGACGTCGTCGTGGAGGCCACCGGCCGCTACACGGCGAGAGACGCCGCCGCCGCTCACCTCGACGCCGGGGCGCGGCGCGTCGTCGTCTCGGCGCCGTCGAAAGGCGCCGACGCCACCATCGTCATGGGCGTGAACGACGACACGTTCGACCCGGCCACCCACTTCGTCGTCTCGAACGCCTCCTGCACCACGAACTGCCTGGCGCCCATGGCGAAGGTGCTCGACGACGCTTTCGGTCTCGAGCAGGGTTTCATGACCACCGTCCACGCCTACACCGGTGATCAGCAGCTCGTCGACTCCGTGCACAAGGATCCCCGTCGCGCCAGGGCGGCGGCGCTCAACATCGTCCCGACGACGACGGGGGCCGCCCGGGCGGCAGGCGAGGTGCTTCCCCACCTGGCCGGTCGCCTCAACGGCATCTCCTTGCGGGTGCCCGTCGCCGACGGATCGATGACCGACTTCGTGGCCACGCTGCGAGAGGCACCGTCGGTCGACGAGGTGTGCGCCGCCTTCCGGGAGGCGGCCGCCGGTGGTCCCCTCGCCGGACGGCTCGAGTACTCCGAGGAGCCGCTCGTCTCGACCGACATCATCGGGAGCACGGCCTCGTGCGTCTTCGACGCCAGCCTCACGATGGCGACCGGCCATGTCGTGAAGGTGCTCGGCTGGTACGACAACGAGTACGGCTACGCCAACCGGCTGGCCGAGCTCGTCGCCAAGGTCGGGGCGGCCCGCTAAGCACGAGACGGCCGCCGCTCGGGACCGCTCTCTTGTGCGGGGGCGGCCCTTGGATGGAAGATGACGAGCGATGGCTGAACTGAGCGACTCGGGCGGCGCGGTCCTGTCGCCCTCGAACGGCCGGAGGTCTCTGTTCTCCATCGCCGCCAGCCTCGTGCTGCCCGTGGCGGCCGCCCTCGCCCTCGTGCCCTTCCGCGTCCACTTCGCCAACGCCGCCGCCGCCCTCGTGCTTGTCGCCGTCGTCGTCGGCGTGGCCGCCTTCGGCGACCGCACGGCGGGCTGGGTCGCCTCCGTTTCGAGCTGCGTCTGGTTCGACTTCTTCCTGACGCGTCCCTACGAGACGTTCACCATCTCGGCGGCCTCCGACGTCGAGACGACCATCTCCCTCCTCGTCGTCGGCTTCGCCGTGACCGAGATCGCCGTGCGCAGCCGCCGCCACTTCGTCGTGGCGATGCAGGAGGGCAACTACCTCGCACTCATCCACGACGTTTCCGACCTCGTGGCCGAAGGTGGGTCGACCGACGCCGTCGTCGCCGCCGTCAGGCAGGACCTCCTCGAGCTGCTGGCCCTCAGCGACTGCCGCTTCGAGTCGTACGCCCTGGCGAGCGGGCGGGCCCGCCTGCGCCGAAACGGGGAAGTCGAACGCGGCGACGAGCGTTTCGACGTCGAGCGGGACGGGCTGCCCGACGGTGAGGTGGATCTCGTCGTGCAGAGCAAGGACCAGAGCTACGGGGTCTTCGTCATGGTCGTCGGCGAGCACTCGCCCGTCACGATCGAACAACGCATCGTCGCTCTCGTGCTGGCCGATCAGGTCGGTGCGGCTCTGGCGGCATCGCCGCTGTCGAGCTGAGGGCCGCGGTCGCACAGCCCTACGCTGGGCCTGCGCCGGCAAGAACGATCCGCCGCCGCCCCAGATTGGCTAGCGTCACGACTGTGTCCGACGTGATTTCGTCTGGGCTCGATGAGTCCGGCCTCCTCGAGGCCATTCTCTCCATCGCGTCAGACCTCGACCTCGACGGGGTACTGAAACGCATCGTGGCAGCGGCCTGCAAGTTGACCGACGCCAAGTACGGAGCCCTCGGGGTTCTCGACGACACCGGCGACGAGCTGGCGCAGTTCATCACCTACGGGCTCACCGAGGCGCAGGAGGCCCTCATCGGCGATCCGCCGGAGGGACGCGGCGTCCTCGGTCTGCTCATCAACGACCCCCGTCCCTTGCGGCTGGCCGAGCTCGCCGCCCACGAGAAATCGGTCGGCTTTCCCCCCGGTCACCCCCCGATGCACACCTTCCTCGGCGTGCCCATCCGCGTGCGGGGCCTCGTCTTCGGCAACCTCTACCTGACCGAGAAGCGCGCCAAGGAGGAGTTCTCCGAGAGCGACGAGCGCCTCCTCTCCTCGCTCGCCGCCGCCGCCGGCGTCGCCATCGACAACGCCCGCCTGCACCGCCGACTCGGCGAGCTGGCGCTCTTCGCCGACCGCGAGCGCATCGCCCGCGACCTCCATGACACCGTGATCCAGCGCCTCTTCGCCGTCGGGCTCAGCCTGCAGGGCCTCGCCCGCGTCGTTGACCCGCCGAACGCCGGCGCCCGCATCGAGGCCGCCGTCGACGAGCTCGATTTCACGATCGCCGACATACGCAGCACCATCTTCGAGCTGCAGGCCCGCAACGACACCGGGGTGCGGGCGGAGATCACGCGAGCCATCAGCGAGGCCCGCGACGCCCTCGGGTTCCTTCCCCGTGTCGCCTTCGAGGGCCCGCTCGACACGGCGACGGGCGCCGAGGTCGCCGCCTCGGCCGTGGCGGTCGTGCGGGAGGCGCTCTCGAATGCGGCCCGCCATGCCCGCGCCACCCGGGTCGAGGTCGTCGTCACCTCCACCGCCCAGGAGCTCGAGGTGACCGTGAAGGACGACGGCATCGGAATCCGGCGGTCCGCCTCACGGGGAGGGCACGGACTGCGCAACATGGCTTCGCGGGCGGAACGCCTCGGCGGCTCCCTTGACGTGCGCTCCGAGCCGGGCGAAGGCACCACGATCACCTGGACCGTCCCGCTCTGAGCAGGGCGCCGGGCGGCGCCCTCGCCGCCCGCTGCGGGCGACGGGCAGACCCGCTCATGTCGTTGCAATGGGTCGTTCGGCCCTAGCCGCCGGGGCGCCCCATCCCCACGATGTATCCGATGGTGACGGTGCGGAGAGTCGGCGTGCCAGCCGGCAACCCTGCCAGCGCTCGGCTGATCGAGCCCGCTGGCGGCTGGGAGTCGGGGGCGTGATGAGTTCGCCTGCGCGCGACGACGACTCCGACCACCTCGCGGCAGACGGCGCCGAGTCCCCCTCTCGGCGCCGTCATGCCGTGTTCATCACGGACTTCGTGCACCTCGGTCGCCCGTTCGAGGCCGTGGCACCGATGCTGCTCGATGCCGGCCACGACTGGCGATCCGTGGCGGCCCGCTCGGCCGCCCATCAGCGCTTCGAGGTCCTCATCGGGGATCCCCGCCAGACCGGCATGGCCGTGATCGTGCCGATCCGCTGGGAACCGGTCGCCTTCGAGCGGTTGCTCCCCATGCTGGACGCCGACATCGAGCTGCTCGACCTCGGCGACGGGCACTGCCGCCTCTCGATGAGCGGGCGCTACCAGGTGCCGCTCGCCCAGCTCGGCGCCACCCTCGACCGCTTGGCCATGCACCGCCTCGCCGAGGCATCGGTGCGGCGTTTCCTCTCCGAGATCTCCGAGACCCTCGCCCCCGCCTGAGGCGGGCTCGCCCGATAGGAGCCGCCGCCGCTAGGTCTCCGGTGAGTCGAGCACCGAGTCGACGGGACGGCGAGGCGTCGTGGGGTGACCGTGGGCATACCCCATGCGGAGCACGATCTGGGGGTGGCCGACGAGGCCGAGACCGTCGGCGAGCATGGCCCGCGCCGAGGCGACCTCTGTCACCTGGGTCATCGGGGAGGCTTGCACACCGCACTCGGCGGCTTCCAGCAGCAGGCGCCCGAGCGCCTGACCGGCCAGCAGCCATGCATGGTTGTCGTCACCCGGCGTGCCGATGATGCAGACGAGGGGGTGCTCCACGGGGGGCGGGCCCTCCGTGGCGTCGCCCGCTCCGGAGCCCGCCCTCTCGCCGGCGAGCTCGTCGGCCTCCATCTCGCGCAGCGTGAGGGAGGAGGCTCGCTCGTGGGTGGGGACGACGGCGGCTGCCGGTATCCCGTCGCCCGAGCCCTCCGGCCGGTTCAGCCACGTGGTGAGCTCCGTCTCGTAGCGGGCGTCGTGGCGCTCGATGTCGTCCGATCGCGCCAGCAGGACGGCGAGGGTGACCTCGTCCGCCTTGTCGCCGAGCACGCGCAGCCAGGCCCCCGTCTGCGAGACGGCGTGCTCGAGGCGGGCGACGAGATCTGCGGGCACCGCCCTGTCCTCGAAGGGCTCGCGGGCCGTGTAGCGACCCGGTATGGCCTCGAGCAGGCCCTCCTCCTCGTCGCTCGGCGGTTGCGGCCCCCCGATGACGATGGAGGCGAGGAGGTCGGGCTCCTGGCGGTCGGGCAGCAGCTGCACGGTGCAGGAGCGGCCGAGGGAGCGGATGCCGATGCGTGCGAACTCGATGGCCGCCCCGCAGCTCAGGTGGAGATCGCGTCCCTCCGGGTCGATGACGGCGAGGGACCGCTCCCGGTCTGCGAAGACGTCGAGGGCGGCGATGTCGCCCTCGGGCGCCGTGCGAGCGGCGAAGCGCCAGGGCTGGGTGTTGTGCACCGACGGGGCACGCGTCGCCAGTTCCACGACCGTGCGCAGTTGCTCGGCGTCCATGTGCTCCCTCCCGACACGAGACAGGCTGACCTCTCACGGTACTCGTCGCGGGCGAGATCTCAGCTCGGTACCGCCAGTGCCGGTTCGCTCGCCGCCACCGTGGCCGTGGCCGGCGACGGCCGGTCCACGAGGCGCCCGCCCTCGAGCGTGATCGTCTCGTCCATGCGGGCGAGGTCGTCCCGCCGGTGGCTCATGAGCACGATCGTGCGGTCGCCGAGAGCGAGCAGCGTGTCGTCGAGCACGCGGGCCCCGGTGGCCTCGTCGAGATGGGCGGTCGGCTCGTCGAGGACGACGACGGCGGACTCGCGAAGCAGGAGGCGAGCGAGGCAGAGGCGCTGGCGCTCGCCGCCCGAGAGGAGAGCGCCGTTCTCACCGGCGCCGGCGGCGAGCCGGCCGGGGAGGCGCTCCACCATTTCCGCCAGCCCCACCGTCTGCAGGGCCGCCCAGAGCTCGGCCGCAGTGGCCGTAGGCCGCGCCATCGCCAGGTTCGCCTCGATGGAGCCCGCAAAGACGTGGTCGACGCCCGACAGCGTCCCCACGCGGCGACGGACGTCGGCGGCGGCCGCCGTCGCCACGTCGGTGTCGCCGAGGCGAACCCGGCCGCTCTCGAGCTCGACGAGGCGCAGCAAGGCGGACGCCACCGTTGACTTGCCGCTGCCGCTCGCCCCGGCGATGCCGAGACGCCGCCCGGCCCCGACCCGGTGGCTGAAGCCCGAGAGGGCGGGCCGCTCCGCACCGTCGTAGCGGACGCTGGCAGCCTCGAAGGCGAGCGCTGCGCCTCCCTCCGCCAGCGCCACTGCATGCGCCGGCTCGCGCACCGGCGTCGGCAGGCGCTCGAGACCGAGGAGGCGGGCGCCCGCCTCCAGCTCCTGCGGGAGCATCGAGAAGGCCTCCGGCAAGTTGGCGACGCTCTCGAAGGCGGTGAGGGCGAGCACCGGGAGGACGGCGGCGTCCACGCGAGGGAGGGAGCCGTTGCGCAGCGACGCCATGGTGAGCAGGAGCAGGACGATGACGGTGCCCCCCGCCACGAGCACGGAGAGGGCCTGGCAGGCGCCCCGCCGCCGCGCCGCCTGCATCTGAGCGGCCCGCATGTCGGCGTCACGTGCCGCCAGACGCTCCAGCCAGGGCGAGAGGCGGCCGCTGGCGGCGAGCTCGGGAGCGGCCGCCAGGAGGTCGGCGACGTCGCCGGCGATCTCGCCGCCGGCCTCGGCGACACGGCGGGCGGGTTTCTTCGCCAGGCGGTGGGCGAGGAGGGGAAGGGCGAAGGCGTTGAGGAGGAGCCCTCCGGCCAGGGCGAGGGCGGAGAGCGGCACGAGGAGGGCTGCGACGCAGACGGCGGCGACGATGGTGACGGCGCCCGTCACGCTGAGCGGCACGACGAGCAGATAGAAGCTCTGGAGACGGTCGACGTCGTCGATGCTGCGGGAGAGGACGTCGCCCGTGCGGGCGCTGCCGAGGCCGGCCGGTGTCAGGCGCGCCAGGGTGGCGAAGAAACGCACGCGCAGCCGCCCGAGGAGCCGGAAGGCGAGATCGTGCGCCTGCAGGCGCTCGAAGTAGCGCAGGCCGGCCTTCGAGAAGGCGAGAAACTGCACGAGGCACATGGCGGCCGTCAGCGCCGTGAGGCCGGGTCGCTCGGCGGCTCGGTCGATCAGCCAGGCCGAGCTCGTGGCGAGGGCGACGGCGGCGAGCGATGCGGCACTGCCGAGGCCGATGGCTGCGGCTGCCCGTCGTCTCTCCGGCCTCAGGACGGCGAGCAGCTCGGGGAGCACGCCGCCGCCAGCGCCGCCGGGCACCCGCTCAGGCACGGCCGATGGCTCCTGCGAGGGGGCGGAAGACCTCGCCGGCGCCCTGCACGAGGCCCGTGAGCATGTCGAGGTCGAGGACGCGGTCACAGGCGGCGGCGACCGACGGTGAGTGCGTCACGATGACGACGGCGGCTGCCCCGGCACCCTCGAGGATGCCGGCCACGACCTCCTGCTCGATGGCGGCGTCGAGATGGGCGGTCGGCTCGTCCAGCAGGTAGAGCTCCGCCCGGCGGCAGAGTGCCCGCGCCAGGGCGATCCGCTGCCGCTCCCCCGAGCTGAGGCGGCGCCCGCCTTCGTCCAGCACCGTGTCGATCCCCCCGAGGGAGGCGACGAGGTCGTCGGCCCGCGCCCGCCCGAGGGCGGCGGCCGCCTCCCGGCGGCCCGCCTCCGGTGCCGTCAGCGTGACGTTGGCGAGCACGCTGCCCGTCACGATGGCGGGCGCCTGCGGCAGCCAGGAGACTCGGCGGCGCCACGCCTCGAGGCCGGCCGTGCCGTCGGCGTGATCGCCGAGGAGGAGCTCGCCGGAGCTGGGCGGCAGGTAGCCGAGGAGGGCGAGCAGCAGGGTGGTCTTCCCGCACCCCGTCGGTCCGATGACGGCGAGGCGCTCGCCGGCGCCCATCCCCAGATCGAGCGGCCCGAGCGAGAAGCCGCTGCGGCCACGGCTCCAGAGGGCCGACCGGCAGGCCACGAGGGGGCTCGGCGAGCCGGCTGCCCCGCCCGAGCCGGCACGCCTGCAGGGCGCCGTGCCTGCTCCGGGCGCTGCCACCGGCGGCTCCTGCGGGCCGGCGCCGTCGGGGTCGCCGAGCACGGCGAGGAGGCGGTCGGAGGCGCCGATGCCGTCGGCGGCGGCGTGGAAGCGGGCCGACGCCTTGCGGAGGGGCAGGAAGACTTCGGGCGCCACGAGGAGGACGGCGAGCGCCATGGAGAGGTGCACCTGCCCGGAGAGGAGACGGAGCCCGAGGACGATGGCGACGAGGGCCGTGGCGAGGGAGGCGAGCAGCTCGAAGACGAAGGAGGACAGGAAGGCGAAGCGGAGCGTTTCGAGCGTCGCCACGCGGAGGCGGTCCGTCGTGGCGGCGATGGCCTTCAGCTGGTGGGCGACGCGGTCGAAGAGCTTGAGGGTCGTGAGTCCGTGCACGACGTCGGCGAAGTGCCCCCCGAGGCGCTCGAGCTCGGACCACTGCCGGCGCATCCGCTCGGCCGCCTCCTGCCCGAGCAGGATCATGAAGACCGGAACGATGGCGAGGGCAGCGGCCAGGATGAGGGCCGACCAGTGGTCGACGCCCAGCATCCAGCCGAGGAAGATCACCGGGGCGATGACACCGACGACGAGCTGCGGCAAGTAGGCGGCGAAGTACTGATGCAGGCTGTCGACGCCGCGGGTCGCAAGGAGGAGGAGGGCGCCACTCTCCTCCCCGGGCCGCTCGCTCGAGGCCGCCGCCGGGCCACGCCCGACGAGGCGCCCGAGCAGCCGCCCCCGCATCTCGCGGCGCACGGCGGTCGCCCCCTTCTCGGCCACGATCTCGCCCACGAGGGCGAGCAGGGCGCGGGCCGCCACGGCGGCGGCGAAGACGACGACCGGCGTGAGGAGTCGCCCCGGCGTGGCTCTGCTCGGGCTCGTGAAGGCCCTCCCGACGACGGTGGCGAGGGCGACCGCCTGCACAAGGATCGTGACGGTCATGGCGACGCCGACGGCGACGGCGCCGAGGACGGCCGGGCGGGCGGCACGCGCCTCGCTGAGGAGGCGGCGGTCGAATGGTGGCCGGGCGGCCCGGGCCTGCCGGTCGGAGCGGGCGCCGGAGCTGACCGGCAGGCTCAACTCGGTCGCCGCACTCGGGCGCGGAAGACCCAGTAGGACCACCCCTGGTAGAGGAGCACGAAGGGCGTGAAGATGGCCGCCACGATCGTCATGACGCCGAGGGTGTAGTGCTGGGAGGCCGTGTTCACGATCGTGAGGTTGTTGGCGGCCGAGATGGTGGAGACGAGCACCCGCGGGTAGAGGTTGAGGAAGATCGTCAGCATCGTGAGCAGGATGCCCCCTCCGGTGGCGACGAACGCCCAGCCCTCGAGCTTCTCGCGTACGAGCCAGGCCGTCCCGGCCAGCAGCACGAGCGCCAGCACCGGGATGAAGCCGGGCACGATGCCGGTGTTGTGGGTGCGGTGGGCCGTGATGTAGGTCCAGGTCAGGAAACCGAACGTGATCGCCAGAGCGGCGGGGGCGAGCACGAGAGCGGCTCGCCGCGCCCGCTCGCGCATCTCGCCCTCCGTCTTCAAGGAGAGGAACGTGGCGCCGTGCAGCAGGAAGAGGCTGAGCGTGACGAGGCCTCCGAGGAGGGCATACGGCTTCACGAGCTGGAAGAACCCCCCGACCACCTGCCCGGAGCTGTTGACGGGGACGCCGCTCACGAAGTCGGCGAAGGCGACGCCCCACAGGAGGGCCGGCAGGAACGAGCCCCAGAAGATGGCGCGGTCCCAGGCCTTGCGCCAGCGGTCCTCCGGGCGCTTGCTGCGGTACTCGAAGGAGACGCCGCGCACGATGAGGGCGAGCAGGACGAGGAGGAGCGGCAGGTAGAAACCCGAGAACACCGTGGCGTACCACTTCGGGAACGCCGCGAACGTGGCGCCGCCCGCCACGAGCAGCCAGACCTCGTTGCCGTCCCAGGTGGGGCCGATGGCGTTGATGCAGACCCGGCGGTCGGTGTCGTCCTTCGAGAGGAAGGGCGCCAGCATGCCGACGCCGAAGTCGAAGCCCTCGAGGAAGAAGTAGCCGAGCCAGAGCAGGGCGATGAGGGAGAACCAGAGAATCTGCAGGTTGCCCGGATGGATGGCGATCGTGGAAATCATGACTCCGTCCCTTTGTGACCAGCGATCCCTTTGTGACCAGCGATGCTCATGACGTGCTCAGTAGACGAGTGCGTCGACGACGTCACCCGGTTGCCCCGGCTGCGCCGAGGTGATCCCCTCCACGCTGCCGCCCCCGCTCGGCGGCGGCAGCTCCTCGTCTTCGACCGGCGTGCGCGCCAGGCGCACGATGAGACCGATCTCGACGATGGCGAGGAACGTGTAGACGACCGTGAAGGCGACGAGGCTGATCCCGACCGTGACGGCGCTCACGTGGCTGACGGCCTTGGCGGTCGTCAGCAGCCCGTAGACGACCCACGGCTGCCGCCCCATCTCGGTGAAGACCCACCCGGTGGAGTTGGCGACGAACGGCGCAGCCAGCGACCAGAAGGCGATGCGCAGGTAGCGGGGCGCCTCCTCGAGTCGCCGTCGCCGCATCAGCCAGAGGCCGTAGAAGGCGACGCCGAGCATGAGGAAGCCGAGGCCGACCATGATCCGGAAGGACCAGTAGGTGATCCACAGCACGGGCTTGTAGTTGCCCGGCCCGTACTCGCGCACCTCGGCCGCCTGCACCTGGTTGATGCCTTCGACGTTGCCGTTCCAGGTGTTCGTGGCGAGCAGCGAGAGGAGGTGGGGGAGGCGAACCTGGAAGACGGGCTGGCCTGTGAGGTCGCCGATGGTGATGAGCGAGAAGCTGGCACCCTGCTCGGAGTTGTAGAGGGCTTCGGCGGCCGCCATCTTCATGGGCTGCTGCTTGGTCATGAGCTTGGCCTGGCTGTCACCCATCCAGATCGTGCCGAGGACGGCGAAGACGGCCACCACGATGGCGATGCGGGCCGAGAGGGCGTGCAGGGCACGCTGGTTCTCCTTGCGCATGTGCCAGGCGCTGATGCCGAGCATGAACATGGCGCCGGTGAGGAGGGCGGCAAAGACGACGTGCAGGTACTCGCCGATGAACGTCGAGTTGGCGATGACCGCCCAGAAGTCCGTCATGACGGCCTGCCCCGTCTTGGCGTCGATCTTGAAGCCGACCGGGTGCTGCATCCAGGCGTTTGCCGCCAGGATGAAGGCGGCCGAGAGGAGCGTCCCCAGGCTCACCATCCAGATGCAGGCGAGGTGGACCCGCCGAGAGACGCGGTCGCGTCCGAAGATCCACACGCCGAGGAAGGTCGACTCCATGAAGAAGGCGAGGAGGCCCTCGATGGCAAGGGGCGGTCCGAAGATGTTGCCGACGAAGCCCGAGTACTGCGACCACGCCATCCCGAACTGGAACTCGAGGACGATGCCCGTCACGACCCCGATGGCGAAGTTCACGAGGAAGAGATGGCCCCACCAGCGGGCGAGCCGCTCGTAGCGGGCGTCCTTGGTGCGGTAGGCCGCCGTCTGCAGGAGGGCGACGAGGAAGGCGAGACCGATGGAGAGGGGAACGAAGAGGAAGTGGAAGACCGTCGTGATCCCGAACTGCCAACGGGCGAGCGAGAGGGCGGAAATCCCCGCGACAAGGGAAGGGGCCATGGCCGTCATTCAAGTCAGCGTCCGAGGGCGCACCTAGGGCCAAGAGTCCTCCGGAACCCGCCGAAAGTCCCTAGTGCGGGTCAAAAGCGCAGGTAGCGCACGTACCCGCCGGCATCCCGGCGGCGAGCCGGCGGGATGGGGGAGCGCCCCTCAGGGAGCCGCCGTTTCCGGGATGAGCACGGCGGCGCCGTTGACGTCATCGTGGGCCAGGTCGCGAAGCGCCCTGTTCGCCTCGCCGAGCGGGTAGAGGGCCGTCGTCACCCGGATCCCGATGCGGGCCGCCGTCTCGAGGAACTCGATCCCGTCTCGGCGGGTGTTGGCCGTGTCGCTGCGCAGCGTCCGCTCCTCGAACAGGTGGGTGGCGTAGTTGAGCTGGGGGATGTCGCTCAGGTGGATGCCGGCGACGGCGAGAGTGCCGCCGCGGTCGAGGGCGCTGAGGCAGGCCGGGACGAGGTCACCGACGGGGGCGAACAGGATGGCGGCATCGAGCGGCTCCGGCGGAGCGTCGTAGGCTCCCCCCGCGCTGCTGGCGCCGAGCTCGAGAGCGAGCGCCCGCGCCGCGGCCGACCGTGTCAGCACGTGCACGCGGGCGCCTTCGGCGAGGGCGATCTGAGCGGTGAGGTGGGCCGATCCGCCGAAGCCGTAGATGCCCAGCCGGCCGCCGGCGGGAAGCTCGGCCCGCCGCAAGGCGCGGTAGCCGATGATGCCGGCGCAGAGCAGTGGCGCCGCCACCTCGTCGGTGAAGACGTCGGGCAGCGAGTAGGCGAAGGCCTCGTCGGCGACGGCGTACTCGGCGTAGCCGCCGTCGCGGTCCCAGCCGGTGAAGGTCGGGGCGAGACAGAGGTTTTCCCGCCCATGGCGGCAGAAGGAGCAGGTCCCGCACGTCCGGGCCAACCAGGCGATACCGACGCGGTCGCCCGGCCGGAAGCGCCGGGTACCCGGCCCGAGGCTGTCGACGACGCCGACGACCTCGTGCCCGGGGACGGTGAGGGGCCGTTTCGCCTCGAGGTCGCCTTCGGCGAGGTGGAGATCGGTGCGGCAGACGCCGCAGGCCCTTACCCGCACGCGGATCTGGCCGTCGCCCGGGACGGGGACGGGGCGCTCGACGAGGCGGAGGGGATGGGTGTCGATGGCGCCCGGCTCGGCCACCGCCCAGGCGCGCATCACAGGGCCGGTCATTGCCGACCAATTGTGCACAGCGGTCTCTTCTGCAGATAGGGCCGTAAGACCCTGGTGGACCGTATGCTCAGCGGCACCATCTAGGTGTGGGCACACGTGCGTTGTGCCCGTGGAGGACGTCATCATGGCTGGGACAACGGAAGCCCACACCGAGCACACCGACCGCGCCGCCAAGAGGATCGTCGTCGGAGTCGACGGCTCCGAGCCCTCCAAGAGAGCCCTCGCCTGGGCGGCCCGTCAGGCGAAGGAATTCGGTGTGCCCCTTCAAGTCGTCATCACCTGGGAGCTGCCGGCGACCTACGGGTGGGCGGCACCCCTGCCGGAAGGCCTCGACCTGGAGGGGGATTCCCGCGGCGTCGTCACCGACGAAGTGGCAGAGGTCATCGGGCCCGATGCCGCCAACCTCGACCTCACCCTCAGCATCATCGAGGGCCATCCCGCCGCCGTGCTCCTGCGCGAGTCCGAGACGGCGTCTCTCCTCGTCGTCGGCTCCCGCGGCCACGGCTCCTTTGCCGGCATGCTGCTCGGCTCCGTCGGCCACCACCTCGTGGCCCACTCGCACTGCCCCGTCGTCATCGTGCGGGACGGCAAGCCGGCGCCGGCCTAGCACCTGGCGGAGGGCCTTTCATCGGCCCCCGCTCACACCATCGGCCCCGCTCGCACGGCGTCGCCTGCCTTAGAGCGACCGTCTCAACTGGAAGCGGGCGAGTGCACCGACGGGGAAGCGGCGTCCCGAGATGTGCTCGATGCAGAGGCGGACGTAGACCTCACCGGGCTCGCCGACGAGCGGCGTGAGGCCGAGCGCCGACACATCGGACAGCTCGGACGGCTCCCGCACGAGGCGGGCCGTTCCCTGTGCCAGCACGCTCCACGCCTCCGGTCGGTCCGATCTGCCGACGTGCACGTGGTCGACCTCGAAGGCCACCCTCGGCTCGTCGCTGAGCGCCTGCAGCAGCCGCCCGGGGCCGAGGCGCACGAGGAGGTCGCCGTCGTAGCACACGTAGTTGAGGGGCAGGATCGTCACGTCCGCCGCGACGACGGTCCCGAGGCGGCCGACGCCGCCCTCGGCGCGCTCCAGCAGATGGCGGCACTCCGCCGGCGACAGGATGACCGAGCCGCGCCCGTCGAAGTCCTCGGGGTCGTGCAGCCCACCGCCGGCGCCCTTTGCCATGTCAAGCCTCCCCGAGCTCACGCGCCCACGCTGCGTCGTGGCTGATGGTACGGCCGGAGACCGGCGACGGCCTAGGGTCCTTCGCCTCTGATGGCGCAGGCCCGATGTGGCCGCCGCCTCCTCACGGCCCGCCGCCGGGCAGTCGATCAGCTGTGATGGTGCACTCGGTACCAGCCGAGGGAGGCGGCCACCACGAGCATGCTCAACACGACGGCGAGCAGGACGAGCGACCAGCTCACGCCTGTGGCAGCATGACGGAACGAGTGCAGGAAGGCGATGATCACGTCGCCACCTCCTCTGACACGACGTAAGTGTAATAGCGCAGCCGTCCGTCCTCCTCACGGCGAGGGAAGATGCCCTGCATCTCGGTCTCGAAGCCGGGGAAGAGGTTGTCGTTCTCCTCGAAGAGGCGCAGGAAGGCGACGGCGGCCGAGTCGGCGGAGTAGCGCTCTCCCGGGACCATGATGGCGATCCCCGGCGGGTAGACGACCACAAGGTTGGCTGCCACGCGCCCGGCGAGGTCGTCGAGGCCGACGAGGTCGACCTGGTTGCGGAGGAGGGCCGTGTGGCCGGCCGCCGGCGTCATGACGATCTCCGGCTCGTGGGCGGCGTTGTAAACGGCCCGCTGCAGGGCGTCGGCCTCCCGGCTGCGCAGCAGCTCGTGCATCTCGTCGCAGAGCTGGCGGAGCGTCGTCTTCTCGTAGCGTTCCCGATGAGCCCGCACGAGGTTCGGGAGCACGCTCGAGAGGGCGACGTCGTCGTCGTAGGCCCGCTTGAAATCGAGGAGCTCGGCCAGCAGGGTCGCCGACTTGCCGCGCTCGATGGCAGGTGTCACGAGCATGAGGATCGTGTAGAAGCTCGTCTTCTCGTTGACGATGCCACGGTCCCGCAGCACGGCGGCAGGCACGGCGGCAGGAATGCCGGACTCGGCGAATTGGCGGCCGTTCTCGATGCCGGGCGTCGTGATGGAGCACTTCGTCGGATCGAGCATGACGTAGCCGGGGGCGAGCCCGTCGAGGTCGTGCCAGTCGTCTCCGGCGTGGAACATCCAGCATTCGGGCACGCTGGCGAGGATGTCGTCGGAGACCTCACGCCAGCTGACGGCGTCGACGCCGCCGTCGGCGATCGCCTTGGCGAGCGTGTCGCGGGTGTCGGAGCTGAGCCAGGGCGCCTCGAGGGCTGCCTCGAGCTGCCCGGGGCTGAGGGTGACACGGTGGGGGCCGAAGATGTCGAAGAACCAGCTGCGGGAGGCGTCGCCCTTCCGGCCGGCGATCTCGTCGTGGTAGCGCTCGACCTGCTTGCGCAAGGCGATCGACTCGCGAACGGCGTCGTCCATGAGGGCGAAGCCCGGCCGCCCCCGCATGATCTCGGCGCCGACGTCGAGGGAGGCGATCATGTTGTACTGCGGCGAGGTCGAGGTGTGCATCATGAAGACCTCGTTGAAGCGGTCGTGGCCCATGCGCCGTGCTTGGCCGCGCAGGTGGGAGTCGCGCACGTGGATCTGGCTCGCCTGCGACATGCCCGCCAGGCACTTGTGGGTCGACTGCGTCGTGTAGATGCCGGGGTCGTCGGGTCCGAGATCGGTGAGCGACATCCCGAAACGGTCCTTGAAGAGGGGATGGAACTTGGCATAACCCATCCAGGCCTCGTCGAAGATGATGTAGTCGCACAGCTTGCCGATGCGCTCCAGCACCTCTCGCTCGTTGTAGCAGACACCGTCGTAGGTGGTGTTCGTCAAGATGGCGAGGCGGAAGGGCCGCTCCCACCGCCAGGCATCCGGGTCGGCCACGAGCGGGTTCTTGTGGATCTGCTCTCTGATGTAGCCCTCGTTCAAGAGGCGGTGGTCGACGGGTCCGATGATGCCGTTGGCGTCCCGGGTCGGGTTGAGGTACACCGGGATGGCTCCCGCCATCATGAGGGCGCCGTGGTGCATCGACTTGTGGCAGTTGCGGTCGAACAGGACGAGGTCGCCCGGCGCCAGCAGGCTGAGGGTGACCATCTTGTTCGAGGTCGAGGTGCCGTTCAGCACGAAGTAGGTGCGCTCGGCGCCGAAGATCTCGGCTGCGCGCTTCTCGGCGTCGATGACCGGTCCCTGGTGCTGCAGGATGGAGCCGAGCTCCGGGGAGGCGTTGCAGAGGTCTCCCCGCAGGAACGGCTCACCCACGTAGTCGAAGAAGATGCGACCGAGCGGCGTCTTTCGGTAGAACATGCCGCCGTTGTGGCCCGGGCAGCACCAGACCCAGTTGTAGTCGTCGACGTAGCGCTTGAGGGCGCCGAAGAAGGGCGAGAGCAGCTGGTCGGCGTAGTCGGTGACGAGGCGCTCGACGCGTCCGGCCACGAAGTCGGGCGTGTCCTCGTGCAGCCAGAAGGCGCCGTCGATCTGCTCGGCCACCTCGAGCGGGAAGCTCTCGATGTCGGAGCGCTCGGCCAACAGCAGGACGGGAAGCTTCTCGTGCAGGCTGTGCAACTGCTCGACGACGCCGTCCAGCTCACGCTGGGAGGCGAAGAGATCCCAGTCGAGGAGGGCGGCGCCGATGGCGGCATTGGACGCCACCGTGAATTTCACGTCGGCGAGCGTCGTAGCGGTGATGACGGTGAGGCCGCGCTCCACGAGGGCGGCCTCGATGGCCTCGGCGGCT
>JBKQSP010000002.1:0-52727 GCA_052143575.1 Acidimicrobiales bacterium
CGACGACGACCTCGTCGACGTACCTGGCGATGAGCGGGAGCGTGCACTCGCCCGGCCGCTTGACCGAGATGCCGTCGGCGAGCGTGGCGATGGCCGGAACCTCGACGGGACGGCCCTCCGAGAGCGACGTGGGGAACGAGGCGACGTTGGCCGCTTGTACGGCCACCACACGGACCGAGGGCTTCAGCGACTTGATCGTCATCGCCACGCCGCCGGCCAGGCCGCCTCCGCCGAGCGGGATGAGGACGAGCGAGAGGTCCGGCACGTCCTCCACGAGCTCGAGACCGAGGGTGCCCTGGCCGGCGATGATGGCCGGGTCGTCGAAGGGGTGCACGAGCACGGTGCCAGCCTCGGCTTCCCGTGCCCGTGCCATCTCGAGGCACTCGTCGATGCCCTCGCCGCCGAGATGGACCGTCGCCCCGTAGGCGATCGTGGCCTCGGACTTGGCGATCGAGGCCTCCGCCGGCATGAAGACCTCGCACGGGACCTGGCGCCGCCCGGCCACGAAGGCTGCCGCCTGGGCGTGGTTCCCGGCACTGGCGACGACGATGCCGGCTCGCGCCTCGTCACCGAGGGCGGCGAGCTTGTTCGACACTCCCCGCACCTTGAACGAGCCCGTCCGCTGGAGGTTCTCCGCCTTGTACACCACGGCGGAACCGATCAGCTCCGTGAGCACCCGTGAGTTGAAGATCGGCGTCCGGGTGGCGACGCCTTCGAGGTGTTCCCGGGCGCGGTAGACGTCGTCGAGCGTGACGGACACCGGCGCCGATCGGCTCGGCTCGCCCGTGTCGCTCACGCCGTCACCCTCACAGCTGCGGCTGGTCGGCGATCCATTCGCCCGCGAAGGCCCGGACGACGCTGACCATGAGCTCGCCGGCTTCGGTGGGGTTTCTCGCCACCGTGGCCCCGGCGGCGGCCAGCGCCTCCATCTTGGCCTTGGCGGTGCCCTTCGAACCGGAGACGATGGCGCCGGCGTGGCCCATCTTCCGGCCCTCCGGCGCCGTGACGCCGGCGATGTAGGCGACGACGGGCTTGGTCATCTCGTTGCGGATGTAGTCGGCGGCGCGCTCCTCGCCGTCGCCGCCGATCTCGCCGATCATCATGACCGCGCGCGTCTCCGGATCCGCCTGGAACGCTCGCAGGACGTCCACGAACGTCGTTCCGGGCACCGGATCGCCCCCGATGCCGACGCAGGTCGTCTGCCCGACGCCCTGCTGGGAGAGCTCGTGCAGCGCTTGGTAGGTCAGCGTGCCCGAGCGGCTGACGATGCCGACCGGTCCGCCCGGCAGGGCGATGTCGCCGGCGGTGATGCCGATGTTGCACTTGCCGGGCGAGATGACGCCGGGGCAGTTCGGACCGAGGAGGCGCGTGCTGGGGAAGTCACGGCGCAGCCGGGCAGCCACGAGGGCCTCGTCCTTGGCGGGGATGTGCTCGGTGATGCACACGACGAAGGCGATGCCCGCGGCGGCGCAGTTCACGATCGCCTCGGCCGCCCCTCGGGGTGGCACGGCGACGAAGGCGGCGTCGGCTCCCTGGCGCTCGACCGCTTCCGCCACGGTGTCGTAGACGGGGATGCCCTCGACGTCCTGACCGCCCTTGCCGGGCGTGACGCCCGCCACGACCTTGGTGCCGTAGGCGCGGTTGCGGAGCCCGTGAAAGCGCCCCTGGCTCCCGGTGAGGCCGAGCACGACCACCTTCGTGTTCTCGTCGACGAAGATGCTCACGACTGTCCTCCTGCGATCTCGACGGCCCGGATGGCAGCACCGATCATGGTCAGCTCGGGGATGATCTGCTCGGAGCGACGCTCGTCGAGCATGCGGCGGGCCTCCACGGAGTTCGTGCCGTCGAGGCGCAGCACGATCGGGGAGGCGAGGTCGACCCGTTCGAGGGCGGTGAGGATGCCCTGGGCGACCTCGTCGCAGCGGACGATGCCGCCGAAGATGTTGACGAGGATGACGCTCACGTTCGGGTCGGTGTTGATCACCTCGAGGGCGTTCGCCATGATGTCGGCGTTGGCGCCCCCGCCGATGTCGAGGAAGTTGGCAGCGGTACCGCCGACTTGGTTGACGACGTCGAGGGTGGACATGGCAAGGCCGGCGCCGTTGGCGATGATCCCGACGGAGCCTACGAGGCCGATGTACTGCAAGCCCTTCTCCTTGGCGAGCTGCTCACGAGGGTCGACGTCGCCGATCTGCTCGAGCTCCGACCACTCGGGGTGGCGGAAGGCGGCGTCGTCGTCGAGGGTGACCTTGGCGTCGAGGGCGTGCACACGGCCGTCGGTCGTAAGCACGAGCGGGTTGATCTCCACGAGATCGGCATCGCCCTCCACATAGCAGCGGTAGAGGTCGACGAGGACGGCCGCCGCCTGGTCGAGCGCCTCGGGATCGAGACCGGCGTCCGAGGCGAGCTGGCGAGCCGCCGGGAGGCCCAGGCCGTCGAGGGGGTCGATGTGGAGGCGGGCGATGGCCTCCGGCTCCGTGTCGGCGACCTGCTCGATGTCGATCCCGCCCCGGGCGGAGACCATCGCCAGGTGGAGCTTGGCCGCCCGGTCGAGGGTGAAGCTGGCGTAGTACTCCTTCTCGATGTCGGTGGCGTGCTCGATCCAGAGCCTGCGCACGATGTGGCCTTTGATGTCGAGCCCGAGGATGTCGGAGGCGTGCTGGCGGGCTTCGGCGGCGTCGGCGGCCAGCTTGACGCCGCCCGCTTTCCCGCGGCCGCCGACTTGCACCTGAGCTTTCACGACGACGGGATAGCCGACCTCCTCGGCGGCGGCCACGGCCTCGTCCACCGTGTCAGCCGCCCGCCCGGCGGAGATGGGGATTCCGTAGCGGGCGAAGTACTGCTTACCCTGATACTCGACAAGATCCACCGGGGTGGTCCTCCGTCCTTTCTGTCATCGGCGCCAGCGTCAGTTGCCGGCGGCCGGGTCGCCGGAATCGCCGGCGTGGGCGTTCTGCTCGCGGGCGTCGAGAGCGGCCTCGAGCCAGCGGGCGATCTCCGGGAGGGGGGCGCCGGGCGTGAAGACCTCGGCGACGCCGGCCTGCTTCAGCACCGGTATGTCCTTGTCCGGGATGATGCCGCCGCAGACGACGAGCACGTCGTCGAGACCTTCTTCTCGCAGCCCCGCCACGACCCTCGGGACGAGGGTGAGGTGGGCGCCCGAGAGGAGCGAGAGCCCGACGGCGTCGGCGTCTTCCTGCACGGCGGTCTGGACGACCTGTTCGGGCGTCTGGTGCAAGCCGGTGTAGATCACCTCGAAGCCGGCGTCGCGCAGCGCTCGCGCGATGACCTTGGCCCCGCGGTCGTGGCCGTCGAGGCCTGGTTTTGCCACAACGACGCGATATCGGCGTTCCATGCGCGGCCGATGCTACCCACGATGGTGCCAACCCGGCATCCTCGGCCTGAATCACGGCCTTGGCACCGGGGTCAACTACGATCCGGGGCAGTGCGGCGACGATCCGAGACGGGAGTGTGGTGGGCGAGCCCACACGTGGCGGGTTTCCTCGCCCTCATGCCCACCGTCCTCGGCGTCTTCCTCATCATCCACGAGCTGACGCTGCACGATGTCCTCGGCGGCCTCACCCTCCCGCCGGGGGGCGTCAACCTGGCCTCTGCCGTGGCGCTGTCGAAGGGGCAGCTCCCGTACGACAATTTCGTCCTCACGCAGCCGCCCGGGATGAGCATCCTCCTGCTGCCCTTCGCCTGGGCTGCCCACAACAGCGGCGGCCCGGCGCTCGACGCCGCCCGCGGCCTCACCGCCCTCGTCTCGGTGATCGACGTCTTCCTCGTCGCCTTCACCGCCAGGCTGCACGGCATCGCCAGCACCTTCATCGCCGGCGTCCTCTTCGCAACGTTCCCGAGCGCCTTCTACGCCACCTCGACCGTGACGCTCGAGCCGTTCCTGGTGCTCTTCTGCCTGCTCGCCTACCAGGCCGCCTTCACCCAGGGCCAGCTGGCGACGGGTGGCCGCCTCATCCTGGCCGGCGCCCTCATCGGCTTCGCCGTCACCATCAAGCCGTGGGCCCTCGTGCCGGTGGTCGTGTTGATCGTCTGCGCCGCCGTCAACTGGCGGGAAGCCCTCGCCCGCGTCGTCGGGGGCGTCGTCCTCGGCATCGGCGTGCCCTGCATCACGTTCTTCCTCGCCGCCCCGAGCGCCTTCATACGCGACGTCGTGACGGCGGAGCTGAGCGCTGGCCCAGCGGGTCACGGCGCCTCCAGCGGGCTGGCCGCCCGCATCGCCCAGAGTCTCGGGCTCGGCCCGCCGCTCGGGCTCACTCACCCGAACCAGCTCGCCGTCGGCATCGGCGTCCTCCTCGCCGTCTTGATCCTCGCCGCCGCCCTCAGTCGGGCCTCCACCTCGACGATGCTCGACTGGGCGCTCCTGGCCACCGTCATCGGCCTCGCCGCCATCGCTCTCGTCCCCCATCAGCTTCCCGCCGCCTACCCGTACTTCCTGGCCGCCTTCGGCGCCATCCTCATCGGCAACTCGATGGGCACCCTCATCTCCTTGGTCTCCGCCGCCAACGTCGGCAGCGGTGACGTGAGCTCCACGATCGCCGCCGGCATCACCCTCGTGTGCGTCGCCGCCATGATCGCCGTCGTGTCGGTCGGGGTGCCGAAGGAGACCGACTTCTGGCGCTCCTTCTTCCTCGTGAACGGCTCCAACCCGACGGCCGCCATCGAGGCGGCCGTACCGAAGGGCGCCTGCGTCGTGTCGAACAACCCCGAGGCGCTCATCCTCGCCGACCGGTTCGGATCTCTCCCGAGCGGCTGCCCCTATGTCGTCGACCCGGCTGGCATCGACCTGGTGGCGGGAACGAGCACGGCAGACACCACGCAGTGGCTGCAGCTCCTCGGCGAGGCACGCTACCTCGTGATCTCTCCCGCCCAGCCGAGCCTTCTCACGCCGCAGATCAGCCGTTTCATCTCACGCAATTTCTCGATCGTGCGCAACGGCACCTACAGCATCTGGTTGAACAACAGCACGGCAACGCCCTGAGCCGGCCGCCCGCACGCTGGCGGCTCACACCCCGGCGGCTCGCACCCGGCTGACTCACACCCGACTGAGCGGCGTCAGGTGGAGAATGAAGCGCCGGACCCGACCCTCCAAGAAGCGCACCTCGGCGCGGGCGTCCTGGCCTTCCCCCTCGACGTGGGTGACGACGCCGGAGCCGAAGCGCGGATGGGTGACGGCCTCCCCGGGCACCAGCCCGAGCGCCTCGGCCCCCGTCGACGAGAGGGGGGCACCGCTCGTGGCGAGGGCCGCCACACGCTCCTTGCCGTGCAATGCCCCGCTCGCCTCGTCCGCTCGCCTCTGGGCGCCCTGCTGGCGCTCGGCCGCATAGCGCTGCCGGTAACGCTCACCCCAGGGGCTGGAGGCGCCGCCGAAGAGCCCCCGCCCGATCACGAGGCCGCCACCGACGTCCTCGATGAGCTCTTCCGGTATCTCCTTCAGGAAGCGGCTCGGCAGGCTCTCCTGGTACGACCCGTACATGAGCCGGCGCCAGGTGTGCGTCACGTAGAGGCGCTCGCGCGCTCGCGTGATGCCGACGTAGGCCAACCGCCGCTCCTCCTCCAGCTCGTCCGGCTCCGCGAGCGTCTGGTTGAGCGGGAAGACGCCTTCCTCGAGGCCGGTGAGGAACACCACCTCGAACTCGAGCCCCTTGGCGCCGTGCAGGGTCATGAGCGAGACGGCCGGTCCGTCGACCTTCTCGTCGGCAGCCGAGACGAGCGACACGGACTCGAGAAACCCTTCCACGGTCTCGAACCCGGAGGCGAGCGAGAGGAGCTCGGAGAGGTTCTCGAGGCGACCCTCCGCCTCGAGCACCTTGGCGCCGCCGCTCTTCGCCTCCGCCTCGAGCATGTCCAGATAGCCCGTCTGGTCGAGGATGTCCCCGAGGACGTCGGCGGGCGGGCGGGCGGCAGCCGCCTCCTCGGCGAGGCCGTCGAGGACCTCGAGGAACGTGCGGATGCCGGCGACGGCCTTGCCGACGGTGCCCGCCTCCTCCGCTCTCCGCAGCGCATCGGCGAAGCTGATCTCGCGCTCGCGGGCAAAGGCCACGAGGCGGGTGAGCGTGGAGTCGCCGATGCCGCGGCGGGGGACGTTCAGCACGCGCCGGAGCGAGACCTCGTCGCCGGGGTTGAGGACGAGCCGCAGGTAGGCGAGCGAGTCCCGCACCTCGCGGCGGTCGTAGAAACGCGTGCCGCCGATCACCTTGTACGGCACGCCCCGCTCTATCAAGCCCGCCTCGAGTGCCCGCGACTGGGCGTTCGTCCGGTAGAAGACGGCGATCTCGTTGTAGGCGATGCCGTGCTCGCTCGCGAGGGAATGGATCTCGTTAGCCACGAAGGACGCCTCGTCGTCCCCGTCGCTCGCCCGGTAGCGCTTGATCTTCTCCCCTTCGCCGAGGGCGCTCCAGAGGTGCTTCGGCTGGCGCACGAGGTTGTTGGCGATGACGGCGTTGGCGGCGTTCAGGATCGTCTGGGTGGAGCGGTAGTTCTGCTCGAGGAGGATGACGCGGGCATCGGGGAAGAAGCGCTCGAAGTCGAGGAGGTTGCGCATCTCGGCCCCGCGGAACCGGTAGATGCTCTGGTCGGTGTCCCCCACGACGCATACGTTGCGCGAGGCGCGCCCGAGCAGGGTGACGATCTCGTTCTGGGCCGGGTTCGTGTCCTGGAACTCGTCGACGAGGAGGTGCTCGAAACGGTCCTGGTAGCCCTCGAGCACGTCGAGGTTCTCGCGGAACAGCCGCACGACGCGCACGAGGAGGTCGTCGAAGTCCATGGCGTTCGCCTCGACGAGGCGGCGCTCGTACTCGGCGTAGGTGTCGGCGATCCGGCGCTCGTAGAGCGTCGCCGCCCGGCGGTCGTAGGCATCGACGTCGAGCAGCTCGGACTTCGCCTGGCTGATGGCGGCGGCCACGGCGCGAGGCGGGAAGCGCTTCTGGTCGACCCCGAGGTCACCGAGGATGTGCTCGATGAGGCGCCGCGAGTCGGTGTCGTCGTAGATCGTGAAGTTGGAGCGGTAGCCGATGCGGTCGGCGTTGCGGCGGAGGATGCGGACACAGGCGGAGTGGAACGTCGACACCCACATGCGATCGGCGTCTGCTCCCACCAGCTCGACGACGCGGCGTCGCATCTCGTCGGCCGCCTTGTTCGTGAAGGTGATGGCCATGATGCGCCAGGGCGGGACGCCGCGGGCCACGAGGGAGGCGATGCGGCGCGTGAGCACCCTCGTCTTGCCGGAGCCGGCGCCTGCGACGACGACGAGAGGGCCGCCCTCGTGCAGGACGGCTTCGAGCTGGACCGGGTTCAGGTCGCCGAGCAGCGTCTCCTCGTCGAGGGCGTGGGCGCCGGCGGCCGCCCCGGCGTGCTCGGCACCGGCCCGTGCCTCGCGGCCGTCGCCCTTCAGCGCCGGCAGGGCCCCGAAGTCCCCGAACAGGTCCCACTCGTTCTCCAGCCCGGGCATCACCTGGAGCCTAAAGGCTTTGCGCCCTCCGCCTGAGCCCTCCGGACGGCTCAGCCGGCGACGGTCACGTCGGCTTTGTGCATCTCTTTCACCGAGGCGTAGCCGCACATCGCCATGGCGGCGCGCAGCGCCCCGAACAGGTTGACGGCGCCGTCGGAGTCGTGGGCGGGCCCGCAGAGCACCTCCGCCAAGGTCCCCCGCGCGGCAACGGCCGTGAGCGAGCTGCGCGGCAGCGTCGGGTGGCCGGCCGACATCTCCCAGTAGCGGCCCCGCCCGGGCGCCTCGGCGGCGGCCGCCAAGGGTGCGCCGATCATGACGGCGTCGGCCCCGCAGGCGATCGCCTTGGCGATGTCCCCACCCGATGACATGCCCCCGTCGGCGACGACGTGGACGTAGACGCCGGTTTCTTCGAGGTGGCGGCTGCGGGCGCCGGCCGCATCGGCGATCGCCGTGGCGTGCGGGGCCCCCAGCCCGAGGACGTCCCAGGTCGTGCTCGAGACGCCCGTGCCGACACCGACGAGCACCCCGACGGCGCCCGTGCGCATGAGGTGGAGGGCGGCCGGGTAGGAGGCGCAGCCGCCCACGATGACGGGGATGTCGTACTCGCGGATGAAGCGCTTCAGGTTGAGCGGCTCGGGGCGCCGCGAGACGTGCTCGGCGGAGACGACGGTGCCCTGGATGACGAGGAGGTCGAGCTCGGCCTCGACGACCGCCTTGGCGAAACGCACCGTCTGCTGCGGCGAGAGCGAGGCGCACGTCACGACGCCCGCCTCGGCGATCTGGCGGATGCGCTCCCGGATGAGGTCCTCACGGATGGGCTCGGCGTACAGCTCCTGCAGGCGGCGCGTGGCGCCGGCCGCCGGGAGCGAGGCGATCTCCTCGAAGACGGCGTCCGGGTCCTCGTAGCGGGTCCAGAGGCCCTCCAGGTTGAGGACGGCGAGACCCCCGAGGCGCCCGATCTCGATGGCGCTGCTCGGACTCACGACGGCGTCAGAGGCGGCCGCCACGAGGGGGAGGTCGAAGGTGAAGCCGTCGATGACGAACGAGAGGTCGACGTCCTCCGGGTCGCGCGTGCGGCGCGACGGGACGATGGCCACGTCGGCCAGGCTGTAACCGCGGCGAGAGGACTTCCCGCTTCCGATCTCGATGTCAGGCATTGTCGGCTCCCTCAGCGTGGCCTGCAGGCACGACGGGCGCTGCAGGCACTGCAGTATCCATCGGATCCGGGGGCGGGGGTGGCACGGCGGCGGGAGGCGCCGGCACCCCCGACCCTCGGGAGCTCCCCGCCGGCAGGCCGAGGAGGCCGAAGAGGGCCGTCAGCGCCACCGTGGTGACGACGCCGAGGAGAAGGACGCCGGCGATGCCGAGGGGCGGCTGCCAGCCGGCACGGAAGAAGGCGACGGCGGGGCCGTTGTCGCCGACGGCGTTGCGCCGCAGCTCACCCCAGAGGGCGACGAGCACACCGAGGCCGGCTGATGCCGCCACGACGGCGACGGTGCGCCTCACGAGGGGTCGCACCGAGCCCAGCCCCGAGCCCGCCAGCAGGGAGGCGGCGAGGATGGGCACGCCGACGGCGAGCGGCAGGGTGTCCTTGCCCTGCCAGGTGATGCCGAGGCGGTGAGCCTGCCCGGTGGCGATGAGGACCGGTATCGCCACGACGCCGAGGACGAGGAGCACGAGCACGGCGTCGTGCCGCCACGAGGCCGAAACGAGCGCCAGCACGACGAGGAGGCCGATCAGGCCCGCCCAGATGAGGTAGGTGAGGGCGGGCGACGGTGCCACGAGCCAGCCGAAGCGGCTCACCATCTCGGTGAAGTAGAGGGGCGTGCGCAACAGCCCCATGACGAGGAGCTGGCCCTCGTGCACCGAAGCCGGCACGGGGGCGCTCGGCGGCAGCACGTTGAGCGAGTGCTCGACGAGGATCCAGCCGGTCGCCCACGCCCCGCAGACCGCCACGAA
Organism: Acidimicrobiales bacterium; assembly: GCA_052143575.1. Lineage (GTDB taxonomy): Bacteria > Actinomycetota > Acidimicrobiia > Acidimicrobiales > Bog-793 > JAKACA01. The sequence goes on from JBKQSP010000002.1 coordinate 9,428, forward strand.
GCCCCCCGCCAACCATGCCGGGCGCCAGCGCAGGAAGCGGCGCAGCTGCGCCCAGTCCGCCACCGCCAGGGCGACGAGGAGCGTGAGGGCCACCCAGAAAGGCGAGAGCGAGCGCACGAGTGCCTCCACGCCGGCCGAGGCGCCGACAAGCCAGACGAGGCCGGCGGGCGGATCGGCGAGGCGCTCCCGGGCCAGGATGACGGCAGCGGTCCACAAGCAGATGGCGACGGAGGTCTCGAAGCCGCTCGGGTTCACGACGCCGGCGAGGGAGAGCACCGACGGGGTCGCCGCCACGACGACGCCGGCGAGCAGGAGCCGGGAGCGCCCCCAGGTGACCGCCGCCATGACGGCCAAGGCGAGGAAGACGGCACTGAGGGCACCGCTCAGCAGGCGCATGAGGTAGATGCCCAGCTCCGAGTCGGTGAACAGGCTCGGGATCCCGACAATGGCGTAGTAGAGGGGCTGGTAGCGGGCATTCGAGATCTCGTCGCTCACGGTGCGGGCAGAGCCGTGGTAAGCGGGAGCGCACGCGGCGGGCTGCTCCGCCTTGAACTGGTAGCACTGCACGAGGGCGCCGAGACCGGCGTAGGCGGCCGGGATCCCGACGATCCCGTCAGGACTGGAGGGTCCCCCGACCAACTGGCCGATGAGCTCGCCCCGCACGACGGCGGCGGCCTTGGCGACGTGGGACGGCTCGTCCGGGGCGTCCATGAGCGGCGTCGCCAGGCTCCAGACGGCGATGGCGGCGAGGAAGGCGGCGAAGGCGGCGAGGAAGACGAGCCGCGGTCGCTCGGAGAAGCCGCCGCGCCGGCGGTGCGAGGCCGCATCCCGCCTCACGACGGCGTCTCCGCCCCGAGGGGGCCGGCGAGCGAGAAGCCGTCGTCGACCGGGCGCGGGGGCCGTGCCGCCGCCCGCCGCCAGGAGAGGGCGGCGGCGACGAGGAGCCCGGCCGTCGCGCAGAGTGCCAGGGCGATGCCGGCCCAGAGCGTGGCCGGCTCGTACCAGAGCCGGACGGTGTGGAGGCCGGCCGGGACGGCGAGCGACTGCAGGACGCCGTCGTCGCGCCGCAAGGGCGTCACCGTGCCGTCGATGGAGGCGTGCCAACCGGGCACGTCGGTGACGCGCACGACGAGGGTGGCAGGCGACGTGTCGTCCACCTCGAGGGAGTAGGCGCCCGCCATGGGCTGGGAGGCCCTCCTCACGACGCCGGCCGTCGCCGGCTGCAGGGAGAAGCGGGAGGAGGCGGACACGTGGTAGAGCCGCTCGCCCGCCAGCGTCTCGACGTAGGTGGTGCCGGCAGGAGCCCGCCGGCCTGGCGCCACGAGAAGCCAGGAGATCCCGAGGCCGCGCGCCTCGGCGACCGAGTCGACGCTCGGCACGAAGAGGCCCAGCCCGCCCTCTCCCTCCCCCGGCGCCAGCGTGGTGAAGTAGGCCTGCGGCAGCTCCGGGTCGTGGCCGGCGAATTCGTCGAGCTGGTAGGCGACGTTGAGCTCCGGGTAGAAGCCGAGGCCGGAGAGCGACTGCACCTGGCGGCGCCCGTCGTCGAGGCCGACGAGGCCGCCGCCCACTTCGGACTGCAGCGCCTTCATGGCGCTCGAGACCGGGTAGAAGTCGCGCGTCCAGGTGTTGAGTCCCATCCCGGTGACCACGAGGAAGACGGCGTTGCCGGCGAAGAGGGCGCCGGCGGCCGCCCGGCACGTGCGCTGGCGCCGGGGCGGCCGCCCGACTCGGCCGCTGCCGAGCACGGCGAGGGCGCAGAGGCCACAGAGGAGGGCGAGCGCCGCCGGCCACAGGAGGGAGCGGCGCTCGACGGAGCGGGCCGTCGCGTCGAGGACTGCCGTCGTGTGCCAAGAAAGGGCGGCGAGGGCGGCGATGGCGAGGAGGGAGCCGGCGGCAAGGGTGCGCCCGGCGCGGGGGTGCTGGCGGGGACGGAGGAGGGTTTCGAGGCCGATGGCGGCGAGGACCCCGAGCGGGAAGCCGATGATGAGGCGGGCACGGCGCCACACGACGGCCGACAGGCCGAGGGCTCTCAGGAGGTCGAGGGCGGGGTGGAAGCTCCCGACGGAGTAGGAGACGGCCACGAGCGCGAGGGCGGCGAGGCCGAGGCCGAGCACGAGGGGTTCCCGCGGGAGCGCCACGACGGCGACGGCCGCCAGGAGCAGGACTGCGATGCCGACGTAGGAGACCGTTTCGTAGAAGTTGGTGGCGGGGAGGAGGAACGTGCTCCCGTGCACCGGGAAGCCGTCGAAGCCGGGAACGGCCATGGTGATGATCGCCTTGCCCGGCACGGGGAGGAAGTTGACCTCCGTGCGGCGGTGGGCGCCGGCGGCGTACTGCAGGCCCGGCAGCAGGAGGGGCATGGCAAGGGCGCAGCCGGCGGTGAGGCCGCCCAGGATCCTGAGCAGGCCGGCGGGCTGCAGCCGCACCCGCCGCACGAGGAGGCCGCTCACCACGACGGCTGCGCCGGCGAGCAGGAAGAGGGCCATGATGACGCTCGCCTCCGGGAAGCCTCCGTAGACGGAGAAGGCGGTGGCGGCGGCGAGACCGGCGACGTAGCGGCTGCGGCCACGCCAGCGGTAGGCGAGCACGGCGAAGGCGGCGATCCAGCCGATCCAGGCGAAGACGTCGCTGAGCGGCCACGACAACGTCGCCGAGAAACCCCCCGAGAGCAGGTAGGCGATGCCCGCAAAGGCCGACGCCATGGCGCCCAGCCCGATGACCCGGCAGAAGACGTAGCTGCCGGTGCCGGCGATGAGCAGTTTCGTGATGACGACGACGAGGAAGGAGTAGCGGGCCGGGGCGGCGTAGCCGACGAGATCGGGCAGGCTCAGCACCGACGACTGGAAGTTGGCGAATTGCGGGAGGCCGAGGAGCGAGAAGGGGTTCCAGAGCGGGAAGTGGCCCTGGTGGAGCTGCTGCCAGTCGAAGAGGTTCCACGTCTCCATCTGGGAGATGACGTCGCCGTCGGTGGGGTTGTGGACAGGCCCGGGGTAGAGGCCGGCGCCGAGGCTCGTGAAGGGGATGACCGAGTCGAAGGTGCCGAAGCTCGTGCCGGCCCGCAGCGCCGGCGACAAGTAGGCGGCGATGGCGGCCACGACCGCCCCGATGCCGGCGGCGTCGGCCCGGCGGCGCCCGAGGCTATGCAAACCCGGAGCGCTCGCCCGGAGCCAGCACGGCGCTGAGCAGCTCACGGATCACCATCGCCGTCATGCCCCAGATGACGTCGTCCCCGAGGGCCTGCGGGTGGGCGAAGAAGGGGAGACGGCGGGATCCCTGCCCCGGGATCGTCCACTCCTCCTCCCAGTAGGAGCCGTCGGCGGCCAGGTCGGCGAGCCCGACGAGCAGGACGGCATCCACCTCGGCCGGCTGTGGCCGCAGCTCGGGTTCGCCCGCGAGGATCCCCACGTATGGGACGACGAGCTCGCTGCCGATGGCTCGGCTGACGGTGGCGAGACGGCCGAGCACCGAGACGGAACCGGGGCGCAGGCCCACCTCTTCGTGCGCCTCCCGCAGGGCGGCGTGGACGGGATGCTCCCCGGGCTCGAGCGCCCCGCCCGGAAACGCCAGGTCCCCCGGGTTCCGCATGAGGACGAGCGACCGGCGAATGAGGACCGTCGTCGCTTCGCCGTCCCGCTCGAAGAGGGGGACGAGGACGGCGGCGGTGGGGCGGACGTCCGGCGCGCCGGCGGGGGCGACGACGCCCTCGAGGCTGCCGATGGCGCGCTGCAACGCGATGGGCCGGCGCTCGGCGCTCGCCATGGCCGACCAGGGCGCCGGGCCGCCCGGGGCGGCAGAGAGCGGTCGCGGGATGAACTGGCGGAAGCGGCGGCCCTCGGCGTCAGGAGTCGTTTCGGCGTCCCCTGACATTGCTGCAGCCTACCGAGGGCGGGCGAGCCCATCTTGGACGGATCCGCCCGCAGCCGGCCACGGACGCGACGACGGGCCGGGCCCGAAGGCCCGACCCGTCGCGGTGCGCAGGATGTCAGCGCAAGAAAGCCTTACATCATCCCCATTCCGCCACCAGGCGGCATGCCGCCCGACTCCTGCTTCTTCTCCGGCTTGTCCGCCACGACCGCCTCGGTCGTGAGGAGCAGGCCGGCGATGGAAGCGGCGTTCTGCAGGGCGGAGCGGGTCACCTTGGCGGGGTCGATGACGCCCGCCTTGACGAGGTCCTCGACGACACCGGAGATGGCGTTGAGGCCGAAGTTCCCCTCGGAACGCTCGACTTCCTGCACCTGGACGGCACCCTCGAGACCGGCGTTGACGGCGATCCACTTGAGCGGCTCCTCGAGCGACCGGTACACGATGCGTGCCCCGGTCGCCTCGTCACCCTCCAGCTTGTCGGCCACTGCCGTGACGGCGCCACGGGCACGCAGGAGCGCCGTGCCGCCGCCGGCGACGACGCCTTCCTCGATGGCCGCTCGCGTGGCCGAGAGGGCGTCCTCGATGCGGTGCTTCTTCTCCTTGAGCTCCACCTCGGTGGCGGCGCCGACCTTCACGACGGCAACGCCGCCGGAGAGCTTGGCGAGGCGCTCCTGCAGCTTCTCGCGGTCCCAGTCGGAGTCGGTGTCCTCGATCTCCCGCTTGATCTGGGCGATGCGGCCCTTGACTTCCTCTTCGGTGCCGGCACCGTCGACGATCGTCGTGTCGTCCTTCGTGACGACGACGCGGCGCGCCCGCCCGAGCTGGTCGATGGTCGTGTTCTCCAGCTTGAGGCCGACCTCCTCGGAGACGATCGTGGCGCCCGTGAGGACGGCGATGTCGCCGAGCATGGCCTTGCGGCGCTCACCGAAACCGGGAGCCTTCACGGCGACCGACTGGAAGAGCCCGCGGATGCGGTTGACGACGAGGGTGGCGAGCGCCTCCCCGTCGACGTCCTCGGCGACGACGAGCAACGGCTTGTTGCTCTGCATGACGCGCTCGAGAATGGGCACGAGGTCGTGCACCGAGCTGACCTTGGAGTTCACGACGAGGAGGTACGGGTCCTCGAGGATGGCTTCCTGCCGCTCGGCGTCGGTCACGAAGTAGGGCGACAGGTAGCCCTTGTCGAACTGCATCCCTTCGGTGAACTCGAGCTCGAGGCCGAAGGTGTTCGACTCCTCCACCGTGACCGTGCCGTCCTTGCCGACCTTGTCGATGGCCTCGGCGAGCACCTCGCCGATGCTCGCATCGGCGGCCGAGATGGCAGCGACCTGAGCGATCTCGTGGCGGCCCTCGATGTCCTTGGCCTGCGAGGCGATGGACGCGACGACAGCGGCGACACCGCGCTCGATGCCGCGCTTGAGCGACATCGGGTTGGCGCCGGCGGCGACGTTGCGAAGGCCCTCGCGCACGAGGGCCTGGGCGAGCACGGTCGCCGTCGTCGTCCCGTCACCGGCGACGTCGTTCGTCTTCGTCGCCACTTCCTTGACGAGCTGGGCGCCCATGTTCTCGAACGGGTCCTCCAGCTCGATCTCACGGGCGATCGTCACGCCGTCGTTCGTGATGGTGGGGGCCCCGTACTTCTTGTCGAGGACGACGTTGCGCCCCCGCGGCCCGAGCGTGACCTTCACGGCGTCGGCGAGCTTGTTCACGCCCGTCTCGAGACGGCGACGTGCCGACTCGTCGAACACGAGCATCTTCGACATCAGGCGCCGACCTTGGCGAGCACGTCGCGGCTCGAGAGGATCAGCAGGTCCTCGCCGTCGATGGTGATCTCGGTGCCGCCGTACTTCGAGTACACGACCTTGTCGCCGACGACGACGTCGAGCGGGATGATCTCACCGGTCTGATCGGCACGGCGGCCGGGGCCCACTGCCAGGACTTCGCCCTGCTGGGGCTTCTCCTTGGCGGTGTCGGGGATGACGAGACCCGACGCGGTGGTCTCCTCGGACTCGCTCGGCCGAACGACGATCCGGTCGTCCAGGGGCTGCAGCTTCATGATCTCAGGGCCTCCTACTGGCTCCATTAGCACTCTCACTACGTGAGTGCCAATGGTAGCAGAACTCGTTGGCACACACAGCAGGAGAGTGCCAGCTTTCTCGCCGGCCGGTCAACCCCCGAAACCCAAGCCCGGTTCCGCCCCCGTCCCCCACCCACTCGCCCCGTGGCGTTGCAGGCGGAAGTAGCCGGCCGCCCCGATCATGGCGGCGTTGTCGGTGCACATGGCCCGGCTCGGCAGGTAGACGGGGAGGCCGGCCGCCTCGCCGGCGGCGCTCGCCCGCGCCCGCAGGAGGGAATTCGCCGCCACGCCGCCGGCGAGGCAGATCCCCTTGGCGGCGACGTCCTCGGCCGCCTGCAGGGTCTTGGCGACGAGGATGTCGACGACGGCCGCCTCGAAGGAGGCCGCCACGTCCTCGTTGCCGATCTCGGGGTGCGCCGCCACGTAGTTGACGACGGCCGTCTTCACGCCGGAGAAGGAGAAGTCGGCCGTCCCCTCCATGAGGGCGCGGGGGAACGCCACGGCGCCCGGATCACCCTGGCGGGCGACCCGGTCGATTGCCGGGCCGCCCGGGTAGCCGAGGCCGAGGAAGCGGGCGACCTTGTCGAAGGCCTCTCCGGCGGCGTCGTCCTTCGTGCCACCGAGGAGGCGGTAGCTGTCGGGTGCCGACATCTCGACGAGCAGGGTGTGGCCGCCCGAGACCAGCAACACGACGACCGGCAGCTCGAGCCCGGGTTCCTCCAGCAAGGAGGCGAAGAGGTGCCCCTCCAGGTGGTTGACGCCGACGAAGGGGACGCCCCAGGCCATGGCGAGCGCCTTGGCGAGGCTCACCCCCACGAGGAGCGAGCCGACGAGGCCGGGGCCCATGGTGGCGGCGACGGCGCCGACGGGGCTGGGCGGGAGGCCGCCAGGGCCGTCGGCCGAGCCGGGCAGCGGGCGACCGCGGCGGTCGAGCCCGGCACGCTCGAGTGCCTCCGTGACGATGGGCACGATGAGCTCGAGGTGCGCCCGGCTGGCGAGCTCGGGGACGACGCCTCCGAAGCGGGCATGCAGGTCGACCTGGCTGGAGACGACCGACGAGACGACGAAACGGCCGTCGTCCACGACGGCGGCGGCGGTCTCGTCGCAGGACGTCTCGATGGCGAGCACCCGGAGGTGGGCGGCGGCGGGCCCGGTGATCGATGCCGGCCCGGTGATCGATGCCGGCCCGGCCGCCGCCGGCCCGGTGGCCGCCGCGATGACCGGCGTCACGCCGGCCCCCCCGACGCCCCCGGCGTGTCGGGCGGTCCGGGGCCCCGTTCGATGGCGTCGAGGCGCTCGGCGTAGGCCGGCGTCTGTATCCCGTGCGCCCACATGACGATGGCGTCCTCGTGCACCTCGGCGTAGTAGTTCTTGCGGATGCCGGCGGGGGCAAAGCCGAACTGCTGGTAGAGCGCCTGGGCACCGGTGTTCGAGACGCGTACCTCGAGGGTGAGATCCTCCGCCCCCCGCTCGATGGCGGTGCGGGCGAGCTTCATGAGCAGCGCCCTCCCGATGCCCCGGCGCTGCCAGTCCTCCGACACGCCGATCGTCGTGACGTGGCCCTCCCCGACGGCGAGCATGAGGCCGGCGTAGCCGATGACCTCGCCGTCGGAGCGTGCCACGAAGTACGCCCGCGACGCCGGCTGGGCGAGCTCGGACAGGTAGAGGGCGACCGACCACGGGCTCGGGAAGATGCGCTGCTCGATGGACACGACCGCCTTCAGGTGACGGCGCTTCATGGCGACGATGTCGATTCCCTGCGGGGTCGTCTCAGGGGCCCGTCGGTGGATGGGCAGCCGGAAGCCCATCAGGCCACGCCCTCACGTCGCCCCGGGGCACCGTGGCGCGTCGTCCAGTTGATGCGGACGTCGGCGTCGCGCAGGTACACGGGAGCGACCTCGACGGGGTCGAGGCCGCCTCCGTCCGCCAGCTCCGCGACGGCCTGCAGGGCGAGGGAGGCGACCGGGGGGACGGCGAGCTGGCGCCCGGCGAATCGGATCCGCTCGCCGAGGGCGGCCGAGAGGGCGGTGGCAGAGCGGAGGGCGCCGTCGCCGGCCAGCAGGAGCGGGCCAGGGCCGTCCCGGCCACCGAGGTAGGCGGAGAGGTCGGCGATGAGATCCTCCGGCGGCCCGTGACGGGCGGCGAGGGCGTCGGGTGACGAGGACGGCAGGCACCAGGCGAGCTCGCCGCGTCGAAGGTCAACGACGCCGACGGCTCCGGACTGCCCGGCCGCCTCGCACCCCAGCTGCAGGATGCGGAGGCTCGTGAGGCCGACGACGGGCACGCCGAGGGCCATCGCAAAGCCCTTGGCGGCAGCCACGCCGACTCGGATGCCGGTGAAGAGGCCCGGGCCGACGTCGACGGCAATGCCGCCCACGTCGGAGAGGGTGATTCCCGTCTCGTGCAACATCGTGTCGATGGCGACGTGCAGCAGCTCGGCGTGGCGGCGACCGGCCCGCAGCTCGACGGCGGCGCTGAGCCCGTTCTCGTCGGCAAGGGCGGCGGCGGCGGCGGAGGTGGCTGTTTCGATGGCGAGGACGGTCATGGCGGCTCGCTCAGAGCGGCGGCGAGGGCGGGCACCCGCTCGTTCCAGGCTCCCTGCGCCTCGACGGCGATGTCACGCTCCTCCTCGCCGGCCGGCTCGAAAGAGACGACGAGCGCCCGCTCACCGAAGAGCGGCAAAGCACCCTCGCCCCACTCGGCCACGACGACGGCGCCGTTGTCGAGCTCCTCGTCGAGGGCGAGGTCGAGGATCTCGCTGCGGTGCTCGAGACGCCACAGGTCGACGTGCACGAGGTCGAGGCGGCCGGCGTAGTGGTGACAGAGGGTGAAGGTCGGGCTGGTGACATCGCCGCCGTATCCGAGGCCGCGGGCCACTCCCTTCACGAAGGTCGTCTTCCCGGAGCCGAGGCCACCGATGAGCAGCACGACGTCGCCCGGCCGCAGGAGGCCCGCCAGGGCCTCACCGAGCGCCTCCGTGCCGGCGGGGCCCCCCGTGCGCGCCGAGATCACGATGCGGCGGCGAGGAACCGCTTGGCACGCACCAGGTCGGCTCGCATCTCGGCGACGATGACGGCGCCTCCCCGCAACGCGTAGGACGGGTGGAACGTCGGCACGATCACCGTGTCGCCGAAGGGGTAGTGACGGCCCCGCAGCCGTGTCACCGTGTCGGTCGTGTCGAGCAAGGTGCGCGTGGCGAAGTTGCCCAGCGTGACGATGACGGCGGGGGCGACGGCTGCCACCTGGGCCTCCAGGTAGTGGCGGCAGGCCTCCACCTCGGCCGGCAGCGGGTCGCGGTTGCCCGGTGGGCGGCACTTCACGACGTTGCAGATGTAATAGGCCGAGCGGTCGCGCCCGAGCTCCTCGGCGATCAGCCTGTCGAGCAGCTTGCCGGAGCGGCCGACGAAGGGCTGCCCTTGCAGATCCTCCTCATGACCGGGCGCCTCGCCGACGAACATGAGGTCGGACTCGGGGTTGCCCGCCGAGAACACGACGGTCGTGCGGCTCGCTGCCAACGGGCAGGCGATGCAGGTGCGGGCATCCGCTTCGATCTCCGCAAGCGACGGCATTTCGGCGAATGCTACCGGCCCAGCCCGGCATCGCCCCGAGGCTCATCTGCCGGCCAGGCGGTCGGGCTCGAGCGCCGGCTGCTCGCCTCAGGCGTTGCCGCCCGCGCCCTGGCGGCGGGGACCGCCCGATGCCTCCCGGTCGGCCGGGCTCCGGCGCCGGTACGTCCTCGGGACCCTCGGCCCGATGCGCGTGACGACCTCGTAGGAGATCGTGCCGAGCGTGCGCGCCCAGTCGTCGGCCGTGAGGCGGTCGCCACCCTGCTCGCCGATGAGGACGACCTCGTCGCCGGGCGCCACGCTGAAGTCGTCCCCGCAGTCCACGAGGATCTGGTCCATCGTGACGGTCCCGGCGAGCCGCCGGCGGCGCCCGTTCACCAGCACCTCGCCGCCGCCCGTGAAGTACGAGCGAGGGATGCCGTCGGCGTAGCCGAGCGGCACGGTCGCCACGAGCGACCTCGCCGGCAGCGGCGCCTTCAGGCCGTAGCTCACCCGCTCGCCGGCGCCGAGCTCGCGCACGAAGGCAACCCGAGCCACCCACGACAGAGCCGGGCGGAGGCCCTCGCGATGACCCGCCGCCGACGTGGCGGCCGCCAGCATGGGCGTCAAGGCGGCGCTCGGCGAGTACCCGTAGAGGCCGATCCCGCATCTCACGAGGTCGAAACGGCTCGCCGGCCAGCTGACGGCACCGGCCGTGTTGGCGGCGTGCAGCCGCCGCGGCGGCGGCAGGCCGGCCGCCTGCAGCTCGGCGCGGGCGGCGGCGAAGCAGTCCAGCTGCCGCGCCGTGACGTCGCTGTCCGGTTCGTCGGCGACGGCGAGATGGGTCCAGAGGCCGTTGAGCTCGAGCTCCGGGCACTCGTGGAGCGCGCCGAGCAGGGCGACGAGCTCGGCCGGAGCCACACCGACGCGGTGCATGCCGGTGTCCACCTTGACCTCGACGGGCGCCGGGCGGGCGCCTGCGCCGTCCGGGCGCCGCTGCGCCGCCCTGCGGGCAAGCTCGAGGCCTTCCTGGCTGTAGACGGTCGGCACGAGACCGTAGGCGTACACCTCGCTCATGGCGTCCGCCCCCGGCTCGGAGAGCACGAGGATGGGCGCCGCGATCCTGGCATCGCGCAGCTCGACGCCCTCGTCGACGATGGCGACCGCCAGCTCGCTCGCTCCCCCCGCCAGGGCGGCGCGAGCCACCCCGACCGCTCCGTGGCCGTAGGCGTCGGCCTTCACGACGGCACAGAGACGGGCCGGGGCGGCGATGGAGGCGAGGACGCCGGCGTTGTGCTCGATGGCGTCGAGGTCGACCTCGGCCCAGGCCGGGCGGCGCGCCCCCTCAGCCACGGTGGGACGGCTGCGCCCGGCGCTGCCGCTCGAGGGCAGCAGCCGAGAGGACGTCGGCCACGAGCTCGGGGAGATCGCCGGCGAGCAGCCCTTCCGGCCGACCGCGGGCCGCCGCCCGCCCGTGCACGTGGGCGGCGAGGGCGGCCGCCTCGAGACCGCCGAGCCCTCGTGCCAAGAAGGCGCCCACGACGCCGGAGAGGACGTCACCGGAGCCAGCCGTGGCAAGGCGACCGGAGCCGGCGGCCGCCAGCAGCACGCGGCCGTCGGGAGCGGCCACGACCGTCGTCGAGCCCTTCAGGAGCACGACCGCCCCCGTGCGGGCGGCGAGCGCTCGGACGTCGCCGATGCGGTCGGGCCCGGGGGCGGCGCCGCTCAGGCGGGCGAACTCTGCCTCATGCGGCGTCAGCACGACGCTGCCCGCAGGGCGAGCCGCCATGACCCGCGCAGCCCGCTCGGCGCCACCGAGCGCCGTGAGGCCGTCGGCGTCGACGACCGTCGCCACGGCGGTCCCAGAGACGAGGCGCCGCACCGCCGCCGCCGTCGCCTCCGACGTGCCGAGACCCGGGCCGACGACGAGCGACTTGAAGCGGTCGATCTCCTCGAGCACCTCGGCCTCGAAGCCCTCCAGCGGGAGGGCTCGTGCGACCGCGGAGCCGGCCGGCAGCCCGCTGCCCTCGGCACCCGGGACGCCGAGGCGCACCATCCCGGCGCCTCCCCTGCCGGCGCCGGCCGTCACGTAGTTGGCGGCGCCGTACATGCCCGGTGAGCCGGCGACGACCATGACGGCGTGGTTCCATTTGTGGCCCGATCGCGCCCGGTCCGTCAGCCAGGACACGACGTCGGCATCCTCCACGAGGTGGATGCCGGCGCCGGCGTCGCTCACGGGCAGCCCGATGCGGCGGCGGACGACCTCGCCGCACCGCTCAGGTCCGTCGTTGAGGAGCATGCCGGGCTTCAGCGCACCGAAGGTGACGGTCCGCAGCGCCCGCACGGCAGCGTCGCCGGCGACGCCCGTGCCGGCGTCAAGCCCCGTCGGCACGTCGACGGCGAGCACGGGGGCGCCAGCCGGGTCGGGCGCCTCGTAGCTCCCGCGGTACCCCGTCCCGTAGGCGGCGTCGATGACGAGATCGGCGCCCGTGAGCTCCTTGGGGGCCTCGCGAGCCTCGACGACGGTGAGGCGGGCCCCGCGCCGGGCGAGCCGGCGTGCCGCCACGCGGCCGTCGTTGCCGTTGTTGCCGGGCCCGGCCACGACCGTGACGCGCCGCCCGTAGGCCCCGCCCGGCCCGAGCATGGCGATCGCCTCGGTCGCCACGGCGCAGCCGGCGCGCTCGATGAGCCCCGAGAGCGGCTCCCGTGCCTGGGCGGCCTCGTCGACCGCCCGCATCTCGGCCACCGTCAGCACGGGCTCCATCAGTGCCCACCCACCGGCGCCACCGGCTCCTCAGTCCGCCACCACGACGGCGGTGGCCAGCGTGGCGGTGTGGGAGAGCGAGACGTGCCAGCGGGTGACACCGAGGGAGCCGGCCCGCTGCGACGCCCGTCCCGAGACACAGAGGCGGGGGGCGCCGCCGGGACTGGAGAGCACCTCGATGTCGGCGAAGTCGACGCCCCCCAGTCCGGTCGAGAGCGCCTTCATGACCGCCTCCTTGGCGGCAAAGCGGGCGGCCAGCGTTGGGACGGGGTCACTGCGGGCGCCGGCGAACTCGCGCTCGGCCCCGGAGAAGAGCCGGTCCGCCATGCGGGGGCGCCGAGCGAGGACGTCGCGGAAGCGATCGATGTCGACGGCATCGATCCCGACGCCGATCACGGGACTCACTCGACGGTGACGACTTTGGCGAGGTTGCGCGGGCGGTCGACGTCGTTGCCGCGGGCGCGGGCGACGGCGTAAGCGAGGACCTGCATGGGCACGACGAGGACGGCGCCGGCGATCATCTCGTCGCTGTGGGGCACTTCTAAGACGATGTCGGCGAGCGCCGCCACCTGCTCGTCACCGGCGTCGCACAAGGCCACGACGGTGGCGCCGCGGGCGCGCACCTCCTCCACGTTGGCGAGGATCTTCTCGAAGAGCGCTCCCCGGTTCGCCACCACGACGACGACGGCGTCGCGATCGATGAGCGAGATCGGCCCGTGCTTCATCTCGCCGGCCGGGTAGCCCTCCGCCCGCACGTAGGCGAGCTCCTTCAGCTTGAGGGCTCCTTCGAGCGCCACGGCGTAGCCGGGCCCGCGCCCGAGGAAGAAGACGTCGTTCACGTCGGCGAGCTGCTCGGCCGTCTCCCGGTAGGCGTCGAAGCTCGCCACCGCCTCCGCCACCTGAGCGGGCAGGGCCTGGATCTGAGCAGCAAGCGACGCCACCTCGGCGACGCCCAAGGTGTGGCGGAGGGCGGCCAGGTGGAGGGCGAAGACTTGCAGGAGCACGATCTGGGCCGTGTGGCACTTCGTGGAGGCGACGCCAATCTCCGGCCCGGCATGGGTGTAGAGGACGTCGTCGGCTTCCCGCGCCATGAGGGAGTCCACGACGTTCGTGAGCACCATCGTGCGGGCGCCCCTCCGCTTGGCTTCCCGCAGGGCATGGAAGGTGTCGACGGTCTCGCCCGACTGGCTGATGGCCAGCACGAGCGTCGTCGTGTCGATGACGGGGTCGCGGTAGCGGAACTCGCTGGCGATCTCCACGGTGCAGGGCAGCTTCGCCCAGGACTCGATGGCGGCCCGCCCGAGCAGGCCGGCGTGGTAGCTGGAGCCGCAGGCGATCACGATCACCCGGGTGATCCCGAGCAGGTCGCCCTCGCTGAACTCGAGCTCCTCCAGCTCCGTGGTGCCTTCCGGCAGGATGCGGCCGAGCAGCGTGTCGGTGAGGGCGCGGGGCTGCTCGTGGATCTCCTTCGACATGAAATCCTCGAAGCCCTCCCGCTGGGCCGCACGCACACCCCAGGTGACGTGCAGCTGCGCCGGCTGCACGGGTTCTCCGGCGGCGTCGACGACCCGGAAGGCGCCCGGCCTGACTTCGGCCACCTCGTCGTCCTCGAGGGCATACAGCTCGCGGGTCGTGTCCAAGATGGCGGAGATGTCGGAGGCGACGAGGCCGAGCTGCTCGGTGCGGCCGATGATGAGCGGGGAGGTGCGGCGGGTGGCGACGAGCACCTCCGGCTCGTCGGCCGAGGTGAAGGCGAGGGCGTAGTCGCCCCGCAGCATCGAAACGCAGCGCCGGACGGCTTCGAAGAGGGAGGCACCGCCGGCGATCTCCGCCTCGACGAGGTGAGCGACCACTTCCGTGTCGGTTTGCGAGGTGCGGACGTGGCCCTCGGCGTCGAGCTTGGCGGCGAGCTCTCGGTGGTTCTCGATGATGCCGTTGTGCACGACGGCGACTCGCCCGCTGCAGTCGAGGTGGGGGTGGGCGTTTGCCTCCGTAGGGGCACCGTGGGTGGCCCAGCGGGTGTGCCCGATGGCGCTGCGCGCCGGAGGGGCTGTGGCGGCGACGCGCTCGAGCGCCGAGATGGACTCGCCCCGCACGGCGGACCGGCTGCGCCACAGGCTCGGGCCCGCCTCGCCGCTGGAACCGGCCTCGGCCACGAGGACGACGCCGGCGGAGTCGTAGCCCCGGTACTCGAGGAGGCTGAGGCCCTCGAGGACGATCCGCAGGGAATCATCCGCGCCGGTCACACCGATGATGCCGCACATGGCCGCAAGGCTACCTGCGGGAGGTGGCGGCCCCGTGGCGGCCGCCTCCGCCGCCCCCGCAGCCTCAGGCGAGCTCGCGCCGCACGACGGCGGCGAGGCGCCTCACCTGCCGGTCGACCTCTTCGATGGTCGGGCCTTCCACCATCACCCGAACGGCGGGCTCGGTGCCGCTCGAGCGCAGCACGACGCGGCCCCGCGTGCCCAGCTCGGCCTCGACGGCGGTGACCTCGCTCCAGACCGCCGCAGCGAGCTCGAGCCGGCTGCGGTCGCGCACCGGCACGTTCACCATCGCCTGCGGCAGGCGCTGCATCGAGCCGGCCGCCAGGTCGGCGAGCGGCCTCGCACGGCGAGCCAGCAGATCGAGCAGCTTGAGCGACGTCAGGACCCCATCGCCGGTGGCGGCGTCCTCGCGGAAGATGAGGTGACCCGACTGTTCGCCGCCGAGGACGTAGCCGCCCGCCTCGAGGGCGTCGGCGACGTGCCGGTCCCCGACCGGCGTCTCGACGAGGGAGACGCCGCGGGCGGTGAGAGCGACCCGCAGCCCGAGGTTGGAGAGCACGGTCACCACGACGTGGTCACCCACGAGCTGCCCGCGCTCTTGCAGGTCCGCCGCGAACATGGCGATGAGCTGATCGCCGTCGACGAGCTCGCCCGCGTGGTCGACCGCCAGCATGCGGTCGGCGTCGCCGTCGTAGGCGATCCCGAGCGTCGCCCCACCCTTCGCCACGGCCTCCTGCAGTTGCCCGAGGTGGGTCGAGCCGCAGCCGGCGTTGATGTTCGTCCCGTCGGGAGCGGCGCTGATCAGCTCGTGGTCGATGCCGAGGCGCTCGAACACGGCGGGCGCCACGACGCTGGCGGAACCGTTGGCGCAGTCGACGACGATGCGTCCCCTGTAGGCGGCCGCTCCGGGAACGGCGGCCACGAGCCGGTCCACGTACGACGAGAGGCCCGTGCTGTCGGCCGAGATGCGGCCGACAGCGGAGCCGACGGGGTCAGCCGGGCTGGCGGCGGCCCGCACGAGCCCCGCCTGCAGGGCGGCCTCGTCAGCCACCGAGAGCTTCGTGCCGCCCGTCCCGAAGAGCTTGATGCCGTTGTCGCCGAAGGGGTTATGGGAGGCCGACACCATGGCGGCGGGGTTTCCTCGCTCGCTCGCCAGCCAGGCGAGACCGGGCGTCGGGATGACACCGGCGTCGAGGACGTCGCGCCCTTCGGAGGCGAGGCCGGCGGCGAGCGCCGACAGCAGCATGGGGCCGGAGCGGCGCGTGTCGCGACCCAGCAACCAGGGCGTGCCCGGCAGGTGGCGGGCGGCCGCCCGCCCGAGGGCGAGGGCGATCTCCGGTGTGATCTCGGTGTTGGCGACTCCGCGGATCCCGTCGGTGCCGAATTGCAGCACCTCGGCAGGCCTCAGCGCTTGGAGTACTGGGGCGCTTTGCGGGCCTTCTTGAGGCCGTACTTCTTGCTCTCCTTCTCGCGGGCGTCGCGAGTGAGCATGCCGGCCTTCTTGAGCTGTCCCCGCAGCTCCGGGTCCATCTCGATGAGGCCGCGGGCGATCCCCAAGCGGAGGGCGCCGGCCTGGCCGGAGAGACCGCCGCCGTCGATGGTGGCGTCGACGTCGTACTCCTCGGCCTTGTTGACGAGCCGCAGGGGCTCGGAGGCGAGCATCCTGGCGGTGGCGGACGGGAAGTAGTCCTCGAAGCCACGGCGGTTGATCGTGATGACGCCCTGCCCGGGGCGGAAACGCACCCGCGCCACGGCTTGCTTGCGACGACCGGTCGCCTGTACGAGCGGCTTGGGCATCAGGGGGTGAACCTCTCCTTCGAATCAGGTGATCCGGCGCCGGCGGCGCTCGGACGGCAGAACGCCCTCGGGGCGGCCCTCACGACACCCGCCGCCTCGCCGTGGCCGGCAGCTCGAGCACCTTCGGCATCTGGGCGGCGTGCGGGTGCTCGGGGCCGGCGTAGACCTTGAGCTTGGTGAGCATCTTGCGGCCGAGGGTGCCCTTCGGGAGCATCCCGCGCACGGCCGAGCGCATGAGCTCCTCGGGCTTCTCGCGCAGCAGCTGGGCGTAGCTCGTCGCCCGCAGGCTGCCCGGGTAGCCGCTGTGGTGGTAGGAGAAGGACTGCTCGCCCTTGTTCGCCGTCAGCACGACCTTGGCGGCGTTGACGACGATGACGTGATCGCCCGTGTCGAGGTGGGGCGAGAAGATGGGACGGTGCTTCCCGCGCAGGATGCGAGCGACCTCGGTCGCCACGCGGCCGAGCACCATGTCGTCGGCGTCGACGACGTACCAGACGCGCTCGATCTCGCTGGGTTTCGTTGAGTACGTACGCACCAATCGTCCTTGCTCAGTGTCTCGTCGAAACAACCCACGGCTGCGGGCTGTCGGCCCCGCCGGCCCGAAGGCCCGGCTGAGCACGAAGGCGCGCACGAAAAGCGGCGCGCGCCGTGTCGCTACAGGATAGGCGCCACGCAGGCCTCAGGCAACCGCGCTGGACACGCTGACGGAGTCGTACGACGGCCACTCGTGGCAGGGCCTCTCCTCCTGGCGGCGAGACGGACCGGCCGGCGACCGCTCAGCCGACCTCGGCGCCGACGCCGACAGCCGTCGCCGGCACCCAGACGCCGCCGGGGATGAGCTCCGGCGGGTAGCGAACCAGCTCGAGGCAGAGCCCTTCGGGAGGCGCCAGGCGGGCGCCGCCGGATCGGTCGCCGGCGCGCAGCAGGGCGAGCACGCCGGCCGCCGTCATGCGGCCCTCGCCGACCGAGACGAGCACTCCGACGATCGAGCGCACCATCTGGTGGCAGAAGGCGTTCGCCTCGATCTCGAAGCGGAGGAGGCGGTCGTCGGCATCGGTCCTCACGGCGGTGTCGGTCACCCGACGGACGCTGGAGCCCCCGCCGGGGGGCCGCCGGCAGAAGGCGGAGAAGTCGTGCTCGCCGAGGAGGGCGTCGGCAGCGATCCGCATGGCCGCCAGGTCGAGTGCGCCGGGCACGTGCCAGGTGAGGTGTCGCAGCAGCGGATCCGGCCACGGCGTGCGCAGGAGCAGGTAGCGGTAGCGCCTCGCCAGCGCCGAGCGGCGAGCGTCGAAACCCGCCTCCGCCCGCCGCACGTCCAGCACGGCGATCTCCGGCCCGATCTGGCGGTTGAGGGAGCGGAGCATTCGCTCCCGATCCGAGTAGGTCTCGAGGAACGACTCCGCCACGTCGGCGTGGACGACCTGGCCGGCAGCGTGCACGCCGGCGTCGGTGCGGCCGGCGCAGGTGAGCGTGACGTCGTGGCCGGCCATGCGGCCGAGGGCGTCCATGAGGCGACCGGCCACGCTCGGCTGGCCCTCCTGGTGGGCAAAGCCGCGGAAGGGGCCGCCGTCATAGGCAAGGAGGAGCCTGACGCGACAAAGCGGCCCCGAGGGGGCCGCTTTCACCGCTTCCGGTTTCAGCGCCGGCGCAGCCGTCTCGACGTGGCGGACGGTGCCGGCAGGTGTGTCTTCGGGCTCGAAGAGCCTCACACCCACTGCACGAAGGCCATGGGGGCGTTGTCGCCCGGGCGCGGTCCGAGCTTGAGGATGCGCAGGTAGCCGCCCGGCCGGTCCTCGTAGAGAGGAGCGATGTCGTGGAAGAGGGCATGGGCCATGTCCTCGTCCCTGATGAAGGCGATGACCTGGCGATAGCTGTGCAGGTCGCCCTTGATCGCCTTCGTGATCATCTTCTCGGCGATGGGGCGAAGCGCCTTCGCCTTGGCCTCGGTCGTGGTGAGGCCCTTGTCGGCCGCCTGGTGGGCGGCGATGAGGGAGGCGACGAGGTTGCCCATCATCGCCTTCTGGTGGGCGGCGTCGCCACCGAAGCGGCGGGACTTACGCGGGGCGGCCGGCACTCACATCGCCCCTTCGCGCAGGGCCAGCCCGCGCTCGTCGAGGCGCACGAGCACCTCGTCGAGCGACTTCTGGCCGAAGTTCGTGATGGAGAGCAGCTCGTCCGGCGTGCGCTGGATGAGCTCGCCGACGGTGTTGATCTGCGCCCGCTTCAGGCAGTTGCGGGGCCGCTCCGAGAGGTCGAGGTCCTCGATCGGGAGGTCGAGGTCGGGCGAGCCGGTCGTGGCCGACCCGACGTCGCCCAGCTCGAGGCCGTGGCCCTCGTCCGCCAGCTCGGCGACGAGCGAGAGCAAGGAGCGCAGCGTCTGGCCGGCGGAGGCGAGCGCCTCGCGGGGGCTGATCGAGCCGTCCGTCTCGATGTCGAGAACGAGGCGGTCGTAGTCGGTCGAGACCTCCACACGGGTGGGCTCGACGTCGAAGGCGACGCGGCGCACGGGCGAGTAGATGGCGTCGACCGGGATGACGCCGATGGTGGTCGACGTCTGCTTGCGCTCGGCGGCGACGTACCCCTTGCCCCGCTCGACCGTGACGTCCATGGCGAGGCGACCCTTGGCGTTCACCGTGGCGAGGTGGAGCTCGGGGTTGAGGACCTCGACGTCGGCGGTCACCTTGATGTCGGCCCCGGTCACGTCGGCCGGGCCCTTCACGTCGACGCGCATCGTCACCGGCTCGTCGGACTCGCTCCGGAGCACGAGGTCCTTGAGGTTCAGGATGATGTCGCTGACGTCCTCCTTGACACCCTGCAGGTAGGTGAACTCGTGGAGTGCCTCGTCGAAGCGGACCTGGGTGACGGCGGCACCCGGGATCGACGACAGCAGGGTTCGGCGCAGAGAGGCGCCGAGGGTGCGACCGAAGCCGGGGTCGAGCGGACCGATGGCAAAACGCTGCCGGAACTGGTCGGCCTCTCCGAGCGACTCAACGGTCGGGCGCTGGATGATGAGCATGGGGTACTGGGCTCCTTAGACGGCGGTACTGCCTTTGTGGTGCCGCTCAGGGTGCTGACATTCGGTGCCCTGAGGCGGCGGGGGCGGCTACTTCGAGTACAGCTCGACGATGAGCTGTTCCCGAACCTGGGTGTCGATCTGCTCGCGAAGCGGGACGGCGAGGACGCGCACGGAGTTGCCCCCGTCGCCGACTTCGAGCCAGGCGGGCGGCCTGCGGTCGATCGTGTCCTGGTTGTGGCGGACGACGATGAAGTCGCGGGCCTTCGGGCTCAGCTCGATGAGATCGGACTGGCGCACGCGGTAGCTCGGGATCGTCACCCGCTTGCCGTTCACGCGTACGTGACCGTGGCGCACGAACTGGCGGGCCTGGTTGCGGCTGGCGCCCCAACCGGCGCGGAAGGCGATGTTGTCGAGCCGCAGCTCCAGCATCCGCAGGAGGTTCTCGCCCGTGATGCCACCCTGGCGGTTGGCTTCCTCGTAGGTGTTGGCGAACTGCCGCTCGAGCACGCCGTAGATGCGGCGCGTCTTCTGCTTCTCCCGCAGCTGGGTGTTGTACTCCGAGCCCTGGCGAAGACGGTCGCGACCGTGCTCGCCCGGCGGGTTGGGCCGCCGCTCGACGGGGCAACGCGCCGTGTCGCACTTGGCGCCCTTTAGGTAGAGCTTGGTCTTGTCGCGCCGGCAAAGGCGGCAGACCGGACCGGTGTATCGGGCCATTTGTGTCTTGTGCTCCTCGGACTCGACGCTTAGACGCGACGCCGCTTCTTAGGGCGGCAGCCGTTGTGCGGGATGGGGGTGACGTCTTTGATGCCGACGACTTCGATGCCGACGCTGGCGAGCGACCTGATGGCGGTCTCGCGTCCCGAGCCCGGTCCGCGCACGAGGACGTCGACGCGGCGGACGCCGTGCTCCATGGCCCGCTTGGCGCATTGCTCGGCGGCCATCTGGGCGGCGAAGGGCGTCGACTTGCGGGACCCCTTGAAGCCGACGTTGCCGGCCGAGGCCCAGGACAGCACGTTGCCCTCCTGATCGGTGATCGACACGATCGTGTTGTTGAACGAGCTCTTGATGTGGGCGACGCCGTAGGTGACGTTCTTGCGCTCGCGGCGCCTCGGCCGCCTGCCGCCCGGCTTCGTGGTCTTTGCCATCAGTGCTTACGAACCTTCTTCTTGCCGGCGACGGTCTTCTTCGGTCCCTTGCGCGTGCGCGCATTGGTGTGCGTGCGCTGCCCGTGCACGGGTAGCCCGCGGCGGTGACGGATGCCCTGGTAGCACCCGATCTCCATCTTCCGCTTGATGTCCTGGGCGACGTCGCGTCGCAGGTCGCCCTCGACCTTCAGGTTGGCGTCGATGTAGGTGCGCAGCCGGGCGACTTCCTCGTCGGTCAGCTCGCGCACCCGCGTGTTCGAGTCGATGCCGGTCGCCGCGCAGACTTCTTTGGCCTTCGTGCGGCCGACACCGTAGATATAGGTCAGCGAAATCTCGAGCCGCTTCTCGCGGGGGATGTCGACGCCGGAGATCCGAGCCATCGATCAGCCCTGCCGCTGCTTGTGGCGCGGGTTCTCGCAGATGACCATGACGACGCCGTGGCGCCGGATCACCTTGCACTTCTCACACATCGCTTTGACGCTCGGTCGCACCTTCACCCTTGCCGTCCCTTTTCCCAGGTACCTGTTCTGCGGGGCCGGGCGCAGGGCGCCAGGCCTCATGACTCGTTCCATCCGTGGAGGCAGCCGGCCGAACCGGTGCCTCACGCTCCGACTTACTTGTACCGATAAGTGATCCGGCCTCGGTTGAGGTCATACGGCGTGATCTCCACCTGTACCCGGTCACCCGGGAGGATTCGGATCCGGTGCATCCGCATCTTGCCCGAGCTGTGCGCCAGCACCTTGTGCCCGTTCTCGAGCTCCACGCGGAACATCGCGTTCGGCAGCGGTTCCACGACCGTGCCTTCGAGCACGATCGCATCCTCCTTGGGCTTTGGCAGGTGACCCTCCAGGGTTCGTCGGTAGTATTTGCGACGCGGCAAGCGCCTCGACATCGGGGGCTGCCGCAAGGACCGCAAGCGGCCGCGCAGACACGGCCACCCTCAGGCGTCCACCAGCATAGCCCCCCGGCCGGAAGGGTGCGACCGGCCTCCCCGAGCAGCCCAGCACGGGCGGACGCCGGCCGTGCAACCCCCGTTCAACCCTGCTGCAACCGCCCGGGCGCATCCTCCTCATAGCCCAAAGAGGGCAGATCACCGAGGAGGGTCATCATGAAGCGCTTCATCCTGGCAGCGGCAACCGTTGCCGTCGTGCTCGGCGCCGGAGCCGCCATGGCGGTGGCTTCGGGTGCCCCCGAGATCAACAAGGCGAAAGCCAGCATCCAGCTCCAGCCGGCCAAGTTCAGCATCAAGCGCTGCGCCGGCGAGGACGGCGTCACCTACGTGACGTACCGAGGCGCCTGGGCCGGCGGCGAGACCGACCTCATGGCCGGCTCGACTGACTACAACCTCACCGGTCAGCTCACGGTGAAGGACATCGTGTGGACGATCAACTTGAAGTCCCGCGTCGGCGTGCTCCGCGGCATCGCCCAGCTGAGCGGCCAGCCGGCCGCCGGCGGACCCGAGGTCAAGACCTACTCCGGCCTCCTCACCCTCATCACCGAGGGGCTCCCGGCGGACTCGAGCGCCGCTCACGCGACGGCTCGGGGCTGGATCAACGCTGCGACCTACACCAACGGCAAGGCCGACGGCGGCAGCCTGCTGGCGAACGTGGAGTTCCAGATCCTGCCCGGTTTCGCTGCCAACGGCGAGTTCGGCGCCTCCATGGGCCTGCAGGACTACTCGGTGGCGGACAACAACCTTGCTTGCTGAGAGCTGAACAGTTCGGGGCGGGGACCCCCCCGATACCCCTGTGCGACGAGCACAGGGGTATCGGCGCGCCATGAGGCCTGCGCCGGCTAGGGCGCCCCCACCTTCGGGTCGCCGGCAGGCACGATCAGCACCTTGGTCACCTTGGCATCGCTCACGCGCACGGACTTCACGCAGGGCGCCCGCTCGGCGTCGTTGCAGACGGGCAGGAGGCCGTTGTAGACCCGCTTGCCGGCGGCGTCGAGGAAGGCGACGGTGGAGGAGAAGCAAGTCGTGTGAGCCTGCTTGGGGGCGCTCGAGCGATACTCGAGGGTGACCGTGAGCTTGCCTGTGAAGCCCGAGTCGGTCAGAGCCACCGCCGGCAGAATGCTCGTCTCGCAGCTGGGGATCTCGAACGGCGCCACGAACAGGTCGGCGGCAGCAGGTGCCGCCGGACTGATCGGCCCCGTCGCCCGCAGCTCCGAGAGGCTGCCGAGGCCGGTCAGCTGCACGGAGCACGACTCGGTGCCGACGGGGCACCGGAGGAGCCGCACGGTGCCCTTCACGACCGCCGTCTCGGCGTTGGCCGCCGTCTCGTTCACCGTCACGAAGAACCTGCCCGCCGAGCGGTAGACGTGGGTGACGGTGTGCCGTTTCGTCGTCGTGGTGGAGCCGTCCCCGAAGCTCCACCGGTACGAGACGATGCTGCCCGAGAAGCCGGACGAGTCCGCCACGAACGCCACCGCCAGCGAGCGGCCCGCCGGGACGATCGAGAGCCCGGCCTGCGGGACCGGGGCGGCGGCGCCGGCTGTGGCCGCCCCGAGCGCCAGCGTGCTCAGCGCCGCCGACACCGCCAGCACCCCCCGCAGGCGACCCGCCCCCTTGCGTCTCGCCCAGCGGCCCGCCTCATGCCCTTCAGCTCGCATCTCCCGCCCCTTCCGCTCCGTTTCTGGCCGCCATCACAGCACGTGTCACCTCCTGCTACAAGGCCTGCGTCACCAAGTCGGCGATCTCGGCACTGCTCAGGAGACGGCCGTCGCGCACGGCGCCGTCGAACTGATCGCCCATCGACTCGCGAAGTCGTTGCACCGTACGGGTACGCAGGTCAGCCTCGAGGCGCTCGGTCTCCTCCCCGAGCTCCTCGAAGAGGGCCGAGGACGCCCCGAGGAGGGCGGCACCGTCGCCGTGGCGACCGGCCGCCGTGCGCACGACGGCGAGGCCGAGCAGCGAGTAGGCCACGAGCGAGCGCTGGCCCGTCCGCCGGGCCCCTCGCATCGCCACGGCGAAGGCGCCTTCGGCGAGGGCGTGGTCGTCGTCGAGGGCGGCGGCCAACCCGAGGCCGTACTCGAGGAACGGCACGAGAGCGGCGTCCCAGACCCCCTCGGCCAGCGTGAGCGCCTGCGTGAAGCGGCTCCGCGCCGCCTGGTGGTCGCCCTCCTCGAGGTCGAGGACGGCGAGGTTGTTGAGCACGCTCGCCTGGCCGAGGCCGTCTCCGATCGCCCGGCAGTAGCGGAGCGCCTCGGCGTAGTCGGCCCGCGCCCGGCCGGGGTCGACGTGCTGGCAGCTCGCCGCCCGCACGTCGTAGGCGCGGGCGACGAGATGGCTCTCTCCGCTCGCCCGTGCCGCCTCGAAGGCGCCCTGCGCGCACCGTGCGGCCGCTTCGTGGTCCCCGCGCCGGTCGGCCACCCAGGCCATCGTCCGCAGGGCGTCGGCCCGCAGGGAGACCGAGCCGAGCGAGTCGGCGATGGCGACGGCCTCCTCCAGATACTGCTGGGCGCGGGCGCTCTCGCCTCGCCGGAACATGAGGTAGCCGGCGGCGGCCAGGGCGGCGCCGCGGGCCGCCGTGGGGGCGCCGGCGTCATCTCGCGCCAGCGCCGCCTCCAACAGCTCGACCTCGTCCCCGTAGAAACCCCGGCTGTTCCAGAACTTGCTCACGGCCGCCCCGAAGGCAAGCGCCGCCTCCCCCTCGCCGGCTGCGCTGATGAGCGTGGCGAAGGCCGCCCGCAGGTTGTCCTTGTCCTGCTCGAGCCGCCCACGCCAGGCGAGCTGCTCGGGACCGGAGAAGTGGGGCGCCGCCAGCTCGACGAGCGACAGGAAGTGACGGGCGTGGGCCGACCGGGCGGCCGACTCCTCCGGCTCGGCGAGCTTCCCGGCGGCGTACTCGCGGACCGTCTCGAGGAGGCGGTAGCGGGCGGTGCCGGCGGTCATGTCGACTTGCAGGAGGCTCTTGTCGACAAGGGACGACACGAGGTCGAGCACGGCGGGCCGTTCGACGGTGCCGCCGGCCGCCACGCTCTCTGCGGCGGCCAGATCGAAGTCGAAGGGGAACACGCCGAGTCGTCGCAGCACGGCGCGCTCCGCCCCGTCGAGCAGCTCGTAGGACCAGTCGATCAGCGAGCGGAGGGTCTGCTGGCGCGCCGGGGCGGTCCGCACACCGCTCGTGAGGAGCCGGAAGCGGTCGTCGAGGTGGTGCTCGATGTCGGCCACCGACATGGTGCGCATCCGGGCGGCCGCCAGCTCGAGGGCGAGGGGGATGCCGTCGAGGCGCACGCACACCGAGACGACGGCGCCCCGGTTCTCCGAGTCCGGGGCGAAGCCGGGTTGCTGGTCCCTCGAGCGGGCGACGAAGAGGCGGACCGATTCGAAGTCGAGGAGCCCTTCGATGCTCGTCTCCCCCGCCGGCAGCGACATCGACGGCACGCGGTGCAGCACCTCGCCGGGTACCCCGAGCGGTGACCGGCTCGTGGCGAGCAGGCGCACGCCGGGCAGGCGGAGAAGCAGCTGCTCGGCCAGCTCGGCGGTGGCGGCGAGGACGTGCTCGCAGTTGTCGAGGATGACGAGCTGTGTGCCGTCGGCCAGCTGCTGGGCGATCGTCTCGAGGAGATCGACACCGGCTTGGTCCTGGCAGCCGGTGGTGGCGGCGAGCTCGCGCACGACGTCGGCGCCATCCTCGAGGGGCGCCAGCTCGCAGAGCCACACCCCCTCGAACCGCTCCTCGGCCTCCCGCCCGACCTGGAGGGCAAGGCGCGTCTTGCCCGTCCCGCCCGTTCCCGTCAAGGTGAGGAGCCCTGCCGACTCCAGCAGCGCCGTCACCCTCGCCAGCTCGTCGGGGCGGGGGATGAAGCTCGTCAGCTCCGGCGGCAGGTTGCTGCGGCGGCGCCACGACGGAGCCGTCAGCGGGGCGGCCGGCACGGCGGCGGAGGCGGCGGCGACCTCCTGGCGCAGGATCTCCCCCTCGAGGGCCCTCAGCTCCGGACTGGGCGAGATCCCGAGCTCGTCGGCGAGCAGCTCGCGAAGGCGCTGGTAGGCGCGCAAGGCATCGGCCTGCCGGCCGCTGCGGTAGAGGGCCGTCATGAGCTTGGCCCAGAGCGCCTCCCGCAGCGGGTGCTCCGCCACGGCTGCATCGGCGTCGGCCACGACCTCGCCTGCCTCCCCGAGCAGCAACCTCGCCTCCAGCCAGCGCTCGATGACGTCGGCCCGCAGCTCCTCGAGTCGCACGGCCTCCGGCTCGCCCCAGCTCGTGTCGGCCACGTCGGCGAGCGCCCGGCCCCGCCAGCGAGCCAGCCCCTGCCCGAGGACCTGCGCCGCCTGGCGGGGGTCTCCGTCGCGCAGCAGCCGGCGGCCGAGGGCCGCCTCGCTCTCGAAGACGGAGACGTCGAGCTCGGCGGGCGCCACGGCCAGCACGTAGCCGCCGTCCCGGCTGGAGAGGCGGTCCGCCCCGAGGGAGCGCCGCAGCAGTGACACGTGGCTCTTCAAGGTGGAGGCGGCGCTCGGCGGCGGCTCCCCGTCCCAGAGGTCGTCCTGCAAGCGCTCCACCTGCACGGGCCGGTTGGCGGCGATGAGGAGGCGGACGAGGAGGCGCCGGCGCAGGGTGCCGTTGACGGCGATCTCGCCCGCCTCGCCGGCCACGGTCATCGGCCCCAGCAGACTGAACGACCTAGCGCGCATGCCAACCCGGACCGATGTCCCAACCCCCTTCAGGCTTGCTTCAAGCGACCGTCAGCACCTCGGGGCCGTCCTCGGTGACGGCGATGGTGTGCTCGAAGTGCGCCGAGAGGCGACCGTCGGCCGTCACGACGCTCCAGCCGTCCGACAGCTCGACGGTCTCGGGCCCCCCGGCGTTGACCATGGGCTCGATGGCGAAGACATGACCGACCTTGATGCGGGGCCCCGGCGTGCCGGGCCAGTAATTGGGCACCTGGGGTTCCTCGTGCATCTCGGTACCGATGGCGTGACCGACGTAATTGCGCACGACGGAGAAGCCGGCCGCCTCCGCCACGGCCTGCACGGCCCTGCCGACCTCGTGGAGGCGGTTGCCGTCTCGCAGCTGCTCGATCCCCTTCCAGAGGCTCGCCTCCGTCACCTCCATGAGGCGGCGGGCCTCCGCCGAGACCTCCCCGACGGCGGCCGTGTAGGCGGCGTCCCCGTGATAGCCCTCGATGATGGCGCCGCAGTCGACCGAGATGATGTCGCCCTCCTCCAGCACGAGGTCGGAGGGGATGCCGTGCACGATCATGTCGTTCGGCGAGGTGCAGACGGTCGCCGGGAAGCCGTGGTAGTTGAGGAAATTGGAGCGCGCCCCCCGCTGCTCGAGAACCTGGCGGGAGACGGCGTCGATCTCTCGCGTGGTGACGCCGGGACGGATGATGGCCCGCGTCTTCTCGTGGATCTCGGCGACGACTTTGCCCGCCTTGCGCATCTTGGCGAGCTCCTCGCGGTTACGCCTCATGAGCTCTGCCCCCAGACGGACTCGTCGTCCTCGGGGTCGTCCGCGAAGTCGAGCAGGTCATGAGCGCCCCCGCCCTCGGGCTCCGACGGCGCACGATCCGACTCGCCGGCGGCGCCGCCGATCGTCCGCAAGGGTGCCCCGAACCCTCCGCTCGCAGACCGGTGGTCGTCGACGGCAGCCACGAGGCGGTCGGAAACGGCTTCCGGGCTGCCCACCCCGGAGATCGAGACGAGCTTGTTGGCGCGGCGGTACCAGGCGATGAGGGGCTGCGTCTGTTGCTCGTAGAGGTCGAGACGGCGGTGGATGGCCGCCTCCGTGTCGTCCTCGCGGTGGATGACCTCGCCGCCACAGGCGTCGCAGATCCAGGCGACGCGAGGAGGCGAAACGGTCGAGTAGATCGCCGCGCAGTCCTCGCAGACCCGCCGGCTGGCGAGTCGCCGCAGCACGAGGGGCGTCGGCACGACGATGTTGACAGCAAGATCGAGGCCGGCGGGCGAGAGCAGCTCGTCGAGGCCGACTGCCTGCGCCACCGTGCGCGGGAAGCCGTCCAGCACGAAACCCCTC
Source organism: Acidimicrobiales bacterium (assembly GCA_052143575.1). Taxonomy (GTDB): domain Bacteria; phylum Actinomycetota; class Acidimicrobiia; order Acidimicrobiales; family Bog-793; genus JAKACA01. Next base: position 36,877 of record JBKQSP010000002.1, read on the forward strand.
GTCCTCGTGTCGTCCTGGTCGAGCCGCTGCGCCACCATCGCCAGCACGACCCCGTCCGGGATGAGCTCGCCCGAGTCCATGTAGCGCTGCGCTTCGAGCCCGAGCTCGGTGCCGGCTTTCGTTTCACCTCGCAACATGTCGCCCGTCGAGATGTGAGGGATGACGTAGTGGTGCGACAGGCGCACACATTGCGTCCCTTTTCCTGCCCCCTGCTTGCCGAGGACGACGAGCCTTCCGCCCGGTATCACTTACTGCAGGAAGCCCTCGTAGTTGCGCATCATCAGCTGACTGTCGATCTGCTTCATCGTCTCGAGGGCGACGCCGACCGAGATGAGCAGCGTCGTCCCGAAGAACGGGATCTGGGTGATGTGCACGCTTCTCAGGATCACAGAGGGGAGCAGGGCGACGGTGGCGAGGAACAAGCTGCCGGGCAAGGTCAGGCGGTTGAGGATGCGGGAGAGGTAGCGCTCGGTCGGCTTGCCGGGCCGGAACCCGGGGATGTAGCCGCCTTGTTTCTGGATCTGCTCGGCCTGCTGGAAGGGGTCGAACGTCACGTGCACGTAGAAGAACGTGAAGACGACGATGAGGAAGCCGTAGGCGACGAGGTAGACGCCGTCGGTCCCTCCGGCGAGGTTCGACTGCACCCAGGTGCGAAAGCCCGCCCAGGGCACGACGTTCGAGATGAGGATCGGGATGTACAGCAACGAGTTGGCGAAGATGATCGGGATGACGCCGGCCGAGTTGACCTTCATCGGGATGTAGGTGCTCTGGCCCTGGTAGACGCGCCGGCCCTGCAGGCGTTTGGCGAAGGTGACGGGGATGCGCCGCTGCCCCTGCTCCATGAAGACGATGGCGGTGAGCAGGCCGATGCACACGACGATGATGAGGATGAGGAACGGCCAGCCCTTGTCCTCCTTGATGAACTCGCCGTAGATCGGGATGGCGCTGATGACGTTCGAGAAGATGAGGATCGACATGCCGTTGCCGATCCCGCGCTGGGTGATGTTCTCGCCCAGCCACATGACGAAGGCCGTGCCGGCCGTCAGCACGAGGATCATGAACAGGATGTGGGGGGCGTTGAAGTTCTTGTTGTCGATGATGGGCGTGGGTGTGGCGAAGATGTCGCCGGAGTGGAAGAGGAAGACGAGGCCGGCGCTCTGCATGACGGCGAGCGACACGGTCAGGTACCTCGTGGCCTGCGTGAGCTTGCGCTGGCCGACGGCACCCTGCTCACGCCACTGCATGAACTTCGGGATGACCCCGGTCAGCAGCTGGATGATGATCGAGGACGTGATGTAGGGCATGATGCCGAGCCCGAGCACGGCGGCATGCGAGAGGCCGGTGCCGGCGAACAGGCTCAGGTAGCCGAGGATGCCGCCGGAGGACGATGACCGGCTGATGCTGTGCAGGGCCGTGAAGTCGATGCCCGGGATCGGGATGCTGATCCCGAGCTGGTAGATGGCGATCACCAAGATCGTGAACAGGATCTTGTTCCGCAGGTCTGCGACCCGAGCCAGATTTCGCAGGCTTGCGAGCATGCCCTCTCCTCAAGCGTGCCCCGATGGGCGGGGCGGTCCTAACAGCGACGCGATATGCCCTCGCGGGCGCTCCGCAACCCTAGCGGTTGGCGAGCGCGTTGCCCTTGGCAGGCGGGCGCCGGTCGCCGAACGGCTTGGCCACAATCGTGACGCTCCCGCCGGCGGCCTCGATGGCTGCCTTGGCCGACTGCGAGAAGGCGTGCGCCGACACCTGCACGGGCCGGCTCAGCTCGCCGCCGCCGAGGACCTTGATGAGGCCCTTGTGGTGGACGATGCCGGCGGCTCGCAGGCTCTCCGGGGTGACCTCGCTGTCCTCGATGGACTCGAGCACGTCGAGGTTCACGACGTTGTACTCGATCCGGAACGGGTTGGCGAAGCCCCGCAGCTTCGGGATGCGCTGGGTGAGCGGCAGCTGGCCACCCTCGAAACCCGGCTTGGACTGGCCACGGGCCTTGTCGCCCTTCGTGCCCCGGCCGCCCGTCTTGCCGCCCTTGCCGGCGATGCCGCGGGCGATGCGCCGCCTCGACTTGTGGGAGCCCGCAGCAGGGGCGAGATCGTGGACCTTCATGAACCCTCTCCTGTCCCGACTTCGGTCACCTCGACGAGGTGAGGGACGCGAGCAATCATGCCCCGGATCTCGGGGCGGTCCGGCAGCACGTTCGACTTGCCGATCCTGCCGAGCCCGAGGGCGCGCAGGGTGCCGCGGTGCTTCGGCTTCTGGCCGATGCCGGAGCGGACCTGGGTGACGACGAGATCAGCCATCTCAGCCGGCCTCCACGGCGGCGGCGGCTCGGCCGAGGCGGCGTCGCTCCTCATAGGCGCGCAGCACGCCGGCCGGCGTGACCTCTTCCGGCGTCTTGCCGCGCAGGCGGGCGACCTCGTCCGGGCGCCGCAGGCTCTTCAGCCCGGCGAAGGTGGCGTGCGCCACGTTGATGGCATTGGAGGTGCCGAGCGACTTCGCCACGACGTCGCGGATGCCCGCCTTCTCCAAGATGGCGCGGGCCGCCCCGCCGGCGATGACCCCGGTGCCCGTGGCGGCCGGCTTCAGCAGGATGCGACCGGCGCCGGCGCGTCCGATGATCGGGTGCGTGATGGTGGTGCCGGCGAGCGGGACGTCGATCATGTTCTTCTTGGCCTCGTCGATGCCTTTTTGCACGGCGAGGCCGGCTTCCTTCGCCTTCCCGTAGCCGAGACCGACACGGCCGTTGCCGTCGCCGATGACCATGAGGGCGGTGAAGGAGAAGCGCCGCCCGCCCTTCACGACCTTGGCCACACGGTTGACCTTGATGGTCTGCTCTTCGTACTGGGACTCAGCCACTTACAGCTCCAATCCGGCTTCGCGTGCGGCAGCTGCGAGGGCTGCGACCCGACCGTGGTAGCGGGCGCCACCCCGATCGAAAACGACTTTTGTGATCCCGCTGGCGAGGGCGCGCTCGGCGACGAGGCGGCCGACCGCAGCAGCGGCGGCGGCGTTGCCCGTGGCGCCCGCCCGCAGCGTCGCCTCGACGGTCGACGCCGCCACCAGCGTCGTGCCCGCCCGGTCGTCGATGACCTGGGCGACGATGTGGCGGTTCGAGCGGAACACGGCGAGGCGAGGCCGTTCCGGGGTACCGGCCACCTTCTTGCGGACGCGCCGGTGCCGGCGGTCCTTCAGTTCGTGCGTTCGGGTCTTCGTGCCCATGACTACTTCGCTGCCTTCCCTGCCTTGCGCCGCACGACCTCGCCCACGTACCGCACGCCTTTGCCCTTGTAGGGCTCCGGCTTGCGGAGCTTTCGGATGTCTGCGGCGACTTGGCCGACGAGCTCCTTGTCGATGCCCTTCACGATGATGCGTGTGGGCGCCGGCACCTCGAACGAGATGCCGGCCGGGGCGTTCACGACGACCGGGTGGCTGAAGCCGAGGGCGAGCTCGAGCTGCTCCGGGCTCTTGGCCGTCGCCCGGTAGCCGACGCCGACGATGTCGAGGTCCTTCGTGTAGCCGTTCGTGACGCCGATCACCATGTTGGCGACGAGCGAACGCGTGAGGCCGTGCAGGGCACGGTTGTGTCGCTGGTCGTCCGGGCGCTGCACCAGGAGGGTCGAATCCTCCTGCTGCACGGTGATCTCGCCCGGCAGCTCCCGCTCCAGGCGCCCTTGCGGCCCCTTCACGACGACGCTGCGCCCGGCAAGGGTGACTTCGACGCCGGCGGGGACCGGGATCGGGCTCTTTCCGATGCGGGACATCAGTTCACCTCACCAGACATAGCAGAGCACCTCGCCGCCGACCTTGCGCTGGCGTGCCTCGCGATCGGTCATGAGCCCCTGGCTGGTCGACAGCACGGCGACGCCGAGGCCGCCGAGGACGCGGGGGAGCCGGTCGGCGCGCACGTAGATGCGCAGGCCCGGCTTGGACACGCGCTTGAGGCCGCCGATCACGCGATCGCGCTCGCCCGTGTACTTGAGCTGGATCTCGAGGACACGGCCGGGCCGCGTGGCGTCATCGGTGGCGGAGAAGCCGGCGATGTAGCCCTCCCGCTCGAGGATCACCGCCAGGGCCTCCTTCAACTTCGAGCTCGGCATCTTCACGGTGTCGTGCATGGCGACGTTGGCGTTGCGGACGCGCGTGAGCATGTCGGCGATCGGGTCTGTCATGGTCATGAACGATCCCCTCCCCTCACCAGCTCGCCTTGGTGACGCCGGGCACTTCGCCGGCGTGCACGAGCTCGCGCAGGCAGATGCGGCAGAGGCCGAATTTGCGGAAGACCGCCTTCGGCCGGCCGCAGCGCCGGCAGCGCGAATAAGCACGCACCTTGAACTTGGGGGTGCGCTGCTGCTTCTCGATCAGTGCCTTCTTGGCCATAGCCCGATTACTGCCCTTCGCGTCGGAACGGGAATCCGAAGGCCGCCAGCAAGGCGCGGCCCTCGTCGTCGGTGCGGGCGGACGTGACGATGGAGATGTCCATCCCGCGGGTCGAATCGATCTTGTCGTAGTTGATCTCGGGGAAGATCAGCTGCTCGGTGACACCAAAGGTGTAGTTGCCATGGCCGTCGAAGCTTCGCGGCGACAGCCCCCGGAAGTCCCGGATCCTCGGGATCGCCAAGCTGATGAGGCGGTCGAGGAACTCCCACATGCGGTCGCCCCGCAGCGTGACCATGCACCCGATGGCGTTTCCCTGCCGGAGCTTGAAGCCGGCGATGGACCGCCGGGCTTTCGTCACGACGGGCTTTTGGCCGGCGATGGCCGTGAGATCCTTCACGGCGCCCTCGAGGAGCGACTGCTGCTGGGTGGCGCGCCCCACCCCCATGTTGATGACGATCTTCTCGAGGCGGGGAACTTCCATGATGTTCGAGAGGCCGAGCGAGCCGAGAAGCTGCTGGCGGATCTCGGAGTCGTAGCGGGCACGCAGCCGCGGGCGCGTCGCCACGGCCGCCTCGGCGGCGCTCACAGGTCGCCCCCGCACTTGCGGCAGACCCGGATCTTGCGGCCCTGCTCGTCCTGGCGATACGTGATCCTCGTCGGCCCGCAGTGCGAGCAGATGATGGCCACCGACGCCACGTGCATGGGCATGTCCTTGTCGATGATGCCGCCCTGCATCGTGCCGCGCCGCGGCCGGCTGTGCCGCTTGGAGATGTTGACGCCTTCCACGATCACCTTGTTCTTCGACGGGATGGCGCGCATGACCTCGCCCGACTTGCCGCGGTCCTTGCCTTGCAGCACCTGGACCCGGTCGCCTTTGCGGATTCGCATTCAGATCACCTCCGGTGCGAGCGACACGATCCGCATGAACCGCTTGTCGCGAAGCTCGCGGCCGACGGGCCCGAAGATGCGGGTGCCCCTCGGCTGCAACTGGTCATTGATGAGAACGGCGGCGTTCTCGTCGAAACGGATGTAGCTGCCATCCGGCCGCCGGTTCTCCTTGCGGGTGCGAACGACGACGCAACGCACGACGTCGCCCTTCTTGACGGCCGCCCCCGGCACGGCGTCCTTCACCGTGGCGATGAAGACGTCGCCGATGCGGGCGTAGCGGCGGCGGGAGCCCCCGAGCACCTTGATGCAGAGGACTTCCTTGGCGCCTGAGTTGTCGGCGACGCGGAGCCGTGACTCTTGCTGGATCATCGGGCGCGCTCCAGGATCTCGACGAGGCGCCAGCGCTTGGTCTTCGAGTAGGGCCGCGTTTCGGCCACGCGCACGCGGTCGCCCGTCGAGGCCTCGTTCTCCTCGTCGTGCACGTACAGCTTGCGCGTGCGCTGCACGGTCTTGGCGTAGCGGGGGTGGCGAACGCGCTCGGTCACGGCGACGACGGCGGTCTTCTCCATCGCCGTCGACAACACGAGGCCCTCGCGGACCTTGCGGCGGTTCTCGCGCCCCTCGGCCCCGGCGCTCGCCGCTGCCTCCGAGCCGTTCTCCGGCGTCGCGGTCTCGTTGTCGGACATCACTCCTCCTCGTTCCGGCGCCGGCGACGCCCAGCGGACGGCTGAGCGCCGGCGGCGGCGGGGGCGACCCCGCCCTGGCGGTCACGCACGACCGTAAGCATGCGGGCGATGTCCCGGCGGACCGCACCCGTGCGGGCCGAGTTGTCGAGCCGTCCGGTGGCGGCCTGGAACCGCAGGTTGAACAGCTCCTTGCGAGCGTTGATGAGGCGGTTGTCCAGCTCGTCGTCGTCGAGCTCGCGGAGCTCTGCAGCGGTCGTCATCAGACCTGCACCTCCGGGGTGGAGCCGACTCCGGGCCGCGTCACGAAACGCGCCTTCATCGGCAGCTTCTGGATGGCACGCTCCATGGCACCGCGGGCGAGCGCCTCGTCGACGCCGGCCAGCTCGAAGAGGATCCGCCCGGGCCGCACGACGGCGACCCAGTGCTCGGGGTTCCCCTTGCCCGATCCCATGCGCGTCTCGGCGGGCTTCTGGGTGACGGGCTTGTCCGGGAAGACCCGGATCCACACCTTGCCGCCACGCTTGACGTGGCGGGTCATGGCGATACGAGCAGCCTCGATCTGGCGTGCCGTGATCCAGGCGGGCTCCATCGCCTGGATCCCGAAGTCGCCGAAGGTGACCGACTCGCCGCCCTTCGTCATGCCGTTGAGCCGGCCGCGCTGCTGCTTGCGATGCTTGGTCTTCCGGGGCATCAACATCAGTCGTTCTCCCTGCGGAAGTGCGGGACGTCGTGGTGCTCGTCACGGGTGCGCCGCTCGATCTCCTCTTCCTCGGCGAGGAGCCGCTCGAGCGCCTCGTCGCCACCGCCGGCACCCGGCAAGGGGGCGGCGGGGGCGGCCGCCTCGGCGACCTCGGCGACAGCGGGCGCCTCCGCCTCGGGGACGACCTCGGCAGCAACGACGTCGCTCTCGAGCTGCGAGCCAGGCTCGCCCAGCTCGGGCCGGCGACGGCCTCCGCCGGCGCTCACGATGCGCTTGCGGCCCTGGCCGGACGTCTCGCCGACGGCCATCGCCACCTCGCGCGAGATCTTCTCCTCGCTCGAGACCTTGTAGGGCAGGATGTCGCCCTTGTAGATCCAGACCTTCACGCCGACGCGTCCCGTGCTCGTCTTCGCCTCACGAAACCCGTAGTCGATGTCGGCCCGCAGCGTGTGCAAGGGCACGCGACCCTCGCGGTAGGACTCCTTGCGGGCCATCTCCGAACCGCCGAGGCGACCGGAGCACTGCACGCGGACGCCCTGGGCGCCGGCCTTCTGCACGGTCTGGATCGCTCGCTTCATGGCGCGGCGGAAGCTGATCCGCCGCGCCAGCTGGTCGGCGATCCCCTGCGCGATGAGGGCGGCCTCCAGCTCCGGCTGCTTGATCTCCTGGATGTTGAGCTGGACGTTGGCGTTGTGGGTGATGCGGCCGAGCTGGCGGCGGAGGCGGTCCGCCTCGGCGCCGCGGCGGCCGATCACGATGCCCGGGCGGGCCGTGTGCACGTCGACCCGCAGGCGGTCACGCGTGCGCTCGATCTCGACGCGGCTCACAGCGGCCGCCTCGAGCTGGCGCATCAGGTAGTCGCGGATCTTCCAGTCCTCGATCACCGAGTCCTGGTAGTTGCGGTCGTCGAACCACCGGGACTTCCAGTCGGTGGTGACACCGAGGCGGAACCCGTACGGATTGACCTTCTGGCCCATCAGTTCTCCTCGTCGGCCGCGTTGTCGGCGTCAGCGCCGTCGCCGGATGACTGCGGCGGAGAAACCTCCGCCTCGTCACCCTCGACGTCGCTTACGGCGCTCTCGGCCGCCTCGTCGTCGCTCGTCTCATCCGTCACGTCGGCGGACTGATCTGCCTCGGTGGTGTCGTCCTCGTCGGACACCTCGAGGTCGTCGGCGTCCTCGTGGTCGTGCTCCTCGTGCTCGAGAGCGGACTCCGCCTCGGCTTCGAGCTCCTGGTGATGACTCGTCGTCTCGAGCGCCCGTGCTTCCTCGAGGGCGGCGAGCGCCTCCGTCGTGCTCTCGGTCTCCTCGCCACCCTTGCGGCCGGCCCCCGTGCTGGCGGCCACGCGGGCACGGCGCAAGCCGCCGCCGATGCGGCGGGCCCTGCGCTCTGACTGCTCGGCTGCCACGCGGGCGCGGCGCCGGGCCAGCTGCTCGTCGGGCAGGCGGGACAGGATCACGGTGATGTGGCAGGTGCGCTTGCGGATGCGGGTGGCGCGCCCGCGGGCACGCGGGCGCCAGCGCTTGAGCGTCGTTCCTTCGTCGGCGAAGCAGGCCGAGACGTACATCTCCTCGGGATCGAGCCCCTCGTTGTGGCGGGCGTTGGCGGCTGCTGAGTTCAGCAGCTTGCCGATGACCTCGGCGACGCCGCGATCGCAGAACTCGAGGATCTCGGTTGCCCGCTCGTAGTCCTGTCCGCGGATGAGGTTGAGCACCTCGCGGGCCTTGTAAGCCGACACGCGGGAGTGCCGCAGCACGGCCCGCGTGCCGGGCCGCTCGTTCGTCTTCACGCCGGTCATCTCAGCGCCTCGCCGATCGCTCTTGGCCGGCGTGGTAGCGGAACGTCCTCGTTGGGGCGAACTCGCCGAGCTTGTGCCCAACCATCGACTCGGTGATGTAGACGGGAACGTGCTTGCGGCCGTCGTGCACGGCGATCGTGTGCCCGACCATGTCGGGGATGATCGTCGAGCGACGCGACCAGGTCTTCACGACCCGCTTCTCGTTCTTGTTGTTGAGATCGTCGACCTTCTTCAAGAGATGGTCATCGACGAAGGGGCCCTTCTTGAGGCTGCGAGGCATGACTTCTCCGGCGCGCTAGCGGCGAGCGCCGCGAGTGCGGCGGCGACGAATGATGAGCTGATCGGACGGGCGGTGACGGTGACGGGTGCGGCCTTCGGGCTGGCCCCAGGGCGAGACCGGGTGGCGGCCACCGGACGTCTTGCCCTCCCCACCGCCGAGGGGGTGGTCGACGGGGTTCATGGCGACGCCACGGGTCTGGGGGCGGATGCCCTTCCAGCGGTTGCGGCCCGCCTTGCCGACCGAGATGAGCTCGGCCTCGGCGTTGCCGACCTCGCCGAGCGTCGCCCGGCAGTCGATGGAGACGCGGCGCATCTCGGTGGAGGGCAGCCGCAGCGTGGCGAAGGCGCCTTCCTTGGCGACGAGCTGCACGCTCATGCCGGCTCCGCGCGCCAGCTTGCCGCCGCCGCCGGGGCGCAGCTCGACGTTGTGGATCACAGAACCGACCGGGATGTAGCGCATCGGCAGGGCGTTGCCGGGGCGGATGTCGGCGCCCTGTCCGGACTGCAGCATGTCGCCAACGGCGACGCGCGCCGGGGCGAGGATGTAGCGCTTCTCACCGTCGACGTAGTGCAAGAGGGCGATGCGGGCGTTGCGGTTCGGGTCGTACTCGATGGCCGCCACCTTGGCGGGAACGCCGTCCTTGTCGCGACGGAAGTCGACGACGCGGTACTGCTGCTTGTGACCGCCGCCGCGGTGGCGAGCGGTCTTGCGGCCGTAGCTGTTGCGACCACCCGTACCCGATTTCGGTACGACGAGTGTGCGCTCGGGCCGGCTCTTGGTGATCTCCGAGAAGTCCGATGCCGACTGGAAACGGCGTCCCGGGCTGGTGGGCTTGCGCTTGCGAAGTGCCATCTCGTCTCTCCTCAGCCCTCGAACAGCTCGATGCGATCGTCGCCGACGAGGCGCACGATGGCACGCTTGGTGTCAGGGCGCTGCCCGAAGGACTGCAGCTTCCGCTGCCGCTTGCGCTTGCCCTTGCGGTTCAACGTGTTCACGCTGGCGACCCGCACGCCGAAGGACGACTGCACGGCCTCACGGATCTCGATCTTGTTCGCCCGGCTGTCGACCACGAAGACGTAGGTCCCCTCGTCCATGAGGGCGTAGGACTTCTCCGAGACGACTGGGCGCATCAGTATGGCCTTCTCGCTCATTCGTCTTCCTCGGCTTCGTCCTCGTCGGGCTCGTCGTCATCCTCGGAGGAGTCGACCGTCGAGGCTGCGGGCGGGGAAACCGCCGCCTCCGCCTCGTCGCCCGTCTCCTCGTGGCCATCGTCGGTCTCGAGGTCGTCGTCGGCCTCGTCCGTCGCGGCGTCGGCCTCGGTCTCGCCGGCCGACTCCCCCGCCACTTCGCTCTCGTCGACCTCGTCCGTGCTTTGGTCGTCGGCAAGGGGGCTGGAGTCCCCGGCGTCGCCAGCGACGGCCTTGGCGGTCTTCTTGCGAGGCTTCTTGGCCTTGACGGCAGAACCCTCCACGACGGTGACGCCGCCGGGGACGGTCGCCGTCGTGAACACGATCCAGTCGTTGGCGAGCACCTCGTAGGCGGTCAGCTGAGCCGCCTCGACGAGGTGGACGTAGGGCAGATTGCCGAACGAGCGCTCGGCGAGGAGGTCGTCAGATGAGAGCACGACGAGGACGCGGCCCTCGAGCTCGAGGGCGTTCAACACCTTGACGGCGTCCTTCGTCTTCGGCACGTCGAAGGGCCAGGCGTCGAGGATGCGCAGCTTGCCTTCGTTGAGACGGTCGGAGAGAGCCGAGAAGAGCGCCAGGCGAACCATCTTGCGGGGTGTGCGCTGCGCGTAGCTGCGCGGCTTCGGGCCGAAGGCCACGCCACCGCCGGAGAACTGCGGAGCCCGGATCGTCCCTTGGCGGGCGCGACCGGTGCCCTTCTGGCGGTAGGGCTTGGCACCGCCGCCGGAGACCTCGGATCGCGTCTTGGTCGAGTGCGTCCCGGAGCGGCGGGCGGCCAGCTGGGCGGTGACGACCTGGTGCATGAGCGGGATGTTGGGAACGACGCCGAAGATCGAGGCGTCCAACTCGACGGTGTCGATGACGTCACCCTCGCCGTTGTGGCGCTCGACGGTCACCGTCGACACCGTTCGCTCCTGCTCGAGCGTCTCGCTCGCCATCACTTGCCTGCCTTCACGGCGTCGCGGATGAGGACCATGCCACCCCGGGGGCCCGGGACGGCCCCTTTGACGAGGATGAGCTCCCGCTCGGGGTCAGCCGCCACGATCTCGAGGTTGAGCGTCGTCACGCGGCTCGCGCCCATGCGTCCGGCCATGCGGGTGCCCTTGAACACCCGGGCGGGCGTGGCGCAGCCGCCGATGGAGCCGGGAGCCCGGTGCTTCTTGTGGTTGCCGTGGGCGGCGCCCTGCCCCTTGAAGTTGTGGCGCTTCATCCCGCCGGCGAAACCCTTGCCCTTCGAGATGGCCGTCACGTCGATCTTGTCGCCGGCCGAGAGGATGCCGGCATCGATCTCCTGACCGACTTCGTACCCGCTCGTGTCCTCGAGCCGAAGCTCGACGAGGCGCTTGCCGGGCTCGACGCCGGCTCGCGTGAAGACGCCCGTCTCCGGCTTGTTGATCAAGCTGGCCCGCTTCTGCCCGTAGGTGACCTGGAGGGCCGAGTAGCCCGACCCTTCGGGCGTCTTGACCGCCACGATCCGTACGGGCGCGACTTTGACGACGGTCACGGGCACGACGCGCTGCGCCTCGTCCCAGACCTGCGTCATGCCGACCTTCTCGCCGACGATCGCCTTCGTGGCCATCTCGTGTGCCATCCCTTGTAGGTGTCTCATGCCGGGCGTGACGGATCCCGGGAGGACACGCGGTGGCCCGGTGCGGTGACCGGTCCCTTCGCGCACGTCCCGGGCGCAGCTCGGCCCATTCGTGCAGACGCTCCGCCCGAAGTCACCGGGGCGGAGCGCTCTTTCGGTTGCCGGCAGGTCCCCCGTAGCGGGGCGCTCCCGGACGTCAGAACTATGGGCGCGAAGCCCAACTTCGGAAACTATAGCAGGACCGCTGAGCAGGCGAATCGGGCCTACGTGCCCGCCCGAGTCCCGCTCGGCTGCCGGCTGGGTACTTCAGGCGAGGTGGTCCCGCACGCGACGCGGCGCCCACTCCCCGTCGTCTGCGACGTGGAGGCGAGCGCCGGACGTTCGCACTGGGCGCCGCGTCGGCACCCCGAGCCTCAGGCCGTGATCTTGATCTCGATGTCCACTCCGGCCGGCAGGTCCAGCCGCTGGAGGGAGTCGACCGTCTTCGGCGTGTGCTCGACGATGTCGACGAGACGCTTGTGAATCCGCATCTCGAAGTGCTCCCGACTGTCCTTGTGCTTGTGCGGGGAGCGGATCACCGTGTAGCGGTGCTTCTCGGTCGGCAACGGCACCGGGCCGCGCACCTTCGCCTGGGTCCGTAGGACCGTGTCGACGATCTTCTTCGTCGACTGGTCGATGATCTCGTGGTCATAGGCCTTGAGTCGGATCCGGATCCGTTGACGAGGGCTTTCTGCCATGGTGTCGTCGCCTGTCTCTCGGCTACTTGAGGATCTTCGTGACCCGGCCGGCGCCGACGGTGCGGCCGCCTTCCCGGATGGCAAATCGCAGACCCTCGTCCATGGCGATCGGCTTGCCGAGCTCGACGATCATCGGGGTGTTGTCACCCGGCATGACCATCTCGGTTCCCTCCGGCAGGGCGATCGTCCCGGTCACATCCGTCGTGCGGAAGTAGAACTGCGGCCGGTAGTTGGAGAAGAACGGCTTGTGGCGACCGCCCTCTTCCTTCGTGAGGACGTAGACGTTCGCCTCGAAGTTCGTGTGCGGCGTGATGGAGCCGGGCTTGCAGAGCACCTGGCCGCGCTCGACCTCCTCCTTCTTGATGCCGCGCAGGAGGGCGCCGATGTTGTCGCCGGCCTGGCCCTGGTCGAGCAGCTTGTGGAACATCTCGACGCCGGTGCAGACGGTCTTCTGCGTCGGGCGGAGCCCGACGATCTCGACCTCGTCGCCGACCTTGACGACTCCCTGCTCGATGCGGCCCGTGACGACGGTGCCACGGCCGGAGATGGTCATGACGTCCTCGACCGACATGAGGAAGGGCTTGTCGATCTCCCGTACAGGCTCCGGGATGTAGTCGTCCACGGCGGCCATGAGCTACATGACGCCTTCGGCGGCCTCGGCGTCGCCCTGCAGCGCCTTGAGGGCGCTCACGCGGATGACCGGGGTGTCGTCACCGGGGAACTCGTACTCGCTCAGCAGCTCGCGGACCTCCAGCTCGACGAGCTCGAGGAGCTCCTCGTCCTCCACCATGTCGGCCTTGTTGAGAGCCACGACGATGGAGGGCACGCCGACCTGACGAGCGAGAAGCACGTGCTCACGCGTCTGCGGCATGGGGCCGTCTGCGGCCGACACCACGAGGATGGCGCCGTCGACCTGGGCGGCGCCCGTGATCATGTTCTTGATGTAGTCCGCGTGGCCGGGCATGTCGACGTGGGCGTAGTGACGCTTGTCCGTCTCGTACTCGACGTGGGCGATGGCGATGGTGATCCCACGCGCCTTCTCCTCGGGCGCCTTGTCGATCTCGTCGAAGGCCGTGAAGGCGACGTTTGGGTTGTGCTCATGGAGCACTTTTGTGATGGCGGCCGTCAGCGTGGTCTTGCCGTGGTCGATGTGTCCCATCGTGCCCACGTTGACATGCGGCTTGGTCCGCTCGTACTTCTTCTTCGCCATTGGTGCCGACCGCTCCGTTTGCTCCTGGCAGCGCCCGGTGGCGCCGCGTCTTCGTTGACTGCTGTTGTGAGGCTGAATCGTCTTCGAGGGCCGCCGTGCGGGTCGTCCCCGCTCGGCTGCCCGGATCATCACGCCGGATCGGGCCCACTGGCCTCCTCCGGCGGTGCAACTCGCTCCCGGCGACTACTGGCCGGTGACTCGGGCGATGATCTCCCGCGACACCGATTCCGGGACCTCCTGGTAGGAGTCGAACTGCATGGTGTACGTGGCTCGACCCTGGGTGCGCGAACGCAGGTCGGTAGCGTAGCCGAACATATCGGAAAGCGGGACCTGTGCCCGCACCACGTGGCTGGCGCCGCGCTGCTCCATCCCCTCGACCCTGCCTCGGCGGGACGAGAGGTCGCCGATGACGTCGCCGAGGTAGTCCTCGGGTGTGACGACCTCGACCTCCATGATGGGCTCGAGCAGCACGGGTCGGGCGGCCCGGCAGGCCTTCTTGAAGGCCATGGAACCGGCGATCTTGAAGGCCATCTCCGAGGAGTCGACATCGTGGTAGGAGCCGTGCACGAGCAGGACGCGGACGTCGACGACGGGGAAGCCGGCGAGCACGCCTGCGTTCATCGCCTCCTGGATGCCGGAGTCGACGGCCCCGATGTACTCCTTCGGGATGACCCCGCCGACGATCTTGTCGACGAACTCGAAACCGGCCCCCGGGCCCGTGGGCTCGAGGTCGATGACGACGTGGCCGTACTGGCCGCGCCCACCGGTCTGGCGCACGTAGCGCTCCTCGATCTTCGTGACGGCGTCCCGCACGGTCTCGCGGTAGGCGACCTGCGGCTTGCCGACGTGGGCGTCGACCTTGAACTCGCGCAGCATGCGGTCGACGAGGACCTCGAGGTGCAGCTCGCCCATGCCGGAGATGACCGTCTGGCCCGTCTCGGGATCGGAGCGGACGCGGAAGGTCGGGTCCTCCTCCGAGAGGGCGAAGAGGGCCTTTCCGAGCTTGTCCTGGTCGGCCTTCGTCTTCGGCTCCACGGCGACGTGGATGACCGGCTCGGGGAACTCGAGCGTCTCGAGCAGGATGGGGTGGGCGGGGTTGCAGAGGGTGTCGCCCGTCGAGGTCGACTTCAGCCCGACGACGGCCACGATGTCGCCGGTGTAGATGGCGTCCTTGTCCTCGCGGTGGTTGGCGTGCATCTGGAGGATGCGGCCGATGCGCTCCTTGCGGTCCTTTGTCGTGTTGAGGACCGTCGTCCCCTTCTCGAGCGTGCCGGAGTAGACGCGCAGGTAGGTGAGCTTGCCGACGAAGGGGTCGCTCATGATCTTGAAGGCGAGGGCGGCGAAGGGCTCGTCGTCGCGCGCCTCGCGGGCGATCGGCTCCTTCGTCTTCATGTCGGTCCCGACGGTGGGGGGCACGTCGACGGGGCTCGGGAGGAAGTCGACGACGGCGTCGAGCATGGGCTGCACGCCCTTGTTCTTGAAGGCCGACCCGCACAGGACGGGCACGACGTGGCTGCCGATGGTCGCCTTGCGCAAGGCGGCCGTCAGGTCGTCGGCCGTGATCTCCTCCTCGCCGACGTAGCGCTCCATGATGTTGTCGTCGAAGTTCGAGAGCACGTCGACGAGCTGCTGGCGGGCGGCGACGGCGGCGTCGAGGAGCGGGGCGGGGATCTCCTCCTCCGACCACTTCTCACCCATGCCCTCCTCCCACAGGAGCGCCTTCATCGTCGGCAGGTCGATGACGCCGCGGAAGGCCGCCTCGGAGCCGACGGGCAGCTGCACGACGGCCGGGAGCGCCTCGAGGCGGTCACGGATCATCTCGACGGAGCGGGCGAAGTCGGCCCCGACGCGGTCCATCTTGTTGATGAAGCAGATGCGGGGCACGCCGTACTTGTTGGCCTGCCGCCACACCGTCTCGGTCTGCGGCTCGACGCCGGCGACGGCGTCGAAGACGGCGACGGCGCCGTCGAGGACGCGAAGGGACCGCTCAACCTCGACCGTGAAGTCGACGTGGCCGGGGGTGTCGATGATGTTGATCCAGGTGTCGCGCCAGCGGCAGGTGGTGGCGGCCGAGGTGATGGTGATCCCACGCTCTTGCTCCTGGATCATCCAGTCCATGACGGTGCCGCCCTCGTGGACCTCGCCGATCTTGTAGTTCTTGCCCGTGTAGTACAGGATCCGCTCGGTGGTGGTGGTCTTGCCCGCGTCGATATGGGCCATGATCCCGATGTTCCGGGTTTTGGCCAGGGGATGGTGGCGTGTGCTCGCTTCAGCCATGGTTGATCAGCTCTCGGGTAGTGCTCGTACGTGGTGCTCGCTGCCAGAGTAAAGGCCGGACCGGCCTTCTCCTACCAGCGGTAGTGGGCGAAGGCCTTGTTGGACTCGGCCATCTTGTGGAGG
>JBKQSP010000003.1:0-2677 GCA_052143575.1 Acidimicrobiales bacterium
CCAGCAAGCGTGGCAGCTGCACGGCTGATCAAGGCCATCGCCGTCCCATGAAAGAGAGCTGACATGCCCGGAGACAAGCCCCACTGGGTGGATCTGTTCAGCGAGGTCGTGACGTCCGGCCTCTGCACCGGTTGCGCTGCTTGCATCGTGGCCTGTCCCTACGACCTCTTGCGCTACGACGACACGAACGGCCGTTACCGGCCGTTCCACGTCGCCGAAGAGGGCGGCTCGGCGGACTGCACCCGCGGCGAGAAGGGCTGCACGCTGTGTACGCGTGCCTGCCCGCGCTTTCGCGAGTGGGAGACGGAAGTGGACACGTTCCTCTTCGGTCGCGAGCGGCTCCCCGAGGAGGTTTTCGGCGTGTCACAGGACGTCGTCCTGGCAAGGGCAACCGACCCGGCGGTGACTGCCGTCGGCCAGGACGGCGGGCTCGTGTCCGCCATACTCATCTATGCCCTCGAGAACGACGTCATCGACGCCGCCCTCGTCTCGTACCTGGAAGGCGACGGCACGAGCTGGAAGGCGATCCCGGGTGTGGCGACGACGCGCCAACAGGTGCTCGCCGCCGCCGGCTCCCGCTACACCTACTCGGCGAACACTCTCGCCTACGCGGAGGCGATCGCCGGCGGTGCCGAACGCGTCGGCCTCGTGGGGATGAGCTGCCAGGCGTCGGCCCCACCCGTCATGGCGGCGAGGAAAGCGGGCAAGGTGGCGAGGCGTTTCGTGCTCACGATCGGCTTGTTGTGCTCGAAGACCTTTGACGACGCCATCTTCCCGGAGCTCTTCGAAGCCCGCTACGGCCTTCACCGTGAGGACATGGTGAAGATGAACATCAAAGGCGTCTTCCAGATCTGGATGCGGGACGGCAGCTACCACGAGGTCCCGCTCAAGGAGGCGCACGGCTGGACGCGGGAGGGCTGCAAGGAGTGCCCCGACTTCGCCGCCGAGCACGCCGACATCTCGACGGGGGGCATCGGTGCCTTTGCCGACTGGACCATCACGGTCGTCCGCACGGACAAGGGACGTGCGCTCATGGACGCCATGGCAGCGGCCGGCGTCATCGAGGTGCGTCCAGGGGCCGACGACCCTGCCGCCATCGAGCTCATGCGCAAGCTCGCCCGCGTGAGCCGGCGCCGCTGGCCGG
Organism: Acidimicrobiales bacterium; assembly: GCA_052143575.1. Classification (GTDB taxonomy): domain Bacteria; phylum Actinomycetota; class Acidimicrobiia; order Acidimicrobiales; family Bog-793; genus JAKACA01. The sequence continues at coordinate 1,145 of JBKQSP010000003.1, forward strand.
AGACGGCGGTGGCGGCTCCCCGACGCCTGGCGGTCAGCTCGAACTGAGGAGCTGGCGCGCTCGCTGCAGCACGCCGCCGAACATCTCCGCCGTCAGCAGGCCCGTGAAGACGTTGCGCTGGCTCGGGTGGTAGCTGCAGAGGAGCCAACCAGGGCGAGAGCGGCCGGACAGCTCGATTTCGAGCCCATGAGCAAAACGCCGCTTCGTCGCCGGCAGCGCGCCGGCGACCGGCGGGGTCTTGGCGAGGACATCGTAAGAAAACGCCCCGAGGGCGACATACACGGTGGCACGGCCGAGGAGCCCCAGCTCCCGCGTGAGAAAGCCTCGGCACCGGTCCCGTTCGTCTGGTGTCGGCTTGTTGTCGGGCGGGGCGCAGCGGACCGCGGCTGTGACGTAGGCGTCGTGCAGCTCGAGGCCATCGTCCAGGCTGCGAGAGACGGCTTGGTTCGCAAAGCCCGCCCGCCAGAGCGCCGCGAAGAGGAAATCGCCCGACCGGTCGCCCGTGAACATCCGCCCGGTCCGGTTGCCGCCGTGTGCCGCCGGCGCCAGTCCGACGAGAACGAGCCGAGCGCCCGCCGCCCCGAAACCCGCCAAGGGCCGTGCCCAATACTCCTCCCCGGCATACGACCTCGGTGGATTGGCGGCCGCCCGGTGGCGCCAGGCGACGAGGCGGGGACAGCACGAGCAAACACTGATCTCGTCTCGCAGCTGGCCGAGGGCGGCGAGGCGCTCCTCGTCGGCTGCATCGGTCACAGGCCTGAACGGTACGGTACTCAGATGCCTCGGGGACGCCGCCACAGCGATCCGGTCACGACGATCTGCTACGTCCGCCACGGCTCCACGCCCACGACCGGGAAGATCCTGCCAGGCCGCGCCCGCGGCCTGCACCTCTCGGAGGCGGGCAAGGCAGAGGCGGCGGACACGGCGAGCCGGTTCGGGGGCGTCCCGGTCGCTGCCATCTATACGTCCCCACTCGAGCGGGCGCGCGAGACCGCCGCCCCCATCACGAAGCAGACGGGCAAGCCGGCCGTTGTCGATCGGGGCCTGGTGGAGTGCGACTTCGGCCAGTGGACCGGCGCAGAGCTCTCGAAGCTGGCGAAGTTGTCGGAGTGGCGCGCCGTGCAGCGGTATCCGTCGGGTTTCCGCTTTCCCGGCGGCGAGTCCTTCGTGGAGCTGCAGTGGCGTCTCGTCGAGGCGGCCGACCGGCTGCGGGCGAAGCACCCCGGGGAGGTCATCGTCGCCGTGAGCCACGCCGATTGCATCAAAGCGGCACTGGCGAGTGCCCTCGGCGTACCGCTGGACCTCTTCCAGCGCATCGTCGTGGGCACCTGTTCGACGAGCGTCGTCGCTTATGGTGCGGCGGGGCCGATGGTGCTGGCGGTCAACTCCTATGCACCGATGGGCCGGCTGCTTCCGGTCGCGCCCAGCCCAAAGGCCACGGCGGCTGAAGGAGGATGATCGAGTGACCGAGAGCTACGAGCTCAGCGAGCCCGACCGCGTGACCGTGGGGACGATCGGCGAGGTGGGCGAGCG
>JBKQSP010000004.1:0-3623 GCA_052143575.1 Acidimicrobiales bacterium
TCCTGTCCGACAGCTACCGGACGACGAACGACACCTTTGCCCGCCAGGAGCTCGACCTCATCGCCCAGATCGCCCGCGTGAGCGGCCGCCCGGTCAGCTACACCGTGCAACAGGACTCAGCCGCCCCCGAGCGCTGGCGCCAGCTCATGGAGCGCGCCGCCACCCTGCAAGGGGAAGGCCTTGACGTGAAGGCGCAGGTGGCTCCGCGGCCGATCGGCGTTCTCCTCGGGCTGCAGGCCACGGCCAACGTCTTCACACCCTGCCGGGCCTACGCCCGCATCGCCAAGCTCCCGCTCGCAGAGCGGGTCGAGGCCATGGGCGACCCCGAGCTGCGCGAGCGCCTCCTCTCCTCGCACGCCGCCCTCACGAGCGGGCCCGACGCCTTCCCCGGCCTGGCCATGCTCGGCCGCTTCGACCGGATGTGGGTGCTGGGGAACCCGGTCAGCTACGACCTGGACCCGGCTGAGTCGCTCGCTGCGCAGGCCCACCGCGCCGGCGTCGATCCCCGCTCCTACGCCTACGACACGCAACTCCGACACGGCGGGCGACAGCTCATCTACACACCGATGTTCAACTTCGTGCATGAGAACCTCGAGGCCGTCCGGGAGATGATCACGGCGCCGGTGGCGATGTTCGGGCTCTCCGATGCCGGCGCCCACTGCGGCCAGATCTGCGACGGCAGCATGACGACGAGCTACCTGTCCATCTGGGCCCGCGATCGACACGACGGCGACGGCATCGCCCTCGAGCGCGTCGTCCACCAGCTCAGCCGCCGGCCGGCCGAACACGTCGGCTGGCTGGATCGCGGCATCGTGGCGCCCGGTTACCTGGCCGACCTCAACGTCATCGACCTCGAGAACCTCGCCTGCTCCCCGCCGAGGATCGCAAACGACCTGCCGGCAGGCGGCCGGCGGTTGCTGCAGGACGCCACCGGCTACCGCTGCACGGTGAAACGAGGTGCGGTCATCTCCGAGGATGGCGAGCCGACGGGGGAGCGCCCCGGCCGCCTCGTTCGCGGCCGCCAGCGCCAACCTGCCTGAGGACCCACTCGCCCGGCGGCGGGCGCACGCCATCGGGACCGTCAGGCGACGGCCTGGCGATAGACGGCGGTCGCCCAGGCGAGCGTGAAAGCGCACAAGGGCACGAGCACGGCGAAGGCCTGCCAGGTCGCCGAGCCCGAGTACGTCCCCTGCGAGAGCGTTCTCGATGCTGCCACGAGGTAGTAGAGCGGGTTGAAGTGGGCGATCACGCGCATCCAAGTAGGCCCGAGGGAGACGGGCAGCAGGACGCCACCCAGCAGCAAGACGGGGAGGTTGAGGCCGTTGATGAGGGCGGCGAAGCTGCTGATGTCCTTCGTGACGAGGGCGACGGCGATCGAGAAGGCCGCCACGGTGCACATGAGCAGGCCGAGAAGGACGGCGAGGACGGCGAGGCCGCCGAGGTGGATGCGGAAGCCGAAGGCGGCGCCGACCGCCACGAGCACGCCGTCGAAGACGAACATGGCGACCATGCCCGACAGCAGCGGGCCGAGCAGGAGGCTGAGCCGGCTGGCGGGTGTCACGCGGAGTCGCTCGACGAAGCCCGCCTGCAGCTCGAAGATGGTGGAGAAGCCCGGCCCGGAGCCGCTCGCATAGGCGAGAAGGGCGAGGATGCCGGGGAGGAACTCTTGTATGACGCTGCGTCCGCCGAGGGTGGGTGAGCCGGAGAGGTGCCGCAGCAGGGGCGTGAAGAGCGCCAAGTAGAGCAAAGGCGTCGAGAGCCCCACGACCAGCCAGACGGGGTTCCTCAGGAGCTGCACGCTGTAGCGCCAGAACAACAAGGAGGTCTCGCGGGCGATCCTCATGCCGCCACCTCGGCCGGGAGCGCAGTGCCGTCACGCAGCGACCGCCCCGTCTTGGCGAGAAAGACGTCGTCCAGGCTCGGGGCGGACAAGCTGATCGTCTTCACGTTGACATCGATGGCATCGAGCCTGCGGAGCACCTCCGGCAGGGCTCTGGCGCCGTCGTCCACGTACAGGCGGAGCAGCCCGTCGGCCGTCGTGGCCATCTCCCGGACGAAGCCCGCCCCCTCGAGCGCGCCGCGTGCGCGGGCGAGCCCGTTTGGCTCGTCGGCGACCTCGAGAAGGACGGAGTCCCCCATCACCTGCCGTTTCAACTCCCGCGGGCTGCCCTCGGCGACGATCGAGCCGTGATCGATGATCATGACGCGGTCGCACAGCGAGTCGGCTTCCTCGAGGTAGTGGGTCGTGAGGAAGACGGTCGTGCCCTGCTCCCGCAAGGACCTCAGGTGGTCCCACAGATTGGCGCGGTTCTGCGGGTCGAGACCCGTCGTCGGCTCGTCGAGGAAGAGAACCGTCGGCTCGTGCACGATGCCGAGGGCGACGTCGAGCCGGCGCCGCTGACCGCCCGAGTACGTCCTCACGCGGCGTTCGGCAAAGCCGGCGAGGTCGAGCAGACCGAGCACGTCGTCGACCCGGGCCGCCACCGCTCGCTTCTCGCCGCCGTAGAGGCGACCCTGCAGCATGAGGTTCTCGCGGCCCGTGGCGAGGTCGTCGGCGCCACCGAGCTGGCTCACGTAGCCGATGCGCTGGCGGACCCGCCCGCTGTGGTGAGCGACGTCGAAGCCGGCCACGGTGGCGGTGCCGGCGTCGATCGGCAGCAGCGTCGTCAGCATGCGTAGCGTCGTCGTCTTGCCGGCACCGTTTGGCCCGAGGAATCCGAAGATCTCCCCTCGTTCCACCTCGAAGCTGACGCCGCCCACGGCCTCGATCTGGTGGCCGGGGCGGCCGAAATGCTTGCGCAGGCCGGCGGCGGCGATGACTTGATCCATGGCCCCTCACCCTTCCTCTGCTTCGTCGTCACCGGACGCCGCCCACTCGTCGCCGATGGGCGGAGGCACGACGGCAGCGTCACCGTCGGCATGAAGCTGCCGCCACCAGTCGACGCCGCTGAGGCCGCCGGAGGCGATCTCGGCGGCGAGGCGGCGGACGAAGGCGAGCTCGGCTTCCATGATGGTGGCGGCGAATTCGGCTTCCACCCAGAACAGCCGCGGGAAGCGCCGCTTCTCCACGAGCTCGCGCGCCCCGTTCACCTGGGCGAGCTGCAGCTCGAGGCGCTCCCCACGTTCCTGCAGCAGGGCGACGGCCTCGTCCGGCGCCAGCGCCGGCAGGAAGGAGAGACCGGCTTCGAAGACCGGGTACTCCTTCACGGGCGTCGAGATCAGCTCGGCGAGCCAGTCGTGGGCTTCCAGACCGCCAGCCTCGGTGATGCCGTAGACGGTTCGCTCCGGCAACCTGCCCTCCCGCGCCGTCCCCTGCGCGCTGATGAGGCCGCGCCGCTCGAGGGAGGCGACAACGGCGTACAGCGAGCCGTAGTTGAGCCGGACACTGTCGTCCTTGCGTCGCTGGCGCAGCGTCGTGGCCACCTCGTAGGGATGCTTGGGGCCCTCGAAGAGCGTGATGAGGACCGCCAGGGCGAGCGGGTTGTTGCGGTTGCGAGCAGTCATCGGTTCCTCCGACCAGGGTACTTTAATCAGAGTACCATGGGCGAAGCAGATGTCAAGGAGTGCGACTCGCCAGACCTGAGAAGGGGCGCTGCGCTGATGCCGCCGCCCGCTCGCTCAGC
>JBKQSP010000005.1:0-8028 GCA_052143575.1 Acidimicrobiales bacterium
CCGAACCGAGGGTGACGACTGAGGCGATCACCCGGTCGATGGCAACCATGCGGTCGAATACTTGCCGGTTGGCGAAATAGTAAATGGCCAAGAAGACGACGATGGAGACGATCACGAAGCCGCCGGCGCCCGAGAACAGCGTCAAAAGGAAGAAGACGAACCACACGAGGCAGACCGCTGATATCGCGGAAGCAAGGAGGAGGGCGAGATCGGCTCGGCTGAGCGATGTCGGGCGGCGCCGGCGCCCGCTCTCCGTGGGTTGCTGCCCTCTGCCCTGGACCGCCTGCCGCAACGTCGTGATGGACATCAGGCGCTCGCCCCGGTGCGGGAGCGGTTCACGATGTAGGAGGCGGCGAAGTTGACCACGAGCGTGAACACGAAGAGCACGAAGCCCGCCCCGAGGAGCGCCTCCGCCCCCGTCTTGCCGCCCTGGCCGAACTCCCGGGCGATGAGGGCGGCGATGGAGTTCGCCCCCGGGCTCAGGAGGTGGGCGGTGATGATGAAGGAGGGAGAGATGATGATGGCGACGGCGATCGTCTCGCCGAGGGCGCGGCCGAGCCCGAGCATGACCGCCCCGATGAAGCCGCCGCGGCCGAAGGGCAGCACGACGGTGCGGATCACGGATGCCTTCGTGGCCCCGAGTGCCATGGCTCCCTCCCGCTCACCGGGCGGTGTGAGCGAGAAGATCTCACGCGAGACCGAGGTCACGATGGGCACGATCATGACGCCCACGAGGATGCCGGCGATGAAGGCGGAGTTCGTGAATTCCGGGTTGCCGCCGCTCTTGAACAGCGGCAGCCAGTTGAAGTGGTTGGAGAGGAAGCGTGCGAAGCCCTGCAGGTTGCCCTGGAGGAGGAAGAGGCCCCAGAGACCGAAGATCACCGACGGGACGACGGCGAGGAGGTCGATGAGTGCCACGAGGGCGCGCCGCAGCCGCAAGGGGGCGTAATCGGTGATGAAGAGGGCGGCGCAGAGCGACACGGGCACGCCGACGATGAGGGCGATGACGGCGATGACGATCGTCCAGTACAAGACGGCGAGGATGCCGAAGGTGGGCGGGGTGCCGCTCGGGTTCCAAGCCGTCGTGGTGAGGAACGTCCCCCAGCCTTCCTTGTCGATGGCAGGGAGCGATTTCAGGAGGAGGAACGTCCCGATGAGGAAGAGGACGACGAAGGCGGCGATGGCGGTCCCTCGTACCGAGCCGCGGTAGAGGCGGTCCTGTTTGGACCGGCTGACGCGGATCGTCCGCGGCACGGGCGGTTGCGACGGGCTCGGCGGTTCCGCGGCAGTACCCACCGGAGGTGACGGCGGGCCCTCGGATGTAACGCTCACGCCTGGGCTCCTGGAGTTGCATTGAAAGGCTTGCGATCTGAGCGCCGGTGGGCTGACCACCGGCCAGAGATCACGTATCCATGTCTATCGAACGGGTCGAAACGCCAACACAATTCGAGGCGTCAGTAATCTGAACTCCAGGTGAATTCCTGGTGAACAAGCTCGCCTCGGCTCACCGGTCAGTCGTGCTTCGGCTGGCCGTCAACCCCGCCGCGTTGGGGCCATCAAGCGAGATGCCACACGGCAGGGGCGGTTGCGGTCCCGGCACGCGCCACCGCCCGGCCCTTGCGGGCCGGGCGGTGGGCAGGCCTCCTCGCCCCTCGAGAGGGTTGAGGTTGCGCTGAATGCTGGTGATCAGGAGTCTGTGGTGAACACCTTGCAGTAGCCCGGCGGGTTGGAGATGGCCTCGTTGTGGGCCGTCCCGTTGCCGATGATCGGGTCATTGGGTGCATAGGTGCTGTCGCCGGCGGCGTGCAGCACGGCAGCTGCAGGCGTGTCGATGGTGCCTTGGTCCTCGTGCTTCTGCAGCGGCCACGGGATGAAGCCCTGTGCGCTGATGACGTTGGCGATCTCGGTGTGGTACCAGACGCCGGTGCTCGGGTCGGCCACCTTGGCGGCCTTCGTGTTGAGCTGCGTCTTGCAGAGGAAGCCGATCTCGCTGACGTAGTTGATCGTGGCCGGAGTGGCGGCCGGGAAGCCGGTCGTCGGACTCGTGTTCGAGCCGTTCGAGTACACGTTGAAGAGGTCTCGGGTGACCGGGAAGACCGCCGCGCAGGGCGAGCACAGGATGCTCGACACCGTCGGAGCGACGCCGTCGATTTCCCCGAGGTAGACGGTGGTCTTCTTCTTGCCCGTCGGGCTCAGGCTGTTGTCGCACTCGCCCGTCCGAATCTTGGCGCACACGACCTGGTACTTGCCGTAGGAGAAGAAGAAGATGGCGTTGGCCTCGTCGCCGTTCTTGACGATGTCCTGCGCCTCGTTCTCGAAGATCGTGTGCGACTGGCCGTACGTCTCATGCGCCGGCGTCTTGCAGCCAGCCGGTGCCGACGTCAGGCTGTTGACGTAGGCGTTCAGCTCTGCCGGCGTGCCCGAGGTGATGAGGGCGCTTGCCCACGTCGCTTCCGTGCCGGAGCTGAGCTGGGCGGTGTAGACGCAGATGTTGGCGTCGCCGGCCGTCTTGGTGTACCCGGGGATCTGGTTCCATTTCTTGTAGGTGCCGTTCCAGATGCCCGTGAGGTCCTTGAGCGTGAGGGACTTCACGACGGCAGACGCCGTTCCCTTCCCGTTCACCTCGGGGAAGGTCAGCCATGAGACGCCGTCGGTGGCGTAGGACACGAAATTGAGCCCTGGCTGGTCCGTCGACTTGAGCGCCCGCGAGGAGCGGGCGTAGTTGACGACCGCTGTCGCCGTGGCGCCCACGCCGGGCCCGCCGAGCTCGACCTGGTCGATGCCGGCGCTCGATCCGAGTGCCGGCTCCTCGGCCGCCACGTCGTTGACCGGGTTCTCCGTGTAGCCCTGGCCGACCTGGTTGCCACCGTTGACCGAGGCGCAGCTGAAGTCGAGCGTCTGTGTCGTTCCGGATGGTTGGGTCATGTAGCAGCCGAGCGAGTCGTTGAACAACGTGTCCAGTGCCTGCATCATGTTGTAGGTCGTCGAGGAGCCCGACCCGAGGATGACGTGGTTGGCAGCTGTCGTTGTGGACGCCCCCGCTGGGCTCGAGATCGCCATCGCAGCCATGAGGGCGCCCGAGAGGACACCTCCGAGTGCGATGCGACGCCCGCGCCTCATCAGTCTGTGCATCGTGTGCCTGTCTCCTGTGTTGTTGGGATCGGGCGACCGGGAACCGACCGCCAGTAACGATCCGCGGCGGAGCATAAGCAGCCCATCTGTCCTCACCGGGTACGGGAGGTGAACAACGGGTGAAGGTTTGGACCTTTCTGCACAAGCCGGTGGCGGGAAGATGAACCAGAGGTGAACGAGAAGTCGAGCCGGCGGATCGTTCAGCAGGAATTGACGTTGACGTCAAGAGCAGGCGGTATCCTGACATCCGCCATGACCTTGACCTCGCCCTCAGGCGCCACGGAGACGACTCCGGAACACTCCGATCATCCGACCGGCCGCGGCCGTACCCACCCGGACCGGTACAAGTGGATCGCCCTCTCGAACACGACGCTCGGCATGGTGATGGCAACCATCAACTCCTCGATCACCCTCATCGCCCTGCCGGACATCTTCCGGGGCATCGGCCTCAACCCGCTCGCCGCCGGCAACGTCAGCTACCTGCTGTGGATGCTCATGGGCTTCCTCGTCGTGACGGCCGTCCTCGTCGTCACCTTCGGCCGCATCGGCGACATGTACGGGCGTGTCAAGATGTACGTGCTCGGCTTCGCCGTCTTCACGCTCGGGTCGATTCTGCTCTCGGTCGTCTGGATGCACGGCGCCTCCGGCGCCTCCTACCTCATCGTCATGCGGGTGGTGCAGGGCCTCGGCGCCGCCATGTTGATGGCCAACTCCGCCGCCATCTTGACGGACGCTTTCCCGGCCAACCAACGTGGGCTCGCCCTCGGCATCAACAACGTCGCCGCCATCGCCGGCTCCTTCGTCGGGCTCGTCGTGGGCGGCCTCCTCGGCCCCGTCGACTGGCGGCTCGTCTTCCTCGTCTCGGTGCCCTTCGGACTCGCCGGCACCGCTTGGGCCTACCTCAAGCTGGAGGAGCGCGGCGAGCGCAAGCCGGCGCGGCTCGACTGGTGGGGGAACGTCACCTTCGCCATCGGCCTCATCGCCGTGCTCGTCGGCATCACCTACGGCATTCAGCCCTACGGCGGGCGCACGATGGGTTGGACGAACCCGATGGTGATCGGCAGCCTCGGTGGGGGCGTCGCCCTCCTCGTGGCGTTCTGCCTCATCGAGCGCCGCGTGGAAGAACCGATGTTCCACCTCCCGCTCTTCCGGCTGCGCTCCTTCGCCATGGGCAACCTCGCCTCGCTCTTGTCCTCGCTCGGGCGGGGCGGCCTCATGTTCATGCTCATCATCTGGCTGCAGGGCATCTGGCTCCCGCTGCACGGCTACTCCTTCGCCCGGACGCCACTGTGGGCGGGGATCTACATGGTGCCGCTCACGGTCGGGTTTCTCGTCTCCGGACCGGTCTCGGGCTTCCTGTCCGACCACTTCGGCGCCCGTCCCTTTGCCACGCTCGGCATGATCCTCTCTGCGGCTGCCTTCTTCGCCCTCGAGGGACTGCCGGTCAACTTCTCCTACGGGTGGTTCGCCCTCCTGCTCTTCCTCCTCGGCGCCTCCATGGGCCTGTTCGCCTCCCCGAACCGTGCCCAGGTGATGAACAGCCTGCCGCCCGGCCAACGCGGCGTCGGCGGCGGCATGAGCGCCACCTTCCAGAACTCCGCCATGGTGTTGTCCATCGGCGTGTTCTTCAGCCTCATGGTCCTCGGGCTCGCCGCCAGCTTGCCCATGCACCTCGATTCCGGGCTCCTTGCCGCCGGTGTACCGGCGGCGCAAGCGACCCAGATCTCCCACCTGCCGCCGGTGGGGACGCTCTTTGCCGCCTTCCTCGGCTACAACCCGATGGGGGTGCTGCTCGGTCCGTCGATTCACCATCTCTCCGCCGCGCACGCCGCCCAGCTCACGAGCCGCAGCTATTTCCCCAGCCTGATCGCCACGCCGTTCCACGCCGGGCTCGAGAAGGCCTTCGACTTCGCCGCCGTGGCGTGTCTCGTGGCGGCCGCCGCCTCCTGGATGAGCGGTGAGAAATACGTGCACGCGGAGACCGACCTCAACGTCTCCGACGGCGCCGTCGAGGCTGTCGAAGCGATGGGCTCTCACATGATGCCGCTCGAGGCAGCTGCCGAGCGCGGCGACGGTGAGGAGCCGGCAGGCGCCGGGCAGGGTCGCAAGGTGCTGCGATGAGCGCCCCGGCTGCCGTGGCGCCGCCACCGGTCAAGCTGCTGTCGATCGGCGAGGTGGCCGAGCTGCTCGAGACGACGACGCGAACGCTGCGCTACTACGAGGAGCTGGGTCTCGTGTCGTCGTCGCGCCTCACCGAGACGGCGCAGCGCCGCTATGGGCCCGCCGAGATCGAGCGCCTCCGCCGCATCCGCGAGCTGCAGACGCTGCTCGGGCTCGAGCTCGACGAGATCGCCGAGCACCTCGGCGCCTCCGACCGCCTGGACGGGCTGCGCCAGGAGTACGAGTCCGGCCCGGCGCCCGAGCGCCGCGATGAGATCCTCCTCGAGGGGCTCGCCATCCTCGAGCGCCTCCGCGAGCGGGTACGCGACCGCCAGCAGGGCCTCGCCACGTTCGCGGGTGAGCTGGAGGCTCGCATCGGTCGCTACCACGCCGCTCTCGACGAGCACGGCGTTCGGGCGGCGCAGTCGACAGCCCGCTGAGGGCGGCCCGTCCGGCGCGCGGGCACGCCGGTCGGTCCGGCAGGCGTGCGCTCGGGGAGGGGCCGGCTGTCAAGATGGGCGGCATGCGCTTTGTCGTGATCGGCGGCGGTCCCGCCGGCCTACGCGCCGCATCGACAGCCGCCCGTCTCGGCGCCGACGTCGTCGTCGTCGAGCGTGATGTCGTCGGTGGTGCTGCCAACTTGTGGGACTGCGTCCCGTCGAAGGCCATGATCGCCACCGGTGCCCTCGTGAGCCGGGCACGGCGAGCCGAGCTGCTCGGTCTTTCCCCCTTGACGCCCGAGGTCGACTTGAAGGCGCTTGCCGTTCGCGTGCGTGACGTGGAGGATCGACTCGCCGCCTCCGGCACGAGCCAGCTCGAGAGCCAGGGTGTGCGAATCGTGCGGGGAGCAGGGTGCATGACCGGGCCGCACACCGTCGAGGTGGCCGTCGCCGGGGAGGCCGTCGAAACCCTCGACGCCGACGCCGTGCTGCTGTCGACGGGCTCGTCTCCGCGCGTCCCCGCCTGGGCGACGGTCGACGGCGCACGCGTCCTTACGACCCGGCAGGCTTACCCGCCGCCCGTCATTCCGGAGCATCTCGTCGTCATCGGCTCGGGCGTCACCGGTGTCGAGTTCGTGCACATGTTCTCGTCGCTCGGCTCCGACGTCACCCTCATCGTCTCGCGCCAGCAGGTGCTTCCCTCGAAGGATCCCGAGGTCGCTGCCGTCCTCGAGGCCAACTTCCTCGCTCGCGGCGTCAGGCTCTGCATCGGTGCGCGGGCCGTCGCCATCGAGCGCGGCGACGCGTCCGTGACGGTGCGCTGCGACGACGGCCGCGTCATCAACGGCAGCCACGCCCTCATCTGCATCGGCTCGATCCCCTGCAGCGAGGGGCTCGGCCTCGAGAGCGCCGGCGTCACCGTCAATGCCGCCGGGTACGTGCCCGTGAACCATCACTGCCAGACGAACGTAGGTCACATCTACGCCGCCGGCGACCTCTCCGGGAGACTGCCGCTCGCCTCCGTCGCCGCCGTGCAGGGCCACAAGGTCGCCGAGCACGTCATGGGCCTGCACACGAGACAGCACCGTCACCTCGACTACGACAAGGCAGCGTCCGCCATCTTCACCGAGCCGGAGATCGCCGACGTCGGGCTCGCCGAGGCGGAGGCCTTCGCCCTCGGGCGCAAGATTCGCGTCACGAAGGTGCCCTACGCCGCCAACTCGCGGGCGCTCATCGACGGTGACTCGAGGGGCTTCGTGAAGCTCGTGTCCGATCCGGCGACCGGCGTCGTGCTCGGCGGATCCATCGTGGGATCGCACGCCGCCGAGCTCGTGAGCGTGATCGCCCTCGCCGTGACGGCGAACCTGCGCGTGCTCGACCTCGCAGAGAGCCTCTTTGTCCACCCGGCCCTCGCCGAAGCCTTGGCGGAGGCGGCCGAGTAGGGCTCCTCCGGCACCGGGAGCGACGAGCCCGGCCCGATGAGCAGTACCCTCAGCCCAGTGACAGGCTCTGCCGTCGGGCGAGGCGCCCTGGGTGCATCCGGCGATGATCACTGGCGTCTCCTCTCCCAGATTGCCGAGCTCCGGACACCGTGGCTCTCCGTGTTCGGCGAGCGGCTGCGCGACGAGAGCGGACACGAGCTCGAGTACTGGCGGATCGAGCGGCCGGATTCCCTCATCGTGGTGACGGTGCACCGGGGCCGTCTCATCCTGCCGGCGCCTTCCTACCGACCGGGCGTCGCAAGGGTGACGCTCGACCTTGCGGGCGGACGACTCCGCCATGCCAGCACGATCCCGGAGACGGCGCGCGAGATTGTTCGGCGCGAGTTCGATCTGCCCGGCGAGGAGGGCGCCGCCGTGCAGAGCGTGCTGAACCCCGATGGCTGGGACGTCGACAGCTCCGTGTCGACGCAACGCCTCTTCGGCGTCAGCCTCGAGCTTGCCGACGGCGTCGATCTACCGGCGTCTCGCGTCGGCGCCTCCTACCCGGCGACGCCGAAGGGCGGCATGGAGGCGCTCCGATCTCTTGCCTGTGTGCAGTGCCGTGCCGTTCTGTCGGAGTGGGTGGCCCAGATCGGCTGACGGCGAGGCGAAGCGAGCTGCCGGCCGATCTGCGAGATGGCCTCCGGCGCCTGAGGTCACCATCGCGCCGACGGCGCCCGTCGTCTGCGCCCCGGCATGGGTGCCATCACGCCGCCGTGCCGCCCCGCCCTCCCCGGCGCTGCCAACGGCGCAGGCCGGCGGCGTGGATACGGCGGGCGGCCGCGATGTCGGCCGCGCCCGGACCGTGGCCCTCG
>JBKQSP010000006.1:0-5516 GCA_052143575.1 Acidimicrobiales bacterium
GGAGAGCCGAAGGTAGGCATTGGCGGCCTCGAGGCGCCCGCGCAGCGTCTCGAGCTCGGCTGCGAAGTCGCGGGGGACGGAGGACTCGGTCATCGTCGTCGAACCGCCTGCGGGCGCGCCTTTCTCACGCGAGATCGCCACCGGCAGTCAGTTGGCGCCGTGACAGAGCTTGTACTTCTTGCCGCTGCCGCAGTAACAGGGGTCGTTGCGACCGATCTTCTGGGGTTTGGCGGGCATCGTGGTCGCACCCCCACGGCCTCCGCCACCGCCACCTCCGCCACCGCCGCCACCCCGGGCGGCCGTGACACCGCCGAGGCTGGCGCCTGTTCCGGCGCCGGCGAGGGCACCGCCGCCGCTCCGGCCGTTGCCGTTGCCGGCGGATCTGCCCGCGGGCGGGGAGACGGCGCTGCCGCTTGCCACCGAGGAGGCAGCCGAGTCGGACGGGTCCTCCGTCGCCAGGTAGGTGGCCTGGGAGAGATCGGCCTCGGCGTCCGGCTCCGGCTCGGTCCAGCTGGCGTGGAAGACGTGCTGCAGGTAGTCGTCGGCGATGCCCTCCGACAGCTGCCCGAACATGGCGTAGGCCTCCCGCTGCCAGGCCACGAGGGGGTCGGTCTGGGCGAGGCCGCGCAGGTGGATGCCTTCACGCAGGTAGTCGAGCTCGATGAGGTGGGCACGCCAGCGCAGATCGATGATCTGCAACATGATGTTGCGCTCGAGCTCCCGGGCGCGCTCGACGCCACCGAGCTCGGTCTCGCGCTCCTCGTAGACCTCGTAGGCCTCCGTCAGCAGGCTTTCCGCCAGCTGTTGGGTGCTGGAGGCGGCCTCGAGCTCGGCCGGCGTGAACTTCGTCGGGTAGTAACGAGTGGCCTCCGCCACGAGCGCCGGCAGATCCCACTCCTCGGAGAACTCGCTCGGGCAGGTGGCCGCCACGATCTTGGCGATCGTCTCGGAGAGGAGGTCCTCGGTGTACTCCTTCAGATCCTCACCGTCGATGATCCGCAGGCGACGGGCGTAGATCTCCTTGCGTTGCTTGTCATAGGCCTCGTCGTACTTGAGGAGCTCCTTGCGGACCTCGGCGTTCTTGGCCTCGACGGTGTTCTGTGCCTTCTCGATCGACTTCGTCACCATGCGGGAGTCGATGGGCATGTCGTCAGGCAACGCCTTGCCCATGACCCAGCTCATGGCACCCGTGGCGAAGAGCCTCATGAGCTCGTCCTCGAGCGAGAGGAAGAAGCGACTCTCGCCCGGGTCGCCCTGCCGGCCCGAGCGACCCCGCAGCTGGTTGTCGATCCGCCGGCTTTCGTGGCGCTCGCTGCCGAGCACGTAGAGGCCGCCGAGCTTGCGCACTTCGTCCCCTTCGGCCTGGCACTGCTTCGTGAACTGGGCGAGCAGCTGGGCATAGCGAGCCTTGCCCTCGTCGCTGTCCGGCTCGAGCCCCGAGGCGACGAGCTCGTCGCGAGCGAGCCCCTCCGGGTTGCCCCCGAGCAGGATGTCGACGCCTCGACCGGCCATGTTCGTTGCCACGGTGACGGCATGCAGCCGGCCCGCCTGGGCGACGATGGTGGCCTCCCGGGCGTGCTGCTTGGCGTTCAGCACCGAGTGCGGGATGCCGCGCTTCTCGAGCAGCTTCGAGAGGTGCTCCGAGCGCTCCACCGAGGCGGTGCCGACGAGCACGGGCTGACCGGTCTCGTAACGGTCGGCGATGTCCTCGACGACGGCGCCGAACTTGCCGTCCTCCGACTTGAAGATGAAGTCGGCTTCGTCGCTGCGCACCATCGGCCGGTGCGTCGGGATGGGGACGACGTGCAGGTTGTAGGTGGAGGCGAACTCGGCCGCTTCCGTCTCGGCCGTCCCCGTCATGCCGCCGAGCTTCTCGTACATGCGGAAGTAGTTCTGCAGCGTCACCGTCGCCCAGGTGTGGTTCTCCTCCTGGATGCGGACCCGCTCCTTGGCCTCCACGGCCTGATGGAGCCCGTCGCTCCAGCGGCGCCCCTCCAGGACCCGCCCCGTGAACTCGTCGATGATCTTCACCTCGCCGTCGGCGACCATGTAGTCGTCGTCGCGGTGGTAGAGCTCCTTGGCCTGCAAGGACTTCTCGAGCTGGTGCACGAGGTTGGCGGCGACCCCGTCGTAGAGGTTGTCGACGCCGAGCTGGCGCTCGACCTTGGAGATGCCCGACTCGGTGACGACGACGGTCTTCTTCTCCTCGTCGACCTCGTAGTCGACGTCGCGATGCAGCGCCCGGGCGATGCTGGCGAACTGGTAGTAGAGCTTCGTCGACTCGTTGGAGGGGCCGGCGATGAGAAGCGGGGTACGGGCTTCGTCGATGAGGATCGAGTCGACCTCGTCGACGATCCCGTAAACGTGGCCGCGCTGCACCATCTGGTCACGGGACCAGGCCATGTTGTCCCGCAGGTAGTCGAAGCCCATCTCGGTGTTCGTCCCGTACGTCAGATCCGCCGCGTAGGCCGCCCGCTTGTCCTCGGCGCTTGAGCTCTCGGGTACGACGAGGCCGACGTCGAGACCGAGGAACTTGTAGATCTGGCCCATCCACTCCGAGTCGCGGCGGGCAAGGTAGTCGTTGACCGTGATGATGTGGACACCGCGCCCGTTCAGGGCGTTCAGGTAGACGGGGAGGGTGGAGACGAGGGTCTTGCCCTCACCGGTGCGCATCTCGGCGATGCCACCGAAATGCAGCGCCATGCCTCCCATGAGCTGCTCGTCGAAGTGACGCTGGCCGATCGTGCGCCAGGCGGCCTCTCGCACGACGGCGAAGGACTCGACGAGGAGGTCGTTCAGCTCTTCGCCCTGCTCGAAGCGCTCCCTGAACTCGATCGTCTTGTGGGCGAGGTCGGCGTCTGAGAGCGCCTGCACCTCGGGCTCCAGCCCGCTGATGAGGGGGACGACCGCCGCCAGGTTCTTGACCTTCTTGCCCTCGCCGGCGCGAAGGACTTTCGAGAACAGACCCACGACGGTCCATTCTATGCCGCCCCGCTGCCCTGACCGCCTGCACCTGCGGACTCGGCGCCGCCGCGCCGGGAGGGCTCGCCCACCGCTGTGAGCGGCGGAGGCTCAGTGGGCGTGAAGCGGGATGCGGACCGGGACCCTCGAGACCGGTGGCACCGAGACCGGCTCGGTGCCGACCACCGTGCCCATGAGATGGTGGGGGGCGGCGGCGTCGATCCGTACCTGCACGAAACGTCCCACCGTGGCCGCGGCCGCCGCGGCGGCCCCGCCCGGAGGGGAGAAGTGCACGAGCTTGCCCTGGCGCGTGCGGCCCGTGAGCAGGCTGGCGTCCTTCTTCGAGGGCCCTTCCACGAGGGCCTCCTCGAGACGCCCGACGCGGGCGCCGTGGCGGACGAGGGCGGATCGCTCCACGACGATGCGCAGCTGTTCGAAGCGCTCGGCGACGACCTCGGGCGGCACGAAGTCCTCCGCCATCTCGGCGGCCCTCGTGCCGGGACGCGGGGAGAAGATGAAGGTGTAGGCGCTGTCGTACTGCGCCTCGGCGACGACCTCGAGCGTCGCCCGGAAGTCGTCGTCGCTCTCGCCCGGAAACCCCACGATGATGTCGGTCGAGACCGCCAGATCCTCGATCTCGGCGCGGGCGGCTGCGAGCCGCTCGAGGTAGCGCTCGGCCGTGTAGCCGCGGCGCATGGCCGCCAGGACGCGGTCGCTGCCCGCCTGCAAGGGGAGGTGGAGCTGCTCGCAGACGGCGTCCGTCTCGGCCATGGCGGCGATCGTCTCCGGCCGGAGATCCTTCGGGTGGGGGCTGATGAAGCGCACCCGCCGGATGCCCTCGACGGAGCCGACGGCTCGCAGGAGGTCGGCGAACAAAGGCCGCGGCCGCCTCGCCCCTTCCTCCACCCAGCGCCGCCCCGCCTGCTGTGACAGCACTGCCGGCGCCGTCTCCGCCGCCGTGGCGCGAAGCCTCGTCGTGAGATCGCGGCCGTAGGAGTTGACGTTCTGACCGAGCAGGGTGATCTCGACGGTGCCGCCGGCCGCCAGCTGCTCGACCTCGCGGACCAGGTCGCCGAAGGGCCGGCTCACTTCAGGGCCGCGCACGGCCGGCACGATGCAGAAGGCACTGGAGTTGTCGCAACCCATCTGGATCGTCACCCAGGCGGCGTGCGGGAGATCCGAGCGCACCGCCATGGCGCTCGGGAACTCGGCGTCGTCGTCGCTCGCCGGCGTGTCGAGGATCTCGATGACCGAGCTGCCGCTGGCGTGCGCCTCGCTGAGCAGCGCGGTGACGCGCCCGACGTTGTGCGTCCCGAAGACGGCGCTCACATGGGGGGCCCGCTGCAGGAGGAGCTCGCGGTCCTTCTGGGCGAGGCAGCCGCCGACGGCGATCTGCATACCGGGGTGCTCGGCCTGCAGCGACTTCAGGTGCCCGAGCGTGCCGTACAGCTTGTCGTCGGCGTTCTGGCGGATGCAGCAGGTATTGAGGACGACGACGTCCGCCTCGGCCACCTCTGAGATCCGCTCCATGCCGTCGGCCGCCAGCAGGGAGGCGATCCGCTCCGAATCGTGCTCGTTCATCTGGCAGCCGAAGGTGCGAACGACGAACCGGCGCGGCGTCATCTCTCCATCGGGCACGGCACGAGCCTACGCGAGCCCCCGCCGGCTCCGTCCGCCCTGGCGCCGCTCGGCCCTATCGTCGGCCTCGATGCTGATCGGAGCGAACGTGCGGGCCTCTGGCGGCTTGTTGCCGGCGCTCGGGCGCGGGGCGGACATGGGGGCCGACGTCGTCCAGATCTTCACGACGAGCCCGCGGGTGTGGACGTCGAACGTCTATGCGGCGGAGCTGCTCGAGGCCTACCGCGTCGCCCAGGCCGCCCACCCGAGCGTGCGGGCGACGTTCTGCCACGCCAGCTACCTCATCAACATCGCCACGACCGACTCCGAGGTGCTTGGCAAGTCGAGGGCCTGCCTCGTCGAGAACCTCCGCGTGGCGACGGCGATCGGGGCGGCCGGCCTCGTCCTCCACCTCGGGAGCCACCTCGGGAAGGGTTTCGAGGCGGTGGTCACGCCCGTTGCCGACGAGCTGCGGCGCGCCCTCGACACCGTCGAGGATCTCCTCGGCGACCGGCCCGCCCCCCTCCTCATGGAGAACGCCGCCGGTGCCGGCGGCACGTGCGGGCGCGACTTCGACGAGCTGGCCGCCGTGTTGGCGGCCGCCGGCGGTGACGAACGGCTGGGCGCCTGCCTCGACACCCAGCACCTCTTTGCCGGCGGGGCCGACTACGCCACCTTGACGAAGGCCGATGCCGTCGTGGCCGCCGTCGACGCCGCCATCGGGCTCGATCGACTCGCCTGCATCCACCTCAACGACTCGAAGTCCGAGCGGGGCAGCAATCGCGACCGGCACGCCAGTGTCGGGACCGGGCTCATCGGAGCCACAGCCCTCGGATCGCTCCTCGGTCACCCCCGTCTCCAGCACCTTCCCGCCGTGCTCGAGACGCCCGGCCTCGAGGGCCATGGCCCGGGTGCGGCCGACATCGAGGCCGCCCGCC
>JBKQSP010000007.1:0-13754 GCA_052143575.1 Acidimicrobiales bacterium
CTCCCAGCGCCCGTCCTCGCCGGGGGCGAACGGCACGAGGCCCCTCTCCACGTGCGCCCAGTACTCCCGCCAGCTGAGCGAGTAGAGATGGGCGATCTCGTGGCGGAGCGAGAAGCTCTCGATCCGCACGACCCGCCAGGGCTGACGGTTGCCGCCACTCGGCGCGAAGCGCGCCGAGTCGAGGATGCGCCAGAGCGTGGCCTCGTCGACGGGCTCGGCCGTGAACTCACGGCAGGCGGCCGTCGTTCGCATGACCTCGATCAGCTCCATCGGGTGGCTCCTCTCCGTGCCGGGCTGGCTCTTTCGTAGGCGGTGACGGCGGTGGAAGTGTGCCGCCTCAGCGGGCTGCAGCCGTGCCTCCGGCGGGCAGCTCGCCGTGGAGGCGGCATCGCGCCAGCCATGTCGTCGGCGTCACGCGCACGGCGAGGCGACGGCCGCAGTCGGGACAGTGGCGAGGCGGCTCGAAGGGCGTCGTGCAGCGGCCCCCCGTCGGGCAGTCGGCGCAGAGCCGCCCGCATCCCGTGCAGTGCGTCACGGCGCCGAACCCGCCGCCCGCGCGGCTCTCGCCTCGCCGTGCCGCTCCCCGCCTGCCGCAGCGTGGCCAGCGGCCGCCACCGCCCTCACAGGGCCGCCGAGAGCGCCGAGACGGGCATCTTCAGGTCGGCGAGCATCGCCAGGTCGGCCGAGGGCGTCCGCCCCAGCGTCGTCAGGTAGTTGCCGACGATGAGGGCGTTGATGCCGGAGGTCATCCCCATGGCCTGCAGCTCTCGCAGGGTGATCTCCCGCCCGCCGGCGTAGCGCAGGATGACGCCGGGGAGGGCGAGGCGGAAGAGGGCTATCCAGCGGATCGCCTCCAGCGGGCCGACGAGCTTGCGGATGGCGAGGGGCGTGCCCGGCCGCGGGTCGAGGAAGTTCATCGGCACCTCGCAGGGGCCGAGCTCGACCAGCTGGGAGAGCAGCTCGAGTCGTTGCGCGACCGTTTCGCCCATGCCGAGCAGCACGCCGCAGCACAGCTCCATGCCGGCGCGCTGCACGCGGCGGCACGTCTCCCAACGTTCGTCCCAGGTGTGGGTCGTGACGATGGAGGGAAAGAAACTCCTCGACGTCTCGAGGTTGTGGTTGTAGCGGTGAACGCCGCCGGCAGCGAGGCGTTCGGCCTGCGAGTCGTCGAGGATGCCGGCCGACACGGCCACCTGCAAGCCCGTCTCGGACCGGACGAGGGGCACGAGCTCGAGGATGCGACTCATCGTCCGCTCGTCCGGGCCACGGACGGCGAGCACGATGCAGAACTCGCTGGCACCGAAGCGGGCCGTCTCCTTGGCTGCTTCCAGCACCTCGGTCGTGTCGAGGAACGGCGTTGCCTGCACGGGGGTGTCAAAGCGCGAGGACTGCGCACAGAAGTGGCAGTCCTCCGGGCAGCCGCCCGTCTTTGCCGAGAGGATGCCTTCGACCTCGACGCCGTCGCCGCACGAGGCGAGCCGCACCTCGTGGGCGAGGGCCGCCAGGCTCGGCACGGCCTGCTCGGGCAGGGCGGCGAGGCGAGCCAGCTCGGCGGGATCGAGGCACCGGCGCTCGTCGAGGAGGGCGATGGCGGCCGACTGGAGGACGGTTCGGGTCTCGGCAAGCGTCACGAGGTCACGCTAGACGCCGACCGGGCCCTGCAGGCGAGCCGGAGGGCGGCGGGGTCCGCTGCGGGGCACCCGGTGATAGGTTCCCGAGCAGGTCACACCCGGAGGTTTGATGACCACTGAATGGAACGGGCAGGGTCTGCCGCCCGCGGCTCAGGCGAGGATGGAGCGCGAGAGAGCCGGTGGTCCGTCCGCGAGCCTCTTCGGTATCTCCGGGCAGGCGGCACTCGAGGCCTGTGGCTTCTCTGTCGTGGGCGAGGTCATGGGCTGCATCGTCCAGCACATCGGCTTCACGGGCTACGGGGGCTGCGGCTACTACGGCATGGGCGTCGGCATGGGCGGCGCCGGCTGGGCGACCGCCGCCAACCGGGGCGGCCCCGGCGGCCCCGGCTATCGCCCGGGCGTGCGGACGAGCTCGGGCGGGGGTATGGCGGGCTTTGCTCCCTATGTTGACGCCCTCTACCACGGCTACGACACGGCGGTCCTGCGCATGCTGCTCGAGTGCCGTGACTTGCACGGCGACGGCGTCGTCGGCGTCCGGCTCGAGCAGCGCCGGCTCGGCCAGGACAACCGCGAGTTCATCGCCTACGGCACGGCCGTGCGCTCGCACGGCAAGACGAGGCCGGCCAACCTGTTCTCCACGATGCTGCCGGCGCACGACGTCGCCAAGCTGCTGCACGGCGGTTGGGCGCCCGCCTCCATCACGATCGGCATCTCGCTCGCCATCCGCCACGACGACTGGACGACGATCCAGCAGGCGCGCACCTGGGCGGGCAACACGGAGGTTTCCGGCTACACCGATCTCGTCAACCACGTGCGCGCAGACGCCCGCCATCAGTTCGCCCGCCGTACGGCTGCCTTCGGAGCCGACGGGGCGATCATGTCCGACATGAAGCTCGACATCTGGGAGATCGAGCCGGGCGAGGGTCACCGCGACCACGTCGCCCTCTCCTTCGTGGAGGGCACCGCCATCGCCCGTTTCCACGCCGGCGCCATCGCACCCACCTCGAGCCTCAAGATCCTCTCACTCTCTGATCGACACGTGCTTCCCGGAAGGAAACCATGAGCGACACCGAAATCGAAGCCACGGATCTCGGCATCCCCGAAGATGCCATGAAGCGACTGGCGGAGATGAAGCCGGGCCAACCCGGAGCCCTCTTCACATCCGACCTGACCGTGAACGAGTTCTTGCTCGTGAGGGAGGCGGGTTTCCGGCCGGTGGGCCTCGTGCTCGGCTCGAGCATCTACCACGTCGGGATCCAGATCGGCCGTTGGTCGAAGAACATGGAGCTGGACACGCTCTCGCAGGCCATGTACCACGCCCGCGAGCTCGCCATGACCCGCATGGAGGCTGAGGCGGCGGCCCTCGGCGCTGACGGCATCGTCGGCGTCCGTCTCGACATCGAGTTCAAGGAGTTCGGAAACGACCTCGCCGAATTCATCGCCATCGGCACGGCCGTGAAGGCGGATGAGCCCGGCGAGTGGAAGAACAACCAGGGCCAGCCGTTCACCTCGGATCTCTCCGGTCAGGACTTCTGGACGCTCGTGCAAGCCGGCTATGCCCCCCTCGGCATGGTGATGGGGAGCTGCGTGTACCACATCGCCCACCAGGGGACGCTGCGAGCAATGAGCAACGTGGGCAAGAACGTCGAGATACCGACCTACACCGAGGCGCTTTACGATGCACGCGAGCTGGCCATGAGCCGCATGCAAGCCGAGGGAGAGGCGCTCAAGGCCGAGGGGATCGTCGGCGTGCAGCTGTTGTCGCTGGCACACAAATGGGGTGGGCACACGACGGAGTTCTTTGCGGTCGGCACGGCGGTGCGCCCCTTGCGGGCCGACCACATCATCGCCAAGCCGCAGCTCGTGTTGCCACTGACGGACTGAGCGGGCGAGCGAGCCGACGTGTCCATCGAGCCATCTGAGCCCCAGGTCCCCGACGTCGAGCAGCTTGCCGCCGCCCTGCGCGCCGACACGTCCGACCTCGACTCCTATCACCGGGTTCTCTCGTCCTCCATCGGGGACCTGCTGCCGGGCGGTCTCGTGGAGGTCGACCGCCAGCGCTCCATGTCGGACCGCATGGCGGGGCGCCCCGGGACGGCGACGGCCATCCGGCTCCACCTTGGTGACAAGACGCTCGAGCTCGTCGCCCATCACGGCCGCCTCGTGGCCACGATCGCCCAGGAAGTCCGCGGGGTCGTCATCAGCCGGAAGGAAGTGTCCGTGGCCGAGTGGGTGCAGGCCCTCGCTACCTATCTCGCCGCCCTCGCTGCAGAGAGCGCTTCGGCGCGGGAAGCCCTCGGTCGCCTCATCGGCCCTTGAGACCGGCCGGTAGCCGCTCACCGATCGGCAATACTCCGCACATGGACACAAGCACCTTCGTGCCCGACGATTTCCAGGTCCCGCCCGCTCTGAGCACCGAGCGTTTCCGGCTCGAGCCCCTGCGGCGCCGTCACAACGTCGCCGACCACAGGGCCTGGACGGCCAGCATCGACCACATCAAGTCGACGCCGGGTTTCGCCGGGCGCGACTGGCCGGATCAGCCCGTTTCGTTGCAGGAGAACGCCGCTTACCTCGCCGAGCACGAGGCGGACTTCAGCGCCCGGGTCGGCTTCACCTACACCGTCTTGGACCCGGTGACGAGCGAGGTGATCGGCTGCGTCTACATCTATCCGCCGCGGCAGGCCGGCTACGACGTCGACTTCAGCTCCTGGGTCGTGGCGGAGCGGGCCGAGCTCGACGCACCCCTGCACGACGTCGTCCGCCAGTGG
Organism: Acidimicrobiales bacterium; assembly: GCA_052143575.1. Taxonomy (GTDB): domain Bacteria; phylum Actinomycetota; class Acidimicrobiia; order Acidimicrobiales; family Bog-793; genus JAKACA01. The sequence goes on from JBKQSP010000007.1 coordinate 4,400, forward strand.
CTGGCGGAGGACTGGCCGTTCACGGCGCCGGAGTATGCGGACCGCCCGAGCCCTGCGGGTTCCTCGTCACCAACCTGAAGGTCCGGCCGGGAGCTATCAACCGCCCGTTCCGGCTCGTCGGCCCTTCGAGCGCGCCGATGCACAGGCGGCGGCGATCGCCTCGGCACATTCGGCCGCGCGCCCCACCGGGAGAGCGGCCGTCGTGAGGCGGATCGCCGGCCCCGACGCGATGCGAAACCGCGCCCCGGGCGCCACCAGCCAGCCGCCGGCGAGGAGGGCGCTCACCGCCGTCGCCTCGTCGTCGACGGGGATCCACACGTTCAGCCCCGTCGGGGCGACGACTTCGATGCCGCGCCCGGCGAGGGCGTCGCAAAGGGCGGAGCGGCGTTGCCGGTAGAGCGAGGAGGCGTCCTGCAGCTGCCGGGTGACGGCGGGGGCCTGCCACAGGGCGAGGGCAATCTGCTGCACGAGATGGCTCACCCAGCCGGCGCCGGCCACGATGGACGTCTCGAGGCGGCCGATGGTGGCGGCGTCCCCGGCGGTGACGGCGAGCCGCAGATCGGGGCCGTAGCCCTTGGCGAGGGAGCGGACGAAGCCGTAGCGGCCAGAGGGCCCCACAACCGGCGAGAGGGGCGCTTCGACGAGTCCGCAGGCATGGTCGTCCTCGATGACGAGGCGGCCGGGATAGCGGGCGTGCACGGCGCGCAGCTCCGCCGCCCGCCGCCCGGAGATGGCCGCTCCGGTCGGGTTCTGCGCCCGTGCCGTCAGGACGAGCGCCTGCGCCCCGTTCGCCAGCGCCTGCCAGGTGCCTTCGGCCGTGGGGCCTTCCGCATCGACCGGCAGCGGGACCGTGAGGTATCCCAAGCGCTCGACGAGATCGATGAGGGCCGCCCAGCCGGGATCCTCCAGGGCGACGCGGTCGCCGCGGGCGAGGTTGGACGTCAGCATGCGGCTGATGGCGTCGAGGGCGCCGAAGGTGACGGTGAGGTGTTCGGCCGGCACGCCGTCGTGCTCGAACCGGCGGCGAGCCTCGGCCAGGAAACCAACGTGGCCGGCGGGGGAGCCGTAGAGGGCCGGCTCGTAGGCGATGCCGGCGATGACCGAGAGCGGATCCGGCAGCATGAGGGGATCGGGGTTGCCGCTCGAGCAGTCCGTGACGCCGGCGGGCACCGGTATCTGCCGGCGCACCGGGGCGAGGTCGCTCTTGCGGAGCTCACGCACCCAGGTGCCTCGCCGCCGGTCCGAGGACGTCAGCCCGCGCCCATTGAGGAGGCGGTAGGCGGAGGCGACCGTGCCGGCACTGAGGCCGAGCCCGCTCGCCAGCTGCCTGATCGGTGGCAAGCTGTCTCCGGCAGCCAGCGTGCCGGCGCGGATGGACGCTTCGATCGACTGGGCGAGCTCGGCAGCGGTACGGCCGCTAGGGTAGTCTTGTAGCGTCACAGACTTGTCATTGTATCAGTACATATGACGTAGCAGTCGAGCTGACGCAGGCCGATCCCTCCGGAGGACGAGATGTACGAAGCCAGCGACACCACGACACCGTCCCGCCACAAGGAGCGGGCGACGTGGGACAACGGTGTCGTCCACTCAATACTCGACGAGGCGCTCATCGGCCATCTCGCCTTCATCGATGGGGAGCGCCCACAGGTCCTTCCCCTCCTCTTCGTCCGGGTGGCGGACTCGGTCTTTCTGCACGGCTCGACGGGCGCCCATTTCGCCCGCATGGCCAAGGGTGGGCACAGCCTGCCGGTGAGCTTCGAGGTCACGCTGCTCGACGCCCTCGTGTTGGCGCGCTCGGCCTTCAGCCACTCGGCCAACTACCGCTGCGTCATCGCCCACGGGGAGGCGACCCTCGTCGTCGGCGATGAGCGCAAGGACGCCGTGCTGGCCGCCCTCATGGACAAGCTCATCCCGGGCCGCGGCGCCGAGGCCCGCGGCCCTAGCCCCGAGGAGCTGCGGCAGACGGCCTTGCTGGAGCTGCCCCTCACCGACGTCGCCGCCAAGGTCCGTTCCGGCGGCCCGCTCGACGCCGAGGAGGACGTGGCGCTGCCCGTGTGGGCGGGGCTGCGACCGATCCTGGCCCACTGGGGAGCACCCGTGCCGTCCGGCGATCTCGCCGGCGGGCTCGAGGTGCCCGCCTACCTCAGCGTCGAGGGCTGCGGCGCTGGCTTGCTGCGGACGGCGTCGGGCGCCTTGACGGCGTGAGGGCCGTCGTCCAGCGCGTTGCCTGGGCACGCGTCACGATTGCCGGCGACGTCGTCGGCTCCATCGACGGGCCGGGGCTGTGCGTCCTTGTCGGCGCCACCCACAGCGACACGCCCGCCACGGCGCGCCTGCTGGCGGCGCGCTTGTGGAACCTGCGCATCCTCGCCGACGAGGACGGACGCATGAACCGATCCGCCGCCGAGCTCGACGCCCCCCTCCTTGTCGTCAGCCAGTTCACGCTCCACGGGGACACGAGCAAGGGCCGCCGGCCCTCCTTCATGGCTGCGGCTCCCGGGCCGATTGCCGAGCCCCTCGTCGATCTCGTCGTGACGGAGCTGCGAGCGCTCGGGGCGACCGTGGCGACCGGGCGCTTCGGGGCCGACATGCTCGTCGAGCTGGGGAACGACGGACCCGTCACGATCCTCTTGGAGATCGAGGAGTAGTACCACTGGGACCCGGGCGCCGCCGGCCCTGACCCGCCGCCCGGGCGGCGCCCACCATACTGACGGCATGCGATACCTCATCCTCGGCGCCGGCGCCATCGGAGGCGCCATCGGAGGTCGGCTGTTCCAGCACGGCCGCGACGTCGTGCTCATCGCCCGCGGTGCCCACCTCGAAGCACTGCGAGCTCGCGGGCTCGAGCTGCGCGATCCCGAGGCGACCGCGCTGCTGCCGATTGCGGCGGTCGCCACGGCCGAGGCCGCCGAGCCGAGGCGAGACGACGTCGTCATCCTCGCGACGAAGACCCAGCACTCGGAGGCACTCCTCGCCGCCCTGGCCGTGAAGGCCCCAGCGGGCATCGCCGTCGTCTGTGCTCAGAACGGCGTCGAGAACGAACGGCTGTCGGCACGGCGCTTCGCCAACACCTACGGCATGCGGGTCATCCTCGCCGGCACCCATCTCGAGCCGGGGGTCGTCGAGATCGCGACGGCGCCCCTCTCGGGCATCCTCGACGTCGGCCGCTTCCCCGGCGGCACCGACTCGGTGGCCGAACACATCGCCGAGGATCTGCGGGAGAGCGGTTTCGATGCCCGGGCGAGCGCCGCCATCATGAGCCACAAGTACCTGAAGCTGCTCAGCAACCTCGCCAACGCCATCCAGGCCGCCTGCGGGACGGGGGAGGATCCCCTCACGACTCAGCTCGCCAAGGCGGCAAGAGCCGAGGCGCGGGCCTGTTACGCCGCTGCCGGCGTCGAGGTGGCCGACGAGTCCGACGAGACCGCCCGCCGCCGCCTGCGCGGTCTCACGCAACCGGTCGGCGGGTCGACACGCCAGGGTGGCTCCTCCTGGCAAAGCCTGCAACGCGGCACGGGGAACATCGAAGCCGACTGGTTGAACGGCGAGATCGTGCTGCTCGGCCGCTTGCACGGGGTGCCGACGCCAGTCAACGAGCGCTTGCAGGCCGTCGCCAACCAACTGGCTGCCGAACACCAGGCGCCCGGGTCGATGTCGCCGGAGGAGCTGGCGGCCGGGCTTGTCTGAAACGCCCGCACGGCGACCTCGGTCCCCTTGGCGGCCGTGACGACTCGTGAGAGAGTCTTTCCATGGTCCCCTTCCAGTCCACCGTCCCCTACGAGCTCGGCCTCCACGAAGTCGCCGACGGCGTCTACGCCTACCTGCAACCCGACGGCTCCTGGGGTTACAGCAACGCCGGCCTCGTCGTCGGGGACCATGCGTCGCTCCTCGTCGACACCCTCTTCGACCTGAGCCTCACCGAGGCGATGCTGGCGGCCATGGCGTCGCTCACGGCCGGCAGCCCCATCACGACGATCGTGAACACCCACGCCAACGGGGACCATTGCCACGGCAACCAGCTCCTCGGCGATACCCGAGTCATCACCTCGGCGGCGACGGCGCGCGAGATGGCCGACCTGCCGGCCTCGGCCCTGCACGCCCTCAAGCAGCTCGACCTCGGCGCCGACGGGAACACGTTCGTGACGGAGGCCTTCGGGGCGTTCCGCTTCGACGACATCGACGTCGCCAGCCCGACGGCAACCTTCTCCGGACGCCTGCACGGCGATGTCGGCGGCCGGCCCTTCGTGCTGGAGGAGGTCGGTCCGGCCCACACCGGTGGCGACGTCATCGTGCACCTGCCCGATGCCGGAGTCGTCTTCGCCGGCGACATCCTCTTCATCGGGTCCACGCCGATCGTCTGGGCCGGACCGGTCGGGAACTGGCTGGCGGCGCTGGAGCGCGTCCGTGCCCTCGAGCCGGAGGTCGTCGTGCCCGGCCACGGGCCCGTCGTCGGCCTCGCAGCCCTCTCCGAGGTCGAGGCCTACCTGCGGTTCGTGCACTCCGAAGCCAGCAAGCGGGCAGCCGCCGGTCTGAGCGCCGTCGAGGCGGCCTTCGACATCGACCTCGGCGACTATGCCGGCTGGTCGGACTCCGAGCGCCTCGTGGCCAATGCCGATGCCGTTTATGCCGAAGTCCTGCCGGGCTACGCCCGCATGAACATCCTGACGCTGCTCGCCGAGATGGGGCGTTACCGCCGCGCCCACGCCAGGCGGGACGCCTAATAGCGGGGCGGCCGCTTCTCCCGCAGCGAGGCCACGCCCTCTCGGTAGTCGGGCGCCTGCATCATGGTGCTCATCGTCGTCTCGGCGTCGGCGATGGAGGCGGCCGGGCCGCCGGCGACAAGAAGATCGCGGTAGAGCTGACGCTTCGTGACGGCGATCGAGGCGCTCGAGACACCGGTGGCGAGCGCGGTGGCGTATGCCGTCACATGGCTGGCGAGCTCGTCGAGCGGCACGACTGCGCTGACGAGCCCCATCTCGAAGGCCTCCTCGGCGAGGAAGATCCGGCTCGACAACAGGACGTCGGCGGCTCGGGCGAGACCGATGAGGCGGGGCAGCATCCACGAGAGCCCGAACTCGGCGGGGAGGCCGAGGCGCCCGTGAGCGGAGGTCAGCTTGGTGCCGGCCGCAGCGAAGCGCACGTCGCAGTAGCACATCAACGCAAAACCGAGACCGGCGGCGGGACCGTTGACGGAGGCGATGATGGGTTTCTCGATGCCGAGGTGGTAGGCGAGGTCGGCGTCGAACTCGGCCCGCACGCCGAAGCCTGGTGTCGGGGGATCCTCGGGCAGGCCGGCCCAGTGGCCGCCGCGGTCGAGATGGCTCGCCAGGGCCTCGCTGTCGGCACCGGCGCAGAAACCCCTCCCGGCGCCGGTCACGACGATCACCCGCACGCTCTCGTCGGCTGATGCCTCGGCGAGGGCCGTCCGGTACTCGAGGCTCATCCGGCCCGTCCAGGCGTTGAGACGCTCCGGGCGCTTGAGTGTGATCGTCGCGATTCGCTCTGCGACCTGGTAGTCGGTGACTTTGCGATCCACGGGGTGCGACGCTACCGGCTCGGGCGCGCGAACCTGGGGAGGTGGTCATGGAGACGGCGGACCCCGACGTGCTCGCCCGAGCGGCAGCCCTCGTCGCCGGCGCAGCCTCCATCGTCGTGCTCACGGGCGCCGGCATCTCGACCGACGCCGGCATTGCGGACTTCCGCGGGCCGAACGGCCTCTGGACCCGCAACCCGGGCGCCGAGCGCATGGCAACCCTTCGCAACTACTTGGAGGACGCCGAGGTCAGGCGGGCCGCTTGGCGGTCGCGGCTCGATTCGCCCATGTGGGACGCCGTCCCGACGCCGGCTCACCGGGCCTTCGTGCAGCTCGAGCGCAGTGGGCGCCTGCACACGCTCGTGACGCAGAACACCGACGGCCTCCACCGTCTCGCCGGGACTTCGCCGCAGCTGCTCGTGGAGATTCACGGCACGGCGCACGAATGCGTCTGTTGGGCCTGCGGTGATCGTCAACCCACCCGCGCCGTGCTCGCACGGGTTCGCGCCGGTGAGGAGGACCCGCACTGCGAGCGTCCCACTGCCGACGCAACGCCGGCCCGAGCCAGGGCCGGGTTGTGCGGAGGGATACTGAAGACGGCGACCGTGAGCTTCGGCCAGTCGCTCGACTGGGCTCAGCTCGAGCGGGCTCAGCTGGCCGTGGCTGCTTCCGATCTCCTGCTCGCCGTCGGGACGACGCTCGAGGTGCAACCCATCGCCGGGGTCGTGCCACTCGCCCGCCACCTCGGCAAAGCCGTCGTGATCGTGAACGGCAGCCCGACGGCCTGCGACGACCTCGCCGACGTCGTCGTACGGGGCTCGATCAGCGAGGTCGTCCCGCAGCTGGTCGGTTGAGGCGAGCCGCTCCTGGTCGGCTCAGGCCGGGGTGAAGAGGCCGGCGAACACGGCCTCCCCCAGCCGGCGGGCGGTGGGCACGCTGACGAGCGTGCCGTTGAGCGAGGCCAGCGCCTGCTCAGCCGCCGCCGTATCGCAGTAGAAGTCGATGTGGGCACAGCACGCCGTGGCGATGGAACCGTCACCCGAGCGCCCGAGAGCGACGACGGCCGTGTCGGGTGACCATCTCAGGTCGTCGCCGTGCACCTCGACCTCGACGGAGGTGCCGGAGATCGGGTCGGAGCTCGAGATGCTCGCCTCCCGGCCCACCATGGCGGGCATGCCGAGCGCATCGATGGCGCACATGGCCCACACCGCAGGGCCTTCGCCGAGCTCGACGCGGTGGCGGGTTGGCCTCACGGAGAAGGGAAACGCACCGGTGAGGCTGCCGTCGGAATCGAGGGCGACGAGATCGGCGGCCGCCAGTTCCTGGAGCAGATCCGACGTGGCGGCGTCATCGAGTCCGGCCGCGGTCACAAGAGCGGCAAGATCAGTCACGGTGCCAGTGGCGACGAACGCCCGGAGGAGGGCGTCGTGCAGGCGGCGGGGCCCCTCGGGAAGCTGGGCGCGGCGGTGAGCGGCAGCGGTGACCGGCAGGCCGGCCGCGACGAGGAGGCGAGCGGTTTGCTCGTCGACGGCGTACCGGCTGACAGGCACGTCCTGGCAGCAGCAGCCGTCGCTGCAGACGACGATCCGGAGCCCTGACTCGATGACGCAGGCACAGCCCGCACAACGCATCTGCACCGCCTGAGCCTAAGGCAGTCACGACGGCACGACGCCGGCCTCGGCAGCGCCGTGATGTGGTGGAATCGGCGCATGCTCGAGACGCCAGAAGAAATGCAGGGGCTGCAGCAGCTTCTCGACGAGAGCGCCGCTCGAGCGGGACCACACCTGCGGGACATCATCACCGACGATCGCCGCCTCAGCGCCGAGCAGCTGTCTGAGCGGCTGCAAGGCATGTGCCTGCTTGTCGTCGCCACGGTGACGAGTGACGGCCGGCCCCTCGTCGGCCCCGTCGACGCCTATCTGCTGCACGGATCCTTCTGCTTCAGCTCGAGTCGGGACTCGGTGCGCATGCGCCACCTGGCCGCCCGGCCCGCGGTCAGCGCCACCCACCTGCCCAGGGATGACTTCGCCGTGACCGTACACGGCCGGGCCGAGCTGTTCGATGTCCTCGACCCGGCCGACGGCGAGCTGCGGCAGGCGATGCTCGACTACTACCTGCCCAGGCAGGGACCGGAGTTCGAGACCTGGCTGGGTCAGGCCAACCCGGTCGGGGCGCGCATCGCGGCCGAGAAGATGTTCACCTTCAGCATGGAAAACTAGTACGTCGAGCCGAACGTCTGGGTGCGGCACCGGTAAGCGCCCGGAGCGCAAGCGGCCGGCCTGTGAGGGCTCGTGGGCCTCGATCCAGGTACTGGCGCGATGGACGCGTTCGGTGAGGGTGTAGACGCCGAGTAGGGCGCGCTCTGGGTAGGGCAGCCAGTCGATGGCCAGGCGGCGGGCGATGTAGTCGACCGCGGACCGCGCCCTGGGGATCTCCGGGTCGTCGGTGTGCCCGTTGGGCACGAAGAACTGGTCGAGTCCGGGACGGATGAGGTCGGCGAGCGGCACCTGGTGCTGCAGGCCTAGGGACAGGGCGACGGCGTAGGTGCTGACCAGGCCGGCGGCGCTGGTGCCGTGCTTGCCCCAGTGGATGAAGACCTCACCGAGGCTCCCGTCGTCGCGCTGGTTGGCGGTGAGGCAGAACCGTTCGGCGCCGATCATGACGGTGGTGGTGTGTCCGCTGCGACGCCTGGGCATATGCCGACGAACGCCAACCACCATGGCCCTGCCTCCCGAACTGGTATATGAAATGCCTGATTATGGAGCTACGACGCAAAGTCATGGTAGCCCTCGAGCATGTCCGCAGGCCATGGGGCGGACGAACTACCCGACGATGACCGTCAGGCGGAAATGACGCTGATCCGGACGGCAGGCCATGGCCTCGCCGCAGGATGTCCTACTGGCCGTGATCACCACCGTGCCCGGTGCCAGTGCGGTAAAAGACGTCTGTTCCGGGATGCAACCGAGACCTGGCAACGTCGGGCAGTCACTGGGCCGGGACAGATCGCTCGTCTCGCCATCCTGCCGCAACACCGCAGGCGACGAACTGGGGTCCACGTTCCAGTAGTCGCTGGCCAGGATCAATTCGAGCCGGTCCCCCACGCTGACCCGCACCGTTTTGCCGTTGGAGTTGTCCCTGGCGACCACCACATGCGAGTTGCCGGTGGCGGTCGCGGTCTGCGAGCACCCGGCGCCGAGCAAGGCGACCGCAGCCACGGCCGCGCTTGGCAGCAGTCGCAAGTTGACGGCGTTTGAGCCCATCGTGCCCCCGATTGCTAGGCAGAGATCCCTTAGACGGCACCGGCTCGCGCGCGGTTCCGTATCGCGCGCCCCGACGGAAACCGGCGGCCTGCCGGGATCGGGTGGGTAGTCTGGCGGGCGTGGATCACGTCCTGACCACGGAACGCCTGGTCCTGCGTCCAGTAACGCCGCAGGACCATGCGGTCCTGCTGGCCCACTGGACCCTGCCGGATGTTCGGCGGTTCCTGTTCGATGGCGAGGCGCTGTCCGCGGCCGAGGTCACGGAAACCATCGAGGAAAGCGCCCGGGATTTCAACGAGACCGGGTACGGCATCTGGCTCATCCAGGACGGGACCGGACTGGTCGGCACGACCGGGCTGAGGCCGCTCGAGGACCTCGGGCTGGAGATCTTCTACAGCCTGGCTCCCGGCTCGTGGGGCAAGGGGTACGCCACCGAGGCCGCCCGCGCCGTGGTGGAACACGCCCTAGTCCACCTCGGCCTGCCCGAGGTGATGGCCGAGGTCGACGAGGGGAATGCCGCCTCGGTCGCGGTCGTCAAGCGGCTCGGCATGATCCCGTTCGG
>JBKQSP010000008.1:0-86595 GCA_052143575.1 Acidimicrobiales bacterium
CCCCCCCGGGGGGGGCCGCGCGGCCAGGTACGGACCGGCGGCCAACTCGGCGAGCGTGATCGCGCACACGGCGGCCTCATCAGGGAGAGCGCCGGCGACGACCGGATCGTCCCAGTCGATCACCACAGAGGTGTCAAGCAGCCCGGTGGACACCTACAGCCCCTGGTCGATGCTGCGATCGAGGTCGGCGCGGAACTGGTCGAGATCTACGTGTGGCCCTGCAGTGGCGAGGGCCTTCGGGACAAACCTTGGGCGAGCGGTCCGTATCGGCCGCAACTCGGCCACCGGGATGCCGTTGCGAGTCACCACGAAACTCTCGCCCGAGGCGACCGCCTCGATCACTCTGGCGTTGTCGTTGCGCAGCTCGCGTTGGGGGATGGTCCTCACAGGCAGCATGTAGCAGGACGGGCTACATATTGCTACATGTACGAGGGGAGGAGGTCTCACCCGGCAGGCACGCCGCCACCCAACCGAGCGTTTCTTGGTCGTGACGGCACGGGTGGTGCGCGCTGCTGCGCGGCGAGCGTGAGCATGGACGAGCCTGCCCCAGTCACGCCCCGGGTCTGCCAGTCGTTCGAGATGTCCCACAGCCTCCCGGCGGCGGCACTCCTTCGCCACGGGCCCTCGAAACCTCCGGCATACAGCGAGCCGCTCGCCCCGCAGTACTGAGGCACCCGGAACGCCAGCGGTCAGAAGTCGAGCACGGAACTAGGGGGACCCCCGATTCGAGCGGAAGGCCCCGGAGCGTACGTTTCTGAGATCGGGTGCCCTTTCCGCAACGAGGCGCTCCGAGCAAAGAGATCGCCGACGAGCAAAGGCAGGATGAGCCGAATGTCGCCGTTCCCCCCTCCGACCTCCGCCCCGTCACGACGAAGCGTGTCGACCGCTGACCGCAGGACGTCCACGATGCGCGCGCTGGTCGGGCTGGCGATCGCCGGCTCCGTGTTGGCGGCGTGCTCTGGCGGCTCGAGCTCGTCGGCGACGACAACGACGACGTCGGCCGGCACGACAACCTCGACGCCGACCACGACGGCGCCGACAACCTCGACGACGCCGACCACTTCGACGACAACGACGACCTCGGTCGCACCGACGACCTCGACGGCGGTGACGACCGGGACGGCGGCGACGACCGGCTGGATCACCTACACCGGGCCCGAGGGCCTCGCCTTCCTACATCCGACGTCGTGGACGGTGACGCATGGGAGCAGCGGCCCGCTGTATGTCTATATCGATCCCGCCGGCGGCTCCGGCTTCCGGCGGAACGTCAACCTCCAGCTCGAGTCGAGTAGTTCACCCCTCACGGCGGCCAGTTTCCTGCAGATAAACCTGGCGCAGATCAGCCAGGACAAGGGCACCATCAGTCAGCAGGGCGCCGTGAGCTTCGACGGGACGCCTGGGTATCGAATCGTCTGGGCGGCGACGGTAACCGTCAGCGGGACAGCCTACGACTTGGAGTTTCTCTCGCAGTGGACGATCCGCAACGGAGAGGCCTGGCTGCTGACCTATACAGCCGACGGCACTCGCTTCGAGTCAGCTCTACCGATGGTGGCGAGTCTGCTCGCCAGCTTGAAACTCCCCACCTGAGCCGGCAGGTCGATTCCCGAGCGGCGGGCCACGACGGGGCAGGTCGTCTGTGGCGTCATCAAATACCGTCAGGCCGCCCTCGCTCCCCGCCACCGGCTTCACGGCGAGCAACTCGCCCTTGCCGGGTGAGCTGGCCAGCCCGCGCTGTCAGGTGGTGGTGGGCGGGCGCCGCAGCACTGCGGGAATCACGGAGGCCGGCTCGTGCTATCTCGGTTACTACAAAGCTCCAGGAAGTCGTATAATCCTTGTGAACACAGTCACGTGTCCACGTGAGCAATTGTGTCGGTCCGAGGCACCTGAGAGGTGTCGAGGGTTCGGGAGGGAGTTACCTTGACACTGACCAGGCGATTGAAGACAGTAGGCCACAAGCATCTGCTCATCGCGACCGCGGTGGCCGTCGTCACAGGCGGTGCCCTGGCAGGCGGTGCGATCGCGTCGGCGGCATCCCCGTCAACGCATCCCGCCGGCGTGACGGCGACAACGAAGGCGGGCGTCCCGTGGCCGGCGAAGACCACCACGGTCTTCCTCTACGTCGACACGGAGGCTGCGGCCAGCGAGGGTGTCCTCGGCGACTGCGAGCAGGCGAACCTGTTCCAGCACGGCCAGCAGATCCTCTTCCGGGTGGCCGGCACGGAGACGCATTCGGGAGTCACACTGCAGCCAGCCGACGTGAGCGTCCTGAACGTGAACATCCCGGGCGTGAAGAAGGCCATCCCGTTCGTGTGGGGTGAGCACAGCTTCGGCGTCGTGAAGGGTGACGCTCCGCCCGAGTACTGGACCGCAGTGTGGACGGTGCCCAAGAACTACCCGCTCGGCGTCGTCAACTTCAACGTGCACGCCGTTGCAAAGACGAACTCGAAGCTTTCCATCATTTGGCACCAGATTCCGATTGTGGCTTCTAGCCTGACCATTGTGAAGGCCTGAATCACCCTCGCGAGCTTGCTTCCCCCCAGAGGGAAACTCCCCAGATCGTGTCGTCCTCCCTGCTGGAGCTCTGCTCTGGCGGGGAGGTCGCATGTTCGGCGACATTTCGGCACGATCGGCGACAACTGCGAGATAAGGACTTTTCGCTTGACAACGTGTGCCATCTTGGGACTTTCGGCCCTTTGCGCCCTCCCAGCCTCCACGTAGCGTCAGACAGCACTATGTGCCGATCACTACTGGCACCCAACAGCCAGCAGGCAGTTGACGAGGAATGATGAGAGGGGTACTCGTGGCACGCACCGCACGCACCGCACGACTGATGGGAGCGCTCCGCAGCAAGCGGGCGCTCGCTGCAGGGGTCGCCGTCGCGATGGGGCTCGCCCTTGCCGCTTGCGCCTCAACGAGCGCCTCCAGCACCACGACGACGACGAGAGCGGCCGCCACGGCCGCCTCCACGACCGGTGCCGCCCTCTCGGCTCTTCCGGCTCCGGCCATCGCGGGGGTTCCCCCGCTCCCCGGCCCCATCGCCGCCCCCGCTCGCCTCAGCACAAACATGGCGAACCTCGACGTAACGCCGGACTCCGGTGTCATCGGTTCGACGATGACGATCTCTGGCTCGCATCTGGCGGCAAATCAGCACGTCACGCTGACGTGGTCGACTGCGAAGGACACCTGGGAGGCCAGCGTCCAGCCGGACACCGTGAACTACCTGGGGCGTCTCGAGACGAAGCTTGCCGTCGTCATCGCAACGACAACGACGAGCGCGAGTGGAGCCTTCAGCGTGACCATGAAGGCGCCAGATGACTGGGGCGGTGTGCACGACATCTACGCCGTCATCAACGGCGTCGAGGTCGCCCACGGCGGCTACCTGATTGCTCGCTCGGCAACGATCTCGCCGACGAGCGGCCCCATCGGCACGCCGATCACGATCACCTACCGCGGCCTCGGGGCGTCCCTCTACGAGAGCGGCTTCTCGATTCTCTATGACAACCACTACGTCGGCGAGGGAATGTCCACCTGGACGCGCGGTACCTCGCAGGTCGTCATCCGTGCCTCCGGGCCTGTCGGGGTGCACACGATCCAAATTGGCAATGCCATCGGCTACCTGTACCTGAACGTGCCGCAATCTCCCATTCCCTTCACAACCGGCGCCACGTTCAGCTTCACGGTGACGGCGGACGACGGCCCACCGGCTGCTTCCATCGACTGGCCGAGCAGCGTCGCTCCGACGATCACCGCACGGACGACCTTGGCCAAGAGCGGCCTCGCCGTCGCGAGTACCGCCAAGATGACGCTCACGCAGACGAGCGGGGCAGTGAACACCAAGGTCGGGCTCACGGCGTCGGGCCTCAAGTCGAGCGCTCCGGTTCAGCTCGTGTGGTCCACGGTCGTGGGTAACCGCGTCAACTGCGCCAGCACGTGCTGGAGTTTCGTGTCAGTGCCGCTCGGGACGGTCACCCCCTCGAACGGGTCGATCAACACCAGCATCAAGGTCCCAGACGGCCTCGGCGGCTGGCACGCCGTGCAGCTCGTGCAGGGCGGCGAGATCCAGGCGCAGGTTCCCTTCTACGTCCACATCAGCATCGTCGGAAAGGGTGTCGGCTCGGTCGTCGTCAAGGAGGGGCAGTCCTTCACCATCCATCTAGAGGGTGTGGGCTGGACACAGCTCGACAACACGGTGGCCGTTGACTACGACAACAGCTACATCGGGTACGGATGCGGATTCAACTCGAACGGCGACGTGCTGTTGCACATCTACGCAACGGGCGGTCCGGGAACTCACCTGATTGATCTCTACCCCATGCTGTACACGCTCTCGCCGTCCTTTGCGAACGCCGAGTACGGAATGGTCCCCATGCTCACGTACGCGCAGGACGCCCCAGGTCTGGCGGTCGGCTACCAGTCGGCTGCGCTGCGGTTCGCCATCACCGTCGTCAAGTGATCTCTCGTCTCGTGCCGTCGGCACGAGACGAGGAAGCGAGGGCTGCCGGCCGGACCGAGAAGGCCGGCAGCCACCAGCTCCAGCGACCGAGCGCCGCCATCAGGCTCGGCAGCAGGAGGAAGCGCACCACCGTGGCATCGAGCAGGACACCAAGCGCCAGTCCGACGCCGAACTCTTGCAAGTCGGCCACGCGTCCGGTGACGAAGCCAGAGAAGGTGATGACCATCACGAGGGCTGCGGCACTCACGACCCTGCCTGTCCGCTCGAGGCCATGGCTCACGGCGGCGTCGCTGTCGGCGCCGCTGTCCCACGATTCCCGCATCCGTGTGACGAGGAAGACCTGGTAGTCCATGGAGAGTCCGAAGAGGACCGCAAAGAGGAAGACGGGGATCCAGCCCTCGATTTGGGAGACGCGATAGAGGCCGAGGAGATCGGCGCCGAGCCCGAATCGGAACACGACGACGAGCATCCCGTAGGCAGCCGCCACCGAGACGACGTTCAGGAGGACGGCGATCAAGGGGAGCAGGAGGGATCGAAAGGCGCGAAGCAACATCACGTAGGTGAGTGCCAAGACGGCCAGCACGACCCACGGGAAGGCACCGTAGGCGCGTGCGAGGAAATCGACTCCCTCCGATGGTGCGCCACCGGTGTACACCTGGACGCCGGTAGGAAAGCGAGCCTCGGGGATGAGGTGGTCGCGGAGAGCGGCGACGAGACGTTGCGACTGCTCAGAGCCGAACTCATGCCGACCGCTGACGCTCAGCCGAAGGTATCGACCGGTGGCGTCCACGTACGGCGGCTTCGAGCCGATGACCACGAGGAAGACCTCCGGTTGCTCGGTCAACTCGTCGGCGAGGCGCAGCGTGGCAGCCGACACCGCCGGCGTTAGCGCCCGACCGGGTGCGCCGGCGTCGATGACCACGTCGGTCGGTGTCAGGGCACCAGCGCCGACGGCGTGCAGCAGCAGGCTCTCGCCGCGGGCTGACGCCGTGAACTGCGGGATGGCGAAGATCGATCCCGGCGTGAGCTGGAGGGCCGCCACCGGCGCCATGGCAAGGGCGAGCACCATGACGGCGCCGGCCAAGGCGGCGCCACGGTGGCGGATGACGCCATTGGCGAATCGCCTCCAGAAGCCGGCGGCGCCGTCACCGACGGAGCGGCGCCGGCGAAGTCTCCTCATCCCGCCCCGACCGAGGAGCGAGAGCAGCGCAGGCTGCAACGTCAAGGTGGCGAGCATGGACAAGAGCGGGACGAGGAGGCCAGCGATGCCGACGGATCGGATGAAGGGCACCGGGATGAACAGGATCATCGAGAGGCCGATGGTGACGGCCGCACCGGAGAACAACACGGAACGGCCCGCCGTTGCCATGGTGCGGACGATGGCATCCTCCACCGTGGTGTCGTTGCGCTCAAGCTCCTCTCGGAAGCGGTGCACGACGAGAAGCGAGTAATCGACCGCCAGCCCGAGGCCGATCAGCTCGACGAGGTTCGGGATGTACGACACCATGACGACGGCGTGGGCGAGGCCGTAGACGATGGCGAGAGCGGCGGCGATCGTGCAGATGGCGAACAGGAAGGGGATCGCCAGGGCCAGCGAGATACCGAGGGTGGCGGCGAGGGCCAGCAGCACGACGGGCAGCGCGATGAGCTCGCCCTTGTGAAGGTCGGCGGCGAGGACGGGCGTGAGGTCGTGTTGGATCGCCGGCTCACCGGTGACGTAGGCGGTGGGGAAGGCGGCCGTGCTGACGGCGTGCCGGAGCGTGTCGGTGTAGGTGGCGGCACGTTGCAGGTCGAGGCGAGTGACGACGTCGCCGTAGACGATCCCGCTTGCGACATTGAGTCCCGTGGAATGGCCCGTCGGCACGGCCCGGGCCGCCTCCGCGAACCGTTCGCTCAAGGCGCGGACCGCCCCGGGCGACGGGTTTGCAAGGCGAAAGACGACGGTGAAGGTGCCGTCGGCGTTCTGGGCGAAATGCTGAACGAGGATGTCGTCTGCCTGCTGCGAGCTCGTGCCGGGCACCGCCAGTGAGATCGACAAGAGGGCCGGCAATCGAACGGCGGAAGCGGCACCCACGATCACGATGGCGAGCCAGCAGGCAACCACGATGACCCGAAAGCGGACGACGCCACGCGTCCAGCTCTCGATCATCGGCGCAGCGTAACTTGCTCCCGCTCAGATGGAACTGTGGCTACGACCGCCGCTCGAACCACCCTTTGGAGCCGACGCCGGTCCGAGAGGATGGTCGGAGGCAATGGCGCTACAAGACTCGCCTCCGCCTGCTGCGGAGCAGGATCAGGATGGAGGCGACTCCACAGGCGAGCACGACGGCGACGCACACCCCGATCAGCACCTTGGCTCCGCCCGGCATGCCACCGGCATTGCCGGGGGGGTCACTCTTGCCGCCCAGCGCTGCGGTCGTCGTCGTGGTGGCGGCGACGGTCGTGCTGGTCGTCGTCGTCGTCTTGCCCTTGCCCTTTGCCTTCTTCGGCTTCTTGGCCTTCTTGGCGACCGTCGTCGTCGTGGACTTGCCTTTGGCCACCGTCGTCGTGGTCGCCACCGTGGTCGTCGGGGCGCTCGCGATGCTCAAGGTGCCCGTGAAGGTGATCGTGAAGTTCCCGCTCGACTCACTGGCATTGGTGGTGAGTGTGGCGCCGTTGAAGCTGAGGGTGCCGGTGGCGCCGGCCGCCGCCCCGGTGCCGTCGCTGACGGTGGCCGCCCCGTTCTCGACGGTGATCTTGGCCGGGCCGGTCGGGGAAGTGGTGTTGGAGCACGCCTTGTTCGAGCTGCCCACCGTCAACTCGATGCTGCCGTGCGATCCGCTGAGGACGGCACTGCCAGAGAAGTAGCCGCAACCGTTGGTGAGCTTCCCGCTGGAACCGGCTCCGTCGCTGAAGCTGCCGGCGCCGATGAGCGAGCCCGTGCCGCTGCCGCTGGCTTTCGAGATCGTCGTCGCACCGGTCGTGGTATTGACCAGCAGCGTTGCCGTGCCCGAATACGATCCCGTAAAGGCCACCTGGGTCAGGGCAGCGGCGTCTGCGGCCGTGGGGACGGCGAGGACGGCGGCCGCCGGGACAGCGAGAACTGCGGCCGCTCCGAACAGAGCTGCAGTGATCGGATAGAGGGCCCTTCTTAGCATTGCTGCCTCCGTTTGTCAGTCTTGCTCACGCTCTCCGCACGGGCTGACGTGGCCTTGCCTTGGCGGCGCCACCTGCCTCATGTCGAGCATGTCGCCACCCTACGGAGCGTACTGCCTCCTAGAAAGGGTCATTCGGCCCTTTGTGCCGGCGCAGAGGTTCGATAGCTTGAAGCGGACATTATGAAAGAGAAACGGCTCAGATCCTCCGCCTTGGTGGGTGTCGGCCTGCTGATGCTGGCGGCTACTTTGAGCGCATGCTCGAGCTCTCGCCCAACCTCGACATCGACCTCGAGTACGCTGTCCACCTCCGGTAACTGGAAGCAGGTGGCCGAGCTTCTCGGATCGGGCACGATCTCGAACGACAGCTTCGGGTCGTCGGTATCGATCTCGGGTGACACGGCCGTCGTGGCCGCTCCCGACCATGCTCAACAAGCCGGAGCCGTCTATGTGTTCGGCAGGACCTCGCACGGATGGACCCAGACCGCCGTGCTGACTGCCGCCGATTCTGTTGCCTATGACATGTTCGGTACGTCGGTTGTCATCTCCGGCAATACCATTGTCGTAGGTGCTGAGTACAGCGCGGCTGACGCAGGACGAGCGTACGTATTCACGAGGACAGCGCAGGTCTGGCACCAGACGGCGGAGTTGAAGGGTTCAGACACGGTCACCTACGACCAGTTCGGCTCCTCGGTCGCAATCGCCGGCACGACGATCGCCGTTGGGGCCGATCTGCGCAGCGCCCGCGCCGGTCGCGTCTATGTCTTCACCAAGCGGGGAGTGCATTGGATTCAGACCGCTGAGCTGAAGGCCTCCGACAGCTCGCTCTACGACGAGTTCGGGTCGTCTCTCGCCATGGACGGGCACACGATGATCGTTGGAGCCGAATACCACGGGGCGGAGGCCGGGAGTGCCTACGTTCTCGGCGAGGCCGGCGGTCGCTGGAGGCAGACTGCCGAGCTGAAAGGCTCCGACACCTCCACAGACGACTACTTCGGCTCCGCCGTCGCCGTCTCGGGCGGGACCGTCGTCGTGGGGGCGTACGACCATGCGGCCGGCGCCGGCAGGGCCTACGTGTTCGAGAAAACGCCCGCAGGCTTCGAGCAGACCGCCGAGTTGCAAGGGTCCGGCATCACGGCCGGGGATTACTTCGGCTCTGCGGTCGCCGTCTCCGGACACACGGTCGTGGTCGGAGCAGAATTTGCCACTGGCAACGCCGGCGGGATCTACGTCTTCACCGACACGTCGGCAGGCTGGGCAGAGACGGCCACCCTCATGGGCTCCGACACGGCGACGAACGACGAATTCGGTGACTCGGTCGCCATCTCCGGTGACACGGTTCTCGTGGGTGCTCTCGGCCACAGCTCAAAAGCTGGCAGCGCCTATGTGTTCGCAGGCTGATCGTCGTGCCTGTTCCCGCCGTCAGACAGCCGCCCTCCGGGCTGCAGGGCGATGTCGACCGTTCGCTGGCGGTGGCGGTCCTGCGGGCGATCGAGCGTTCCACCTCGAGCCGGACACCTCTCCCTCCGAGCGATCCCGACAAGATGGGTCGTGGTCAGCGTGCTGATCAAGGAGGGGCCATCGTGGAGGCAGCCGGGTCGGACGAAGCAGCGGCGGCCGGCGGTACTCGGCAGGTCGTGACAACCCGGAGCACGGCTGCTGGTTTGACGGCTCTGCGCCGGCGACGGATCCGCCTCGTCGTCGTCGAGGACCACGCTCTCGTTCGAGAAGGCACGGTGGAGCTGCTCGAGCGGGAAGACGACCTGACCGTGGTCGGCCAAGCCGGCTCCGGGGAGGAAGGGCTCGAGCTGCTCTGCCGCTTGCGACCCGACGTCGCCCTCGTCGACGTGGAGCTGGCGAACATGAGCGGCATTGCGCTCGCGCAGGCTCTCACCGCCGTTGCGCCCGAGGTACGGGTCCTGGTTGTGAGCGCCTACGACGACTACGCCTACGTGGTGGGCGCCCTCGAGGCGGGCGTGTCCGGCTACCTGTTGAAAACAGCCTCCGCCCAGGCCCTCGTCGATGCCGTGCGCACGGTGGCGGGCGGCGCCCTCGTGATCGACGAAGCGATCTCGCGCCGTCTCACCCATCACTGGCGTGGCGAAGAGGGCGGCCCCTTCATCGAGCTCACGTCCCGCGAGATGGACGTCCTTCGGCTCCTCACCCACGGGCGGTCCAACAAGCAGATCGCCGGCGAGCTCGGGCTGGGCCTGCGCACCGTCGAGAGCCACGTCTCGAATGTGATCGCCAAGCTCGGGGTCAGCTCGAGGACCGAAGCGGCCCTGTACGCCGTCAGCCATCGAGTTGTGCCGTCGGAGCCGCCGCAGTGACGGAGGTGAGCAACGGAGCACGATCAGATCTCGTCGGGGCGCTGCGGCGGGCCCTTCCGCTCCCGCTGCGGGATCCCTCGTTCTGGGTGGTGCAGGGGGCTGTCGTCGTGTTGGCCTCCGTCCATCTCATCCTCGACCTCTACCCCTGGACCGAAGGCCGTGCCCTTCCCGACGGTCTGCCCATCGCCACGCTGCTCATCCCGGTCAGCTATGCGGCACTTCGATACGGACTCTCGGGATCGCTCGCCACGGCGGCGTGGGCGACCGTGCTGTGCCTGCCTGATCTGTTCCTTCCACACGATCACGGCCACGTCGGGGCGGATCTGATCGAGCTCGCCCTTGTCGACGTCATGGCCGTCTTCATCGGGCGGCGGCTCGACGCCGAGCACTTCGAGCGGCTCCGCGTCGAAGCGGCCACAGGCGCCCAACTCGCCGCTGAGAGCCTGTACCACCAGCTCTTCGATGACACTGCCGCCCCGATCCTGCTCGTGGACGACTCGGAGGCAGTGCGCGAGGCGAACCCTGCCGCCCGCAGGCAACTTGGCGAGACGGTCGTCGGGCAGTCGCTCTACGCCGTGCTGGGTTGCACGCTGGACATGCTCGGATCACAGAGCAGCCGTGTCACCCTGACGTCCCCTGCGGGGGAACGACGGGACTTCCGTGTTCGCCCCGGTTGGGTTCGTATAACCCCCTCCGGCGAGCGCCTGGCACATCTCGTTCTCGAGGACGTGACCGAGGAACGCGCCGAAGGTGAGCGTGCTCGCCGTTATGCCGCCCGCCTGCTCACCGCCCAGGAGGAAGAGCGCCGCCGGATCGCCCGGGAGCTGCACGACGAACCGCTCCAGCTCCTTGTCCACTTGGGCCGCCATCTTGAGCGGCTCGAGTCGGCAGCGCACGTCCCAGCCGAAGTCGCTACCGGGCTCAGCGGCGCCCGCCAGGAGGCCCACGACATTGCGGACCGCTTGAGGATGCTTGTGGGAGGCCTGCGACCGCCGGCGCTGGAGCAGTTCGGCCTCGTTGCGGCCCTACGGGGGTTCCTCGTGCGAGCCGAAGAGGACACGGCCGCTCACCTTCGGCTGCGCGTGCTCGGCACCGAGGCCCGCCTTGCTCCAGAGGTCGAGCTCGTGGCCTTTCGCATCACACAGGAGGCCGTCAACAACGCGGTGTTGCACGCCGAGGCTGAGGAGCTCTGCGTGACCCTCGAATTCGCCGAAGGCTCCCTCGGCCTCGAGGTCTCCGATGACGGTCGCGGCTTCGAGGCTGCCTCCCTCGATCAGCAACCCGAGATCACCCGGCTCGGTCTGCTGGGTATGCAAGAGCGTGCCGAGATCCTCGGTGGACACCTTGAGATTCGAACCTCGCCGGGCCACGGTACGACGGTGCGATCGAACTTCCCGCTTCGGCCCTGACCTTCAGCCGCCGCCGTCCCACGTCAGGGAGCGATCGCCCGCGACCGCGGAGAGCGGCCGGCGTTCTACATTCGAGGGCGGGTTGACCGTGCCTGGATGCAGTCGGCTACTGCGTGAGCTCGCTGTGGGCAGTGGGCTCACGAAGCAATTGGAGAACAATGGCTCACTCACCGAGGCGCCGGAACGTGACACCCGCCTCGCTCCGCTCTATCGCCGTCGTCGGAGCCCTCTTGGTTGTGGCCGGCTGCACCGCGAGCTCAACGAGTCAGGGCGCCAGTACGTCGACCTCGGGACCCGTGACGAGCGCCACAACCGGGCCGCCGTCGCCGCCCATCCGGGTGACCTCCGTCCTGCCTGCGGCCGGAGACGCTTCGGTGCCGGGGCTGTCGGACATTCGAGTGACGTTCTCAGGTCCTGTGTCGTCCAGCTCGCCCATGCCGACGCTCTCGCCGTCCCAGTCCGGGACCTGGAGCCTGAGCGGCAGTCGCAGCGTGGTGTTCGTGCCATCACTGCCCTATGTGCCGCTGACGCGTCTCACGCTCGTCGTCCCGTCCGGCGGCGCCGGCGTTCGTGGTGTCGACGGCGCTCACCTCGCCGACAGCGTGGTCGACAGCTTCCGCGTCGCCGACGGCTCCACACGACGCCTCCAGCAGCTGCTCTCCCTCCTCGACTACTCGCCGTTGTCATTCCGGGCTACGGGCCCCGCCACGTCGGTTTCCGATGCCGCCGCCGAGCGCGAGGCATTGTTCGTCCCGCCCGCGGGCGTCTTCACCTGGCGCCGGCACGGATGGCCGAGGCAACTCACGTCGTTGTGGCACGCCGGCTCGTACGACGTGATGACGAAGGGTCTCGTGATGGAGTTCGAAGCCGATCACGGTCTTGTCACGAACGGGACAACGAGTGCGGCTCTGTGGCAGTCGCTCCTCGAGGCGCTTGCAGCAGGTGACGTCAACACCGGCGGGTACAACTACGCCCTCGCCAACCAGGCGGCACCGGAGTCCCTGACCATCTGGCACGACGCTGCCGTCGCGCTTCACGTTCCTGCGAATACCGGCATCGCGCAGGCGCCGACCGCCGACGGCAACTTTCCGGTGTTTTCGCGGCTCAGACGGCAAGTGATGCGCGGCACGAACCCGGACGGGACCACGTACGCCGACCCCGTGCAGTTCGTCGCCTACTTCAACGGTGGGGACGCCGTGCACTACATCCCGCGGTCCAGCTACGGCATTCCCCAGAGTCTTGGGTGCGTCGAGCTCAACCTGCAGGATGCCTCCGAGGCATGGCCGTACCTGGCCTACGGCACGATCGTCTCGGTCGTCAACTGAGGCGCCAGGCTGGCGAGGGACCTCGTCCTCGACGTCGAAACGCCGAGCCTGCACGCTCATGCCATGGCGGAGCGGGCCGAAGCTTCCGCATCGGCGCTCGAGAAGCATCAGGCGGGAACGGCAACCCCTTCGGTGCTGCTCGGGATCAGCGGTGCATCCTCCGGCACTCGCCGTGCGTGCCAGAGCCCGAAGGTGACGAGCACGGCCAGCAAAGCGGCGAGGACGAAGCAGGCGAGGCCCGCCAACATGGCGATCTGGCCGAAGAACCAGAAGCCGTACGCCTCGAGCAGCAAGCCACGCAAGGTGGTGCCCTGGAAGGTGAGGGTCTCGAGGGCCGCCAGGCTCTTGTTGCTGGGGTCAGCCAGTGCGGCGGCGCTGACCTTGGCGTAGACACCTCCGTACGGCATCTCGCTCAGGTGGACGGCGATGAAGTGATTGGCCCACGCCTGCGCCTCCGGACCGGTGAGCAGCTGCTGCCCGGCGTACTTGTCGAGATAGGGGCCGATCTCCGGATTGGCGAGCTCGGGGCTCCCTTTGGCGGGGAAGAAGATATCCTGCTGCGCCAACTGGCTGTGCACGCTCGAGTTGTCGAAGCTATAGCCCCAAAGTGCCAGGACGCCCGCGACGAGCAATACGGCGACGAGCATCGCTCCCACTCCGCTGGCGAGAAGGTCGAAGGCCTTGCGTTGCATCCGGTGACTCCTGTCTACAGATTTCTGTTCAGGCTAGAGGGCGGCCGAAAAGGGGCGATAGGGTCAAAAGGCCCGAACTGCCAGCGCAAAGTGTGTTGAAGCGAGGTCCCTCAGGCCGCCACGGGCGCCGGCGCCCCGGCTCCGAGGTGGTGCGAGGGTGCGGGCTCGACGGTGCCTCGAGCGGGCGGACCCCCTGGACATGGCCGCTCGGCGTCCAATACGCTCGGGCGCCGTCGGAGGCTCCGCGTACACCGAAAGGGTGCCATGTTCGAGAGAATTCTTGTCGGGACCGACGGGTCGGCGACGGCCGACAAGGCCGTGGCCCGTGCCATCGAGCTGGCATCGACCACCGGCGATGCCTTGCACATCGTCACGGCCTACCGGCCCGTCCCCATCGGGAAGCTGGAGGCCGACAGGGCGATGCTGCCCGCAGAGTTCCGCTGGGCGCTGAGCGCCGACGGCGACGCCCAGGCGATCTTGCAGGCGGCTGCGCTTGCGGCCCAGAAAGCCGGCATCACGGCGGAGACCCATGCCCTCGAGGGTGATCCGGCGGCGGCGATCCTCAACACGGCCGAGCAGGTGGACGCTCACCTCATCGTGGTGGGCTCCCGCGGCATCGAGCGGCGCATCCGCGGCAGCGTCCCGAACACCGTCACGCAGGACGCCAACCGCGACGTCCTCGTGGTGCACACGGCCTGAGCCGTCTCGGAGCCGGGCGGTCTCGACCGGCCGAGCTCACGCCAGGTTCATGAACATCCGCTGCACGGCCTCGAGCGGGTAGCCGGACGCCTCCGCCGCCTCGGGCTGCTCGACGCAGTACTTGAGCCCGGCGGCCACGATGCGGAAGCCGGCTTGTTCGAGCGCCTTCGTCGCCGCCGAGATCTGGGACACGACGTCGCGGCACTCTCGCCCCTCGTCGATCATGCGCTCGATTCCCTGGATCTGGCCGGCGACGCGATGCAGCCGCTTTCGCACGTCTTCGACGACGTCCTCTGGGACTTGCATTCGTTGTCTCCTCTCCGCTTCGCAGCTGGGCGCCGGGCCGTCCTGCGGCGCCGGCAGGCGGTCACGCCAGCGGCCGCAGCCCTAGATACTGGGGGGAGTATAGCGCCAGGCTTCGGCACGGGTGGATGACCAGCTCACAGCGGTTGCCCTGCCCGCCGGCGCCGGGCGATGGGGAGCGAAACAGGGACCAATGCCCCTAGCCGCTCGCTCGGAGCGAGCGCACAGTGGCTACATGATCACCGCACAGGATGGCACCCGACAGGAGGATCTGGACAGCCGGCCGGCCGACGGCTCTCGACACCATTGCGGCCTCGACTGTCCGGTCACCCATGTCATGTCGGCCCCTCCTGTGTTCGGTGATCCCGAGATGTCCCTTCGCTCTGTCGCCGAGACGATGTCCGCCGACGGAGTCGGTGCTCTCGTGCTGCTCAGCCCGGACGGCCCGTCCAGCATCGTGACCGAGCGCGACGTCGTCAACGCCCTCGCTCTGGAAGCCAACGCCGACACCGTCTGGGCGGCCGACGTCTCCTCGGACGAGCTGTACTCACTCGACGCCGGCGACACGGTGGCCGATGCCATCCGCATCATGGCCGGCGATCGGGTTCGCCACCTGCCCGTCTGCCAGGCAGGCGAGGTCATCGGAATGGTGTCGGCTCGAGACGTGCTCGCAGCCGTGGCCTCGCTGCTTCCGGTCCCTGCGCGCTGAGACCCCACCGCTGTCGGGCAAGCCGGCTGTGCCTGAGGCAGCTTCCAGGCGAGGTAGCGACGGAGTCCCTTCGGGACTTTGTGCCCTGGCGGCAGCACGGCGATGGGGACGATGCTGATCGTTGGACAACGAGGTTGAGGCATGCCGAAGTCGCCGACGGCGGGGGTCGAGATGTCGCTTGCTGCCGCGGGTGATGCCGTGACGACGCCCGCCCGGACCGGCGCCTTGCTCGCCGACGCCGCTGGCGTAGCGCCGCCTCCTCGCCACCGCTGGGTCGTGCTCGCCGTCCTCTGCGTGAGCCTCCTCATCGTCAGCCTCGACAACACGATCTTGAATGTGGCACTGCCCGTCATGGTGCGGGCCATGCACGCATCGTCGACGCAGCTGCAATGGATCGTCGACGCCTACGCAATCGTCTTTGCCGGCCTCCTCCTCGTCGCCGGCAGCGTCGGTGACCGCGTGGGGCGCAAGTGGGTCTTCGTGTTCGGCTTGTGCCTGTTCGCCGTCGGTTCGGCCACTTCCGCCTTCTCCGGCACGCCCGACCGCCTCATCGCCGCCCGCGCCTTCATGGGCATCGGCGCCGCCTGCATCATGCCCTCGACCTTGTCGATCCTTGCCAACGTCTTCACCGTCGAGCGTGACAGAGCCCGCGCCATCGGAATCTGGTCGGGGACGACGGGGCTCGGCGTCGCCGTCGGCCCCGTCGTGGGGGGTTGGCTGTTGGCGCACTACTGGTGGGGTTCGGTCTTCCTCGTGAACGTGCCCATTGCCTTCATCGGGTTGCTGGCCACGCTCTGGCTCGTCCCGAACTCGAAGAACCCCGCCAGCAAGCGACCCGATCCGGTGGGAGCCGCCCTCTCGGTCGTCGGCATGGGCCTGCTCCTGTGGGGGATCATCGAAGCCTCCAACCGGACGTGGACCTCGCCGCTCGTGCTCGGCGCCCTGGCGGGTGCGGTCGTCGTGCTGACGGGTTTCGCCAGTTGGGAACGCCACTCCAGCCACCCGATGCTCGAGCTGTCGTTCTTCCACTCGCGTCGCTTCTCGGCCGCCATCGGGGCGATGGGCCTCGTGATCTTTGCGCTCATGGGCAGCCTCTTCCTGATCACCCAGTACCTGCAGTTCTCCCTCGGCTACACGCCCTTGCAGACCGGGCTGCGCATCGCCCCGATCGCGGCGGTGCTGCTCGTGGCGGCGCCGCTGTCGGCCATGATCGTTCGCCACGTCGGGACGAAGCCCGTCGTGTGCGTCGGCATGGTGCTCATCGCCGTCGGGTTGGCACTGCTGTCGCGCGTGACGGTGCACGGCACGTACCTCGAAGCGCTGCCGGCCTTCTTCTGCATGGGTGTCGGCGTCGGCCTCGCCTTTGCTCCCTGCACCGAGTCGGTCATGGGATCGTTGCCGCCGGAGCAGGCCGGTGTGGGCTCGGCCACCAACGGGGCTTCCCTGCAAGTTGGCGGCGCCCTCGGTGTCGCCGTGCTCGGCAGCCTCTTAAACACCCGATACCAGAGCCGCATGGCCCCCGTGCTCGCCCACTACACGATCCCGAAGGCCATCTTGAGCTTGATCACCGGCTCGCTCGGAGGCGCCCTCGGCGTCGCCCAGGGCGTCGGTGGCTCCCTCGGAGCCGCTCTCGGCCACCTGGCGCGGGCGTCGTTCGTGAGCGGGTTGGACCTCTCGATGACGGTGGGGGCTGTCGTCGTGGCGGTCGCCGCCGCCGTCGTCGCCGTCGTGTTGCCGACGCGGAGCACTTCGCGCCGGCTCACCGAGGTGGACGGGGGCGCGGAACCGGAGGAGGAGGGGCGATGAGCCGAGACGGCCACCACGGCGATCGGTCCGGGCGAGCCTCGCAGGGATCGACCAGGAGAGTCCGGGCGAGCCTTGCAGGGATCGACCAGCGGAGGAGGAGGCCGTGAAGCTCAGCGTCGTCCCCATTGAGAAACCCGACGATCTCAACGTCGTCATCGGTCAGGCACACTTCATCAAGACCATCGAAGATCTGCACGAGTGCCTCGTCGCCTCGAGCCCGCACGTGCGCTTCGGGATCGCCTTCTGCGAGGCCTCCGGGCCGTGCCTGGTCCGACGCTCGGGCAATGCTGACGATCTCGTGGAGTTGGCGACGGCCAATGCGCAGGCGATCGGTGCCGGCCACGTCTTCGTGATCTTCCTGCGCGAGGGCTACCCCGTCAACGTGCTGAACGCCCTCAAGCAGGTGCCCGAGGTCTGCACGGTGTACTGCGCCACGGCCAACCCGCTCGAGATCGTGATCGGCGAGACCGACCTCGGCCGTGGCGTGCTCGGTGTCATCGACGGGCGGCCGCCGGCGGGGGTCGAAACACCGCTCGACGAGGCCGATCGAAAGCAGCTGCTGCGCGACATCGGCTACAAACTCTGATCTCGATACAACGTCAGCTTGACTGTCATAACATGACGATCTCGTTGCGCGGTTTGACTTTTGCGGTCTCCTTGGACCACTATGGTTGCGTCGTGGCGCCCCAACGCGCGTCGCGGTCACGGACTTGCTGACGAGCACTCTCGCGCAGCTGTGAGGTCCCGCCCCCTGTGGCCGGACTTCCTGGCAGCTCGCCGCCTGGATTGCCGCAGCCGGAGGTCACGCCATGCGCAGCTCTCGATACTTCATTGCCCATGTCGCCGTGGTACTACTGACAGTGGCGTTAATACCACTCTCAGTGGCAGTCCGCAGCGATGCCGCCCAGGCGGCGCCGAGCGGCAGCTCCCATTGGAGCTGGTGCAACGAGCAGGCCGTGAAAGCCGCCCCCCGCCTCTTCTGGGCTCGCCTCGAGGAGGCCACGGAGCAGCACCACGACGTCCCCAGCTCTTTCTGGAGCCACGTCGGCTACCGGGACGACATCGCCAAGATCGCCTGCTACGAGAGCACGTTCGAATACCACGCCGAGAACGTCGGCCAGTACGGCTTGTTCCAGATGGACTCGCCCTTGATCGCCACCGAGGGCGTCACCTTCGCCGCCTACTGGAACGGCTCCGTCGTCCGCTCCAAGCACCGCTCCGAGCACCTGGGGGCGACCTGGTACCAGTGCACAGCAGGAGAGCGGTACATCCACTCCCGCTACGGCACCCCGGCGGCCGCCTGGGTTCACGAGGAGACGTACGGCTGGTACTGACCTGACGGCGTGCCGAGGCACATCTCGACCCGGGGTGGGCGGTAACGTCGCTGACGTGGCGCCACCTCCGCACGTCCTGGCGGCACCTCGTTGCCGGGTTGAACGAGGTTCCCGTTGAACGAGCTCGTCGTCGACTCGCTGCGCCGGAGGGTCGGCGCCATGCACTCGCTCTATGCCGATGCCGTCGAGACGATGACGCTCGAGCAGGTGAATCACTTCGAGCGAGACGGCGTCCTCCCGATCGCCTTCTCGCTCTTCCACATCACGAACATGATCGACGCTGCTTTCCTGCTCATGACGGGGACGCCGCCGATCTGGGACGACAGCTGGCAGGGGCGAGTCCGCATGTCGATCCCGGACCACGGCAAGCACCGCAGCGTGAACGAGATGGTCCACCAGCGCATCGGCGACTATGCGGCGTTTCGGGAGTATCAGGGAGCCGTCTTCGCGCGGACGGAGGCGTGGCTCGACGAGCTCGATCCGGCTGAGCTGACCCGCCTCGTCGTGGCGCGGCCGCTGCCTCCCCAGATTGCCAGCACCTACAGCGCCCGCGTGGCGGGTCCGGAGGGGGTCACGCTCCTCGATGCCGTCGAGTGCTGGATCTATCAGCACGGCTTGCGCCACATGGGCGAGATCGAGCTCGCCCGGGCGCTCGTGGGGCTCGGCGGGATGACGTCGTGACGAGCGTGAGAGGGCAGCGTCAGGCGCCCTCGCCGGGCGCCGTCGACTTCCACTTCGACGTCATGTGCCCCTACGCCTACCAGACCTCCCTCTGGATGCGCGAGGTGCGCGATCTCATCGGTGTGGAGGTTCGCTGGAGGTTCTTCAGCCTCGAGGAGGTCAACCGCGCGGAGGGCAAGAAGCACCCCTGGGAGCGGTCGTGGTCCTATGGCTGGTCGATGATGCGCATCGGCGCCTACCTCCGGCGCACCGACATGGAGCTGCTTGACCGCTGGTACCTGGCGGCCGGCACGGCGCTGCACGTCGAGGGTCGCAAACCGCACCGGCCAGAGGTCGCCGCCGCCCTCCTCGTCGAGCTCGGCCTCGACCCCGCCATCGTGCAGGCTGCCATCGAGGATCCCACCACTCACAACGAGGTGCGCGCAGATCACGAGCGCGTGACCACGTTGGGCGCCTTCGGCGTGCCGACGCTGTTCTTCGACGACGGTCAGGCGCTCTTCGGCCCCGTCCTCATCGATCCGCCGACCGGTGACGAGGCCATCGCCTTGTGGGAGAGCGTCGTCGCCTGGCTGGCGTTTCCTCACCTCTACGAGCTGAAGCGACCGAAGCAGGCGAAGGACCTCGCTGCGATCGCCACGACGTTCCGCCCCTATCTCGAGGCTCGTGACTGGGAGACGGTGCAGAAGGAGGCCCTCTGAGGTGCCCACATTCGTCGATCGCGACCGAATGGTGTCGTTGCTCTCGGAGGAGTTCGCCGCCGTCTCGGCGCTGTGCGGGGGGTTCGACGAGGCTGCCTGGGCGACACCGACCTGCCTGCCCGGATGGACCGTGAAGGACCAGCTGAGCCATATCGCCGGTACCGAGCGCATGCTCAGCGGCGAGCCGGCGCCGGACGTCAGCCTGAGCGATGCCCCCTATCTGAGGAACGACGTCGGGCGCGCCAACGAGTTGTGGGTGGAGGCGAACCGCCCACTGACGGGGGCGGCTGTGCTGGCGAGCTTCGAGTCCGTCGTCGCCCGCCGGCTGGCCGTGCTGGACGCCATGACGCAGGCCGATTTCGACGCCCCGTCCTGGACGCCGGTCGGTCGCGACGAGACCTATGGGCGTTTCATGCGGGTGCGGCACTACGACTGCTTCCTCCACGAGCACGACATCCGGCTGGCGCTCGGGATGGAGGACCGCGACGAGCCGGCTCACATCGCCTCGGCCCTCGCGGAGACGGCCCCGGCGCTCGGCTACATCGTCGGGCGCAAGGCGGCCATCCCGCCCGGAGCAAGCGTCCGGATCGAGGTCACCGGTGCCGTGCCGGCGACCTACCTCGTGAGGGTGGGCGAACGAGCAGAGCTCGTCGAGCGGCTGGAGGCCGGCCCGACCGCCGGTATCCGGCTTCCCGTCATGTTGTTCCTGCGCCTGACGGGCGGTCGCCTCCTGGCGAGGGACCAGCCGGAGGGCGAGATCGTCCTCGAAGGCGACACGGAGCTGGCGAGTCAGCTCGCCGGCAACCTCGCCTACACGATCTGAGCTCCCGCAGCTCACGACGCCGGCAGCGGCGGCCTGTCCGCCACTGCGGCGTTGAGTAATGCCTACTCATGACATTTGCCCGCCGCAGGCGCATACTTGTGGCGGACGGCTCGGTCACGGGGCGTCCGACTCCACCGCTTTGACGCACGTCAGTCGTGTGGGCTGACCGGCATCGGAGCGTGGGGCCCGTTGATGGCGCGGTCAGGCAGCGTGCCCGTCAGACTGGCTCCCGTCCCCCTACCGGCGGCGGCTCTCCCCCGGATCCCGACCGCATGCGATCGGGATCCGGGGCTGCGCTTGCCCGGCGGGCTCTCGCAAGCGTCGCCCCCACGCGGCAGACTTGCGGGATGCACCGAAGCCGCCTCACCGCCGCACTCGTGGACGTCCCGGCCGAGCGGTACCGCGACGTCATCCGGTTCTGGTCGGGGGCGACGGGGGCTGCGGCCGAGATCGACGAAGAGGACCCGGACTACGCCTCGTTGGGCGAGCTGATACCGGGCTTCCAGTTCATGGTGCAGCGGGTCGACGCCCCGGCCCGCATCCACCTCGATGTCGAGACCGACGACGTCGACGCCGAGGTGGACCGCCTCGAGGAGCTCGGTGCGGAGCGGGTCGAGAAGATCGAGACGTGGTGGGTCATGCGCGACCCGGCCGGCCTCCTCTTCTGCGTCGTGCGCGTGCAGGACCCGGAGGCCTTCGAGCGTCACGCCCGCAACTGGCCCTAGCCGGCCCTCCGGCGTGGCTTCGCTCAGGTGGCGCCGAGGTACAAGAAACCCGAGGACTCGTCTCGGCAATCGATGCCCTCGGCGCGCAGGGCCTCGTTCCAGTCGCCCGTGACGTCCTCAGCTGCCTGCTCCATGCCGTGATCTGCCACGAGCACGTACGCCGTCTCGTCTCGGGCGCCCGCCCGTTGCACGGCCGCCATGAGTGCCCCGATGCGCTCGTCGGTGTCGCGCACGGCGGCGCGGGCGATCTCGGAATGGGGGCCGCCCTCGTGGAAGGCGGCGTCGGTGAGGCTCGTGTTCACCCACATGAACGTCGGCATCTCGTAGTCGACCTCGAGGTGGCGACCCGACCAGATGGCGGTCGCCTGCTCGAGTGACATGGTGTCGGCCATGGTGCCCTGGCGGTAGGTGCGGCTCGCCGTGTAGTGCTCCGCCGTCGTGTGCGCCGGAGGTCCCGCACTGAGATCGGGGAGGAGGCGGTGCACCTCGCCTGATCGGAAGAGATCGAAGGTCGAGTAGGTGGCTCCGGCGTCGGCGGGCTCGTTGATGGAGACCGAGACGGCGTCGGGCCGGGTGCGCCGCAGGGCGAGATGAACCGTCTCGACGCCGGGGTTGAGCCACTCCATGGCGGTCTGCCACGTGCTGGGGGACTCGGTCACGACCTGACGCCGCAGTGAGCGGTCGTACCAGGCGTTGTGGAGGACTCCGTGGTGCCCGGGGTGGCAGCCCGTGAGGATCGACGTGTGGTTGGGGAGCGTCACCGTCGGCAGGCTGGCGACGGCACCGTGGCGAAAGGCCGTTCCGGCCTCGATCAAGGAGGCAATTGCGGGCGCCTCCCCTTTGGCGACGGCGTCGTAGAGGACGTTGGCGTTGGCACCGTCCATCAAGATGCCGACGAGCCGTTTCGCCGGCGGGCCCTTCGGGTCGAGGAGATCGGTCTGTGCCTCGCCGTCCTGGCGTGCCAGGAAGAGGCCGTCTCTCTCCGAGCCGCCCGGCCCGATTCCCCGTGTCGTCGGCACCCCGAGCAAGGCCAGCATCGTGGGGGCCACGTCGATGAGCCGGCAGTGACGGTCCACGAAGCCCTGCCGTCGCACGCCGGCGCCGGAGGCGATGAACGGCGCCCGAGCCTGCACGACCGAGATCGAGCCGTGTTCGCCTCGATGCCCCTGCTGGCGGTGGGCGGCCGTGTGCACCACGACGAGATCCGGGGCGCAGGGATGATCGAAGACCTGGGCGATGTGCTCGTAGGCGTAGGGGTAGGAATTGCTGGTCCGCAAGGGCTGCTGGTGAGCGATCTCGGCGGCGAGGGGGGCGAATCTCGCCGGATCCTGCTCGGCCAGCACGTCGCGGCCGTTCAGGGTCGTCGTCGTGAAGGAGGGCCCTCGCTCGCTCCGCAGGCGTCGGAAGCGCACGTGTCCGTCGAGCGCCCGAGCCTCGTACACCTCGGCGGCAGGCGACCAGGCCACGAGCTCGACGAGGTGCGCCAGGCGAGGCGAGCAGAGGACCTCGACGGCTCGATGCAACTCGGTATCGTCCATGTCCCAGCTTGGCCGAGCCGCTCCCCTGTCCGCCATCGGCGTCCTGGCGAGAAGATCCTCGGGGCGCCCTCGACAAACTACCTACCGGTAGGTAGGCTGCCCTTGTGACACTCCAGGAGACGACGAAGACCGCAGTTGAGAGCATGGAAGAGGGGGTGTCGCCCCCGCCTCGCAGCGGCTCTCTCAAACCCGTGCTCGACGTCATCCCGAAGTCGGTCTACGAGAACCCCACCTGGAAGGGCATGTCGTATTTCGCGAGGGATCTCGTCATCTACCTCGGTCTCATCACCGGCCTCATCCTCGTCTCGAACGTCCCAGGGGCCCTCGCACTCGACGCCGCTGCCGCCGTTCTCGTCTCCGCCCTGTTCATCGTGGGCCACGACGCGGCCCACGGTGCCCTCTTCAAGAGCAAGCGCATGAACTCGCTCGTCGGCCACCTCGCCATGCTGCCCGGCGGTCACGTCTACGAGGGATGGATCCTCGGGCACAACCGCATCCACCACACCTATACGGTGCGGCAGGGCTTCGACTTCGTCTGGCACCCCGTCACGCCCGAAGAGTTTCGTGAGATGTCGGCCGGCGGCCGCCTCCTCCACCGCATCGAATGGTCCTGGCCAGGAGCCGGTCTCTACTACCTGCACCGCGTGTGGTGGTCGAAGATGATCGTCGGCAAGCCTCCCCACCGCTGGGCGAGGCTCGTACGCCGGGACCGGTTCGTCGTCCTCGGCTTCGCCCTTGCCACCACCGGGTTGCTGAGCTGGCTCGGAGCCGAGACGACGGGGACGGCGGCGGGCACGATCTGGCTCCTCGTCCGCGTGCTCGTGCTGCCGTTCCTGGGTTTCCAGTACATGATCGGCTCGTTGGTCTACGTGCACCACGTGCATCCGAGCATCCGGTGGTGGAAGCGCTCGGAATGGACCAAGTTCCGGGGGCAGATGGAGGGCACCACGATCCTGCGGGCTCCCCGTGGCTTCAACCTCTTCCTGCACTGGATCATGGTGCACGTCCCTCACCACGTCGACATGCGCATTCCCATGTACAACCTGGAGGCGGCGGCCGCCGCCATCGAGAAGGCCTTCCCCGGCACCGTGCGCGACGACAAGCTGCGCTTCCGCGATTTCGTCGCCAGCTCTCGGCAGTGCAAGCTCTACGACTTCGACGAGGGCAAGTGGCTCACCTACGCCGAGGCCGGGGTCTGAGCCTGCGGCCCCGGAGGCGTCTGTGTGACGCCGGCTCGTGTCGCCCTCAGGACGGGACGGGCACGAAGGTGACGAGAGGATGCCCGTCGACGAGGTCGATCCTCGAGAAGGCGCTCCCGATCCGGCCGACGTAGTCGTCCTCCTCGAGGGGGTCGGAGCGGTACGAGAGAGCGGGTGACACCCAGACGGGAACCGAACCGAGCATGCCGGCGCTGGCATGGTGGTTGTGCCCTGCCACGACGAGGCAGACGTCGGAGCCGTCGACGACCTCAGCCAACTCCTCCGGCCGAGCGAGCGCCATGCCGGCCATGGAGCGGATGGGGGAGCCGATGGGCGGGTGGTGGAGGGCGAGGACCGTGCCGTCACCGGCGGGGATGTCGAGCTCGTCGCTCAGCCACTGTAGCTGCGCCGGGTTGAGCGCTCCTGCGTCGCTGCCGGGGATGACGCTGTCGAGTGAGATGAGGCGGAGGCCGCCGAACCAATGCACCTGATCGATGGGGTCGGAGCCGCTGCCCGCCGGCGAGCCCTCCGCGAGCAGCTGGCTCCGGACGGCGCCACGATCGTCATGATTGCCCGGGATGCTGATGACGGGAGCCTCGGTGACGGCTCTCAGCCGCTCGATGCGCTCGCGCAGCAGACCGTAGGCGACCGGGTCGCCGGCATCGGCGAGGTCGCCGCTGAGCACGGTGCCCTCGGGGCGGCTCGACGACTCGGCGATGAGGTCGATGGCGCGATCGAGGTTCTCGAGCGGATCGGCCCCCGACGGCAGCCGGCCGCGGGCGAGCAGATGGAGATCGGAGAACTGGAAGAGGAGATGACGGCCCACGGCGCCTGGCAGTGTGTCGCATCGGTCTCCTGGGGGCAAGCTCCCCGGTAGGCTCCGGCAGCCGCCTGCCGCTTCCCTCGAGACGGTCCGACGCCCCGGCGTCACTCACCACAACTCCAGAGATGGTTCTCAGACGTCTCCCAGACTTGCAGGTCATGCTGGGAACCAGCGAACAGGCAGCCAGCGAAGCAGTGAACGGCAACAGGAGTGAGAGGGTCCCATGGACGAGAACGAGCGCCCCGAGATGGAACCGCCCGGGACCGAGCGCCCCGAGACCGAGCGGCTGGAGACGGAGCGCCCCGAGACGGAGACCGGTGGCGCCCTGGCTCAGTCTGCTGAGGCTGCCCCGGCCGCACCTGCCGTCGGTGAGCCATCGAGGCCGGACACGAGCGCTCTGACGGGAGCCTGGGTTCCGCGCCAACCTCAGAGTGGCTGGAACCCCTACGGCGCCGCCGAGGTGCCGACACCGCCTCCGGCGCCTCCAGCGCCTCCATGGAGCTCGGGCCTGCCGACTCCGCCCGCCGGAACGGCCGCCTGGGAATCGACCGTGCCCATGCCGCCCGCCGGTGTGCCCGCCTGGGAATCGACCGTGCCGACGCCGCCGGCCGGTGTGCCCGCCTGGGAATCGACCGTGCCGACGCCGCCCGCCGGAACGCCGGCTTGGCAAAGCTGGCAGTCGACGACGCCGACACCTCCCGTGCCGCCGCCTCCGCCCGGTTGGGGGTGGCCGGAGCAACAGCCCCCCAGTTGGGTGCCGATGCAGCCACCGGCCGGCGGTCAACCGCCGGCGGGCGCCCCGTTCCCACAGGCGGGTTGGCCGCAGGTCGCCGCCGGGTCGTCCGGGATCGGCCAACCTCCGACGGGCGAGGGGGACGCCCCCGAGAGCGGTGAGCCCGGCAACCCTCACGGCCTGCGCCGTATCGTGCTCGTCGGACTGGGCGCCGTGCTGCTCCTCGGCGCCGTCGCCGGCGGTGTCTACATCGGGCGATCCTCCAACCGCACGCCGAGCCAGACGACGGCGAGCGAGACGATCCCGTCGCCCTCGAAGTCGAGCAACCCGGGCACTAACGCCAAGATCAACGTCGCAGCCATCGCCGCCAAGGTCGACCCCGCCGTCGTCGACATCACCTCGATCCTCGGTGCCAGCGGCACCGGCGACGAGGCCGCAGGCACGGGCATGATCCTCACGCCGAACGGCGAGGTGCTCACGAACAATCACGTCATCGCGGACGGCACGTCCATCACCGCCCAGATCGACGGCGCCGGCAAGACCTACCAGGTTCTCGTGCTCGGTACCGATCCGACCCAAGACGTCGCTCTCGTGCAGCTGGTTGGTGCCTCCGGCCTGCCAACCGTCACCATCGGCAACTCGGCTCAGCTGCAGGTCGGTGATCCCGTCGTGGCCATCGGGAACGCCCTCGACCTGAAGGGACCCGAGACGGTGACGCAGGGCATCGTCTCTGCGCTCGATCGGTCCATCTCGGCGAGCGACGCCGGGACCGGGGCCACCGAGAACCTCAACGGGCTCATCCAGACCGATGCCCCCATCAACCCCGGCAACTCGGGCGGCCCGCTCGTGAACGCCAGCGGTCAGGTCATCGGCATGGACACGGCGGCCGCCAGCGGCAGTTCGACGCAGTCGGCGACCGACGTCGGCTTTGCCATCCCGGTCAACCAGGCAGTCGCCGTTGCCCAGCAGATCCAGCAGGGCAAGGCGAGCTCCACGGTCATCATCAACAACAAGGGCTTCATCGGCGTGCAGGTGATCTCCATCTCGGAGGCCGAGAGCCAGGACAACGGTTTCTACGGGCAGTTCCCGACGCCCGGGACGAACTCGGGCGCTTACGTGGCGGGCGTCCTGCAGGGCACGCCCGCCGTGCAGGCCGGGTTGCAGGTCGGTGATGTCATCACCGCCGTCAACGGCAGCACCGTCTCGAGTCCGCAGGCCCTCGGAACCGTGCTGTCGAACGACAAGCCGGGGCAGGCCGTCAGCGTGACGTGGGTCGAGCCCTCAGGCGCTCACCACACGGCATCCATCACGCTCGTCGCCCGCCCGGTCGCTTGAGTTCTCATGCCGCTCGGGTCTTCGCCGTGGCGCCCTCCCGCCTCTTGACCGGCACGGCCTTGGCCGCAGCGGCATCGACTTCAACGGGCGAACAGGTGCCAGCCGAGCCACATCCAGGCGAGGACGAGCGCCGCCCGTCCGATCGCGACCGACCGCAGCCGCTGCAGCGCCCTGTCGAGGGGCACAAGTTCTCCCAAACGGCGGCGCCCGAGGATCTCGAGAGCGACGCCCGCCACGAGCAGGATTGCCCAGAGGAGGAGCGTCACCGCTCTCACGCCGACCCCCACAGCCAGTACCCGGCGCCGAGCCAGGCGGCGAACAGGACGGCCCGCAGCACCTCGTGGCCCGTGAGGATGGAGAGCAACGAGCTGATCGTCGGGTGGCGGCTGCGGGGGGCGGTGTAGAAGTTGAGTAGCTCGAAGGCCACGATCGCAGCCGCCCATGCCGCCCATGCGGCGCCGCCGGCCGTGGGCAGAGCGATGGCCCCGGCCGGGGGTGACTCGGCAGCCCGGCGACGCTGCCGCAGCAGCACGACGAGCCCGCAGGCGATGGTCCCGACAAGACCGAGCGCCGTGGTGATGTCCGCTCGCCACGTGAACGGCTGGCCCGTCGCCGCCACGACCGAATCCGCCGCCGCCGCCCCGATGACCGCGACGGCCGGCCAGCTCGGAATGCGAAGCGACATGCCAGGAGCCTACGGACTCGCCGCCGGCGAGCCCATGGCGCGACGTGCCCTCGCGACGATGGCCCTGTAACCTCGGGGCGCGCAATCTGGCGACCGAAGGCCTTCGATCGACGAGGCCGTTCGCAACACCACGAAGGGAACCTCACCGACATGGCGAACAGCGGGAGCCCCCGCAAGCGCGGCAGTGGCAACAGGCGGCCGCCCGGTTCGGGCAATCGCTCGGCGGCAACACGGCGCTCTGGCGCGCCGGCGTCTGCGAAGCCGACACAAGGCGCCCCCGAGCCGGAGGGCTCAGACAAGCCGACGGCCGATGAGCGTGCCCGCGAGCGCCTGAGCCAGCCGCGGGCAACAGGCGGCGGCAAGCGTCCTCCGCCCCGCGGCGGGTCGCGGCCCGGCGGCGGCATCGACCCTCGTAGGCGCCGTCCGCAGAATCACAGCACCGGGCGGACCGCCGGCATCTTCGGTGGCGCCTTCGTGGCGCTGGCCATCGTCGTCATTCTCCTCATCTCGCTGCTCGGCGGCGGGAAGAGCGGGGTGGCGACCGGCAATCCGATCGCCGCCCAACCGGCCCCGGCATCACTGGTGAGCGCCCTCGCCAAGGTCTCGAGCTCGACCTCGCAGCTCTCCGCCGCCGGGCTCGGCGGAAGTCTCGTGACGGTGAAGGGCGTCTTCACGCCGACTCCGAAGGCGAAGGCGATCACCCAGGGCGGCAAGCCCGTCCTCGTCTACATCGGTGCCGAGTACTGCCCGTACTGCGCCGCCTCCCGCTGGGCGCTCATCATCGCCCTCAACCGCTTCGGCAGCTTCACGGGCCTCGAGACGGTCGCCTCCTCCCCCTACGACACCTGGGCCAACACGCGGACCTTCAGCTTCGCGAAGGCGACCTACACGAGCCCCTACCTCGTCTTCGAGCCGACCGAGTACACCTCGAACGCCTGTGCCGTCGCCATCTCCGCCAACAGCTGTCCGAACGACCAGTACAAGACCCTCCAGCCGCTCAGCACGCTTGACAAGTCGTTGCTGACGACGTACGAGAACAGCAGCCTCTCGATCCCGTTCTTCGCCTGGGGCGGCAAGTACATCTCGGCTGGAGCCCTCTACCTGCCCACCGTCATCAACCTCGGCAACAGCCAGACGGCCCTCGGCTGGCACCCGATGTCGTGGGACGAGATCCTCCAGAACATCAACTCGTCGCCCCTCACCTCGGCCGGGCAAGCCATTCTCGGGACGGCCAACGTCTACACGGGCGCCATCTGTGACATGACGAACAACCAGCCCGGCTCGGTGTGCGACACCCCCATGGTCAAGCAGGCTCAGACGGAGCTCGCCGCCGCATGAGCCGGTGGCGGCCGATCACGGCCACGATCGTGTCGGTGCTCGGCTTGGCCGTCGCCGTCTACCTGACCTACAGCCACTACACGGCCGGTTCGAAAGGCGTCAACGTCTGCCCGCTCGGCGGCAACGGCAGCGGCGCCATCGACTGCGGCGCCGTCCTCACGAGCGGCTGGTCGACCATCCTCGGCTTGCCCGTCGCGCTCTACGGCGCCGTCTTTTTCGTCTTCATGATCGCCATCAACGTCCCGGCGATGTGGCGTTCCGAGTCGTTGCTCGTCGCACGCCTCCGCTTGGCCGCCGTCTGCGTCGGCATGGTGAGCGTCGTCTACCTCGTCGGCGTGGAGCTGCTCGCCGTGCACAAGATCTGCATCTGGTGCACGAGCGTCCATATCCTGCAGTTCGTGCTGTTCATGCTCGTGATCACGGGTTGGAACGACACCGGCTGGGCGGCGGCGCAGTGGGACGAGGCCGACGAGGATCTCCAGCTCGCTTCGGGCTGATCATCGCAACGGTGGCGCCGTCGGTCCGGGAGCGGCCGGCAGCGAGCGCCCCCTCAGCCGGCAGACAGCGCGCTCGCAGCCGCCACGCGGGCCTCGGCCATGCGGTCGGCGATCACGCTGAGCGGCTGGCCGGATCGGCGTGCCTCCTCGAAGAGACGGCCGACCGTGTCGAAGATGCGCCCGACGTGGGCTCGTGCCGCCTCGGTGTCGTAGCCACCGGCTTCGTAGGCGATGTTGATGATGCCGCCGGCGTTCGCCACGTAGTCGGGCACGTAGGTGATGCCGCGTTCCTGCAGGGCCACCTCGATTGCGGCGCTCTCCAGCTGGTTGTTGGCAGCCCCGCAGACGGCTTCACAGGCGAGCTCGGGCACGGTCCGCTCGTTGAGGGCGCTCCCGAGGGCACAGGGGGCGTAGAGGTCGCACGTCACGCCGTGAACGGCCTCCGGCGCGACGACGTCGGCCCCGAGGCTGGCGGCGGCGGCGAGCGCCGCAGGGGACACGTCGGCGATCGTGAGGCGGGCACCCCGTTCCGCGCACAGCTGGGCGAGGGTGAGCCCGACCTTGCCGACGCCGCTGATGGCGATGTGGCGGCCGTCCAAGCGAGCTGAGCCCCAGAGAGCCTGCGCCGTCGCCTCGATCGCCCGCACGACGCCGAAGGCCGTGATCGGGCTCGGGTCGCCCGACCCGCCGAGGGACGCCGATCGCCCCCGTACGAACGGTGTTAGCTCGCCGATGAGATCCATGTCGGCGAGCGAGGTGCCGACGTCCTCTGCGGTGAGGTAGCGGCCGCCGAAGGTGTCGACGAAACGGCCGTAGTCGGCCATCAACGCATCGCTCCTCGCCGTCGCCGGCTCGCCGATGATGACGCCCTTGCCCCCTCCCATATCGAGCCCGGCGACGGCCGCCTTGTAGGTCATCGCCTTCGACAGGCGCAGAACGTCGGTGAGCGCCTCGTCGATCGATCCGTAGGCGTGAAAGCGGGTGCCTCCGAGCGAGGGCCCGAGTGCCGTCGAGTGGATGGCCACGATCGCCCGCAGCCCGGAGCGAGGGCGCCATACCGCCCGCACTTCCTCGTGCTCGGCCCCGAGGGCACGGACGGACGCCTCGTCAAGGGTGGGCGCCGAAGCCTCCGACGTGCCGCTGGGCTCCGTCACGGGCGCTCCTCTCAGCGCTTGGCAGAGGAGGCGGCCGCCACGTACGGGCTGGCGGAAAAGGCGACGGGGGCGAAAGCGAGCGGCCGGTTCGACGACCCTTGCCAGCCGAAGTACCAGGGCGAATACAGCATCCACCACTGCCCGTTGCTGTCCTCGAAGAGGGATTCCTCACCGGGACCTTGACCCTGGCTGTTCGAACCGACGAACGGCCCCTTCGTCGTGCGGTCCGTGCAGGGGCCGATCGGGCCGGTACAGGCTGCGTAGCCGACGCCGTAGCTGGGGTTGTTGAACCACGAGCCGGAGTAGAAGAGCCAGAATTTCCCCCGCACCTCCACCATGTCGGGAGCCTCGACGATCTTCTCCTGCCAGCGCTCGTCGGAGGTGAGGAGGAGATGGGCCGGACCGGCGAGGGCGAGCCCGTTCGCTGACAGCTGCTGGGCAAAGAGGTGGCTGACGCTGTAGGGCGCCGGGGCGGCGGCGTTGTCGTCCGACTTCCAGTCGAGGTAGAGCTTCCCGTCGGCGGCGAGGAAGGTGCGCGGGTCGATGGCTCCGTGGGAGGCGAAGTCACAGATGAGCGGTGACGACTGTCCCACGAAGGGGCCGCCCGGCGTCCGCGAGGTGGCGACGCCGATGCACTGGGCGTAGTGCGAGAAACCCGTGCCCTGCTGGTCGTAGTAGAGCGATGGTTGTGCCATCGAGTCGTAGTACATGACGTACTGGCCGTCGATGTAGCGAACGTCGGGCGCCCAGTCGAAGCCGTTCGTGGCCCACGAGGGCACAGACGTCATGGCGGAATGCGTCGCCGGCCAGTGACCGAACGTCGTGGCGAACGCCGTCGGGATGATCTGGCCGTAGAGGCCCGTCTGGCTCGTGTAGAGCTCGTATCCTCCGGGCACCTTCAGCACGAACGGGTCGGGCAGGTTCTCGCTGGGGGAGGCGATCGTGGCAGGGTCGGCGAGGTCGCCCGCCGCTGGCGGGGTCGTCGTCGGAGGCAGCGAGGTCGTCGTCGACGGGCCCGAAGCGACGCTCGACCTCGAGGTCGAACTGCTCGATTGACTCGTCGTTCCGGCACCGGCGGAGGCGCACCCGGCCAAGGCGAGGGCTGCGGCTGCCGCCCCTGCAAGGCCACGAAGATGCCGTCGCCACCGAGCTGGTCGGCGACGGCGGGGAGGTGAGGGGAGAGTGTTCACGACGGGTGAGAAGTTAGCGAGGTTTACCGCCTGCGTGGGGGAGCCCGGCGGCCTCCCGCCAGGCTACCCTCAGCCGTCGTGAGCCCCGTGACCGGCCGGCGCAACATCCTGCTCGTCGTCTCCGACCAGGAGCGCCAGCGCAGTTGGCTGCCGGCGGGCCTTCGCCTGCCCTGGCGAGAGTCCATCATGGCCGACGGCCTCGAGTTGACGAATTACTGGACGCACTCCTCGCCCTGCTCGCCGTCCCGCGCTTCGATGATGACGGGTCGGTACCTGCCCTCCCACGGTGTCGTGGACAACGTCATCCTTCCCTGGCACACCGAGCTCGATCCGGGCATCCCGACCATCGGCCGCCTCCTCGCCGAGCGGGCCGGGTACCGCTCGTCCTACATCGGCAAGTGGCACCTCTCCTACGGGCCGAGCCCAAACATGGAGGCCTACGGCTACGCCGACTGGTCGGGCGACGACCGCCATTTCATGGGTTGGGCGGGCACCGGCGTGCACTTCGACCCCATCATCGCCGACAACGCCGCTCACTGGCTGCAGGCCAATGGAGCCGGCGGGCGGCCCTGGTTCCTCACCGTTGCGCTCGTCAACCCCCACGACGTCATGTGGTTCCCGATCGACCAGCCCGGCTACCAGGCCGACAACCGGGAGGCGGTCGAGGTCGCCAAGGGGTTCCTGTCGGCGGCCAAGTGGAAGGACTCCGATCCCATCCCGGCCTACGAGGGCGACTATCCCGAGGTGTTCGACGAGCTGCCCGCCAACTTCGCCGACGACCTCACGAGCAAGCCCGCCGCCCACCGCGCCTTCAGGCACTCGCAGCAGCACGGTGTCTGGGGCTATCTCGACCCGGCGGACAAGGCGGCCTGGCTCCGCCAGCTCGACTACTACGCCGAGCTGCACCGGCTGGCCGACGAGAGCCTCGGCGTCGTTCTCTCGGCCCTGGCGGCATCAGGAGCAGCCGCCGAGACAGCCGTCATCTTCACCTCGGACCACGGCGACATGTGCGGCAGCCACGGGCTGCGCTCGAAGGGGCCCTTCGTCTACTCCGAGATCATGAAGGTGCCCTGCTACCTCAAGGTTCCCGGCCTGACGTCGCCGGGGTCGGTGTCCGACGCCCTCGCCAGCCACGTCGATCTGGCGCCGACGATCTGCGCCCTCGCCGGCATCGATGCCTCCGAGGTGGCGGGGCTGGCCGGCGTCGATCTGTCGCCCGTGCTCGCTGACCGAGCGGCATCGGTTCGAGACCACGTCCTGTTCGCCATGGACTCGGCTCACACGTCTCACGTGCGGGCGACTCGTTACGCCCTTCGCGGCTACTTCGACGGGCGCGTCAAGTACGCCCGCTACTACGGCATCGGGGGCGGCAAGCCCAACGACGACTTCACGCCGGCGTCTCGCCGCTCCGGCAAGCAGGTAGGGGTCGGCGCCGCCTTCGACGAGCAGGAGCACGAGATGTACGACCTCGCGGACGACCCGGGCGAGCTCGTCAACCTGGCGGGCGACCCGGCTCGGCGACGGGACGTCCGCGAGCGCTTCGACGAGCTGGCGAGCT
The DNA here is from genome assembly GCA_052143575.1 of Acidimicrobiales bacterium. Taxonomy (GTDB): domain Bacteria; phylum Actinomycetota; class Acidimicrobiia; order Acidimicrobiales; family Bog-793; genus JAKACA01. The sequence continues at coordinate 33,172 of JBKQSP010000008.1, forward strand.
ACGAAGCTGCCGAGCTGCAGGCCTAGCGCCCCCCGCTGCTTCGGCGCCATCGCTCCGGGGCGAGGCGGACCGGGTGGGATCGGCGGCCGGGTCGCCGTAGAGGTACCTCGGCCCGCTCCCGAATCGGGCCGCCTGGTCGTCGGGGTTGTAGAGAGCGCATCGTTGCAGCGAGAGACAGCCACAGCCGATGCAGGAGTCGAGGTCGCCTCGGAGGCGCTCGAGAACGGCGATCTGCTCGTCGAGGAGCGGGCGCCACATCCGAGAGAGCCGGCTCCAGTCCGCCTTCGTGGGCGTGCGCCCTTCGGGCAGCAGGGCGAGAGCGGCGCGGATGTCCTCCAGTGACAGCCCGAGGCGCTGGGCGACACGGACGAAGGCCACCCGCCGCAGCACGTCGCGGGCGTAGCGACGCTGACCTCCCGGGGTGCGAAGGGATCTGATGAGCCCTTCCGCCTCGTAGTAGCGCAAGGCCGACGTTGCCACACCGGAGCGGGTGGCGAGCTCGCCGATGCTGAGTCGGGGAAGGCTCACGCCGAGGATTCTACATGTTCCTTGACTTCAAGTGAACTTTAAGTCATAGCATCGGCGCATGACGATGAAGACGGTCTTTCGATTCGAGGATCTGCCCGGCCTCCTCTCGCTCATGTCGGGCGACGAGAAGCACGACCCGGCCGCCCTCTCGACCCTCGACGTGCTCTGGGTGCTGTACGACCGGGTCCTCGACGTCTTGGCGGACACCGCCGGCGATCGGGCACGTGACCGCTTCCTCCTCTCGAAGGGGCATGGCCCGCAGGCGTATTTCGCCGTCCTGGCGGCGAAGGGTTTCTTCCCGCCCGAGGTGCTGTCGAGCTTCGGGCGCTTCGACTCGCCCCTCGGCTATCACCCCGACCGGCTCCTCGTGCCCGGCGTCGAGATCTCGAGCGGATCGCTCGGGCACGGCCTCGCGATCGCTGTCGGTCTTGCCCTCGGTCTCGCAGAGACGGCCGAGGGCGGGGCACCGAGGGTCTTCTGCCTCATGGGCGACGCCGAGCTCGACGAGGGATCGAACCACGAGGCGATCGCCCTGGCCGGCCGCCTCGCCCTCGATCGCCTGCGGGCCATCGTCGTCGACAACGACTCCTCGAGCTACGGGTGGCCCGGCGGTCTCGAGGGGCGTTTCGCCGCCGAGGGATGGGAGACCGTGCGGGTGCCCTCGAGCGAGCACGACGCCCTCGCTCTCGAGCTCGGCGGGCCATCGTCGCCGGGCGCCCCGCGGCTCGTCGTCGTCGAGGCGAGCAGCAAGGACAACTCGTGGCGCTCGCTCGCCGGCGCTCCGAGTAGGAACTGAGGGCTCGCCATGGTGAGCAGCCGTGTGCAATTCGTGACGACGATGACCGAACTCCTCGAGCGGGACAAGCGGACGGCTCTCGTGCTCGCCGACATCTCCGCCGACCGGTTCCTGCCGGCCGCTCGGCGGCACCCGGGACGGGTCGTCAACGTCGGCATACGCGAACAGACGATGATCGGCGTGGCCGCCGGCCTCTCCCTCGCCGGCCTGCGCCCCGTCGTGCACAGCTACGCCTCGTTCCTCGTCGAGCGGCCCTTCGAGCAGATCAAGCTGGATCTCGGTCACCAGGATCTCGGCGCCGTGCTCGTCAGCATCGCCGGCTCGTACGACGCCTCCGGCGAAGGGCGCACGCACCAGTCGCCAGCCGACGTCGCCCTGCTCGACACGATCCCCGGCTTCACGGTGCACCTACCGGGGCACGCCGCCGAGGTGGACGCCTTGTTGCGCCAGGCGGTCGCCGGCAACGGCCGCGTCTATCTCCGGCTGTCGGAGCGGTCGAACCATCAGCCCTGGCACGGCGCCGGGGCGGCCGGCGGCATGACCGTCGTGCGAGCGGGTTCCCTCGGCACGGTGATCGCCGTGGGGCCCCTGCTCGATCCCGTCCTGGCAGCGACAGAACTGTGGGATGTCACGGTTCTCTATGCCTCCACGATCCGGCCGTTCGATTCCGCCACGCTGCTCGGGACGCTCGGCCGCCCGGACGTCGTCATGGCGGAGCCGCTGCTGAGGGGGACGTCGCTCGGCCCTCTGTCCGCCGCCCTCGCCCACATTCCTCACCGGCTGCTGCCGCTCGGCGTCGCCGACGTCGAGTTGCGCCGTTACGGGACGCCCGGGCAGCACGCCGCCGCCCACGGCCTCGACGCACGAGGGATCCGCGAGGCGGTCGGCGCCTTCCTAGGGCTCGCCTGAGCTCACCGAGGCCGCCGGGCCGCCCTCGCGCCGGAGGCGGTAGAGCACGTGGGGGCGGAGCGCACTGCCCAGCGGCACCCGCGGGTGCTCGAAGTCGTCGGCCGGATCGCGTTGCATGCCGATCTTTCGCATCACCTGCTGGGAGCGCTCGTTGACGACCGAGGTGAACGAGACGATCTCCTCGAGGCCGAGCTGCCCGAAGCCGAAGGCCAGGCAGGCGCGGGCCGCCTCCGGGGCGTAGCCCTGCCCCCAGACGGCGCGCGCCAGCCGCCAGCCCACCTCGACGCCCGGCGCGAAGGGCAGCGGCCACGGCTCCTCGGCCGTGAAGGCATTGAGGCCGACGAAGCCCACGAAGGGGGCGCCGCCGATCTCCTCCACGGCGAAAAGCCCGAAACCGCCGCGCTCGAAGGCGGCATCAGCCCGCTCGGCAAAGGCGTCGCTCTCGCCGGGCGTGAGGGAACGCGGGAAGAACTCCATGACGGCGGGGTCGGCGTTCAGCGCCGCAAAGGCCCTCCGGTCGGCCGGCTTCCATCTGCGCAGCAGCAGGCGCTCGGTGCGCAGCGACGGTCCTGGCTCGATCTGCACGGCCCTGCAGCGTACGGTGCCCGTCATGGTCGGCGTGCTCGTCGTGGAGCTGCACATGCCGGCGGCGCGCTCGCTGAAGGAGAAACGAGCCACCATCCGGCCCATCCTCGACACCGCGCGCAGTCGTTACCGCGTCGCCATCTCGGAGGTGGACTACCAGGACCTCCACCAGCGTGCCCGCCTCGAGATCGCCGCCGTGGCCTCGGCGGAGCACGTCGTCACCGAGACGCTCGATGCCGTCGAGCGCCTCATCTGGTCGGCTGCCGGCGCCGAGATCGTGTCCAGCAGCCGGCGCTGGCTGGAGGACGACTGACGATCAGTCGATCCAGACCGTCTTGGTGTTGGCGAACTCCTTGATGCCCGGTCCGGCGAGCTCGCGACCGTAGCCGGACCGCTTGACGCCCCCGAAGGGCAGGTCGTAGTAGGAGGTCACCATCCAGTTGATGAACACCATGCCCGCCTCGAGCTCGCGAGCGAAGTGCTGCTGCTCGACGGCGTCCTCGGTCCAGGCGTTCGAGCCGAGCCCGAAGTCGCTGTCGTTGGCGAGTGCGATCGCCTCGTCGATGGAAGCGACCGTGAACATCGAGGCCACCGGTCCGAAGACCTCCTCGCGGTAGACGCGCATGTCCGGCGTGAGGTCGGCGAGGGCCGTCGGCGGGTAGAACCAGCCGGGCCCGTCGATGCGCCCTCCCCCACAGAGGAGTCGCGCCCCCTTGGCGATGGCGTCCTCGACCTGCTCGACGACCTCGTCGCGTCCGCTCGGCGTCGCCAGCGGGCCGACGTCGGTGGCCGGGTCGAGCGGATCGCCCACGACCAGCTTGGCCATCTCGGCCGCGAAGCGCTCCTCGTACTCCTCGGCGATGTCCTCGTGGAGGATGAAGCGCTTGGCGGCGATGCAGGACTGCCCGTTGTTCTGCACGCGGGCCTTCACACCCACCTCGACGGCGCGGGCGAGGTCGGCCGACGGCATCACGATGAAGGGGTCGGAGCCGCCCAGCTCGAGCACGCTGTGCTTGATCTCGCTGGCGGCGACGGAGGCGACCGAGCGCCCGGCCGCCTCGCTCCCGGTCAGGGTGGTCGCCTTCACGCGTGGGTCACGCAAGAGCCGCTCGACCTTGTCCGATCCGATGAGGAGCGTCTGGAAGGCACCCTTCGGGAGGCCGGCGCGCCGGCAGGCCTCCTCCAGGTAGAGGGCGGTCTGTGGCACGTTCGAGGCGTGCTTGAGGAGACCGGTGTTGCCGAGCATGAGGGCCGGGGCGGCAAAGCGCCCGACTTGCCAGAGTGGGAAGTTCCAGGGCATGACGGCCAGCACCGTCCCGATCGGCTGGTAGGTCACATAGGAACGCCGCTTGGCGGCGGTGCCCGTCACCTCCGTGTCGGCCAACAGCTCCTCGGCATGCTCGGCGAAGTATCGAAAGCCGCCGGCGCATTTGCGCACCTCGCCCTTCGCCTGCTCGAGCGGCTTACCCATCTCGATGACCACGGTCCTCGCGAGGTCGTCCAGATCGCCCTCGAGGATGTCGCCGACGCGGCTCACGAGCTCCGCCCGCTCGGCGAAGCTGGTGCGCCGCCAGCTCCGGAACGTCTCATCGGCGAGAGCGAGCCGTTCTTCCACTTCGGAGTCGGTGTGGGCGTCGAAGGTCTTGACCGTCTCGCCAGTTGCCGGGTTGATGGTTGCGATCGTCACGCTCACCGTTCTAGTGCGAAATCCCGCCGCTGGGAACCCTGTTTCCGCCGCCCGGGCGGGGCGATCACCACGTCACGGCCGACCGACAGGCCGCCTGCGCCGCCCCGGGCGGGACCGGCCCCCGTGCCCCCGTCGCCGGCCGCTACTCTCGGTGAGGTGAGCGAGCAAGCCGCCGACACCGCCGCCGAGCTCGGCCGTGTCGAGGCACGGCTCGACGAGGTCGAAGGGGCGCTGTCACGCCTCGACGACGGGACCTACGCGACGTGCCGGTCCTGCGGTCGGCCGATCGCCGAGGACCTCCTGGCGGCTGATCCGACGACGTCATGGTGCGGGCCCTGCGCGGCGGAGCGCTGAGGTGGCGCGGGTGCGCTTCTTCGCCCAGGCGCGCGACGCCACGGGCTGCCGTGAGGCGGAGATCGAGGGTGAGACCGTGGGAGGCGTGCTGCAGGCGGCGGTGGCGCGCTTCGGTCCGGCACTGGGCGATGTGCTCGCCACGAGCACGATCTGGGTGAACGGCGAACGCGCCCTTCCTCCCGAGGGCATCCGCCCGACCGACGAGCTCGCCGTGCTCCCGCCGGTCTCGGGCGGCTGACCCGGGCGCCTCAGGCCTTCTTCGTCTCCCAGAAGATCGTGTCGATCTGGGCGATGTTCTCCAACAGGCGGTCGGCGACGGCCGTGTCGTTCGTCTTCTTGGCCTCGCCCGCTGCCTTCGTCGCCTTCCAGAAGACGTCGTGCAGCTGGGGGTGCTTCTCGAGGTGCTCCGGCTTGAAGTAGTCGGTCCACAGCACCCAGAGGTGGTGCTTCACGAGGTCGGCCCGCTCCTCCTTGATGAGGACGGCGCGCTCCTTGAACACGGGGTCGTCGGAGGCGTTGAACTTCTCCATGCACGCCTTCACCGAGTCGGCCTCGATGCGCGCCTGTGCGGGGTCGTAGACACCGCACGGCAGGTCGCAGTGCGCCCGAGCGATGCCGGGCGGGGAGAGGCGATCGAGCGCAGCGAGCAGAATGGAAAGGGATCGGCCTGGGCGGAGATACATGCCACGACTCCTTTGGTGAGATCGTTGTGCTTCGGGCGACTCACCTTATCCCCGCGTCGGCGCAGCGCTCCCTTTGGTGAGAGCCTGTAGCCGTGAGCACGCCGGGCGCATCGAGGTGGCGCCGCTTCATGGGGCGCCTTGTTGCCCTCGACCGCCGTCGTCTGCGCCGCAACGCCACGGCGGCGGCCGCCGTCGGTGCCGCCCTGGCGTCGGCCGCAGGGCTGCGCCTCGCCCAGCGGCGCCTTCTTCGCCTCCGCATCGAGGGCGTCAGCATGGTGCCCGTGCTCGCCCCGGGCGATCGCGTGCTCGTGCTCCGCACGGACCGCGTGACAGTCGGCGACATCGTCGCCTTCGCCGACCCGGACGGCACCGACGCAGTGCTGGTCAAGCGTGTGGCCGGCGTCGACCGCAGCTCGGTCCGCGTCGAGGGCGACAACTCGGGCACGAGCCGGGACAGCCGCCATTTCGGGCCGGTGCCCCGTTCGGCCGTGATCGGGCGGGTGCTCTGGTGCTACTGGTCGCCCTACCACCCGGCCAAGGCGGGGCGCTGAGGCACTACGCTGCGAAATGACGCTGCGATCGGAGCGCCGGCCCCGCCGGTGCCCGCGGTTGGAGTTGGTTGCAGCGGAGGCCCGACGGGCGCACCCTTGCGGCGCTGCACTGAGCCTCGAGGGGAGGGACTGGGAGCGTGGGAGTGATGGGTCTACAACGACAGGACGTGGACAGGTTGCTCTCGCCCGAGTTCGTGCAGGGACTCGCCGAGGCGCCCGTCGGGGAGCTTCGCTCGAAGCGGGCGGAATGTCGCCGCATCGAGGATCTCGTGTCCTACCTGCGGCGCGTCGTGCAGGGGCAGATCGATCTCGTCGTGGCAGAGATGGAGATCCGTCTCGGCGGTGGCGCCAGCGACCACCAGCACCAGCTCGTGGAGGACCTGCCGAGCATCCTCGCCGGCTCACACCCGCAGCCGCGGGGTGCCGTTGTGGGTGAGGCTGGCGGTCGGCGAGGCGAAACGGGCTCCCGCCAGGCCACCTCGTTGCTCGCCATGCCGGCCGTGACGGAGGTCTTCGCCGAGGAGGCCGGCCTTGCCCCGGACGAGATCGCCGCCGTCATCTCGCCCGAGTTGGCGGCGACCACCTTCAAGGGGGGCATGCTGCCGGGCGCCAACCTCGAGAGCTTCGCTGATGCCGAGCTGACCGAGCTGGTGGAGCGGCTCCGGCGGCACGAGTCGGTCCTCTCGGCCGAGCGCAAGGTTCTGCACGAACGCATCAGCCTCCTGCAAGCGATCGTCGTGGAGCGGTACAAGTCGGGGGCGGCCCATGCCGACACCCTGCTCGAGGACCACAACGTCGACGAGGGCCACGGGCACGACGGGAGCGTGGGAGCCGTCGCCGACGCGACGGGCAACGCAGAGGACGACACGCCCTGAAAGACATCCCTGACCGCTGGACTGACCTGGGTGAGTTCATCCGCACCCAGCGCGAGATGGCGCGCTTGTCCCTCCGCCGCATGTCGGAGATCGCCGGCATCTCCAACCCGTACCTGAGCCATATCGAGCGCGGCCTACGGAAGCCCTCCGCCGAGATCCTCCAGCAGATCGCCAAGGCGTTGCGCATCTCGGCCGAGACGCTCTACATCCGCGCCGGCATCCTCGAGGACAACCGCGACCTCAACGGCGACCTCGTCGGCCACATCTACGCCGCCACCGACATCGACGACCAGCAGAAGCAGGTTCTCATCGCCATCTACCTCTCCTTCAGAGGACAAGGAGACGGCGCCTCGGTCAAAGGACAGGGGGACGCCATCGCCGGTGACGAGGCCGGCACGCCCGAAGCCTCTCACTAGGCTCTGAGCCGATGCGCAGGCTCGCAGTGCTCTCCCTGCACACCTCTCCGCTCGCCCAGCCCGGTACTGGCGACAGCGGCGGCATGAACGTCTACGTCCGCGAGCTGTCCACGGCGCTGGCGCGCGCCGGCGTCGCCTGCGACGTCTACACCCGGCGCGACCGGGAGGACCTCCCCGAGACGGTCTTCGTCGAGCCGGGCTTCGCCGTTCACCACGTCACGGCCGGACCGCCCGCCTCGGTGCCGAAAGAGCGGCTCCACGAGCACGTCGAGGAGTTCACGGAGGGAGTCGTCGCCCACCTGAGCGGCGCCGTTGCGCACCCGGAAGGCCCGGGCATGCACGCTTTCGGCCCGCTCGAGGGTGGCGCCTGCGCCCTCCACGCCAACTACTGGCTGTCCGGTGTCGCCGGCCATGCCATCAAGCACCGGCTCGACCTGCCCCTCATCTCGACGTTCCACACCCTCGACCGCGTGAAGGCGATCGCCAGCCCCGAGGAGGTCGAGGCGTCCGCCGGCGCCCGCCGGGCCGAGGCGGAGGCGACCATCATCGGATGCTCCGATGCCCTCCTCGCCTCCTGCGACGTCGAGCGCCAACAGCTCGTCGACCTCTACGACGCCGACCGCGAGCGGGTGGAGATCATCCCGCTCGGGGTCGACCATGCCTTCTTCTCCCCAGGCGACCGCCGCATGGCTCGACGAGCCCTCGGCTTGGACGACCTGCGCGGCCCCTTGCTGCTGTTCGTCGGGCGGATCCAGCCGCTCAAAGGCGCTGACGTGGCCGTGCGTGCGCTCGCCGCCTTGCGCTCAGGGGGTGTGAGGGACGCTCGGCTCGTCATCGTCGGCGGCCCGAGCGGGCCGCACGGCGAGGAGGAGATGCATGCCCTCCACGAGCTGTGCTCGACGCTCGGGGTGGCACACGAGGTGCTCTTCCGGGCCCCGCAGCCCCATGAGCTGCTCTCGACCTTCTACCGGGCGGCCGACTGCTGCGTCGTGCCGTCGCGCTCGGAGTCGTTCGGCCTCGTCGCCCTCGAGGCCTCAGCGTGCGGCACGCCCGTCGTGGCGACGGCCGTGGGCGGTCTGACGACGCTCGTGGAGGATGGCCGCAACGGTTTCCTCGTCGATTCCGGCGACGTCGAGGGCTTCGCCAAGCGCGTGGCGGAGATCGTCGAGGACCCGATGCTGCAGGCCGACCTCGGAGCCGGTGGCGCCAGCATGGCCCGCGCCTACACGTGGGCGACGGCGGCCACCCGTCTGCGCACCCTCTACAGCACGCTGACGTCGCGCCAGCTGGTGGAATGTTGAGGTGACTCGCCTCCTCGTCGTCGGGGGCGGTCGCATGGGCAACGCCCTCATCGGCGGCCTGCTGCGCGCCGGTTGGATCGAGCCGGGCGCCGTCACCATCGCCGAGCGGCTCGAGACCGCCCGCGCCGAGCTCTCGGACCGCTTTCCCGGTGTCGCCCTCTCCGCCGCCCCCGTGGCGGCAGACGCCGCCGTGCTCGCCGTCAAGCCGGCGGACGCCGAGGAGGCCACCCGTGCCCTCGCCGGCGTGCCCGTGGCGAGGGTCCTCTCGATCATGGCCGGCATCCGCCTCTGCGAGCTCGAGTCCTGGCTCCGTCCCGGCACGGTGGTGCTGCGCGCCATGCCGAACCTGCCGGCCGTGCTCGGCGCCGCCGCCTCGGCCCTCGCCGGCGGCAACACGGCGAGCGAAGAGGATTACGCCTGGGCCGAGGCGGTCCTCTCCTCCTTCGGCGTCGTGGCCCGCGTGAGCGAGTCGGCCCTCGACGCCGTCACGGGTCTCTCGGGGTCGGGTCCGGCCTACGTGTTCCTCCTGGCTGAGGCGATGGTGGAGGCGGGCGTGGCGGAGGGCCTCGATCGCGACGTCAGCCGGCTCCTCGTGACACACACCTTGCTCGGCTCCGCCCGCCTGCTCGCCGAGACGGGCGAGGCGCCGGCGGCCCTGCGGGCGGCCATCACCTCCCCGGGCGGGACGACCGCCGCTGGCCTACAGGTTCTCGAGCGCCGAGCGGTGCGAGCAGCCGTTGTCGACGCCGTCGCCGCCGCCGCCGAGAGGGCCCGCCAGCTCGGCCGTGGGTAGTCACACTTTCCACTTCAGCCACATTGGCGTACAGTCGTACCCAGGCGGAGAGGGGTGATCCATCTGACGAGCATCGACTATTCAAAGGCGAGGTTCTACACAGTCGCGGAAGTTGCCCGCGTGCTTCGGGTCTCGAGCATGACCGTGTATCGCCTCATCAACTCAGGTCAGCTTCCAGCGGTCCGGGTCGGGAAGTCCTACCGGCTGCGGGAAGAGGACGTGAACCGTTACCTGTCGGAGCGTTTCACGGAAGCGGGATGACGACGGCCCTGCCGGGCTGAGTAGGGTGGCGGCTCGACGGCGGGCGCCGACGACCCGCCCGGCAATGCGCGACGGTGCCTGAAGCCGCCGTGGCACAGGAGCAACACCGACCGTGAACCTCGCTGCAATCATCGAGCCGCATCCTTCCGCGTCCGTGGCGCTGCGCCACGAGGGCGCCACCGTCACCTACGGCGAGCTGAGGGCGAGGGCGGCCGCCCTGCGCGCCGTCTTGGCCGAGCACGGCGTGGAGCCGGGCGACCGCGTCGCCCTCGTGTTCCCGACGACGCCGGCCTTCGTCGTGGCCTACTTCGCCGCCCTCGGGGCCGGCGCCGCCGCCGTCCCGCTCAACCCGGAGAGCCCGCTCGCCGAGCTGGCCACCGAGCTCGGCACCGTGCGGGCGAAGGCGGTCCTCCTCGGTGGTCCGCGCTCCGCCGCCCTGCGGGACCCGATCGCCGAGCTCGGCTACCTCGTGCTCGAGGTCGGCGGGGACGGGGGTGTCACCGACACCGGCTCCGAGCCGAGCGGCCGGCTCTCGAAGGGCGGCGGGGAAGGCGTCGGGGCCCCTCCCCTCGTGGAGCGGAAGCCGCAGGACGCCGCCGTGCTCCTGTTCACCTCGGGGACGGCCGGCTCGCCGAAGGCCGCCATCCTCACCCACGGCAGCCTGCGCGCCAACATCGAGCAGATGTCGCTCGCCGTCGGCCTCGCCGTCTCCGACCTCGACGTCGGCCTCCTCGTCGTGCCGCCGTTCCACATCTACGGCTTGAACGCCGTCCTCGGCCTCCACCTCTTCGCCGGCGCCAAGCTCGTCCTCATGGAGCGCTTCGACGCCGCCTCACTGCTCGAGACCGTCGCCACAGAGCACGTCACGGTCCTACCGGGCGTCCCGCAGCTCTTCGCCGCCCTCTCGCTGCTCCCGTCGGCCACCGGCGACGAGCTCGCCTCCGTGCGCATCGCCGTCTCCGGGGCAGCGCCGCTCACCCTCGAGGTGGCCGAGCAGTTCGAGCAGCGCTTCGGTGTCGCCATCTGGCAGGCCTACGGGCTCACGGAGGCATCTCCGTCGGTGAGCTTCCCGGACATGGAGCGCCCGCGACGACCGCTGCAGGTCGGCGTCCCCCTGCCCGGCATCGAAGTGGAGATCGTGGATCTCGACGGCGACGTCGTCGAGCACGGCGACCCGGGCGAGATACTCGTGCGCGGTCCCAACGTCTTCGCCGGCTACTTTGAAGACCCCGTTGCCACGAAAGCAGCCCTTGACTCCGGCGGCTGGTTGCACACCGGTGACGTCGGGGTCATGGACGACGACGGCTCCATCACCATCGTGGACCGCAACAAGGATCTCATCATCGTTTCGGGTTTCAACGTGTTCCCGGCCGAAGTCGAGCACGTCCTCGAGGAGCACCCGGCCGTGGCCGAGGCCGTCGTGATCGGTGTCCCCGACGCCGCCCTCGGGGAGTCCGTCCGTGCCTTCGTCGTGCCGACGGCGGCCGCCTGGCCGGAAGGGGCCGCTGCTCCCGCCGGCGTGACGGAGTTCGAGCTCATCGATTTCTGCGCCCGACACCTCGCTCGCTACAAGTGCCCGGACACGATCGTGTTCGCCCACGAGCTCCCGCGCGGGATGCAAGGCAAGGTGCTCCGGCGCGCCCTCGCCTGAGGGCGGGCGTTGCCCGCCGTGCCGAAACCGCCCTGGCGTTGAGGACGTGACCGGCTGTTTCGTGGCAAGGCCGTGCCCGTTTTGTGGCCGAGCAGTGCCCGTCGTTACCATCCCCCCCCATGCCTGAGCGCTTTGGACGGCGAATCCCAGAGCCGACGGTCGTCCGCCTCCCCCTCTACCAACGCGTCCTGGAGCGACTCGCCCTCGATTCGGTCGCCACCGTGTCCTCGGCCGAGCTCGCCGACGCCTGCGGTGTCAACGCCGCCAAGGTGCGCAAGGACCTGTCGCATTTCGGCACCTACGGCACGCGGGGGACGGGATACGACGTCCGGTACCTGCTCGGGCAGATCCAGCGCGAATTGGGCATCGACCAGGATCGAGCCGTCGTCATGACGGGCATGGGCCACCTCGGCCATGCCCTCGCCCGCTCCCCGGGTTTCGTATCGGGAGGCTTCCGGATCGTCGGCCTCTTCGACGTCGACGCCGGCACCATCGGCGAGGTGATCGCCGGCACTGCCGTGACGCACGTCTCCGAGCTGGAGGAGGTGTGCCGCCGCCACGGCGCCTCCATCGGTGTCATCACGACGCCGGCCGCGGCTGCCCAGGACGTCTGTGACCGCTTGATCGACGCGGGCGTGAGCGCCATCCTCAACTTTGCGCCCACCGTGCTGACGGCGCCGCCCTCGGTGCACGTCCGCCACGTCGACTTCTCGGCCGAACTGCAGGTCCTCGCCTTCTACCAGGCTCACCCGGAAGCTGCCACGGGACGTCCAGAGGTGGTCGCGAGACTCAGCTCGTGAGCGTCGGGGTACGCTCGGGGCGGGTGCCCGGCTGCGCGGTGCCCACCATGGGCGTCCCTGACCGGCGCCCGGACACCTGGACCCGCCGTGCGGCGTCCTGGAGGGAGAGGTAGCCGCCTGTGGCGGTCGTCGTCGTCGGAATGCACGAACGGGATGCGCCCCTCGAGATCTTCGAGCGCGTGGCCGTGACCGAGCAAGAGCTGCGAAAGGCCCTCGCTGAGCTCGTCGCGGGACCGAACCTGTCGGAGGCCGTCATCCTCTCGACGTGCCTGCGCACCGAGGTGTATGCCGCCGTCGACCGCTTCCACGACGGCGTGGCCGACATCGAGGCGTTCTTCAGGGCTCGGATGGGAGCCGGGACGGAGTTTCGCCGCGGCGGCGCCGAGCGGCCCGAAGGCGGTGAGCGCCGGCCGGAGGCGGGCGGCGGCGTCCTCGATCTCGGTGGGGCGCTGACGTGCCGCTACGACGACGCCGCCATCGCCTACCTGTTCGAGGTCGCCGCCGGCATCGACTCGCCCGTGCTCGGCGAGGGTGAGATCCTCCGTCAGGTCCGCGACGCCGCCGAAGCGGCTCGCCGCGAGAATGCCACGAGCACGGTGCTCGGGCCGCTCTTTCGCCATGCCGTCGAGGCCGGCAAGCGGGTGCGGACCGAAACCGCCATCCAGCGCGGGACGACGTCGCTCGCCAACGCCGCCGTCGAGCTGGCATCCGATCGCGCCCACGGCTTCGAGGGCAAGCGCCTGCTCCTCATCGGAGCCGGGGAGATGGGCGCCGGCATGGCGCGTGCCCTCGCCGGCCGAGCCGATCTGAGTGGCGAGATCGTCGTCGCCAACCGGGGCGCAGATCGGGCCGCCGAGGTGGCAGACATGCTGGCGGCCCGCGTCATCGGCCTCGAGGCGATCGCAGCCGAGCTCACGCTCGCCGACGTCGTGCTCACCTCGACGGCGGCCGACGAGGTGGTCATGAACGCGGCCATGTTCCACGCCGCCCTGGCGGCGCGGCGGCGCCGCCAGCGGAGCACCGAAACGTCCCCGCCCGCAGCGCCCTGGCCGATCGTCGTCGTCGACCTCGCCATCCCCCGCGACGTCGATCCCTCCGTCGACGCCCTTGACGGCGTCATCCGGCTCGACGTCGAGGACGTGCGGCGCTATGCCGAGGAGCAGATGGCCGGCCGCGAGGGCGAGGTACCCGCCGTGCGGGTGATCCTTGCCGAGGAGCTCGAGCGCTACCGCTCGACGGCCGCCGGGCGCCTGGCGGCTCCCGTCGTGGCCGCCCTGCGCGAGCGGGCCGAGACGTGGCGGGCGGCCGAGCTCGACCGCTACCGCAGCCGGCTCGAGTCCCTCAGCGCTGAGGACCGCGAGTTGGTCGACATGGTGACGAGGCGGGTCGTGGCCAAGCTGCTGCACGATCCGACGGTGCGCCTCAAGGAGGCGGCCGGCTCGCCGCGGGGCGAGCGCCTGGCGGAGGCGCTGCGGACGCTGTTCGACCTCTAATCGTCGAGGCCGCCCATGCCGCCGATAGCCGTTGACGCCAGCCTGCCCTCGCCGCTGCGCCTCGCCACCCGTTCCAGCCCGCTCGCCCTCGTGCAGGTCGATCTCGTCGCCGCCGCCCTGGCCTCTCAGCGGGCGGGAGCGAGCGGGACAGGCGCCCCCGCCGTCGCCGCCGTCGCCCTGCAGACCGCCGGCGACCTGCGGACCGACGTGCCGATCCATGCCGTGGGCGGGCGCGGCGTCTTCGTGAAGGAGGTCGACGACGCCGTCCTGGCGGGAGGGGCCGATGCGTCGGTGCACTCGGCGAAGGACCTGCCCTCGCTCCTCGACGGTCGTCTCGTCATCGCCGCCTACCTTCCCCGCGCCGACCCGCGTGACGCCCTCGTCGGCGCCGCCCTGCGAGGGCTTCGGACGGGGGCGGTCGTGGCGAGCGGATCGGTGCGGCGGCGGGCTCAGCTGGCGTGGTTGCGGCCGGATCTCCGCTTTGCCGAGCTGCGGGGGAACATGGCGAGCCGCCTCGCCAAGGTGCCCGCCGGCGGCGCCGTCGTCGTCGCCATGGCGGCGCTCGAGCGGCTCGATCTCACCGCTGCCGCCACCCAGGTGCTCTCGCTCACCGAGATGCTGCCCCAGATCGGTCAAGGCGCCATCGCCGTGTGCTGCCGCCGCGACGACGAGGCGCTCCGCCTCCTGCTGCAGTCGATCGACCATGACGACACGCGAGCCGAGGTCGAGGCCGAGCGCGCCTGGTTGCGGGCTGTCGGCGGCGGCTGCGATGCGCCCGTGGCGGCGCACGCCCGCCGGCTCAGCTCCGGCGGGCTTCATCTCGAGGCCATGATCGCCTCCCTCGACGGGCACACCCTCGTGCGCGAGGCGATGACGGGATCGAATCCGGGCGATCTCGGGCAGGCGCTCGCTGCCGAGATGCTCGACCGCTGCGGGGGCAGGTCACTCCTCGAGCAGGCGGGCATCGTGCCGTGACCGTCTTTCTCGTCGGGGCCGGTCCCGGAGACGCCGGCCTCATCACGGTGCGGGGCGCCGAGCTGCTCGGTCGCGCCGGCGCAGTCGTCTTCGATCGCCTCGTGCACCCCCGGCTGCTCGAGCTGGTGCCGGAGGGGTGCGAGCTGCACGACGTCGGCAAGCGGCCGGGCGGCCGCACCAGCCAGGAGGCCATCAACGAGCTGCTCGTCGATCTCGGGCGGCGGCACGAGGTCGTCGTGCGCCTGAAAGGAGGCGACCCCTTCATCTTCGGCCGCGGCGGCGAGGAAACCCTCTTCCTCGGCGCCGCCGGCATCGCCTTCGAGGTCGTGCCGGGCGTGTCGGCGGTGAACGGCGTGCCCGCCTATGCCGGCATACCGCTGACGCATCGGGGCGTTTCGACGGCCTTCACGGTCGTGACGGGTCACGGCGCCTACGGCACCGCCTCGGGCGGACCCGCGCCGGTCGACTGGGACGCCCTCGCCAAGCTCGGTGGCACGATCGTCATCCTCATGGGCGTCGAGCACCGGGCCGAGATCGGCCGGCGCCTCATCGCCGGCGGCCGCACGCCCTCCGAGCCGGTCGCCGTCATCGAGAACGGCACCCTCGCCTCCCAGCGCACGACGCGCACGACGCTCGGCGCCCTCGGCGAGGTTGCGGCCGGTCCGCCCGCCACCGTCGTGGTGGGGGAGGTGGCCGCCCTCGATCTCGCCTGGTTCTCGAGGCGTCCGCTCCTCGGTTGGCGGGTCGCCGTCACGCGCACGCGCGAGCAGGCCTCCCAGCTCGCCGTCGCCCTCGCCGATGCCGGCGCCGAGGCGATCGAAGTCCCGACGATCGCCCTCGCAGACCCGGCCGACGGCGGCGCCTCCCTGCGGGCAGCCGCCCGGCAGCTGGCGTCGTATGCGTGGGTGGTGTTCACGTCCGCCAACGCCGTCGCCCGCCTCTTTGCCGAGATCGGGGACGCCCGCGCCTTCGGGAACGCCAAGGTGGCCGCCATCGGCGAAGGCACGCAGCGGGCGCTCCGCCAGCGCGGCATCGTCGCCGACCTCGTGCCCGGCGAGTTCGTCTCCGAGGCCCTGGCGGAGGCGTTCCCCCCGCCGCACGGCAGTGGGCGTGGCGCCGGCGCGGGTTCCGGCAGGGATGCCGACCCCTCGGGGCGGCTCGAGCGGGTCCTCCTGCCGCGGGCGGCCGTTGCCCGCGACGTCCTCCCGAAGGCACTGCAGGCAAAGGGCTACGAGGTCGACGTCGTCGAGGCCTACCGCACCGTGCGGCCGCCGCCGGAGGCGGGGCTGCTCGAGGCCGTCCGGTCGGCCGATGCCGTCACCTTCACGTCCTCGTCGACGGTGACCGGGTGGCTGGAGCTCTTCGGCACGGCTGCCCTGCCGCCGGTCGTCGGCTGCATCGGGCCGATCACGGCGGCGACCGCTCGTGACGCCGGCATCGCCGTCAGCTTCGAGGCGGAGGAGCACTCGATTCCCGGGCTCGTTTCGGCGCTCGCCGGCTACGTCGCCGGCAGCGGGGGGCGGCCGGGCGCCCGCTGAGGCGACGCCGTCCCCGCAGAGGCCGTGACGGCGGCGGCGTAAAGTCCGAGCATGCCTCCGCAGGGTCCAGAACCGCAGCCCGCAGCGACGATCCAGCAGCCCGCCACCGCCCCGCACGCCGCCATGACGGCGCGGGCCGTGCTCGCCGGCGAGCCGGTCGTGTCAGGGGCCGCCTTTCCGGCGCGCAGGATGCGCCGGCTGCGACGCACGCCTGCACTGCGCCGCCTCGTGGCCGAGACCGTGCTCACACGCGACGACCTTGTCGCCCCCCTCTTCGTGCGGGAGGGGATCGCCGAGCCGCAGCCGATCGCCTCCTTGCCGGGTGTCGTGCAGCACACGCTCCACTCCGTCGTCGTGGAGGCAAAGCGACTCGCCTCCCTCGGTGTGCCCGCCCTCATCCTCTTCGGCGTGCCGGCCGCCAAGGACGCCCGAGGCTCCGGCGCATCCGACCCCGACGGCATCGTGCAGCAGGCGCTGGCGGCCGTGGGAGGTGCCGTCGGCGGCGACGTCGTCGTGATGGCGGACCTCTGCCTCGACGAGTACACCGATCACGGGCACTGCGGGATCGTCCGCCCGGACGGCACGGTCGACAACGACGCCACGCTCGTGCGCTACGCAGAGGTCGCCGTCGCCCAGGCACGAGCCGGCGCCGACGTCGTGGCCCCGAGCGGGATGATGGACGGCCAGGTCGGGGCGATCCGCCGGGCCCTCGACGGCGCCGGGTACCCCGAGACGGCCATCCTCGCCTACGCCGCCAAGTACGCCTCCGCCCTCTACGGGCCCTTCCGCGACGCCGTCGACGTCACGATCGCCGACGGCGGCGACCGCCGCGACTACCAGCAGGACGCCCGCAACGGCCGCGAGGCGCTCGAGGAGGTGGCCCTCGACGTCGCCGAAGGCGCCGACATGGTGATGGTGAAGCCGGCGCTCGCCTACCTCGACGTCATCGCCGCCGTGCGGGCGGCCGTCACCGTGCCGGTGGCCGCCTATCACGTGAGCGGTGAGTACGCCATGGTGAAAGCGGCCGCCGAGCGTGGCTGGATCGACGGTCCCGCCGTCGCCCTCGAGCACCTCGGAGCGATCAAGCGCGCCGGGGCGTCGTTCATCCTCACCTACTTCGCTGCCGAGGTGGCCGAGGCACTCGGTGGCTGAGGAGCTGTTCGCCCGCGCCTGCAGCGTCATCCCGGGCGGCGTCAACTCGCCGGTGCGCGCCTTCGGATCGGTCGGCGGCACGCCCTACTTCGTCGAGCGGGCGAAGGGCGCCTTCGTCACCGACACCGACGGCAACACCTATCTCGACTACGTGCAGTCCTGGGGAGCCTCCATCCTCGGCCATGCCGACGCCGGCGTCCTTGAGGCGATCGCTCGGGCGAGCGAACGTGGCACGACCTTCGGCGCTCCCACCGAGGCGGAGGTGCTCCTGGCGGAGACCCTCGTCGCCGCCGTCGACGGCCTCGATCTCGTCCGCCTCGTCTCCTCCGGCACGGAGGCGACGATGACGGCCATCCGGGTCGCCCGCGGCGCCACCGGGCGGGACCGCATCGTGAAGTTCGCCGGCTGCTACCACGGCCACTCCGACGGGCTGCTGGCAGAGGGCGGCAGTGGCGTCGCCACGCTCGGTCTCGCCGGCTCGGCCGGTGTGCCGGCGGGCGCTGTCGCCGACACGATCGTGGCGCCCTACAACGTCGTGCCGAAGCTGGACGAAACCATCGCCTGCGTCATCGTCGAACCGGTGGCGGCGAACATGGGGCTCGTGGCGCCGGTGGCGGGCTTCCTCGCCGGCCTGCGGGCCGCCTGCGACGAGGTGGGCGCCCTCCTCCTCTTCGACGAGGTGATCACCGGGTTCCGGCTCGTCCGCGGGAGCGTCGCCGCCCTCTTCGGCGTGCGGCCGGACCTGTGGACCTTCGGCAAGGTGATCGGCGGGGGCCTGCCCTTGGCGGCCGTGGGCGGCAGGGCAGAGGTCATGGAGCAGCTCGCCCCGCTCGGTCCCGTCTATCAGGCCGGCACCCTGTCGGGAAACCCCCTCGCGACGGCGGCCGGGCTCGCCGTCCTGGATCGCCTCGCCCCGGAGCGTTTCGACGACCTCGCCCGGCGTGTCGGCCGGTTGGCCGCAGGCCTGCGCGAAGCGATCTCGTCTGCCGGCCTGGCGGTGCAGGTCCCACAGCTGCGCAGCTTGTTCGCCGTGTTCTTCTCGGCCGAGCCGGTGCTCGACTACGAGGGCGCCAAGGCGGCCGCCGCCAACGGCCTCTACGCCGCGTTCTTCCACGCCATGCTGGACCGCGGGGTGGCGCTGGCGCCGAGCGCCTACGAGGTGGGTTTCTGCTCGTTGGCGCACAGCGACGAGGACATCGATCGCACGCTGCAGGCGGCCGCCGAGGCGGCCGAGGAGGTCGTGGCGACGGCTTGAGCGATGGCCCGGGTCGCCCAGTGGGCTGGGAGAGGCGGCGGCCCGAGCAGGCGAGCCGGTGCGCGACAATGCCTCCGTGCGCCCTCACGACGTCGGTGGAATGGGGGGTTTCGGCCCGGTGAGCCCGGACGAGCCCGATGAGGCCTTCCATGCCGACTGGGAGGCTCGGGTGTTCGCTCTCAACGTTGCGCTCCGTCGCCGTGACACGTACAGCTCCGACGAGTTCCGGGATGCCATCGAACGGATGCCCCCGGACGCCTACCTCGCCTCCAGCTACTACGAGCGATGGATGCGCGCCATGACGACGCTCTTGATCGAAAAGGGAGTCCTGGCGGGAGATCCGGGCGCCGATGAGTGACGCCGCTGCTCCATCGCACCTCGCTCCGGGCGCCACGGTCCGCTGCAGAGCACAGGACCCGAGCCGGCACAACCGGGCGCCCCGCTACGTGCAGGGTCGTGTCGGTGAGGTCGTCGAGTTGCGCCGATCGCAGCCGCTGCCGGGCGAGAGCCTGGGGGGCGGTGGGCCGGCCGAGCTGACTCCCGTCTATGCCGTGCGCTTCGCTGCCGCCGAGCTGTGGGGTGCAGGCGACCACTCGGTCACGCTCGACCTGTGGGAGCACTACCTCGAGGAGGCGGGCAACCCGGGAGCAGAGGAGAACCCGTGAGCACAGAGCACGAAGGTGCCCCGACGGCGGCGCGGCTGCGGCGCCTCGAGGAGGCGGTGATTGAGGCCGGGCTCACGAGCGACGACGAGCTCGACTCAATTCTCGAGGACTTCCTCGCCAACGCCAAGCCCATCAACGGCGCTCGTCTCATCGCCCGGGCGTGGGTCGACGACGGGTTCCGTCGTCGCCTGCTGAGCGATGCCGCCTCGGCCGTCGAGGAGATGGCGCTTCCCTCCCTGTCGGTGTTGCGGGCGGTCGAGAACACCCGGCATGTCCACAACGTCGTGGTGTGCACCTTGTGCTCGTGCTACCCCGTCGGGCTGCTCGGCCCGTCGCCCTCGTGGTACAAGAGTGAGGCCTACCGCTCCCGGGTGGTGCGAGAGCCGCGGGCGGTGCTGGCGGAGTTCGGGTTCGAGCTCGATCCCGGTGTCGAGATACGGGTGTGGGACGCCACCGCGGAGGAGCGCTACCTCGTCGTGCCGCGGCGGCCGGCCGGGACGCAGGCGCTGGGCGAGAGTGAGCTGGCGGCGTTGGTGACGCGGGCGGGCATGATCGGGACCGCCGCCGTCTAGCGGTGCCGGCCGGCCGGGCGGGGCGGCCGGGCGGGGCGGGCTAGTCCTGTGGCCAGCCGGCCGGTGCGGAGCGACCCCGCTGCCGGTCGCGAGCCTCCGACAACTTGACGAGGCCGCGGTAGAGCGCCTCCGAGCCGACATGGCGGTCGGGCCGGTTCAGGTTCGCCATGATGCGAAGGACGCCTTTCATGACCGGGGGCACGTACATTCCGGCGGCGACGAGGGCTCGCATGATCCTCGGCTCCTCGATGACGTGCACGAACGCCTTGGCGATGGCGTAGTAGCGGGCGTACTCGTCGGCGAGGCGTCGCTCGTAGCCGGCGAGGATGGCAGCGGCCTCCGCCGGCGAGTCGCAGGCGAGGGCGGCCGTGACCGTCTCGGCCGCCAGCCGCCCCGTCTCCCATCCGTAGGCGATGCCTTCCCCGTTGAAGGGGTTGATGGCGCCCATGGCGTCGCCGGCGACGAGGTAGTCGGCGCCGACGCGGGGACGGACGGAGAAGCTCATCGGCAGGCGGCCGCCCGTCGGCACCGAGCAGGCCGTCGCCGGCGAGATGCACCACGACTTCGGGGCGAAGTCGACGAACTCCTCCATCAGCTTCGTCGTGTTGAGGCCCTTCCAGCGCTCCGAGGTGGAGAGCAGGCCGATGCCGACGTTCACGCGGCCGTCGCCGAGGGGGAAGATCCAGCCGTAGCCGGGCACGACGTTGCCGGCGCGGTCACGGATGTCGAGGTGGGACTCGATGTAGCCGTCGTCGTGGCGGGGTGAGCGGAAGTAACCCCGGATGGCCATGCCCTGCGGGTAGGACTTGTCCCGCACGGATCCGAGGGCGCGACCGAAGCGGGAGAGGGAACCGTCGGCGACGATGACGTAGCGGGCGTGCACCTCGCTCCGCGTGCCGCGGTCCTTGTCGACGACGACGGCGCCCCCCGCCGTGCGAGGAGCGGCCGCCGGGGTCGCGGTCGGCGCCGGCGGCTGCGGGGCGAGCGGTTCGACGGCTTCGGCGCCTTGCCAGACGACGGCCCCTGCCTTCTCGGCGTGCTCGTTCACGAGCTGGTCGAGCTGGAAGCGCGTGATCGTGTAGCCGTAGGAGGGGAAGTCGGGGTGCTTCGGCCAGCGCATCTCGAGCTCACGTCCGAAGGCGACGGAGCGCAGGCCCTCGTAGCGGTGGTTGCCGGCGAGGGCACCCTCGAGGCCCATGTCCTGCAGCTGGCGCACCGAGCGCGGCGTCAGGCCGTCGCCGCAGGTCTTCTCGCGGGGGAAATGCTTCTTCTCGACGCACAGCACGTCGACGCCCCGGCTCGCCAGCCAGTAGGCCGCCGCCGAGCCACTCGGGCCCCCGCCGACGACGAGGACGTCGCAGTGGTGCTCGCTCGGCCGGGGAGGCTGCAGTCCTTCGGGCTTCGCCACGCCTGAATGTTACGGGAGCGGCCGCGCGGCGGCGACCGGCCGGGGCCCTCCGCCGGCCCTCCGCCGACCCGGTCCGCAGGGCCCCCCGCCGGCGACGGGGAGGCGACGGCGCGCTGATGTGACCGGCCGCGAGGGCGCGTGGTAGAACCGACCGAGCCATGGGCAGCCTGGACAGCTACCTCCCCATCTTTCTCCTCATCCTCGTGGGCGTCGCCTTCGCGAGCCTCTCGTTCGTCGCGTCCAAGCTGCTGGCTCCACAGCGGCCGACCTCGGCCAAGGAGGCGCCCTACGAGTGCGGCATCGAGCCGGAGCGCGAGCCGGCGAGCCGCTTCCCGGTCCGCTTCTACCTCGTCGCCATGATCTTCATCGTCTTCGACATCGAGGTGATCTTCCTCTTCCCCTGGGCGGTCGTGGAGAACCAGTTGGGCCGTTTCGGCTTGGTGGAGATCATCGTCTTCGCCGCCGCCGTCTTCGTCTCGTTCATCTACCTGATCTCGAACGGCGCCCTTGACTGGGGACCGATCAAGCGGGTGAGGCCGCAGACGTCCGAGCCGGTGCGCACGACGAGCTCGACCGTGCGCCGGGTACCCCCGCCGGGCCGCCCGGGCGGGCGTGCAGGACAGAGCGACATCGAGGCACCCGCCGCCGCCGTCGGCTCCGCCGGCGGCGAGGCTGCCTGAGGCGATCGAGGGAATCCATGGGACTCGAAGACCTCCAGCACAATTTCCTGACCGGTCAGCTCGAAGACCTCGTCAAGTGGGCACGGCGCTCGAGCGTCTGGCCGGCGACGTTCGGCTTGGCATGCTGCGCCATCGAGATGATGGCGGCCGGGGCGGCCGACTTCGATCTCGCCCGCTTCGGGATGGAGGTCTTTCGCGCCTCTCCCCGGCAAGCCGACCTCATGATCGTGGCCGGCCGCGTCTCCCAGAAGATGGCCCCCGTGCTGCGCCACGTCTACGACCAGATGGTGGAGCCGAAGTGGGTGATCTCGATGGGCGTGTGCGCCTCCTCGGGCGGCATGTTCAACAACTACGCCATCGTGGAAGGCGTCGACCAGATCGTCCCCATCGACGTGTACGCCCCGGGGTGCCCGCCGAGCCCGCAGACGCTCATGCACGCCATCTTGACGTTGCACGAGACGATCCGGACGGGCGAGCTGACCCGGCGCCCGCAGGCCGGCATCGGTGAGGGCATCCGCCTGAGCGAGCCCGTCGCCGGCTGGGTGCAGCCCGGCGTCTCGCCCGTGCACCTGGGCACGCCGCGATGAGCGATGAGACCCTCGTGTCCGACGGCCCCGCCGGGCCGACTGGCAGCGACGGGCCGGGCGACCGCGAGCGAGACGCCGCCGCCGAGACAGCCGGGGCGGAGGGCGGCGACGACCTCCTCGCCCTGCCCGCCCTCGCCGGCACCGCCTGGACGAATGCTCGCGGGCACCTCGTCCTCTACCCCGAGCGGGCGTCCTATGTCGCCGTCGTCGAGGCGCTCCGCGCCGCCGGCTTCGTTCTCTGCTCGGATCTGTGTGCCGTCGACTACCTGCAGCACCCCGAGCGCCAGCTGCCCCCCGGGGTGGAGCCGGAGCGCTTCGAGGTCGTCGTCAACGTGACCTCGATCACGCCGCCGCAACGGGTACGCGTCCGGGTGCAGGTGCCCGCTGACGAGCCCCGGCTGCCGACGCTGTTCGAGATCTATCCCGGCACCGAGGCGATGGAGCGCGAGGCCTACGACATGTACGGGGTCGTCTTCGACGATCACCCGGACATGACACGGATTCTCATGCCGGACGACTGGGAGGGCCACCCCCTCCGCAAGGACTACAGCGTGGGCCGCGTGCCCGTTCAGTTCAAGGAAGCCCCCGGGCCGCGATGAGCGAAGCCACGAGCCCGCGCGAGGCCTTGCAGCGAGACGCCGACCGCGCCCATCACGACTCCGCCGTCCTGCGGCTGCCGGAGGGCATCGTCTTCGACCCCTCGGACGTCGACGTCGAGTTCGGCGAGGACGAGACGATGATCATCAACATGGGTCCTCAGCACCCCTCCACGCACGGAGTGCTGCGCATCATGATGGAGCTCGAGGGCGAGACCGTCCTCCGCTCGAAACCCGTCATCGGCTACCTCCACACCGGCATGGAGAAGACGGGCGAGGAGCTCACCTACGTGCAGGGTGCCACGAACGTCACCCGCATGGACTACCTGTCTCCCCTCCACAACGAGCTCGTCTACGCCCTTGCCACCGAGGAGCTGCTCGGCATCGAGATCCCGCCGCGGGCGACCTGGATACGCATGCTCATGTGCGAGCTGAACCGCATTTCGTCGCACGTCATGTGGACGGCGACGAACGGCATGGACCTCGCCTCCACCTCGATGATGATCTACGGCTTTCGAGAGCGCGAGATGATCCTCACGTTCTTCGAGAAGACGACGGGCTTGCGGATGAACCACGACTACATCCGCCCCGGTGGCGTGGCGGCCGATCTCCCCGACGGGTGGGAGGACGACGTCGCCGCCATCATCGACACCATCCCGGGCCGCGTCGACGAGTACGACGAGCTGCTGACGGGCCAGCCCATCTTCCGGGAGCGCTGCGAAGGCGTCGGGATCATCAGCCCGGAGCTCGCCCTCGCCCTCGGGGCGACGGGGCCGATCCTGCGCGCAGCCGGCGTGCCCTTCGACCTCCGGCAGGCGATGCCCTACCTCTACTACGACCAGGTCGAGTTCGACGTCATCGCCGGCACCGTCGGTGACACCTTCGACCGCTACGCCGTCCGCCTCAACGAGATCCGGGAGTCCTGCCGCATCGTCGCCCAGATCCTCGAGAAGCTGCCCCCGGGCGACTACCGCTCGCAGGACAAGAAGGTGACGCCGCCGCCGCGTGCCCGCATCGACGAGTCCATGGAGGCCTTGATCCACCACTTCAAGATCTTCACGCGGGGCTTCGAGGTGCCGGCGGGCGAGGTCTACACGGCCGTCGAGTCGCCGCGGGGAGAGCTCGGCTGCTACCTCGTCTCCGACGGCACGAACAAGCCGTACCGCCTGCACGTGCGGGCACCGAGCTTCGTGAACTTGCAGAGCCTGCCGGCCCTGCTGCGCGGCGGCCTCATCGCCGATGCCATCGCCATCATCTCCTCGGTCGACCCCGTCATGGGGGAAGTGGACCGCTGATGGCTGAAGCTGGCCTCAGTGCCGAGAACCTCGCCAAAGCCGAAGCGATCGTGGCGCTCTACCCGAAGCGGCGCTCTGCCCTCATCCCGCTCTGCCATCTCGCCCAGTCGCAGCACGGCTACCTCACGAGCGAGTCGATGGAGGACATCGCCAGGCTCGTGGGCTGCTCGCCGGCGGAGGTGCGCGGCACGGCGAGCTTCTACGACATGCTCCACCTCGAGCCGGTGGGTCGCTACGTCGTGGCCGTCTGCACGAACATCGCCTGCATGCTGGCCGGCGCCTACGACGTCCTCGCCCATGCGGAGGATCACCTCGGCATCCGGGTCGGGCAGTCGACGCCCGACGGGCTCTTCCACCTCGAGGAGGCCGAGTGCCTCGGAGGTTGCGACAAGGCGGTCTGCGTGCAGGTCAACCACCGCTTCTTCGGGCCGATCGACGAGGAGGGCTTCGACCGCCTCGCCGAGGACCTCGCCGACGGGCGCCTCGCCGACGTCGTGCCGCCGCACGGCGTCCTCAACCGCGTGAGCCGGGCCGTCGGCCTGCCCGCCAAGGCGGCCGCCGCCAAGAGGGCGGGTGGGTCATGATCACCGACCACCCCCGCATCGTCACGGCCCGCATGGGCTACGACGACTCCCACACCCTCGCCCGCTTCCTTGCCACCGGCGGCTACGACGGCCTCCGCAAGGCGCTCTCGATGACGCCGGCGCAGGTGCAGGAGGAGGTCAACACTGCGAGCCTGCTCGGGCGGGGAGGCGCCGGCTTCCCGGCCGGGCGCAAGTGGTCGATGAGGCGAGCCGCCGACACGACGTACCTCGTCGTCAACGGCGACGAGAGCGAGCCCGCCACCTTCAAGGACCACATGCTCATCGAAGGTGATCCCCACCAGATCATCGAGGGGGCGGTCATCGCCGCCTACGCCGTCGGGGCGTCGCAGGCCTTCCTCTTCTGCCGCGGCGAGTTCGCCCTCGGCTACGAGCGCCTGCTGCAGGCCTGCAACGAGGCCTACGGCTACGGGGCGCTCGGCCCCGACATCCTCGGCTCGGGCTTCGCCCTCGACCTCGTCATCCACCCGGGCGCCGGCGCCTACATCTGCGGCGACGAGACGGGGCTGCTCGAGAGCCTCGAGGGCAAGCGGGGGTTCCCCCGCATCAAGCCCCCCTACTTCCCGGCCGCCATCGGCCTCTACGGGGAGCCGACGATCGTGAACAACGTCGAGACGATGGCGAACCTGCCCTGGATCATCCTGAACGGGGGCGCCGCCTTTGCCGCCCTCGGGGCGGGATCCTCGGCCGGCACGCGGCTCTTCGCCCTCTCCGGGCACGTGGAGCGACCGGGCTGGTACGAGATCGAGATGTCGAAGACGACCTTTCGCGACCTCATCTACGACGCCTCGCTCGGCGGTGGCGTGCGGGACGGGCGCCAGCTGAAGGCCTTCATCCCCGGGGGGGCCTCCTCGCCCTGGTTCTTCCCCGAGCACCTCGACATCGGGCTCGACCAGGACGCCGTCGGCAAGGCCGGCTCCATGCTCGGCTCCGGCTCCGTCGTCGTCATGGACGAGTCGACGTGCGTGGTGCGGGCGGCCTGGCGGATTACGCGTTTCTTCGCCCGGGAGTCCTGCGGGCAGTGCACTCCCTGCCGGGAGGGCAGCGGCTGGGCCGAGAAGGTGCTGCGCCGCATCGAGGACGGCTACGGCCGCGAAGAGGACCTCGACCTCCTCATGGACCTGTGCGACAACATCGCCCCCGGCCTCGGCTGGCCGCCGAAGCAGACGACGATCTGCCCCCTCGGGCCTTCCATCCCCTCGCCGATCGTCTCGGGCATCACGCGCTTTCGTGACGAGTTCCTCCTTCACGTGAAGGAGGGCGCCTGCCCGATGCCGCCGGACGAGGTACGCCGTGGTTGAGATCACGCTCGACGGCCGTGCCCTTCAGGCCGAGGACGGCGAGCTCATCATCGACGCCGCCGAGCGCGCCGGGGTCTACATCCCGCGCTTTTGCTACCACCCGCGCATGAAGCCCGTGGGCATGTGCCGCATGTGCCTCGTCGAGGTGTCCGGCCCGCGGGGGGCCTCCCTGCAGCCGGCCTGCTTCATGTCGGTCGCAGACGGGCAGGAGATCGCCACCGTCTCGCCGGCGGCCCGCAAGGCGCAGGAGGGTGTGCTCGAGTTCCTCCTCGTGAACCATCCCCTCGACTGCCCGGTCTGCGACAAGGGGGGCGAGTGCCCGCTGCAGGATCAGGCGGTCTCCTGCGGGCCGGGCGAGAGCCGCTTCGTCGAGGAGAAACGGCACTGGGCCAAGCCCATCGCCCTCGGCCCCCTCACCCTGCTCGACCGGGAACGCTGCATCCAGTGCGCCCGTTGCACCCGCTTTGCCGAAGAGATCGCCGGCGAACCCCTCATCGACTTCTACGGGCGGGGCGACGGCATCGAGGTGGCGGTCTTCCCCGAGCAGCCCTTCACGTCCTACTTCAGCGGCAACACCGTCCAGATCTGCCCGGTGGGCGCCCTCACCTCGGTGCCCTACCGCTTCAAGTCGCGGCCGTGGGACCTCGAGCAAGTCGAGACGACCTGCACCTACTGCGCCGTCGGCTGCCGGGTGGCCGCCCAGTCCTCCGCCGGCTCGCTCGTGCGCTACCTCGGCATCGACTCCGATCCGGTCAACCAGAGCTGGCTGTGCGACCGCGGTCGCTACGGGCACGAGGCGACGACGAGCCCGGCCCGCCTCACGAGCCCGCTGCTTCGCCGCCAGGGCGACCTCGTGCCGGTCGGCTGGAACGAGGCGCTGCGGGCGGTGGCAGACCGCCTCCGCGAGGTGCCGGGCGAGACGGTCGGCATCATCGGCGGCGCCCGCCTCGCCAACGAGGACGCCTATGCCTGGTCCAAGCTCGCCCGCAGCGTCATCGGAACCGACAACCTCGACGCCCAGCTCGGCGACGGCCTGCCCGCCGAGCTCGTCTGCTCGCTCCCGCGGGCGACGATCGAGGAGGCCTGCAGCGCCAAGGCGGTCATCGTGCTGGCGGGCGACCTCCGCGAGGATCTTCCCGTCCTGCACCTGCGGCTGCGGGCGGCGGCGGCCAACGACGGCCTGCAGATCGTCGAGTGCTCGCCCGTGCCGACCTCGCTCTCCGGTGTGGCGGCCGCCTGCCTCCTCTACCGCCCGGGCGAGAGCGTGGCGCTCGCCCGCGGCCTGTCGGCCTCACTTCCCGGCGACGTTCCCGGGGTCGGCTCGGACGCCCTCGCCGCCGCCCGCAGAACCCTTGCCGGCGCCCTCGAGTCCTCGCCGGAGGGCGACGGCATCGTCGTCGTGCTCGGGCGGCCATCGCTCGCCGAGTCGGCGGCGCAGCTGGCGTCGGCCGCCGCCGTGCTGGCCGAGGCCTGGCCGGGCGTGCGCTTCCTCCCCGCCCTGCGGCGCTCCAACGTCCTCGGCGCCCTCGACATGGGCCTGGCGCCCGGCGTCCTGCCCGGCCGCGTCAGCTCGGACGAGGGGGCGGAGTGGTACGGCGCCGCCTGGGGCTCGCTCCCGCACAAGCGGGGCATGGACACGGCCGCCATGCTGGAGGCGGCCGTCAGCGCCGAGATCGGGACGCTCGTGCTACTCGGCGCCGACCCGCTCGCCGACTTCCCGGACCGCCGCCTCGCCACCCAAGCCCTCGAAGCGGTGCCGTTCCTCGTCGCCGTCGACGCCATCGCGAGCCCGTCCAGCCTGCTCGCCGACGTCGTCCTGCCCGCTGCCACCTCGATCGAGCGAGCGGGATCGACGACCAACATCGAAGGGCGCGTGAGCCGCCTCGCCCAGAAGGTCGTGCCGCCCGGGCAGGCGCGGCCGGACTGGATCATCGCCGTCGAGCTCGCCGGCCTCCTCGGCGCCGACCTCGGCTTCGGCGACGTCGACGGCATCTGGTCCGAGATCGAGCGCCTGGCGCCCTCTCACCACGGCTGCAGCCTGCATGCCCTCCTCGGCGCCGCCGGCGCCGACGGGATCGTCGTGCCCCTGCCCAGCGTCGCCGTGAGCCCCCGCCGCCTCGATCGCATCGACCCCATGGCGACGCCCGGCATCACCTCGGTGGACGAGCAGGGGGCGCCCCTCTATGCCGGCGCCGTGGCGGGCGTGGCAGCCCCGGGCGGCGACGGGCCGTCTCCGAAGCGGCCCGCCCTCATGGCGATGGGGACGGGGCACTTTGCCGCCCCGACGTCGCCGCCGCCGGACGGCTATGCCTTCCGGCTCGTCACGAGGCGCTCCCTCTACGACCACGGCACCTTGCTGCAGGCGGCGGCGTCGCTCTCCCCGCTCGTGCCGAGCCAGGCGCTGCGGTTGCGCCCGAAGGAGATCGAGCAGCTCGGCGTGCGCCAGGGTGACGACGTCCGCGTGCGCTCGCTCACCGGCGAGCTGATCGTGCCCGTCGTGGCCGACGACACCTTGCCCTCCGGCGTCGCCGTGCTGCCCTTCGGGGTCGTCCCCGTCGACCAGCCGAGCGCCGCCGACCTGCTCGACGCCTCGGCGATCGTCACCCACGTACGTGTGGAGACGCTGGCGTAATGGGCGATCCCCTCTTCCTGCAGGGCGTCGACCTCGGCGTCTTCGTCATCGCCGTCGTGAAGGTCGTCGTGGCCTTCGTCGTGCTCCTCGTCTCGGTCATGTTGATGATCTGGTTCGAGCGCAAGGTCATCTCCGACATGCAGAACCGCATCGGCCCCAACCGGGCGGGTCCCTACGGCATCCTGCAGACGCTTGCCGACGGCATCAAGCTCTTCTTCAAAGAAGATCTCATGCCGACCGAGGCCGATCGCATCGTGTTCAAGCTGGCGCCCTATCTGGCGCTCCTGCCGGCGCTCTTGATCTTCACGATCGTCCCGGTCGGCGGCGTCGTCACGATCGCCCATCACACCGTCGAGCTGCAGGTGGCCGACCCGCCCATCGGCATCCTCTTCCTCCTCGCCCTCTCCTCGGCCGCCGTCTACGGCACGATGCTGGCCGGGTGGTCGTCCGGGTCGAAGTACCCCCTCCTCGGCTCCGTGCGGGCGAGCGCCCAGATGATCTCCTACGAGGCGGCCATGGGCCTGTCGATCGTGGCCGTCATCCTCGAGAGCCACTCCCTCTCGACGCGGACGATCGTCGGCGTGCAGGCCTCCAGCATCTGGCACTGGAACGTCTTTCGCACGGGCATCGTCCCGTTCGTGATCTTCGTCGTCGCCGTCACGGCCGAGCTGCAGCGCCCGCCCTTCGACTTGAGCGAGGGCGAGCAGGAGCTCGTCGGCGGCTTCCACACCGAGTACACCTCGCTGCGTTTCGCCCTCTTCTTCCTCGCCGAGTTCATGAACACCATCACGATGTCGGCCGTCATCGTGACGCTCTTCCTCGGCGGCCCGGACGGCCCCGGCTTCCACGTCGTGCGCTGGCTCTGGCCGATCCTCTGGTTCGCCGGCAAGACGCTCGTCTTCCTCTACTGCTACGTCTGGGTGCGCGCCGCCCTCCCGCGCATGCGCTACGACCAGCTGATGGACTTCGGCTGGAAGTTCCTCATCCCGCTCTCGCTCGCCTGGCTGCTCGTCCTCGCCGCCCTCGGCGAGAGCCGCCCGTGGGGCATCGCCGTCCTCGCCGCCTGCGGCGCCGCCTACCCGCTCCTGCAGCGCTCCCGCGACGTGAGCCGCCAGCGCCGCCTCCTCGCCGCCGGCGAGGCCGACCTCGCCCGCTCGCAGGCGCCGCCCCGCCCGGTGCTGCTGCGCCCGGTCCTGCCCGACGAGCCCGTCGGGGGTGATGGCTGATGCTGCCGCCGTTGTTCGGAGGTTTCAAGGTCACGATCCGCCAGGTCTTCGAGCCGCGGGTCACCACGCAGTACCCGAAGGCGAAGCAGCCGAAGCCGCCCCGCCTGCACGGGCGCCACGTCCTCAACCGCTACGAGGACGGCATGGAGAAGTGCATCGGGTGCGAGCTGTGCGCCGCCGTCTGCCCGGCGGACTGCATCTACGTGCGGGGGGCGGACAACCCGCCCGATGAGCCCGTTTCGCCGGGGGAGCGCTTCGGATTCGTCTACGAGATCAATTACCTGCGCTGCATCCACTGCGATCTCTGCGTGGAGGCGTGCCCGACGCAGGCGATCACGGAGTCGAAGATGTTCGAGTTCTCCTTCACGAACCGGGCGGACGCCATCTACACAAAGCGCGAGCTCGTCGTCGACGACGACGGCAAGCCGCAGCAGCTGCCGTGGGAGGACTGGCGCAAGGGGGAGGATCAGCACACCTCGGCCTGGATGAGAGCCACTTCGCCGTCGGGATCGGCCGACTACGAGGGCGAGGTGCAGTGGTCGGGCGAGCTCGGCTACGGCGTCCGCCCCCCCGAGGGCGGCCAGAGCGGCAAGCGGGACGACGGCGCCACCGGCAACATCTCGGTGCGCGTCGTGGAGCGCGACAAGATCTCCCGTCGCCTCGGCGGAAGGGCGCGCTGAGAGCCGTGCACCTCCTCCTTGCCACCGCCACCCTGCCCGACACGATCACCTTCGCCCTCGCCGCCGCCATCTGCATCGTCGGATCCGTCGGCGTCGTCGTCTCGACACACCCGGTGCACTCCGCCCTCATGCTCGTGATGACGCTGTTCGGCGTCGCCGTTCTCTTCGTGGAGGAGAACGCCCAGTTCCTGGCGGCCGTGCAGGTGATCGTCTACGCCGGCGCCATCGTCGTGCTCTTCCTCTTCGTCATCATGCTGCTCGGGGTCGACCGGGCGGAGGCGATCGCGGCCGACCCGTTGAAGGGCCAGCGCCTCACCGCCGTCATCCTCGGCGTCCTCGTGCTCGCCGAGGTCATCGTTCTCGGCCGCGGCCGCTGGCCGACGGGAGCCCACGCCACGGGCGGCGCCCTCAACCAGGGCAGCACGCCGAACGTGAACGTCCTCGGGACCTCCATCTTCACGACGTTCCTGCTCCCCTTCGAGATCACCTCCGCCCTCCTCGTCATCGCCATCATCGGCGCCGTCGTGCTCGCCCGGCGGCCGGCACGCGGCACGAACGCCCCCGCCGTCATCGTCGACGACGACACGCCGGGGGCGTCCGGCGACGGCCTCGGCGACGATGGCGACGGCATCGACCCGGACGACGAGGCCGCCGCCGACGTCGCCCCGGCGGAGGGACCGGGTGTCACCGTGGGCGGCGGGGACGAAAGGAGCCAGCCATGACCGTGAGCGCCTCCTGGTACCTGACGCTCGCCGCCGCCATGTTCACGATCGGCGCCGTCGGGCTGCTCGTCCGCCGCAACGTCCTCGTGATGTTCATGTGCGTCGAGTTGATGCTGAACGCCGCCAACCTCACTTTTGTGACCTTTGCCCGAGAGCTGGACGACATCGGTGGGCAGGCCGTCGTGTTCTTCGTGCTCGTGGTCGCCGCCGCCGAGGTCGTCGTCGGCCTCGGCATCATCGTTGCCATCTACCGGCGGCGCCTGGGCGCCACCGCCGACGACGTCCACGTGCTGAAGGGCTGAGCGCCTCGTGCTGCATGCCGCTTTCCTGATCCCGTTGTTCCCCTTCCTGGGGTTCCTCCTGCTCACCGCCGGCGGGCGCAAGCTCGGGAACCCGCGGGCCGGCTGGCTCGCCACGATCATGGTGCTGGCGTCGTTCGTGACGACCATCGTCGTGTTCGCCGGCCTCCTCGGGCGGGCCGCCGGCGCCCGCTCCTACGACCAGACGTGGTACACGTGGCTCTCGGTGGACCGGCTGCACGTCAGTGCCGGTGTCCTCATCGACCCCCTCTCGATGACGATGGCCCTCTTCGTGACGGGCGTGAGCACGCTCATCCACCTCTACTCCATCGGCTACATGGAGCACGACGAGAACTTCCCGAAGTTCTTCCTCTACCTCAACTTGTTCGTCTCCTCGATGCTCATCCTCGTGCTGGCGGACAACTTCCTCCTCACCTTCCTCGGCTGGGAGGGAGTCGGCGTCTGCTCCTACTTCCTCATCGCCTTCTGGTTCGACCGGCCGAGCGCCGCCAGCGCCGGCAAGAAGGCCATGATCTTCAACCGCATCGGCGACGCCGGGTTCCTGTTGGCGATGTTCCTCACCTTCGAGCGCACCGGCAGCCTGCAGTACCGGACCGTCTTCGCACAGCTCGGGCACGTCGGGACGCCCTCGCTCACGGCCATCGCCCTCCTGCTCTTCCTCGGCGCCGCCGGCAAGTCGGCCCAGCTGCCGCTCTATCCCTGGCTGGCCGACGCCATGGAGGGCCCGACGCCGGTCTCCGCCCTCATCCACGCCGCCACGATGGTGACCGCCGGCGTCTACCTCATGTGCCGGATCGCCCCGATCCTGCACCTCGCCCCGGACGCCGCCCACGTCGTGGCGATCGTGGGCGCCGCCACGGCCTTCCTCGGGGCGACGATCGCCTGCGCCCAGGACGACATCAAGAAGATCCTCGCCTACTCGACGATCAGCCAGCTCGGCTACATGTTCCTCGCCGCCGGCGTCGGTGCCTATGTGGCCGCCATCTTCCTGATGCTGACGCACGCCTTCTACAAGGCCCTCCTCTTCCTCGGCGCCGGCTCGGTCATCCACGCCATGGACGACGAGCAGGACACGAAACGCTTCGGCGCCCTCGCCCGGCTCATGCCCGTCACGAGCGTCACCTTCCTCATCGGGTGGCTGTCGATCGGCGGCGTCCCCCCCTTCTCCGGCTTCTGGTCGAAGGGCGACGTCCTCATGAACGCCTACTCGCTCAGCCCCGTCCTCTACGCCGTGGCCGCCCTCACGGCCCTCCTCACGGCGTACTACCTCGGGCGTTGCTACCTGCTCACCTTCAGCGGTCAGCAGCGGTGGTCAGAGGCGCGCCGCAGCGGTGACGGGACTCACGGCGCTGCCGAGGGCGACGGCTCGCCGGCGGGCGCCCTGCACCCGCACGATCCCGGTTGGGTCATGCGGCTCCCGCTCGTCGTGCTCGCCGCCGCCTCCGCCGTCGCCGGCATCATCAACCTCCCCTTCCACCCCCTCGACTACCTCGAGCGGTGGCTGACGCCCGTCGTCGGCTCCGAGCTCTTGCAGCTGCACTTCTCCACGGGCGCCCAATGGGCCTTCGCCCTCGGGGACGCCGTGCTCGCCGCCTTCGGTGTCGCCATCGCCCTCGGGCTGTGGCGCAGCACGAGCGAGCACGCCGAGCTCGAGCCCGCCTTCCTGCGCCGCGCCTGGTACGTCGACTGGGCCTATGACCGCTTCCTCGCCCACGGCTCGACCGAGCTCGCCGAGGTGACGTCCGCCGACGTGGAGACGAAGGTGATCGACGGCGCCGTCAACGGCTTCGGTGCCCTCGTCGCCGGCGCCGGCCGCCGGCTGCGGAGGGTGCAGACCGGCTACGTCCGCAACTACGCCCTCGGGCTCCTCGGCGGACTCGTCGTGCTGCTCGCCTACGTGGCCGTGAGGGCCGTGTCATGAGCAGCTTCCCCTACCTCACCGTGCTCGTCCTGCTGCCCGCCGGGGCCGCCTTCGTGCTGCCGGTCGTGGCGTCGCTGCTGGCGCCCTCCAGCCCGCAGGCAGAGCGCCGTGCCGTGCAGGTCATCGGCTGGGCCGCCGTCCTTGCCACCCTCGGGGTGGCCATCGCCGTGCTCGCCACGTTCGCGAGCGGTTCGGGCGGCTTCCAGCTCGTCTCGAGCCACGCCTGGATCTCGTCCCTCGGCATCCGCTGGACCCTCGGGGTCGACGGGATCTCCCTCTTCCTCGTCCTCATGACGGCACTGCTCTTCCCGATCGCCCTGGCGGCGGCGGGGCCGAGGCGGCACGACCCGACGTTCGTCGCCTGGCTGCTGCTGCTGGAGGCGGGCTGCCTCGGGAGCTTCCTCTCCCTCGACGTCCTCGTCTTCTTCCTCTTCTTCGAGCTCACGCTCGTGCCCGTCTACTTCATCATGTCCGGCTTCGGGCACGAGCGGCGCGGCTACGCCGCCACGAAGTTCTTCCTCTACACCCTCGGGGCGTCCGCCTTCCTGCTCGTCGGCATCCTGGCCCTCGTGGCCATCCACGCCGGCCAGACGGGCGTGACGACCTTCGACGTGCGCGCCCTGGCCTCCACTCACCTCTCGGACACCGCCGGCGTGCTGCTCTTCCTCGCCTTCACGGCCGCCTTCGCCGTGAAGGCCCCCATCTTCCCGTTCCACACCTGGTCGCCCGACGCCTACCGGGAGTCTCCGGCGGCCGGGACCGTCATCCTCGCCGGCGTCATGGCCAAGCTCGGGACCTACGGCATCGTCCGCTTCGACCTCGAGCTGTTCCCGAAGGCGGTCGTCACCCTCGCCCCCTGGCTGCTCACCCTCGGCGTCATCGGGATCATCTACGGCGGCGTCGTGGCCGCCGTGCAGCACGACCTGAAGCGACTCGTCGCCTACTCGTCGCTCGCCCACATCGGCTTCATCGTCGTCGGGGCCTTTGCCCTCACTGGGCCGGCACTCTCGGGAGCCGTGCTGCAGATGGTCAACCACGGCATCTACACGACGGCGCTCTTCCTCCTCGTCGCCATGATCTACCGTCGTTCCGGCAGCTTCTCGGTGAGAGATCTCACCGGCCTGCAGGCGAAGGCCCCCGTCATGGCCGGCATGTTCACGGTCGTCATGCTGGCCTCCATCGGGGTTCCCGGCCTGAGCGGCTTCATCGGGGAGTTCCTCATCCTCTCGGGCACCTTCCTCACCCACCGGTGGTGGGCCGTCGTCGCCACGGGCGGTGTCGTCATCGCCGCCGTCTACCTGCTCTGGGCCTATCAGCAGGTGTTCCACGGCAAGCCGACGCCGGCGGAGAAGGGTTTCAAAGAGGTGAGTTGGCGTGAGAGCGCCTACATGGCGCCCCTCATCGCCCTCATCGTCCTGCTCGGCGTCTTCCCCGGCCCGGTCCTCTCGCGCATCACGCCGTCCGTCGACCTGCTCGTGAACCACGTCGAACAAGTCGGGCACGCCACGGTGCCGCCCGCCGGCCAGCCCGTGGCGAACCTGACGGCCAAGCTCACGAGCGCCGGCGGGAAGGCCACACGATGAGCCTGCTCGCCGTCGCCGGCACCATCGCGACGCCCCACATCGACTACACGGCGATCATGCCGGAGCTGATCTGCATCGGCGGCGCCCTCCTGCTGCTGCTGGCGGGCGCCCTCTCCGTCCGCCAGATCCCGACCGGCGTCTACACGGCCGCCACCCTCGCCATCTCCGTGGCGGCTCTCGTCGCCTCCCTCGTGCTCTGGCACATCGTGCAGCTGCACGGCGCCTTCGCCGCCGTGGCGAAGTCGCTCGACATCGACGGCTTCTCCGTCGCCTTCGTCGTGCTGTCGTCCTGCATCCTCGTCGTGGCCGCCCTCGTGGCCGACGGCTACCTGCGCCGGGAAGGGATCGCCGGGCCCGAGTACCACGCCCTCGCCCTCCTGGCCGCCTCGGGGGCCATGTTCATGGCGGCGGCCAACGATCTCATCGTCATCTTCCTCGGCCTCGAGATCATGTCGATCCCGCTCTACATCCTCGCCGGCCTCGACCAGCGCCGGCAGGAGTCGGGCGAGGCCGCCATGAAGTACTTCGTCCTCGGCGCCTTCTCGTCGGCCATCTTCGTGTACGGCATCGCCCTCACCTACGGCGCCACCGGCTCCACGAACCTCGCCCAGATCGCCTCCTACCTGGCGAACAACGTCCTCACGTCGAACGGGCTCCTGCTGGCGGGCCTCGCCCTCCTGCTCGTCGGCTTCGGCTTCAAGATCGCCGCCGTCCCGTTCCACATGTGGACGCCGGACGTCTATCAGGGGGCGCCGACGCCCGCCACCGGCTTCATGGCGGCCATCGCCAAGGTGGGCGGCTTCGCGGCCTTGCTGCGGGTGTTCTTCTCCTCCTTCAGCACCCTCGCCGTCGACTGGAAGCCGATCCTGTTCGTCCTCGCCATCCTCACGCTCGTCACCGGAGCCGTCCTCGGTCTCGTGCAGCGCGACATCAAGCGGATGCTCGCCTACTCCTCGATCAACCACGCCGGCTTCATCCTCCTCGGACTGCAGGCCGCCGCCGCCTCCGGCATCGCCGCCAGCTTGTACTACGTCTTCGTCTACGCCTTCTTGGTGCTCGGCAGCTTCACGGTGATCGCCTTCGTGGGCGCGCGCGGCGACCGCCGCCACGAGATCGAGGGCTACCGGGGCCTCGGGCGCCGCCAGCCCGTCCTGGCGCTGGCCTTCGCCATCCTTCTCCTCGCACAGGCGGGAGCGCCCTTCACGACGGGCTTCCTCGGCAAGCTGTACGTCGTGCAGGCGGCCGTGCAGGCGCACTCCTACGCCCTCGCCGTCATCGCCATGCTCTCGGGCGCCGTCGCGGCTGCCTTCTACCTCCGCGTCGTGTTCGTCATGTACGGCGGCGCCCCGGCCGCGCAGGCCGCCCCGGCGGAGTCGATCGCCGGTGACGGCGGTGGCGCTGGGACGGCCGCCGATGCCTCGAGCGGCCTTGCGACGGCGGCGGTCGCCGTGGCGGCCGAGGTGGGCACCGAGGTGGCGAGTGCGGCGGGCGGGGACGCCGCGCCCGATCGTGTCGAGGTGCCGGCGCTCGCCCAGGTCGGGCTGTTCCTCACGGTGGCCTTCACCGTCGTGCTCGGCATCTGGCCGGCTCCCCTCTTCGACTTCGTGCACGCCGCCCAGCTGCTGTTCTGAGCCGGCGCCCTCAGCTGCTCGAGGCGCTCGTCGTGGCCGCCTCCTGAGGCGGCACCGCCGCCGGCTCGGGGGCTTCCGGCACGAGGAAGCGGCCGATGATCGGCAGCTCCCAGAAACTCTCCGCCCTCGCGATGGCAAGGGCGGCGCCGAGTGACTGCTCGGCGGAGTCCCAGGCGACGAAGCGGGGTAGCCACGCGGGGTCGAATTTGGCGTTGAAGCGCCACAACGACTCGATCTGCATCGAGTCGGACATGCGCCGCAGCACCCAGCGCTCCACCTTGGTGGAGAGGCCGGTGCCGGCCTCGCCGGCGAGAACCGCCCGCATCATGGCGAAGTTGAGGCCGAGACGAGCGTGCCCGGTCTCGCGCAGGTGCTCGATCGTTCGCACGAGGATGAAGTCGAACAGCCCGTTGGGGTGATCGCCGTTGTCGCGTCGCATGAGATCGAGCGAGTACCCGTCGATGGCCGGCGCCGGCACGAACTGGCAGAAGGCGACGGGGTGGCCGGCGGGGTCGCTGGCGACCGCCAGCAGCAAGCCTTTGTCGTGCGGGTCGAAGATGCGCCCGAGCGTCATGGAGAAGCCCCGCTCCACCCCGCCCCGCCGGCTCTGCGTCATGACCCCTTGCAGGGCGGTGGCGAGGCGGCTGTCGACTTCGGTGGGATCGTGGAACGAGATGGTGTAGCCGTACTTGGCGATCCGGTTGACGGCCTGGCGAAGGCCCTTCTTCGTGCCGCCCTGCAGCGAGAGGGTGCGGACGTCGACGACGCCCTCGTCTCCGATGTAGAGATCGCGCATGCCCGACTGCCGGTAGATGGGCAGCCAGTCCTGCCCGGCGGCGAGCACGGCGATCGTCCAACCGTGCCCGTCGGCGAAGTGCCGGAAACCCGCCCACAGCCGCTCCCGCTCCTCCGGCGGCCCGATGGGGTCGGGCGAGACCAAGCAGACGCCGGAGCGGATGGCGTAGGCGACGACGCTGTCGCGGTCGAAGAAGTGCTGTTTGTCGCTCCGCAAGGCGAAGTAGTCGAGGGTGCCGCCCCGCCGTGTGACGATGTCGCGTGCTCGCTCGAACTCCTGCAGGCTCTCGGCGACGGCTTCCGTTTCGGGCTGGCTGAGGATGGCTTCGGGCGCACCGAGGGCGGCAGCAGCGCTCGGCCCGTCTGTGCCCGGGGCGCTGCCGGGGCGGCGGGCGAGGCGCCGGTCGACGACGGGTCGGAAGACGAGCAGGAGGGCGACGGCGGCGAGCCCGAGGCCGACGGCGAGCAGGGCGGGCGAGAGGAAGTCGCCGACCGTGTCGGGCAGCTGCACCGGGCTGAGGCCGATGAGGCCGCCGGCGGCCGCCAGGAAGGCCGAGCCGAGGGGCAGCGACTGCACGCTCGTGTGGTGGAGGTTGAGATGACGGTCGATGGCGACGCCGAGCCAGAGGGCGAGCGTCGTGAAGACGGTCACGCCGACGACTCCTACGACGAGGGTGAGAAACCCGGCCCGGATCGAAGGCGGGTCGTAGCGTCCCCGGAAGGAGTCCCGCCCCCAGAGCAGCCCCGCCAGGACGGCAAGGGCGAAGAGGGCCGGCAGGATCTGGCCGCCCCGGACGAGGTGGAGGACGGACGTCACTGCCTCGATGGCGACGGCGACGATCCAGGCAAGGCGCTGTCCCCGTCGCAGGCCCCGTGCCACGAGGAGGAGGGCGATGCCGGCGAGGGCGTCGAGAGCACCGGCCGCTTCGCTGGCGCCGAGCGGGATGTAGCCGAGGTAGGGGTGGAGGCGTCCCCTCACCTGCACGGGGACAAGGGCGGTCACGAGGTCGAGGATGCCGCTCAGGAGCACGACGATGGCGGCTGTCCGCCGGATGCGCTTGCGGTGCCGGGTCGGGTCGTCGAGATGGGGCCAGGCGGCGTCGCCGGGGAAGCAGGCCACGACGGCGAGCTCGATCGGTGGCCGCCGCCGGCCTGCAGCCAGCCGCTCGACGAAGCCGCCCGCCGCCCGCTGCTGGCGGGAGAGCCAGAGGCGGGCCCGCAGCTCCCCGCCCGCTCCGGCGGCGCCCTCGGTCTCCTCGCCGCCGACCGGGTCAGTGCCGGCGTCGATCTCGACGAAGGAGATCTGCTCGTCGCGGACGAAGACCGGAGGCATCCCGAAGGCCCCGCGCCGCTCCTCCACGAGCTCGGCGCAGGCACCGGTATTGGCGAAGAAGCCGGACCCGATGCTGACGAGCTCGGCCCGAAGGGTGTGCCCGGTCACGAGGCCGTCGTACCCGCTGGCGACGAGCTTGCGGGCGGCGTCACGGGCCGAGTCGTTCGCTCGGTCGCCGGGCGGCCCGAGGAGGGCACTGCCGGGGCCGGCCCAGACGCGGTGGTTCACGACCGCCAGCAGGATGGCCACCCCGATGAGCTCGAGCGCCAACGTGAGGGCGACGTCGCGGAGCGGGCGGGCGATGTCGTGCAGCCTGCCGCCGAACAACGCCAGCTCGGGGATGCGGGCGATGACGGCGATGCCGATCGGGATGAGGAGCCACCAGGCATAGCTGCCGAGGCGGCGGTACATGAGGCGGGAGGTGACGAAGCGGGGAAGGCCGGCTGGATCGGCCAGGCGGTCGATGCCTTCGAGCCAGCCCGTCTTGGTCGACTTGAGGGCGGGGAACAACTCGTTGATGGCGTGATGGCCGAGCGGCGTGTCCCGCGGGTCGCTCGGGTCGGCGTAGGCGTTGAGCGGGTCGTAGCGCCAGCCCGGCTCCACCCGCACGCGCTTGCGCCCCGAGGTCGTCTCCACGTCGAGGTCGACCGCCAGCGCCACCTCGAATCCCTTGCCACGCAGCACCCCGATGGTCGCCTCGTCGTAGCAGATGGCCCGGTCACGCGTGCCCGGCAGAAGGATGACGCGGTGATCGGTTCGCTGCAGCCAGGCCGCCACGACGTCGGCCAGCTCGGGGTGGGCTCGCAGGGAGGCGGTCAGCTCCTCTGCGGGCTGCTCGGTGAGCTCGAAGAGGTTGCCGGCCACGACGAGGGCGCCCGGCCCGGAGATGCGCTCGAGTGCTCCGGCCAGCTCACGGGAGGCCACGGCGGAGGCCGGCGTCGGCGATCCGGTCAGGAACAGGTCGCCGGCGACCACGACTCGCCCGCCGAGCGGGAGGGCGACGGTGATGCACGACGGGGTGCAACGTTCCGAAGCCATGGTCATCCCATCTTGTCAGGCCCGCCGGTGAAGGTATCGCCAGCGCCCCTCCCGGCCGGGGCCGGCGTCAGTCGCGGTAGTTGCCGTACTGGAGGGGAATGTCGAGATCCGCCTCCTTGAGGGCGGCGATGACGGCCTGCAAGTCGTCGCGCTTCTTCCCGATCACCCGCACCTGATCGCCCTGGGTCTGCGAGCTGACGCCTTTCAGACCGAGGTCCTTCACGATCTTGTTGATCCGCTTGGCATGATCGCTGGAGATGCCGGCGTTGAGGGTGGCCACCTGGCGCACGGCGCCCTTGGAGCCCTCCTCGATCTTCCCGAAGCTCACCGCCTTGAGCGAGACCTGGCGGCGTACGAGCTTTTCCTCGAGCACCTGCACGAGCGCTCGCAGGCGGTCCTCCGTGGGGGCGTGCAGGGTGATCTCGTGATCTTTCAGCTCGAGGGAGGCACCGGTGTTCTTGAAGTCGAAGCGGGTGGCGACTTCCCGGGAGGCTTGGTCGACGGCGTTGCGCACCTCCTGCAGGTCAACCTCGGACGTGACGTCGAAGCTCGGCATGAGGACGAAGCTAGCCGAGCGTGCCCGGCGAGCAGCAGGCTGCGACGATCACCTGCCCGGCGAGCGTCGATTATGGTGTCAGGCCGCGGGTCGGTACCCAAGTGGCCAAAGGGAGCAGACTGTAAATCTGTCGGCGCAGCCTTCGAAGGTTCGAATCCTTCCCGGCCCACTCGCAAGAGCGCTCCTCGGGCGCCACGGCGTCGATCGGCGGCGTCACTCGAGCGGTTGATGAGCGATGGCGGGCGGCTGCTCGGGCATTTGGGCCACGTAGCATCCTCAGTATAATATCGTGTCGGTCGGGCGTCCGAGAAAGGCATGCGGCCATCTTGCGCCCGGTTCCGGCAGGCTGAGAATCGGGGATGTCCCTGACAAAGGCCCTGAGCCACCCGGTTGCGACCCGCAGGCGCCTCAGCGAGACTGGGCACGAAGGGGAATCCGGGCGCGAAGGCGAATCCGGGTACGACGGGAATCTTAGGCACGAGGCGGCTCTGGCGCCCGCCGAGAGCAGGCGTGCGCCGGCGAGAGCTGCTCACAGCGATGAGGGGGCCACGACCATGACCACACCGGCAGCATTCGATCTCTCCTCCACGTTCGTGCATCTCGGGCTGGGGTCGGTGGCGAGGGAGCTGCCGGGTTTCGCGTGGACGGCGGAGTACCTCGAGGGCTACGAGCAGGAAACGGCGGGCGACGGCCCGGACGGCCGCCTCGTGGTGATGTCGCCGCAGGCGGAGACCTGGACGTACTGGGAGTGTCACCCGGCGGGCGACGAGCTCGTGGTGCAGCTCGACGGGCGCAGCATCCTCATCCAGGATCTGCCCGACGGCCACAACCGGATCGAGCTCGGCCCGGGCCAGGCGGTCATCAACCCGAAGGGCGTCTGGCACACGGCAGACGTCGTCGTCCCCGGCACGGCGTTGTTCGTCACCCCGGGGCGGGGGACCGAGCACCGCCCCCGCTGAGGCGCCGTCGCCGTCTCGCCACCGCCGGGGCGAGGACGAGGGCGGCGCAGCCAAGAGCGCCCAGCAGCGCCACGACCTGAGCGAGGGCCCAGCCGGGGGCGACGTAGAAGAACGTCACGGTCGAGTCGCCGGCGGGGACGTCGATGCTCTGCACGAGACCGTGCCGACGGACGGGGACCTCCGACAGGCGCCCGGCGTGCTCGAGGGTGGCTCGCCACCCGGGAAGGGCTGCGACGGAGCGGACGAGCTCGGCCGTCCGTGGCGTCCTCACCGTCACCGAGGCGCTCCCGGTCCAGACGTCGCCCGCCACGAGCGTCACCGATGCCCCCGCCGCCGTCACCTCGAAGGGAGGCGCCGCCACCTTCGTGAGCACATCGAAACCTGCCAGCTCACCGGTCTGCACCCAACCGCCGGCAGCGACGGCGAGCGACAGCGGCGTCCCCGTCGAGAAGGCCGGCCCATGGGCCGGGCGCACGAGCGGCTCGGAGAGCTCGAGCCCGCTCGCCGCCGGGCTGGCCCGGATCTCGAGGCCGGCCGCCAGGACGGGGGCGGGATAGGCCACGGTCAGTTCGCCCTCTGAGGCCAGCTCGCTCCCTGCGGTGGCGATGGGCCGCCCCCCGTTCGCCAGCAAGGTGAAGGCGCCCCCGAGGGCTCGCAGGGCGGCGGGCGAGGCGCCGGCGGTCGCCCTCAGGGTGACGGAGGCGACGGCCACCGTCGTCCCGAACCATCGCAGGGCGGCCGCACCGGCCCGGATCACCGGCCCGGCCGGCGGCGGGGCGCCCGCCGTCACGAGCTCGGACGGGAGGACGAGGAGCGCCCTCACCCCGAGGGCCGCAAAGGTGCCGTCGGCGACGGCGGCGAGGGAGGCGCCGTCCTGGGTGTGGGTGCCGGTGGCCGCCGAATAGGGACCCCACAGGAGCGAGCCGTAGCCGCCGGCATCGGCGAGGGCGTCCACGACGCCGAGGTCGGGAGCGCCGATGCCGTCGAGGGCGCGGCTGTCGAGGAGGTGGGGGTCGATGACGAGGTAGCGACCCGGAGCGGCGAGGGCGGCGACGGCGGCGCCGTCGGCGGGCGAGAGGGCAGAGGCGTACTCGGGGGCGAACGACGACTGGTTGATGTCGAACCCGACGAGATCCACGACGACGAGGGCGGCCACGATGAGGAGGCGCCGACGCCCCTCCAGCCGCCGGCCGAAGAGGAGGAGACTGGCGCCGGCCGCTGCGAGGAGCGTGCTGAGGAGGAGATCGGGCACGACGCCGGAAAGGGTCCAACCCGTGCCGGCGTGGGCCGTGAGGGCACCCCCGGCCGGCTTGCCGGTCACGACGGTGGCGACCACGACGCCGCCGATGGCGACGAGGGGGACGAGGCCGGCGGCGATCTGGCGGCGGGTGGGGTGGACGAGGAGGAGGGCGTCGATGAAGTAGCCGCTCAGCAGGGAGGTCGCCAGGGCGAAACCGATGAGGCCGCGGCTCGGCAAGCGCTGGTCGCCCACGACGGGAAGGGCGGCGATGACGTGCTCGAGTGGCGTGTGGTCGCCGGAGACGACGAGCAGTGCCGCCGCGCAGACAAGGAGCCAGACGCGCCACCGCCAGGCGGAGGCCTGCCGCCAGCTGGCGAGCATCACGAAGACGGCGACGAGTGCCACGACGCCGGGGTAGGCATCGACCTCGGCGAGGGGGAACGTGCCGCCGAAGGCCCGCGAGCCGAGCAAGCCACCGCCGAGGACATGGGGGACGAGGAGCTCGAGGAAGTTCGCACCGTCGAGGGAGCCGCCCGAGATGAACGAGAAGCTCGGGTGAGCCCGCTGCGATGCCGAGACGAAGGAGGCGGACGGCAGCCATTGCAGCGCCCCGAGGGCGACCCCGGCCACCCCGCCGGCGAGCGTCCAGCTGCACAGCCGCAGCCGATCGATGGCGCGGCGCTCCGCCTCCAACGGCTGCAGCACGAGGTGGGCGAGGTAGGCGCCGCACACCACGATGGCGTCGATGACGATGTCGGGGCTCCCGCACAGGCACATCCAGGCGGCGGCGAGCCCAAGGAGGAGGGCGTGTCTCGGGCGCGAGGGCGGCGGCCTCGTCGCCAGGCCGTGGAGGGCCACGAGGGCCC
The DNA here is from genome assembly GCA_052143575.1 of Acidimicrobiales bacterium. Classification (GTDB taxonomy): domain Bacteria; phylum Actinomycetota; class Acidimicrobiia; order Acidimicrobiales; family Bog-793; genus JAKACA01. The sequence goes on from JBKQSP010000008.1 coordinate 76,983, forward strand.
AGGGCAGGGCAGCGGCAGCGGCCACGAAGTCGATGTGGACGACCTGGGAGCTGACGAAGCCACCGAGGCCGAAACTGCAGCCGGCGAGCGCCGCCGCCGGCGTCCCGCAACCGGTACGGCGTAGGAAGAGCTGGCAGCCGATGGCCGCCGCCGCCAGCACGACGACCTCGCCCACCACCCAGGCGGCCACGGGCGGCAGGAGGGCGAACAGGAGTGTGATGGGCAGGAGGGCGTGGGCGTTCGTGCCCCCGAGCAGCGGCGTGCCCGACCACAAGAACCCGTCCCAGAGGGGCAGGTGACCGTGTCGCAGGATCTGGCCGGAGAGCTCTTCGAGGGGGTAGTTCTGGGTGAGGTCGTCACCCGTGATGAGGGGATAGCCGGCGCCGGCGGCAGCGGCGAGCAGGAGGGCGGGCAAGCCGGCGAGGAGGGCGGAGGCCTTCCAGTCGGCTCGGGTCCAGCCCGCCGTCGGCACATTCCCGGTCGCGGGCACGACAGATCGTAGGCTGGAGAACCGCTCCCGCCGAGGCAGAACCCCCTGGTAGCATCGAATGTTCAAAGCGGCCGTCGCCGAGCCCGTTGAGGCGTTCACGCACGGGGAGCCGTGCTCGAGCGCCGGGTGCTCGGTCTCGATCCCACGGTCGGCCACGCCACGGCGCACATCGGGAACGCGACAGGACGAAATGAGGACCTCGGAACGCCTGAGCGGCGACGCACGCTCCCCAGGTCGCACGAGAGCGCTCCTGCGGGCGGGCGGCTCGCGCATCGGACCGTTCCTGCAGCACTTCAGCTGGCTGCGAACGCCCGAGCCGGCAGCCGAGCCCTACGTGCCGGGAGAGACCCGTCTTGCCCGCGAGCTGTTCTGGCCGGCGCTCACAGGGGCCATCGGGTCGCTCCTCGTGCTCTGGGGAGCCTCGCAGCCCACCTCACCGTTCACGCTCAACCACAACACGTTGCAGACGCTGTCCGACTCCGCCCAGATCCTGCTGCACGACGTTCGCCTCTGGTACTTCGGCGCCGGCGCCGTACGGGGCCACGAGCTCGTCGGCGTCGTGGCCGTCTACGTCGGCATGTTCCTGATGATCCGAGCCTGGGTGGCCGTGGCGCGCTTGACCCGCCGCCATCCCGGCACCCCGATCCGCCGCCTCGTGCCCGTCTTCGTCGTCTGGCTGCTCCCGCTCCTCGTCGTGGCGCCCCTCTTCAGCCATGACGTCTTCAGCTACGTCGGCCAGGGCGAGCAGGTCTCGCGGGGGATCAACCCCTACCTGTACCCGCCCTATGACCTCGGCCAGGGTGCCAACCAGTTCGCCTCCCTCGTCGACTCCCTCTGGGCGAGGGCCACCTCGCCCTACGGCCCGGTGTTCCTCGGGACGGCCGGCCAGATCCTCTCGCTCGTCAACCACAACGAGCTGGCGGCCGTGCTCGGGTTTCGCGTCCTTGCCGTCTTCGGCGTCGTCCTCGTCGCCATCTTCACCCCCCGCCTGGCGCGCAGCTACGGGCGGGATGGGGCGCAGGCCTTCGTGCTCGTCGCCCTCAATCCGCTCATCCTGTTCCACCTCGTCGCCGGCGAGCACAACGACGCCCTCATGATGGGGCTGCTCGTGGCCGGGCTGTCGCTCGCCCGCGAAGGGCACCGCCTCAGCGGCGTCGTCCTCTGCACGCTCGCCGGCCTCGTGAAGGCGCCCGCCCTCATCGGCGTCGTCTACGTCGGCTGGGACTGGGCCGGTGTGGGCCTCCCCTGGCGGGCCCGCCTGCGCCCGACCGCCAAGGCGCTCGCCGTCAGCGGCGCCACGATGGTGGCCGTCACCTACGCCGTCGGCCTCGGCTGGGGATGGGTGCTGGCCGTGAAGAACCAGGGCACCGTGACGTCCTGGATGGACCCTGCCACGGGGATCGGCGAGCTCATCACCCGCCTCGTCAACGCCGTCGGCCTCGGCGAGCACGCCTCGATCATCAACATCGTCCACGGCATCGGACTGGCGGCGGCCGCCGTCATCGCCGTGTCGCTGCTCCTTCGCTCCGACGGCGGCGTCAGCAGCCTGCGGGCCATGGGCCTCACTTTGCTCGCCGTCGTCGTGCTCGGCCCCGTCATCCAACCGTGGTACTTCGTCTGGGGGATCATCGTGCTCGTGCCCATCGCGCAGGGCCGCACTCGCTCCGGGCTGATCGTCTTGTCCGCCGTCATGTCCTATCTCGGGCTGCCGGGGGGAAAGGAGCTGCTCTCCTACCTCGGGCGGGCGGGGCCGCTCGTGCTGCTGGCCGCCGTGGCCGTCCTTGTCGCCGTCGCCGTCCTCTCCTTCGCCCCGCGGTTCTACGAGGTGGCGAAGCTGCGGCGTCAAGAGGCCGGGAGGGTGGCGGAGCTGACGGTTCCGTCGGCTGATTCGTGATGGGCGCCGACGCCGCTGTGGCGGCGCAGGGAGGCACCGTCGCCCTCTCGGTCGAGGGTCCGGTCCTCACCGTCGTCATCGACCGCCCGCAGGTGCGCAACGCCGTCGACCGCCCGACGGCGGCCGCCCTCGTGGCGGCGTTCCGCTCGTTCGAGGCGTCGCCCGAGCTCGCCGTCGCCGTCTTGAGCGGAGCCGGCGGGACGTTTTGCGCCGGGGCCGACCTGAAGGCCATCGCCGCCGGCGAGGGGAACCGCGTGGAGGCGAGCGGCGACGGCCCGATGGGGCCGACCCGCCTCCGCCTCACGAAACCCGTGATCGCCGCCGTCTCCGGCCACGCCGTCGCCGGCGGCCTCGAGCTCGCCCTCTGGTGCGACCTCCGCGTCGCCGACGAGACGGCGGTGTTCGGCGTCTTCTGCCGGCGATGGGGCGTCCCGCTCGTCGACGGCGGGACCGTGCGGCTGCCCCGCCTCATCGGCACGAGCCGGGCGCTCGACCTCATCCTCACGGGCCGGGCCGTGGCTGCGGACGAGGCCCTCTCGATCGGGCTCGCCAACCGCCTCGTCCCGGCCGGCCAAGCGCTCGCCTCCGCCCAGGCGCTCGCCCTCGAGCTGGCCCTCCTGCCACAGGCCTGCCTGCGGTCGGATCGCCTGAGCGCCCTGGAGCAGGAGGGCATGAGCGAAACCGACGCCCTCGCCAACGAGGTGCGGCGGGGGCTGCCCGTGCTGGGCGAGGCCGTCGCCGGCGCCGCCCGGTTCGCCGCCGGCGCCGGCCGCCACGGAGACGGGGCCGGCTGAGACAGGATCAGAGCATGCGCTGGGCGAGGGCGACGTCGAGCCAGCGCCCGAACTTGCGCCCGACCTCGCGCTCGATGCCGATGATCTCGAAGCCGCACGCCTTGTGCACGGCGATGGAGGCCGCCTGCTCGGTCACGATGCGACCGATGACGGAGTGGAAGCCGTGGTTGACGGCGGTCTCCACGGCGGCGTTCAGCAAGAGCTTGCCGATGCCGTGACCGCGGTACTCCTCGGCCACGTAGATGGAGTCCTCGACGGCCGTGGCATACCCGGGCCGGGGCCGGTAGGCCGACAGCGAAGAGAAACCCGCCACGACCCCGTCGGCATCGGCGACGAGCACCGGGTAGACGCCGGAATGCCCCGACATCCAGGCTGCCTGGTCGCTCGGGCTCCTCGGCACGAGGTCGAGGGTGGCCGTCGAGGTCAGCACGGCGGTGTTGTAGATGAGGCGGATCGCCTCCGAGTCGCTCTCCACCGCCCGACGCACCAGCATGGCGGCCGATCGTAGTGATGCGCGGCGATGGAGCCGGTATGATCTCGGCGCGTACATGCCCGCTGGGTGATGTCGCCCCCTTAGCTCAGTCGGCAGAGCACAGCCATGGTAAGGCTGGTGTCGTCGGTTCGATTCCGACAGGGGGCTCCCTCGAGTTCCCACAAGGGGCTCCAGGGCGGCGTAGCTCAGTTGGTAAGAGCACACGGCTCATAATCGTGGGGTCGCGGGTTCGAGTCCCGCCGCCGCTACCAGTATCCAAGACCCTCGGCGACCGAAGGATCGAGACAGATGGCCAAGAACGAGAAGCGGGTGCAGGTCACCCTCGCCTGCGAGGTCTGCAAGCGTCGTAACTACATCACGACGAAGAACAAGCAGAACGACCGCGAGCGCATCGAGATGAAGAAGTACTGCCGCTGGGACCGCCAGCACACCGTGCACAAGGAGACCCGCTGAGCCTCGGCGTCGCCGAGTCCGCCCCGTCGTGACTGCGCTCCCCGTCCTTGATGCCGCCTCGTTCGAGTCGCGGCAGCTGGCGTCCGGGTTCTCCGAGGCCGAGCGGCCGGCACTGGCCGAGCTGACCGAGGCGCTCGTCGAGCGCGCCCGCGGCGGGGACACGACCGCCTTCGAAGAGCTCGTGCGCATCACCTCGCCGGCCTGTTACGCCCTGGCGCTCCGCCTCGTCGGCAACGAGCACGACGCCCGCGACGTCATGCAGGACGCCTACCTGCGGGCCTTCCGGGGGCTGCGGCGCTTCCGAGGGGAGGCGGGTTTCTCGACGTGGCTGCACCGCATCACGGTGAACTGCGCCGCCTCGCTCCTCAAGCGGCGACAGCGCTCCTCCTGTGACCTCCTCGACGACTTCGGCGATGCCGCTCAGCTGATCGAGCAGCGCAGCGAAGGCAACCCCGAATCGGTGGCCAGCACCGCCGTCGACCGCGAGCGCCTCGTGGCGGCGCTCGCCGAGCTGCCGGACCAGCTTCGCGTCGTCGTCGTGCTGCGGGACGTCTACGACCTCTCGCACCGCGACATCGCCAAGGAGCTCGGGATCAGCCAGGCCGCCGCCAAGGTACGGCTCCACCGGGCGCGCCGCCGCCTGCGCGAGCAGCTGTTCCCGGGCCGCCACGCCGAGCCCGAGCCGGTGGACGAGGCGTCGCCCGATGCTGCGCCGCCCAGGCCGCTCGAGGCCGCCACCGCCGGCTCGACGCTGGGGCACTCGGCGTGAGCCGCCTGTCCGGGGCCGCCGGCGCCGTCGTCACGACGAGCCGGAGCTTCGCCTCGCTCGCCCGCCCGCGGCGTCGGGTCGGATCGGTCAGCTGCGCCGAGGTCGTCTCGGAGCTGCCCCGGATCCTCGACGACGGCCTCCCGGCCGCCGTCCCGCTCGTGTCGCACGTGGAGACGTGCCTGCGCTGCCAGGCCGAGCTCGCTCGCTATCGCCGCCTCGTGCGGCTCCTCCACCAGCTGGCCGTCGCCGAGGTGGAGCCGCCGCCCGGCGTGGTGGCGGACATCCTCACCGTCGTCGGGAGCGCCGCCGAGCGGAGGATGATCCGTTCCGTCCTGACCGGCCGCAGCCTCGCCTATGCCGGGGCCGTCGTGGCGGCCGGGGGAGCAGCCGTCGGATTGGTCGCCCTCGCCCGGGCGCATGCCCGCCATGTAGTGCCGGCGGGAGCTGGTGCTATCGTGATGGTGCCCGGGATGCTCGGTGCTCAGCCCCGTGGCGGGCGAGAACGCCCGCACTGAGGGCAGTAGCTCAACTGGCAGAGCACCGGTCTCCAAAACCGGCGGTTGGGGGTTCGAGTCCCTCCTGCCCTGCTCAACCCATTTGTCCATAGATCCGCCTGCTCCGTTTCGAGCCGAGGTCCGTTAGTGAACAGAGAAACCAAGCGCCTCCTGCAGCGCCAGGGTCAGCTCGGGCCCGATGGCGCCCCGGCAGCCCCGCAGCGGGATCGGACCGCTGGGGCGGCGGCGCGGGTGGCAGCCGCCGACAAGGCGGATCGACCGAGTCTCCCGAAGCGAATCGGGGAGTACCTGCGCGAGGTTCGCAACGAGCTCGTGAAGGTCGCCTGGCCGGGTCGCGCCGAGGTCGTCAAGTACACGATCGTGGTGTTCTGCACCGTCGTGCTCCTCACGGCCGTCGTCTTCGGGCTGGACGCGCTCTTCGCCAAGCTCGTCCTGATCCTGTTCACCAAGTGATATCGAGATGAGAATTGTGAGTGACGAGACCACTGATCCCGAGGACGCCATGATCGACGATTCCTCCCCCTTTGCCGCCGAGGTGGTCATCGAGGAAGCAGCCGCCGAGCCGGTCGCGCCGGAGGCCGCCGAGGTGGTCATCGAGGAGGTCGCCGTGCTGGAGGCCGTCGCCGACGGCGCCGCTGCCGATGCGGTGGAGGCCATCGAGGAGGCCGAGGCCGTCGCGGAGGCCGAGGCCGTCGATCTCTTCGCCGAGGAGGAGGACGAGGAAGAGGAGCCGGTCGAGAAGGCGCCCAGCCCCTACGACCGCCCCGGTCGCTGGTACGTCGTGCACACCTACGCCGGCTACGAGAACAAGGTGAAGTCCAACCTCGAGAGCCGCATCTCCTCCATGAACATGGAGGACCGCATCTTCGAGGTCGTGATCCCGATGGAAGAGGTCATCGAGGTCAAGAACGGCAAGCGCGTGCCGGTGCAGCGCAAGGTGTTCCCCGGCTACCTGCTGTGCCGTTGTGATCTCGACGACGACTCCTGGTCGGTGATCCGCCAGACTCCGGGCGTCACGAGCTTCGTCGGGCCGGGCACGAAGCCCACGCCGCTTCCCCGCTCCGAGGTCGAGGCCATCCTGCAGGTCCGCCCGGAGGGTGTGGAGGGTCAGAAGCGCCCGAAGGCCCGCCTCGAGCACGAGGTAGGCGAGACGGTCCGCGTGAAGGAAGGCCCCTTCGCCGACTTCTCGGGCCAGATCGCCGAGATCAACGAGGACCAGCTGAAGCTGAAGGTCCTTGTCAACATCTTCGGCCGGGAGACCCCGGTCGAGCTCGAATTCAGCCAGGTCGCCAAGCTCTAGGGCGAGGCCCTGAGCATCGGCACATAAAGGAGAAGGCGCACCAGCATGGCCCGTCGCCGCGTCACCGCAGTCGTGAAGATCCAGTTGCCCGCCGGGGCGGCAACACCCGCGCCCCCTGTGGGGACGGCGCTCGGACCCCACGGCGTGCAGACCATGGAGTTCTGCAAGCAGTACAACGCCGCCACCGAGAACCAGCGCGGCACCATCATCCCCGTCGAGATCACGATCTACGAGGACCGGACGTTCACGTTCATCCTCAAGACGCCGCCCACGACGGTCCTGCTGCGGGAAGCAGCCGGCGTCGAGAAGGGCGCCGCCCTGATCGGCAGGGAGATCGTCGGCTCCGTCAACGATGCCCAGCTGACGGAGATCGCCGAGAAGAAGATGCCGGACCTGAACGCCAACGACCTCGAGGCCGCCAAGCGCCAGGTGGCGGGCACGGCTCGTTCCATGGGCATCTCGGTCGGATGACCAGCGTTCGAATGTTCACCGAAAGGGACTCGAAGTGACGACTGGAAAGCGCTACACGGACCTGTTGAAGCGGTTCGACCGCACCCGGCTCTACTCGCCGCTCGAGGCGATCGACCTCGTGAGGAGCCTCGCCTCCGCCAAGTTCGACGAGACGATCGAGATGGCCGTGCGGCTCGGGGTCGACCCTCGCCGCGCCGACCAGATCGTGCGCGGCTCCCTGGCGCTGCCGGCGGGCACCGGCCGCACGAAGCGGGTCGCTGTCTTCGCCGCCGGCGAGCCTGCCGCTGAGGCGCGCGCCGCCGGCGCCGACGTCGTCGGGGCGGACGACCTCGTGGCGCGCATCGAGAAGGAAGGCTTCCTCGAGTTCGACGTCGCCATCGCTACGCCGGACATGATGGCGCAGGTCGGTCGCCTCGGTCGTGTCCTCGGTCCTCGCGGCCTCATGCCGAACCCCAAGACGGGAACGGTGACGACCGACGTTGCCCGCGCCGTGTCGGAGTTTCGCGGCGGGCGAGTCGAGTACCGGACGGACCGCGTGGGCAACATCCACGTCCCGATCGGCAAGGCGTCCTTCACACGCGACCAGCTGATCACGAACTTCAGGGCCGTCGTCGACGAGCTCGTGCGGGTGAAGCCGGCGGCGGCGAAGGGTCGCTACGTCCGTTCCGTCACCCTCTCGCCGAGCCAGGGCCCCGGCGTGCACATCGACACCCTGAAGGTGCGCATCACCGACGAGGAGCTGGCCGCCTCGGCTTAGGTGTGCGACCTGCGCTCGGGCGACCGGGCCGGGTCGGCTAGCATCACTGCGCACAAACCGACTGACCAGTCGCCGTAGACCTCCGGTGCACCACGCGTGCTGAATGGGCGAGAGCCCGCCTGACGAGGCGAAGTCTCCCAAGGCTTCCGTTCGTCCGCGCCGCGTTGTGCCCGAGTCCCCGACCGGGTCACACGATCGCTGTTATTGCCGAGACGAACGAAGGGAGCACCGGTGGCTGGGCCGAGAGCCGAGAAAGTCGCTGTTGTCGAGGAGGTCAAAGACCACCTCGCGCAAGCGGACGCCGCCATCCTCACCGAGTACCGGGGTCTGAAGGTCGGCGATCTCGCCACCCTCCGCCGGGCGCTGCGGGTTGCTGGCGCCGAGTACAAGATCTACAAGAACACCCTGGTGCGGCGGGCAACGGCCGACACCCCGCATGCAGCCATGGACACGATGCTCGAGGGCCCGACGGCCATCGCCTTCATCGACAAGGACGTCGCAGCGGCCGCCAAGATTCTCCGCGAGTTCGCCAAGACGCATCCGGCGCTCGTCGTGAAGGGGAGTTTCGTCGGCTCGGGCGTGCTCGACGCCCGCACGACGAACGCCCTCGCCGACCTGCCGTCGCGAGACGTGCTGCTGGCTCAGATCGCCGGCGCCCTCGCCGCCCCGATGCGCCAGTTCGCCGGCCTGCTGAAGGCCCTCCCGCAGAACCTTGCCTACGGCATCTCGGCGCTCATCGACCAGCGTGTGGCGGGGGGCGAGGCGTTGCCGGTCACGGTCTCCGACTCATCGGCCGGTGAGGGCGCCGGTGAGGGCGCAGGCGCCGCCTCCGGCGGAGAAACCTCCGCCGGCGACGACACCAGCGCCCCGGCAGCTGAAGCCGAAGCCGCCCCCGAGCCGGAAGTCGCTGTCGCGGAGGTTGAGCCGGAAGCCGCTGCCACGGCTGTTGAGCCTGAGGAGACCCCCGAGCCGGAGGCCGTTGCGGCGGAGGCTGAGCCAGAAGCTGCCGCCGAGCCGGAAGCTGCGGTCGAGCCGGAGCCCGAGGCGAGCGCAGAGGCCGAGACGGCCGAGGCAGAGGCACCGGATGTAAGCGCCGAAGCAGAGGCTGCGGCGAGCGAGGCGGCGGCTTCGCCCGCCGAGTCCGCCGAAGCCGCTGCGACCCCCGAGCCTGCAGCAGAAGAGCCTGCAGCCGAAGAGCCCGTAGCCGAAGAGCCCGAAACCGAATAGTCCGTACAACCACCACGAGCAGGAAACGACAGGGAGCAACGATGGCAACCAAGGAAGAAATTCTCGACGGCATCTCGAGCATGACCGTCCTCGAGCTGAGCGAGCTCCTGAAGGAGTTCGAGGAGCGCTTCGGCGTGACGGCGGCCGCCCCGGTGGCTGTCGCAGCGCCGGCGGCGGGCGGTGCTGCTGAGGCGGCGCCGGCCGAGGAGGAGCAGGACGAGTTCGACGTCATCCTCACGGCTGCGGGCGACAAGAAGATCCAGGTCATCAAAGAGGTGCGTGCCCTTACGAACCTCGGTTTGAAAGAGGCGAAGGATCTCGTCGACGGCGCCCCGAAGCCGGTACTGGAGAAGGTCTCGAAGGAGGACGCCGAGAAGGCGAAGTCCCAGCTCGAGACCGCCGGAGCCAGCGTCGAGCTCAAGTAACTCGACCGGGTAGGCGCCGGGCGGG
>JBKQSP010000009.1:0-27318 GCA_052143575.1 Acidimicrobiales bacterium
CCTTCCCCTTCCGGCCGCCTGCCCTTCCCCTGTCTCCTCGTGGCCCCGTCCGCTGCCTTCCCGGGCCTCTGGCCTGGGCTGTCGCCCTGCTTTGGCCGGCCCCGGCCTCCCCGCCTCTCTCTCCCCATTTTGTCGAGTGGGCGCTGAGGGACTCGAACCCCCGACCTGCTCGTTGTAAGCGAGCTGCTCTAACCACCTGAGCTAAGCGCCCGTCACCCACCTGGCCACTGCCGGACTCTGGAGTCTGCCACGAGCCCGGCTCGGCTCACGACGATGGGGCGCGCTCGTAGACGACATCACCACCGACCATCGTCATGGTCACGTGTGCCTCCACGAAACCCCCGTCGAGATCGTCCACTTCGAAGAGGTTCCGATCGAGGACGGTGAGATCGGCGAACTTGCCCACCTCTACCGATCCGGTGTCATGCTCCAGATGGTTCACGTAGGCAGAACCCAGTGTGAAAGCACGAAGGGCGTCGGCGAGAGCGATCCGCTCCTCCGGCAGAAACGGCGCCTCGAGCGCGTCGTCGCCGGCGAAGCCGGCACCAGGCGGCGGCTGCCGTGTGACGGCAACATGCATCTCAGCGAGGGGATCGGGACTCGATACCGGCCAGTCGCTGCCGAAGGCGACAGCGACGCCGCGGGAGAGCAACGAGCCGATCGGGTACTGCCGCGCAGAGCGCTCCGGACCGAGAAACGGCATCGTCAGCTCCACCATCTGGGCATCGGCACACGCCCACAAAGGCTGGAAGTTGGCCACGACGCCGAGGGGGGCGAAACGGTCCAAGTCTTCCGGGTGCACGACTTGCAGATGGGCGACGTGATGGCGCAAACCGCTCGACCCGTTGGCGACACGGGCCGCCTCGATGGCGTCGAGCGCCTCCCGCACCGCTCGATCGCCGATGGCATGCACATGTACCTGGAAGCCGTCGGCATCGAGCAGTCGGACGTGTTCCTTGAGGGCCTCCGGGTCGACGAACGACAAGCCGCAGTTGTCCGTTGCGTGTCCGTGGACGTCCAGATATGGCGTGAGGAGGGCGGCCGTGAAGGTCTCGCACACGCCGTCTTGCATGATCTTCACCGAGCTCGCCTGGAGGCGGTCCGACTCGGCGGCGGCCGCTCGCAGGGCAGCGAAACCATCCACCTGTTCGGACCCACTCCCCCGCTGCCACCAGTGAGCGGCGACGACACGGGCGGTCAGGCGGCCGTCGCCCGCCAAGGACAGGTACGCCGCGAACGAGCTGTCACCGGGGGTCGAGGTGACCCAGGCGTCCTGCCATGCGGTGATCCCAAGCGAGTGGAGGTAGGCCTGCGCCGCCAACAGCCCGTCCACGTAATCGCTTGCCGACATCGCCGGGAGGAGACGCTCCACGAGTCGCATGGCCCCTTCGTGGAGCGCTCCCGTCGGGCGGCCGGAGGCGTCGCGCTCGATACGGCCGTCCGGCGGGTCGGACGTCTCAGCCGTGATCCCCGCAAGCTCCAAGGCTCGCGAGCTCACCCAGGCGCTGTGGTGGTCGCGGTTGGGCAGGTAGACCGGACGACCGCCGACGATCGCATCGAGATCGGAGGCCGTCGGAAGGCCGTTGGGAAACGCCGGCATCGACCATCCACCGCCCTGGATCCACTCGAGGTGGGGATGGGCCGCGACGTAGGCGGCGATGATCTCGAAGTAGTCGGCCCGTGAAGAGCCGGAGGTGAGATTGCAGCGAAGCATCTCGAGGCCGCCCATGGGCGGGTGGACGTGGGAGTCCTGGAAGCCGGGTACCACCATGCCGCCCTGTACGTCGATGACGGCGGTCGACGGGGTGCAGAGCGACAGGACGTCGGACTCCGAGCCGACGGCGATGATGCGGCCGCCCCCGATGGCGCACGCCGTTGCCCACGGCCTCGCCGCGTCGAGGGTGTAGACGGAGCCGCCCACGAGAGCGGTGTCGGCTGCTGCGGGCACGATGGGTCTCCCCTCCGTCAGCCGACGAGGTCGTGAAGCTCGGCGAGCGAGAGGACGGCGGACACGCTCAGGTTCGGCTGACCGTAGGGGCAGAAGTGGGCGGGGACCCTGAGCGACGCGCCGGCCACGTGCGGCAAGGAGACGTCGACGTCTGAGATCTCCGGACACGTCGTGCCGCCGTTCACCGCCTCGTCGTTGTATTCGAGCGCAAAACCCGCCTCGCCGGCGGGCGCCACGGCAATGCCCTTGGCCGAACCGATATGAGTGATGACCGGGTGCACCGTGCCCGACTCGGGCACGAGCACGATCGTTGGGTACCCGCGCAGCGCGCAGGCCGTCGTCGAGGTGTTCGTGACGACGAATGCGAGCGCAATCGTGCCGGCCGCCCCCGAGCTCTGGCCGGTCTTGATGGTGAACGAGGTCATGGTGCAGGTCGCCACGGCAGTGGTTGACGTCGTGGTGCTCGACGTCGTCGTCGTGGTGGTCGGCGGGCTCGTCGTCGTCGTGGTCGACGTCGAGGTGCTCGTGGTCGTGGACGTGGAGGCAGCCGACTTCACGAGCGAGCAGCCGCCAAGGACGAGGGTCATGGCGACACAGAGGGCCGCGGCGAGACACCGACGTGCTCGCATCAGATCGAGCCTCCCGATCAAGCCGGCGAAGACCGTCTTCGCCGCGGACTCAGTATCGCCCTCGTGCGGGCGCAAGCGGCGGCAACTCGAGAAAGCCACCTCAGCCAGGAAGCTGCCGGTGCTTCTCACCCTGGCGGGCGTCGTAGTGCCAGAAGGCCGGCAGAGCAAGCGAGAGCAAGGCCGTGCCGGCGACACAGAGCGCACCACCCGCCACGATCGAGGTGCGCAGACCGACGAGCCGCTCAAGGATCCCGGCTTCGACGTTCCCGAGCGTCGGCCCGGACGAGTAGCTGAGCATCTCGATGCCGGCCAAGCGTCCTCGCAGGTCGTCTGGTATGGACTGGTTCCAGACCGTGGAGCGGCCGAGCCCGCTGATCATGTCGCCGGCACCTGCGATCACGAGGCCGAGCGCCGCCAGCGAGAGCGACGCCGCGAACCCGAGCAGCACGATGCCAGCACCCCAGAGAGCGGCCGCCACCGCGATCATGCGGCCGTAGCGGCGGACACGAGCCACCCAGCTGCTCGTCGCCGTCACGAGAAAGGCTCCCAATGCCGGTGACGCGTAGAGGACTCCGAGGGCCGAGGCGCCGCCGAGGTGAGATGCCAGCTGAGGAAACAAGGCGTTCGGGATGCCGAAGAACATGGCGTTGATGTCGACGAGGTAGGTCCCGAGCAGATCTTTGCGCTGCCAGGCGTAGGCGAGCCCGATCCGCATCGCCCGCAGCGAGAGGTCCGACTGGCTCGGCGGCGGCATGGCGCCGAGGCGCAGCATGAAGGCGAGCGAGATGACGAAGCTGGCGACGTCGAGTGTGTACGTGAGCGTCAAGCCTCCTGCGGCGATGATCACGCCGGTCAGGGCGGGGGCGGCGATCATCCCGAGCTGACTGCGCAGGGACATGATCGACGAGGTCGCCGCCAGCTGATCCGGCCGCACGAGCATGGGGACCATGGCGTCGAGCGACGGCCGCTGCAGGCCGTCGAAGGCCGTCAGCAGCACCGAGACGGCGAAGAGAACCCACAAGCGCGGGTGTGCCAGGTGGGCGTTGAGCACGAGCAGGACCGAGACAAGGCACATGCCGGCCTCGGTGAGCCTGACCATGCGGCGGCGGTCGACAGCGTCGGCGAGGGCACCGCCGATGAAGGCGGTCACGAGGAGCGGCACGAGCTCGGCGAGGCTGAGCAGGCCGACGACGAGCGAGGAATGCGTCAGCTCGTAGGTCTGGTACGGAAGGGCGACGTAGGTGAGCATGCTGCCGGCGAAGGAGATACCGCCGCCCGCGAAGAGGCTCCGCAAGTCGCGCGACTCGCGAAGCGGCGAGAGATCCAGCTTCAGGTGCCGGGCGAGGAAGCCTCCAGCAGCATTCCCCCTCCCGCCACTCCGGCGGCCCTCCCGTTGCCCGCCGCCAGGTTCCATGACCGTTCGGAGAACAGTCTCTTAGGGGAACAGGCCGCGCAGCCGGATGGCTTCGCCGACGCGCTCGAGCGCCAGTGCGACCGCCGCCCGCCGTAACGTCACCTTGAGTTCCTTCGACCGTTGCCAGCAGGCGTCGAAGGCAGTCTCCATGATGCGCCGCAAGCGCTCGGCGACGACCTCCTCTTCCCAGGCGAAGCCTTGCCGGCTCTGCGCCCACTCGAAGTACGAGGCCGTGACGCCACCTGCATTTGCGAGGATGTCCGGCACGACGACAATGCCACGGCGCTCCAAGATGGGATCGGCCTCCGGCAGGGTCGGACCGTTGGCGGCTTCCACGACGATCTTGGCGGCCAGCCGCTCGGCGACGGCCGCCGTGATCGTGTTCTCGAGTGCTGCCGGCACGGCCAGCTCGCACTCGATCTCCCAGAGCCGGGCCGGGTCGAGAGGATCCGCCAACTCGAAGCCGTCCACGGTGCCACGTCGAGCCACGTGGTCGGCGAGGGCCAAGGTGTCGAGTCCGGCTGGGTTGTAGACGCCGCCGTCGGCGTCGGTGACCGCCACGACCCTCATCCCGGCCGACGACAGCAGGTAGCACAGCGGACCGCCCACCTTGCCGTGCCCTTGCACGATGGCCCTCGCCCCGGCCATGGGCAGGCCGAGCTCGTGGAAGATGGCGCGCGAGCAGATGAGGACACCCTGCGAGGTCGCACCGACGTGGCCGAGGCTCCCCCCGACGGCGATGGGCTTCCCCGTGACGATCCCGGTGACGGCCTCACCGCGAAACATCGAGATCGTGTCCATCAACCAGGCCATGACGCGGGCATCGGTGTTCACGTCGGGCGCCGGTACGTCCCGGTCGGGACCCAGCAGGGAGGACACGTCGATCGTGTACCGGCGCGTCAGGCGCTCGAGCTCCGACTCCGAGAGCAGTCGGGGATCGACCTGAACACCGCCTTTGGCGCCGCCGAAGGGGATGTCGACGACTGCGCACTTGAGCGTCATCTCGGCGGCCAGTGCCTTGACCTCGCTGACGGTCACTGACGGGTGGAAGCGAATACCGCCCTTGCCCGGCCCTCGGCTGACGTCGTGATGCACGCGCCAGCCGAGGAAGACCTCCACCCTGCCGTTGTCCATCCGCACGGGGACGGCGACCTCGAGGACTCGCGTCGGCACCGACAGCATGCGATGGGTGTCCGCCTCCAGCCCGATGAGCCGGGCGCCGTCGTCGATCCGCTCGAGAACTGCTTGCCATGGGTCCGTTGCGGACATCTCCGTCGACCTCCGTATCCCCGGTCCAGTCAACCTAGTCCGGGCGGCTATTCACGCAGCGGACGCTCACCACTACAGTGCGGACGTGGCCAACACGAGCGTGGACGAGATCCTGGATGTGACCGAAGAGCAGTTCGCCGCTGACGCAGAGACGTTCCTGGCGGCGAACGCCACATTGAAGCCGCCGACGCGGACCGCATTCGGTGAAGGCTCCGACGAGATCTCCGTGCTGCCGGAGCGGACTCCCGAGCAGGACGCCATCGAGGTGGCCGCTGCCAAGGCGTGGGCGCAGAAGGTCTTCGATGCCGGCTTCGGCTGGATCACCGGTCCGCGGAAATACGGCGGCCGCGAGCTTCCAAAGTCCTACCAGTCTCTGTACGGGGCCATCGAGTCCCGCTACGCCACACCGACTCAGGGTCCTCGCGGCATCGGTCTCGGCATGATCGCTCCGACGATCCTCGCCCACGGCAGCGATAGGGCCAAGGAGCTGTACCTACGCTCCCTCTACCGGGGCGACATCATCGCCTGCCAGCTCTTCTCCGAGCCCTCCGCCGGCTCGGATCTCGCCTCGCTGCAGACCCGGGCGGTGCGTGACGGGGACGAGTGGATCGTGAACGGCCAAAAGGTCTGGACCTCGGGTGCTCACTACTCCGAGATCGGGGAGATCCTCTGTCGTACCGACCCCGACGCGCCCAAGCACAAGGGCCTCACTGGTTTCATCGTGAACATGCACGCTCCCGGCGTCGAGGTGCGACCCTTGCGCCAGATGACGGGCGGGGCGTCGTTCAACGAGGTGTTCTTCACCGATGTCCGCATCCCCGCCGACCACCTCCTCGGCGAGGTCAACAACGGTTGGACCGTCGCCCTCACGACGTTGATGAACGAACGGGCGGCCATCGGAGGCGGCGGGAGTGGTACCAGCTCCGGCAGCTCGGAGCTGCGCCGGCTCATCGCCCTCGCCCGCCATCTCGGCGTCACCGAGGACCCCCTCGTCCGCCAGGAGATCGCCGACACCTGGATCAACCTCCAGGTCGCCCGTTACAACAACGACCGGGCGCTCGCCAAGATCCGCTCCGGTCAGCTGCCCGGGCCCGAGCTCTCGATCGCCAAACTGTCGCTCACCGAGAACCTCCGCCGCACGGCCGAGCTCGCCTCCCACATCCTCGGTCCCCGCATCACGGCCGACTCCGGGGAATGGGGGACTTTCGCCTGGTCGAAGTTCCTCCTCGGCGTTCCCGGCATGCGGGTCGCCGGCGGCACCGACGAGGTCATGCGAAACATCCTCGGGGAGCGCGTCCTTGGGCTCCCGAAGGACCCGCCCGTCAGCCGCTAGGCGATGTGAAACCCTGCGTTGCGACTGCTTCGCTAGCATTAGTCGACGACAGGGATTCTGCAGCATTGGGAGGGACGTGCATATCGACCCGTACATCGTGCTCGGGAGCGGCGTCGTCGGGTTTCTCGTCGGGTTGACGGGCGCTGGCGGCGGCGCCCTCATGACCCCGATGCTCATCCTGCTGTTCAACGTGAAGCCGTCCTCGGCCATCTCGAGCGACCTCGTGGCGGCGGTCGCCATGCGCCCGGTGGCAGCGGCCGTGCACCTCACGAAGAAGACCGTCAACTTCCGCCTCGTCGGTTGGATGGTGGTCGGATCCGTCCCCATGGCCTTCCTCGGGGCGTACCTGCTCCATCTCTTCGGCCTCGGGAAGACCGACCAGGCCAACGTCGAGATCGCCCTCGGGGCCGCCCTCCTGCTCGGGGCGGCCGCCATGGTCCTTCGCTATGTCCTCGACCGGCGCTCTGGGGAGGATCGTCTCAGCGGCGTGCACGAGCTCACCGTCAAGCCGATCCCCACCGTCATCATCGGGATGGTGGGAGGGATCGTCGTCGGCATGACCTCTGTCGGCTCTGGATCGCTCATGATCGTGCTGCTGCTGTTCCTCTACCCCATGATCGGCGCAAAGCGGTTGGTGGGCACCGACCTGACGCAGGCCGTCCCGCTCACGGCGGCCGCCGCCCTCGGGGCCCTCGCCTTCGGGACGGTGCAGTTCTCCCTGACGGCATCGATCGTCATCGGGAGCGTGCCCATGGCTGTCGTCGGGGCGTTCCTCTCTTCGCGGGCACCGGACAAGCTCATCCGCCCCGCCATCACCTTTGTCATCTTCGCCTCAGGGCTCAAGTACGTCGGCATGAGCACGACGGACCTCGGCTGGACGCTGTGCGGCGTGTTGCTGGCGGCTGGCGTGACATGGCTTGTTGTCGACAGGCCGTGGCAGAAGTCCGATGGCGACGACGAAGCCACGGCGTTGGCGGCGGCGCCTACGGAAGTCGCTCGCTAGGAAAGCCCGTGCTCGACACGTAGGACGCACCGCTCGGTGGTGTCACGGTGAGGGCATTGCAGAGGCCGGCCGGCGCGGGCGCCTCGAAGAAGTACGTGCCGGCGTGAGCGGTGGCGGCGTGACCGCCGAAGATGGGTGCCGCTTGGCCGGCGAACACCCAGAGCACCCCCAGGCAGGCCGCCGGGCTCGACTGAAAGCTCGTGAGCACGAGGGCGCCGGACACGGGTATGGCGACGGCGATCTCGCTCGCGGAGCCCGAGATGCTCGGGAACGTGAGCGACGTGTTGGCGTCGGCCAGCTCTGCGTTGAGGGTGGTGAGGCTCTGGGTGTGGCTGGAGTCGTCGCTCACTGCCGTGGCCAGGGCTGCCTTCAGGTTGCTCTCGGTGACGGTGAGCGACGCCGGGGCCGTTCCGCTCCCGGTGTTCGTGTTCGAGGCGGCGACGTGCCGCAAGTAGGTCGCCCCGATGACGAGACCGACGACGGTGACGATCACGATGAGCGCCGTGCCCACGATGAGCCCCGGCTTGGCCCGCACGCCCGGCGCCGCCCGGCCACCGGCAGCCATCGCAGCCCAGATGATGGCGGCCTCCTCGGCCGAGCCCGGGGTGGGACCCGTCGACGTCCGCGAGCTCGTCAGCGAACGGGCCGGCGAGAGCGGACCGGAGTCCGTCATCGCCGCAGTCGGGGCCGCCGGCGTGCCGAGGGCGGCGCCCCCTGACGGGCCCGTGCTCGGCTCCGGGTGCGCCACCGCGTCCGGATCTGCTGCCGGCCGTGAGGACACCGTCGGTGGCCCGTCCTCGAACGGCGTGTCCTTCGTCTCAGCCATGGCCGGGTTTGAAGTACATCGTGTCGACGAACGCCCAGCTCCTCCTGTGGATCGGTGTGCAACCCCACGAGGCAAGTGCCATCTTGTGCGAGGGCGCCGGGTAGCCGCGATTCGATTCGAAGCCGTACCACGGGTAGTGCTCGGCCTCGAGGGCCATCATGCGGTCGCGTGTGACCTTGGCGAGCACGGAGGCTGCGGCGATCGCCTTCGAGCTGGCATCGCCCCTCACGATCATGCGCACCGGCAGGCATTCCTCGCCGTCACGCAGGAAGTCGAATTTGCCATCGAGCAGGAGGATGTCGGGGGCGACGTTCAGCTGGGCAAGGGCGCGGCGGGAGGCAAGGCGCTGGGCCGCCGTCATGCCGAGGGAGTCACACTCCTCGTTGCTGGCGTGCCCGACGGCCCAACCGGCGACGGCACGCGAGAGGGGGGCGAAGAGGGCCTCCCGTTCGGCCCAGGTGAGCTGCTTGGAGTCGCGCACGCCGCGCGGGAGGCGGCGCCCGGAACCGGGCGTCACGACCGCTACACCGACACTGACCGGGCCGGCCCAGGCGCCTCGCCCGACCTCGTCCACCCCACCCACCGCCAGGCAACCGTCGGCGAAGTAGCGGCCCTCGACACGTAGGGTCGGGATGCTCACCACGACCAACACATTGCCTCACGGTACTGCCTCGGTGCTGGTTGCTAGTTTTGCTTGTCACTGACCAGCACAACTTGCAGACCGGTAGCGTTGCCGCCGTGACTCAGCCTCGGGGAGGTTCCGCCTCGTGATGTTCGAGCTGAGCCGGCGTGCCGTCGGGAGGATCCCGGGTGCTGCCGCCGTCGTGGCGTCCGTCCTGGTGTGGGTCGTGCTGCTCGGACCACTCGTCGTCCTGCTGACCCAGATCTCCCCCCATTCCATACGGGCGAACCTCGACCAGCCAGGGGCCCTGGCGCCGCTCTGGACGTCGCTCGAGGCAAGCTCGATCGCCCTCGGCTGCATGGTGGTGCTCGGCACCCCCCTCGCCTACCTGCTGGCGCGCGGCCGAGTGAGGGCGGCCCGTTTCATCGAGGCCGGCGTCGTCCTGCCGCTCCTGATGCCGCCCCTCGTCATCGGCCTCCTCCTGATCTTCCTCCTCGGGCAGGCGGGGCCTGTGGGACGCGTCGTCTCGGGCATCGATCCGAACGTGTTCGGGGTCAACACGTTCTTCGCCCTCGTCGTGGCGGAGTTCTACGAATCGGCGCCCTTCTATATCATCACGGCGGCAGCCGCCCTCACGACGGTGGACACCCGGCTGGAGGAGGATGCCCAGCTCCTCGGCGATCGACCGTTCCGCGCCTTCCGCAAGGTGACCTTGCCGCTGGCCGCCCCCGGGCTCGCCACGGGGCTCGCCATCGCCTGGGCGCGCGCCATGGGCGCCTTCGGAGCTGTCCTCATCGTCGCCTACAACCCCGCCGGACTGCCCTTGCAGATCGACCAGAGCTTCATCGCCAATGGGCTGAGCGCAGCCCTGCCCTTTGCGCTCCTGCTCATCGTGGCGGCACTCCCGCTGCCCCTCCTCGCCTTGCTCTGGAGCAGCCGGGCGCTCGGCCGCCATCAGACCCGGATCACGGCGAGCGCCGGATCATGACGCCGACGAGGATGCTCGAGGCTGACTTTGCCGTCGCGCGGCGGACCTTCGACGTGTCCGCCCTCTTGTGCCTTGGGCCGGGCGAGCGGCTTTCCCTCTTCGGTCCCTCCGGTGCGGGCAAGACGACCTGTCTCGAGGCCATCGCCGGCACGGTGCCGCTGAAATCGGGCCGAATCCAACTCGACGGCAGGCTCGTGAACCTCGCCAAGACGAGGCGTCGACGTCTCGCCTCCCTCGCCGAGCAACCGGTACCGCCGCTCGAGCGCGGCGTCGCCGTCGTCCGGCAACCCACGACGCTCTTTCCCCACATGAACGTGCGGGCCAACGTCGCCTATGGCCTCGGTGGCCGAGAGCCGCAGGGCGCCCGCTCGATCGAGGATCTCCTCGAACACGTCGGCCTGGGCGGACTGGCCGGCGCCATGCCCGATGCGCTCTCCGGTGGCCAGCGCCAGCGCGCCTGCCTAGCGCGGGCCATCGCTCGACCCTTTCGAGCCTTGCTCCTCGACGAGCCGTTCTCGGCTGTCGATGCGGCCTCCCGCAGCACCTTGCGCTCCATCGCCGTCGAGGCGACGACCCGGGCGGACGCCGTCGCCGTCCTCGTCACGCACGATCTTGCCGAAGCACAGGCATTCGGCCACCGCATCGGCATCATGGACGACGGGCGCATCCTGCAGCTCGGCGGCACCGATGAACTCGTCCGCCAGCCGGCCACGGTGCGGGTGGCGGAGCTGTGCGGCTACCGGAGCTTCGTCCCTCACGAGTCAGGCAAGCTCTGGGCGCTCCATCCGGACCGGTTCGTGGAAGGAGCCTGGCCGCAGCGGGGCGTCGTCCTTTCCGGCATCGTGCGATCGGTGCAGCCGTTCGGCCCGCGTTTCGCCTGCGAGATGACGCCATGCGGTCACCTCGAGGGCAACGGAGCCGACATCGTGGCCGCAGTCGGTCCGCCCCTCTTCGGTGAGATAACACCTGGTCAGAATGCTGTTCGCATCCACGTGGACGCACCGCCGCGGGTGGGTGACACCTGGGAGGTGACAAGCCTCAGCCCGCCCCTCGTGAGTAGGGTGGCCGTTATGGGGGGAGCAGGGAGGATGAACGATTGCCAGATACCCGCCGCCATCCCGATGACCGACTGAGACTCACACGACTCGCCCGCGGCCAGTCCCAAGGTGACCTCGCACGGGCCGCCGGTATCACCCGGCAGGCCATCTCGGGTATCGAATCCGGACGCTGGTCACCCTCGCTCGAGGTCGCACTCGCCGTTGCCCGTGCCCTCGACTCCTCCGTGGAGGACCTCTTCGGTGAAGCCGCCGAGGCGCCGTCGGTGTCAGGACGTCTCGCCGTCCGGCCCGTCCGCCAGCAGGGCAGCACGGCACCTAAGCGGCTCCTGCTCAGCGAGGTGGCGGGCGACACCGTTGCCTTCCCGCTCTCGCGAGACGGCTCCCTCGTCCCGGGTTTCGTTCCCGCTCTCGGCGTCATGCGCGAGGGGCGTCACGAGGACACGTCGGCAGCCGGCACGGGCGACGCCCGCACGGGCGACGCCAACGGGACCGAGCGCGACCCGGTGGCCGGCAAGCGGGGCCGCAATCGCCACGGCACCTTCGAAGCTCTTCGCATCGCCGAAACGGCACCGACGCTCGCCATCGCCGGTTGCGACCCGGCACTTGCCCTCCTGCAGGGCCCGCTGCAACGCCACAGCCCACCCGTAGGGCTCGTCTGGTGGCCCTGCGGCAACACCATGGCCCTCGAGCTGCTCGAAGCGGGCTCCGTGCACGCAGCCGCCATTCACCGCGGCGTCGAGGCCCGCCAGCGGCACCGGCCGGGCGTGGAGGCCGTGGGATTCGCCTCGTGGCGCGAGGGTCTCGCCTTGGCGCCCCGCCACCGAGGAACCGTGAAGGATCTCCGTGACGTCGTCGCCGGCGGGTTGCGCATCGCCAACCGTGAGCGCGGCTCGGAAGCTCGGCGCCTTCTCGACGATCAGCTCGCTCGCCTCGGCATCGAGGCGAGCGACGTCGCCGGCTACGAGACCGAGTGCACCGCCCACCTGCTCGTGGCATCAGCCGTCGGTTCCGGGCTGGCCGACGCCGCCGTCATGACCGAACCCGCAGCCCTCGCGTTCGGTCTCGAGTTCGTCCCGTGGCAGGAGGAGATCTCCGAGCTCCACATCCCCCGCTCCCTCATGGGCGGCATCGAGATGCGCGCCCTCCTCGACGTCCTCGGCGGGCGGGAGCTGCCTCGGCAGCTGGCAGCGCTCGAGGGCTACGACGCCGAGCCCTGCGGAAGGATCCTGGCCGCCTGAGGCGGCCGGCCGGCCAAAGCCGAGGCCGGCCCGGTAGTCGACCTCGACCAGCTTCCTAGACTCCTCGGCGTGCGGGCGCTCCTCGTCCCCGTGAAGTCATTTCGCACCGCCAAGCTCAGGTTGGCACCGGTGCTGAACGCACCGGCGCGCGCTGAGCTCGCGCGAAGCCTCGCCGCCGGCGTCCTGGCGGCCGCAGGCACGCTCGCCTGCCACGTCGTGTGCGACGACGAGGAAGTCGCCAGCTGGGCTCGCTCCCTCGGTGCCCGCGTGATCTGGACACCCGGCCTCGGCCTCTCAGGAGCCGTCGAGGCCGGTGTCGAAGCACTCGCCGGCGAGGGTGTCACGCTCGTCGTCGTCGCCCACGCCGACCTCCCGAACGTCGGCGTGCTCGACGCCCTCGGGACGCCCGGGCGCGTGACGTTGGTTCCCGACCTGCGAGCCGACGGGACGAATGTGGCGGTCGTGCCGGCCGCGGCTGGGTTTCGATTCTCCTACGGCCCGGGGTCGTTCCACCGCCACCGCGCCGAGGCGGGCCGCCTCGGGCTTGACTGCGACATCGTGCACGATGCCCGCCTCGCAGCCGACGTCGACCTGCCCGCCGATCTCGCCCACGTCGGCTCTGCCCAGCTCGCTCTCATCCGGGCCGCCGGCGCCTCCTAGCGGGGCGCCCCACCGGCGTGCCGGCGGTATCGTCCCGGCCGATGGATACGAACCTGCCCGTGCCCGCCCGCGCCCTCGCCGTCGGCGCCCACCCTGACGACATCGAGTTCGGGTGCGGGGCGACGCTGGCGAAATGGGCCGCAGCCGGCTGCCAGATCGCCCTCCTCGTCTGCACCGACGGCTCGAAGGGCACCTGGGATCCCGACACGGACCCCGCCGAGCTCGTGGTCATGCGCCGCCACGAACAGCAGGCGGCGGCTCGCAGGCTGCAGGATTCGGCCGAGGTCGTCTTTCTCGGCTGGCCAGACGGCGAGCTCGAAGCCGGCTTGCGACAGCGATGGGAGGTGGCGGCCTGGATTCGCCGGCTGCGCCCGGACGTCATGTTCGGCCACGACCCCTGGAAGCGCTACCGGCTGCATCCCGATCACCGCAACGCCGGCTGGCTCGTGACCGACGGCATCGTCGCCGCCCGCGATCCGCTCTTCTTCCCCGAGCTCGACGCCCCCCCGCACCGCCCCTCCTGCCTGCTCTTGTTCGAGGCCGACGAGGCCAACCACGTGGAGGACGTCAGCGGCTACGGCGACGCCAAGGTGGCAGCTCTGCTCGAGCATCGAAGCCAGCACCGCTCCACAATGGGCATCTCGTCAGCCGACGCCGATGCGGGTGCGGATGCCAACGTCGTCGCCTTCCGCCGCCGCGTCGCCGACAAGCTCGTCGAGCACGGGGCACTCGCCGGTCTGGCGGGCGGCGAGGCTTTTCACCGCATCGACCGCCTCTGAGCCAGCTGCGCTGTCGTGACGGCGACACCGCAGGGCCGTACCGGTCGGGACCTTCTCGATCGATGTGCTGGCGCGGCAAAGCCCCGGTCGGCCCGGCATGTGCCGGCGGGACCGGGGCCTTCCCCTGGCTGTGTTGGGGCGCCCGGGATCACCCGGACGACACCGCGATCAGCGCTTGGCGGCCTTCTTGGCGGGGGCCTTCTTGGCGGGGGCCTTCTTGGCCGGGGCCTTCTTGGCGGGGGCCTTCTTGGCCGGAGCCTTGGCGGCCGGGGCCTTCTTGGCAACCGGGGCCTTCTTGGCGGGTGCCTTCTTGGCTGGAGCCTTGGCGGCCGGGGCCTTCTTGGCCGGGGCCTTGGCGGCCGGGGCCTTGGCGGCCGGGGCCTTCTTGGCAGCTGCCGGCGCCGCCTTGGCCGGCGCCGGCGCGGCGGCCGCAGGCTTCGGGATGGCGCCGCGAGAGTTGAGCTGGCTCTTCAGCGTCGCTCCCGCTGCAAAGGCAATGCCGTTCGAGGCCTTGATCCGGACCGCAGCACCCGTTTGCGGGTTGCGGCCTGTCCGGGCAGCGCGCGGCCGGAGCTTGAACGTGCCAAACCCAGTGATCCTGACCGCGTCACCGCCCTTCACAGCCGAGGAGATCGCATACAGCGTCGAGTCCAAGGCTTTTTCGGCCTCACGTCTCGACAGCTCCGATACCTCGCTGATCTTGCCGATGAGCTCTGTCTTGTTCACCGTCACCTCCTGGTGATCGCGGAGAATTCCCAGGAAATCCAAGAACAATTTCACGCAGAAATCAAGCATTGTCGCAAGATGGGCTTTCTGCGGGCTTGGCGGCGCAGCCTCCTCGCCGGTGCGGCGGCGAGGTGCGATCGCCTCGGATCGGGCGATCCGCCGTGTTTCCCCTTGAAATTACAGGCGAAACCCCACTCCTGTCAGTTGACCTGACGCTCCTTGTCCTGCCAATAGGGCTGCCGGAGCTTGAATTTCTGCAACTTGCCCGTGGCGGTGCGCGGCAAGGTCTCGTAGAACTCGATCGACGTCGGGCACTTGAAGTGAGCAAGGCGCGACCGGCAGAACTCCATCAGGTCCGCTTCGCTGGCGTCAGCGCCGGGGCGAAGCACGACGAGCGCTTTCACGGTCTCGCCCCAGCGATCATGCGGCACTCCGATGACGGCAGCTTCCGCCACGGCGGGGTGACCGTAGAGGGCGTCCTCCACCTCGATGGAAGAGACGTTCTCACCTCCAGAAATGATGACGTCCTTCTTGCGGTCCGAGATCACCACGAACGGCCCGTCGAGGTGGCCGCCGTCGCCGGTGTGGAACCACCCGTCCGTGAGCACGCGAGCCGACTCCTCCGGCTGCTCCCAGTAGCCGTTGAAGACGTGGTTCGATCGGGCGAGCACCTCGCCCTCCTCGTCGACGGCCATGCGGACGCCGATGGCCGGAACGCCGGCTCGCGAGAGCAAACGAGCCCTCTCCGCCGGAGCAAGGCCTTCCCATTCGAGGGGTGCCCGGTTGATGGTCAGCAAGGGGGCCGTCTCGGTCAGGCCGTAGATCTGGATGAACTCCCAGCCGAGCTCGGTCTCCACCCGTTGGATGACGCTGCTCGGCGGCGGAGCTCCCGCAACGACGATGCGCACCTCGGCGCCGGTTGCGCTCCCGGGGATCTGGCGACCCTCCTTCAGGCGCTCCTCGGCCGCCGTGAGGACGGCGGCCACGACGGCGGGCGCACCGCACATGAGCGTGACACCCTCGTCCTCCACGCGGCGGAGGATCTCCTCACCGTCCACCTTGCGCAGCACGACATGGCGAGCGGCCATGCCGGTGACGGCATACGGCATCCCCCACCCGTTGCAGTGGAACATGGGCAGTGTGTGCAACAGCACGTCGCGATCGGTCACGCACGTGTGCCAGCCGAAAGCCATGGCGTTCAAGGTGCAGTTTCGGTGCGTGAGCTCCACGCCCTTCGGGCGCGCCGTCGTGCCGCTCGTGTAGTTGATCGAGCACGTGGCGTTCTCGTCCGCATCCCAGCCCTGCGGCACCCTGCCGCCGGCGGGGGCGAACAGGGCGGCATCGGCTTGCCCGTCGAGCACGATGCGCACGCTCGCCGGCACGTCTGCGAGGACCTCGTCGTACTCCGGATCGACGAGGAGCACGTCGGTCCCGGAGTGCTCGACGATGTAGCTCACCTCGGCCGCGTTCAGGCGGAAGTTGATGGGAACGAGGACGCGCCCGTAGCCGCTCACGCCGAAGAAGGCGACGAGGAACCTCGCTGCGTTCGGGCTCACGATCCCGACGCGGCCTCCAGTGGGAACGCCGAGGTCGTCGAGTGCCACGGCCATGCCGGCCGCTCGCTCGGCCAGCTCGCGATATGACATCGCAGAGAAACCACCGGGAACTCCGGGTTCGTCCACGACCGCGGTGCGGTCAGGATGGACAAGGGCGGCCCGATCGAGGAAGTCCGAGATCGTTAGCGGGACCTGCATTTCCTGTCTCCTCTGGACGAAGGTGGTGCTCCAGCATGCCGTGTTGGACGCCGTCACTCCAGCTTGGGGACGGCGAACGCTCCGCTCCGCTGGAACGCCCACGGCGGGGATCGTCAGGGAGCCCGGGCCGACGGACGGTCTGTGGATCACCGACGGTAGGTGCGTCGGGAGTCGGTTGGGTGCACTGGCAGGATGCTTCCCCCGCCGGTCTCGGGTCCTTCGCCGGCGGAGCGGGAGGCGCAGGCGAGGCCCCTTGCTCGCTGGCTGGCCTTCTCGGAGTCGCACGCGCACGGCATCTACCTCGGTCTCGGGCCGTCCGGCGCCGTCTTCGCCCCACCGCAGCACGGAGCGCTCGTGCTCGGGCCGCCACGCTGCGGCAAGACGGCCGCCATCATGGTCCCGAACGTCCTTGGCAGCTGCGGGCCGGTCGTGGCGGCCTCGACCAAGCCGGACCTGCTCCACCTCACGGCGAAGGCCCGCGCCCTCGTGGGCGACTGCCTGTTGTACGACCCGAGTGGCACGGCTCCCGTCCCTCCCGGTGTGCAACGTGTGGCGTGGTCACCCCTGCAGGCGGCCGCCTCGTGGTCGGGGGCACTCTCCGTCGCCGAGTCCATGGTGCTCGCCGCCCGCCCCGGTGGCGATCACGGTGAAGCCGCCCATTGGAACGAGCGGGCGACCGCCCTGCTGGCAGTCGCCTTTCACGCCGGCGCCCTCGCCGGCAGCCGTTTTCGACGCGTCCTCGCCAGCATCGACCGGCGCCAGCCGGAGGACTTCCACACCCCGCTCGCCCGCAACGACGCCGATGGAGCCCTCAACCTGCTCGCCGGTATCACCGCCACCGACGGGCGTGAGCAGAGCGGTATCTGGTCGACGGCGGCCGGAGTGCTGGCGGGCTATCGCGGCGACGCCGCGCTCGCCAGCACGGAGGGGCGTCAGCTCGACGCCCGGCGCTTCGCCTCGGAGCCGTCGACCCTCTACGTCTGTGCCGGCAGCGACGAGCAGCGACAGGCGGCTGCGCTCGTGGCCGGCTTGCTGCGCGACGTTCGCGCCGGCGCCTACGCTCGCTCGGCCGCCCTCAGGCCAGAGGGGCTTTCCGCCGGCCCGCCCCTTCTTCTCGCCCTCGACGAGCTCGCCAACATCGCTCCTCTCCACAACCTGCCGACGCTGGTCTCAGAAGGGGGCAGCCAAGGGGTCGTGACACTCGGCTGCCTGCAGGATCTCGCCCAAGCTGCGGCGCGATGGGGGCGGCAGGCCGACGGATTCCTCTCACTTTTCCAAGCCAAGGTCGTCTTCCCGGGAATCGGAGACGTCCGCACCCTCGAGACGATCTCGAAGCTCGGCGGCGAGACGGACGTGCGCCACTCGTCGCGCACTCGCTCGTCGCCCTGGGCAGCCTTGGCCGGTCAGCGCGCCCACTCGTCACGAACCGACTCGACGCGGCGGGAGCGGCGCTTCCCCGTCGAGGTAATCGCGCAGGGGCACAGCGGAGTCGTGCTCCACCTCGACGGCGTCCAGCCGCGGTGGCTGAGCGCCACTCCGTGGTTCGCCAACGCGGAGCTGCGGGAGATCGTTGACCAGGCGTCCCGACGCGAGCGCCTATCGGGCGCGGCGGAGCGCACGCCACCGGGATCTGGGCGACACGACGGACGGTCGCGCTGACCGCCCTGCGGTCGAGGGCGCTCACGATCCGAGTCGCAGCCCACCTGGGCCTTCCCGGCGGTGGGGCTGGCGGGCACGCCCCCGCTCGAGAACGCTGGCCGCCTCACGCCGCAGGACCGCCAGCTCCGCCAAGCGGCCGTCCGAACGCTCGCGCGACGGCACCCCGACGCCGAACGCCCGGCGGCCGTCGTCGACCTGCCAACGACGGCGGTAGCTCTCGATGCGGGCAGCGGCGACCCGCCATGCTTGCCGTTCCGCGGGGGTGAGCGCCGGACGGCCCAGCTCGGTCGTCAAGTAGCGCGGGCAAGCCGCTTCGGCCGCCCTGCCAAGGGCTTCGGGCGACGCCGCCTCGAAGCCGGCCGCCACGAGGATGTGGGAGCGAGCCACCCCGGAGCCGCTCGGGGCGGCTTGCCGGAGGACCGAGCTTTGGCCGATCACGATGAGGTGGAGCCGCTCCGACGTGCGTGCGGTCATGGTCTGTCTCAGGTCGCGGGCGTGCACGACGCTGGCTGCGACGTCCGGCGCCGCCCGCAATGACGCCACGACGGCCTCGTCGCCCGCCACCACGATGGTGCGGCCGCTCCCATCGGCTGCTGCCCCTCCGGAGTGCTCGACCTGGCAGCGCACGGCCTCCCGGGAAACCTGGCTGAGCGAGCTGACGATCCTGACCTCGACGGAGGCGAAGTCGTACCGCTGCGGCGGCCTCTGAGCGGTCTCGCGGGCGGTGGGCGCCGCTTCGGCAGGGAGGCGGCCGCGGCCGAGGGCACTCGCGGCGAGGAGGAGTTCGCGCTGTTCGAGGAAACGGGACGGTGTCAGCAGCACGAGGGACGCCTTCGACCGCCAGCAGGCGGACACGACCCCGTTCAGTGCCTCGGGGCCGTAGGTCTGCGCCTCAGCCACGACGACGACCGAGCGCCGGCCCACCGGCACGCCGGCGAGGGCGCCATCCGATGCGGTGGCGCCCCCAGGCGTCTGCCCGTCTCGCCGCAGTCCGGGAACCACGACGCTCTCGATCCCGCAGGCAGACTCGATGCCGGCGGCCGACCAGCGCCCGGGTGCCACGGCGAGGACGTTGCAGCCCTCCCGGCGCCAGACCGCTGCCGCCAGCGAGAGCGAGTCGAGCGCCTCGAAGCGGCCGCCAGGCTCGTAGGAAAGGACGGTCACAGAGCCCGCACGCGCCGTCTCCATCGAGCTCACGAGCCGGATGACGCCTTGCTCGGCGGCGGCGATCTCGCTCGAGGTGTACCGGGCCTCCGCCTGCGGGAGCGGTATGGAGCCGGAAGGCCCGCCTCGCAGCCGGCTCGACCGCTCCCCCCGCCCGAGCACGCGGGGGTCGGCCAGGAGGGCGCCGGCATCGGCCTCGACGCCCGCCACGGTCCTGCCGTCCTGCGCCGTGGCGCAACGGGCCCTGATGACGTCGCGCCGCGTGAAGGTGCCGTCGACGGTGCGCGCCGGCAGCTGGCGCAGCGTCTCGTCCACCCAGCCCTCCGCCGTGCGCGGCGACAGTGACGGGGGTGAGAGCCGGAAGCACATGTCGCGCAAGCGTGTCTCGGTGACGCCGGCTTGCCACAGCCGCCGCCGTGCCCGCTCGATCGTCTCCTCGTATGAGCTGGCCGTGTCCTTTCGCGGCCTCGTGAGCTCGGCCATCGCCCGCCGTGCGGCTGCCCCCTGCCACCCCTCGGAGGCCATGGCGGCGGCGATCTGGGTGCTGCGTTGAGAGAAGTCTCGAACGACCGCCCGATCGAGGCCCTTCAGGTCGGACCAGCAGCGGCCCTGCAACGGGTGCCATTCGACACCGAGGCGGGCGGTCAGCTCGTAGCGCAGGTGCGTCTCGTAGAGGGCGCCCGCCGTGCGGCACTCGAGGTAGAGGCCGGTGGCGTCAAGGGGGCGTGCGGCGCCCTCAGATGCCTGCGGCACCAGGTTGGCGACGAGTACGTGGGTATGGAGATGGGGATCACCCGAGCGACTCAACCGGTGCAGGAAACCCACCCCGACGATCTCGGCGCGTCTCACGCGGCGGCCGTCCACGCCACCGAGACGGACGGCGGCAGCCTGGGCTTCGAGGTAGCGGAGGCTTGCCACGACGGCGGCCTCGTGACCGAGGCGTATCTGCTCGCGCACGGTCTCGTCCGGAGAGAACGCCTGCAGGACGCTCACGGACTTCGGCACGGAGAACGTGCAGTCGAAGGCGGCGATGCGC
Organism: Acidimicrobiales bacterium; assembly: GCA_052143575.1. Taxonomy (GTDB): domain Bacteria; phylum Actinomycetota; class Acidimicrobiia; order Acidimicrobiales; family Bog-793; genus JAKACA01. The sequence goes on from JBKQSP010000009.1 coordinate 20,107, forward strand.
CGGCGATCGGCTCGGTCGAACAGCCGCTCGCCGCGTAGCGGGTCAACTCCGGAGAACAGGAACTTGACGGCCGGTGGCTCCGCAGTGCCCCGTAGACCGAGACGGTCGGCGCCCTCCCCGAGCCAGACGCCGGCGGCCTCGACGAGGCCCTCGGCGTGGTCCCGCCCGGAGGCGGCGGTGGCGAGGTAGTAGTCCTCCCCACCGAGCGCCACGCTGCAGATGCTGAGCACGGTGGCTCAGCTTACAATGTGTTTCTTGCTATTTCACCTCATTTCAAGCGTTTTCGTCCCCGCCAGGTGCTGAGGCCGAGAAAGGCGATCACCGACACGAGCACGACGATGATGCCGAGCACGCCCTCGTGGTGCAGTCCCTCCGCCAGCCCGATCACCACGAGGGTGGCGAGGAACAGCTCCGGTGTGTCACCGATGAGGAAGTCCCACCAGAAGCGCCCGAAGGCCGTCACGGCCCGCGTCACGACGTTCCCACTGCGCACAGCATCGCCCGGCTCGCCGGCGGCACCATCGCCAACGTGCGGGGTGCTGCTCACGCCGCCCGCTCGGCCGCAGACGGCAAGGCGTTCTTCATGAGTCGCACCGCAGCCGCCGTCGTGATGACGAACAGTCCCACGAGGGCGAGGAGGAACAGGTCGCTGCCGGGCCAGCGCAGCCCTGATCCCTCACCGACCCAGAACACGCCGAAGCTCGTCAACATGATGCCGACGCCCATCTTCATGGCGTTCTCGGGCACTTCGGAGAGCTGCCTGCCCACGATTGCGCCGATGACACCGACGACGATCACGGCGGCGGCGGCCGAGACGGCGGCGAGCGCGAGGTGACGCGAACTCGAGCCGAGGGTCAGGACGATCAGCACGACCTCGAGTCCCTCCAGGAAGACACCCTTGAAGGCGACCGTGAAACCGAGGGCGTCACGGGTGCTCGCCGGCTTGGAAGCAGCGAGCGACGACACCGTCTCTGAATAGATGGCGTCCTCGTCGTGGAGGGCCTTGTGGCCGCTCGCCCGCAGGATCGCCTTGCGGAGCCAGTTGAGGCCGAGTACGAGCAACAGTCCCCCGATGACGACCCGCAGGGTGTTGATCGGCACGAGGTGGACGAGGGGCACGCCGACGGCGGCGACGAGGACGGCGAGAACAACGGCGGCGGCGGCGGCGCCCTCGAAGGCCGACCGCCAGCCCCTCGAGACGCCGGCGGCGAGCACGATGGTAAGCGCCTCGACCATCTCGACGGAACTCGCTCCGAAGACGGCAAGGGCGAGGATCGCTTCAGACGTCGTCACGAGCCGGACCCTGTCGACAGGTCGGCCGCCTCACCGTCTGCGTCCCCGGGAGCGGCTCCGTAGCCGCATAGCGCCCTGCGAGCAACCTTGACGCCGGCATCTTTGAGGTGCGAAGGCGAGAGCACCTCCGTGCCGGGACCGAGCCGGAGCAGGAGGCGCCCGAACCAGCCGTCGGCGTCACCGACGAGAATCGTGGCGGTCAGCCTGCCGGTGCCGTCTGTCATCGCCTCGATCGGCCCGGCGGCCACCTGCTCGACGGCGAGCTCCGATCCGACCGGGAAGGCAACCCGAGCGGCCACGGCATCGGCACCGCCGAGAAAGGCGCCGGGGCGCTGGAGCTCCTCGGAGAGATCGACAGGCTCCTCGAAGCCTTCGCCGAGGCATCTCACGGAACGGACCCTATCGACCTGGAAGCGGCGCAGGCCTCCCGCCGAGTGGCACCAACCATCGAGGTACCAGCGCCCCTCTCGCAGTACGACCTGGTACGGATCGACCTGCCGTGGGCTCGGAGCGGAGGCCGAGCTCGAGAAGTACTCGATCTCGATGCGCTCACGCCGCTGCACCGCCTCCTGCACTTCTTGCAGGTGATCGGGCTGGTCGAGCTCGACGGCGAGCGGAGCCGAACCGAGCGCCGCCTCGAGCTTTCCGAGAGCCGATCGCAGCAACCCCTCCTCGTCGGCGCCGGGAACCGAGAGCAGCGCCCTGGCAGCCGCCGCCAGCACGAACCCCTCGTCCGGCGTGAGTCGCTGCGGTCGCTCGAACTCGCGCAGGCGCTGGGCCACCACGCGGTCCCCGTCGACGAACAGCTCGATCAGCTCGTCGGGCGAGTAGGGCGGGACGCCGCAGCAGGCGGCCAGCTCGAGCTCATGGACGAGCTCGTCCTCGCCGATCGAGAAACGCTCGGCTACCTCCGCCAGATCCGCCTCCCCGACGCGGGCGAGGTGCACGAGGATGGCGAGCAAGCGACGGAGGCGCTCGCCCGCCATGACGGCATTGGCGAGACGAGCAGGCGGTGCAGACGGCTGCGGTCGGCGCCCTGGCGCCGACGCCGGTGCGGCCGTCACCGAGGCGGGACGTCTGGCGGGGGCGGCCGCCGGCGCCGTGGCGGGCATCGCTGTCGGGGCTTGGGCGCCCGCCTCCCCGGCGAGCGCCCTCAATCGCCTCACGACGGCCGTTCGCAGAGCCGGCGGCGCCTCCACGACCGCCGTGTCGCCGAGCCCGACGGCCCAGGACACGAAGGCCTCCTCGTCGCCGGCAGGCAAGCGCACCCGTACGCTGCCGTCCGCCTCGAAACCCCCGATCGCCGCCCGCGGCACCTGCGTGGCGACGACTCGGGCCTGGCGGGCGTCGACGAGGATCTGAGCGACCGGCACGTCGGCGACAGCATCCGCCGGGCTCCAGGGCAGCAGCCGGATCTCGTCCCGCAGGTCTGCACTCGCGGCCGGTTCGAATGCCGCCGGCTCACCGGCGACGGGACTGCTCTCCAAGCGGTCGACTCGAAACGTCCGGCGGGCCGGTCCCCCGGCTGCGGCCCGGTCGCGGCCGACGAGATACCAGGCCCCGGCGCGAAAGGCGAGACCGAACGGCTCGACTTCCCGTTCCCGCCCGTGGTAGCGAAAGCGCAGCACGGATCGCTGCCGCAACGCCTCGTGAATCGGCCCGAGAGCCGGCAAGGACGGGAGGACCGCTACGGGGGCCACGCCCGGTCCGGTCGCACCAGGACCGGCGCGACCGAGGCCAGCCCGGCCGAGGACGGCCTCGGGCACTGGACTGCCGAGCTTGGCGATGGCATCGGCCCCGGCGGCGCCACCGAGCTGCACGGCGGCGATGGCAAAGCCGAGCGCCTGCTCCTCGCCGGCGTCGAGCTGGAGGTCCGGCAGGTAGTAGTCGTCGGCACGGATGCGGTAGCCGACCTGCTGCTCGGATTCGACCGGCTCCATCGTGAGCGGGATGCCGAGCTCGCGAAGGGCACGCTTGTCGCGCTCGAAAGCCTGACGTGCAGCTTCGGCCCCCGCCGGGTAGCCGGCGACGGTGTCTGCGATCTCGCGAAGGGTGAGCGGGCGCGACGTCTCGAGCAGGACGAGCACGAGGTTCGTCATACGTTCGAGGCGATCGAAGCGCTCCCGGGCAGGCATTGGCAGCATGGTACGGCCATGTGCAATCCGATCGAGGCAGACTGACGTATCACCGGACGTGGGATCAGCCATGGCGAGCAATGACACGCGATCCGACGAGGCGCTCCTCGGCGCCATGGCGATCGGTGACGAGGCGGCCGGTGTTGCCTTCGTACGTCGCTATCAGCGCCGAGCATTCGGGCTGGCCATCTCCATCGTGGGCGATCCCGACCTTGCGGAGGACGTTGCCCAGGAAGCCCTCGTTCGAACGTGGCGCCACGCTCCGGTCTACGACTCCCGCCGCGCTTCGGTCACCACCTGGGTCCTCACGATCACCCGCAACCTCGCTATCGACGCCCTGCGGATGCGCCGCGCCGTACCGATCGACCCGGACGACATCGTGAACCTCGGGATGGTGAGCGGCGAACCGGATCCGGCTGAAGAGGCGCAGCGCGGTGACTCCTCCTCGCGTGTCCGGCGGGCGCTGGCAGCGGTTCCGATCGAGCAGCGGCGCGCCCTCGTCCTCTCGGCCTTCTACGGCCTCACGGCAGAGGAGATCTCGAGGCAGGAGGGCATCCCCCTCGGGACGGCGAAGACCCGCATCCGGGCCGGCCTCGGCAAGGTCCGCTCCCTCCTCGCCGCTGAAGGGTACTACGACGGCCCGCTCACGGCGCCGAGAGCACCCGGCTCGCGTGGCCGCCCGAGCCAGCATGAAGAGCCGGGCGCCTTGCCCGGTGCAACACGTCCACCGCACCAGGAGCACCTCTCATGACGACACCTTCCGACGGCTTCGCCGACGACCCCGGCCAGAGCGCTCGAGGCGCCGAGGGTGTCTCCGCCGGGCGCCTCCGTGCGTGCGAGCTCTTCGACTCGGTCGCCGCCGAGTTGGCGCTCGGCTCGCTCACCGGCGCCGCCCGGTCGTCCGCCCTTGCCCACCTCGACGGATGTGAGGACTGCCGCGGCCTTCTCGAGGAGCTGTCTGCTGCTGCTGACGCCCTCCTGCTGGCGGCGCCCGAGGCGGATGCCCCGGCGGGCTTCGAAGTGCGCTGGCTCGCCCGCATCAAGCCGGACACCACGGCGAGCGAGCCGCTCGTCGCTCCCGAGGAGGCCAACGCCCGACTCGGCGTTGTCGTCCCGTTGCGTGGTCGCCTCCGCATGATCATGGCGGCGGCAGCGGTGGCCATCGTGCTCGCCGGTGCCGGAGTCGGTCTCGGCGTGGCAGTCGGGCGGCAACCGGGCACCCAGGTCCGCCTCGCCGCCTTGCGGTCCGGTTCTACTTACCTCACCGCCGGCGCCCCTGTCGGCGAGGTCGCCATCACGACCGGCAGTCCCTCCTGGGTCATCATGACCTACGAGCAGGCCGGCTGGTCGGGCCAGGTCGAGTGCATCGTGACCGAGCACGGGCAGACGCACGATGTCGGGACGTTCTGGCTGCACAACGGCATGGGCAGCTGGGCCGTCCGCCTGCCTGCGTCCGGGACATCGGTGACCTCCGCCGAGGTGCGCGGCCTCACCGGTTCCGTCCTCGCCACCGCCACCTTCTCCAGCTGATCGTCCGGCTGACAAGCAGCGTCACGAAAGGACATGCCTGACATGAAGAGATACCGCGCCGCCTCGCGGCGCACTGGCTTGGCCACGCTCGCTGCTCTCGTCCTCGCCGGTGGGCTGGCGGCGACGACCGCCGCCGCCGCCCCCCGGACGTCAGCCTCGTCCGCGCCGTTCCTGGCGGCCTTCCACACGATCTCGAAAGTCGCCTCCACCGTGTCCTCCCTCGGGACCGGCAAGGGTGGCAACGGTGACGTCAACCCGTACGGCGTCGCCGTCGTGCCTCGAAGTGTCGGGCGCCTCGTTGCGGGCGACGTGCTCGTTTCGAACTTCAATGCCGCCTCGAACCTGCAAGGAACGGGCAGCACGATCATGCAGATCTCGCCGAAGGGCAAGGTGAGCGTGTTCGCCGACCTCAGCGGGCAGGTTCGCGGGCGGATCGGCCTCACGACCGCCCTTTCCGTCTTTGCCAACGGCGACGTCGTCGTCGGCAGCTTTCCGACCTCGAACGGAAAGGCCGCCACGGCAACAGCAGGGGCCCTGTACGTGCTCAACAGCAGGGGCAAGGTCATCGAGACGCTCTCAGGTGGCGGTATCAACGGGCCGTGGGACATGACGTCGTTCACGGCGGGTGAACAGGGCGTGCTCTTCGTGACGAACGTCTTGAACCACACGGTAGCTTCCAAGGGAGCGGTCGTGCACGACGGTACGGTCCTGCGGCTCGTGCTCGACCTGTCGGTGTCACCCCCCAAGCTCGAGCAGGATCTCGTGATCGGCAAGGGCTTCCCGGAGGAGACGAACGCCGCCGCCCTCGTCGTCGGTCCGACCGGCCTGGCGCTCTCCCCCAACGGGACCCTCTATGTGGCGGACACGCTCGCCAGTCGCATCACCGCCATTCCGGACGCCCTCTTTCGAACGACGTCCGACGCCACGGGCACAACCGTCTCGTCCGGTGAATTCCTGTCATCGCCCCTCGGGCTGGCGACAGCGCCAAACGGCGACATCCTCAGCGTGAACGCTGCCAACGGCTACATCGTGGAGACGACGCCGACGGGCACCCAGACCGAGTGGATCTACCTCGACTCGACCGGCTCGCCCCCCGGAGCCGGAGCGCTCTTCGGCCTCGCCGTGCAGCCGGGCAACAAGGGCGTTTACTTCGTCGACGACGACCTCAACACGCTCCAGCTCTTCCACTAAGCCTCGGCGGTCCGCTTCGCCCCTGGGATCGACCAACTGCCCCCGGTCGCCCTCAGGGCTCGCTGCGCTCGGTCACGTGCCGAGCGCAGCGGCGCGTGCGAAGCGCTCTCAGATGCCGAAGCGAGCCGTCTCGACGGCCTGGCGGGCCGGCTCGGGACCGCCGATCTCTATGCGGGCGGCCGTCTGGCGGCCGAACAGGAGCAGGACCAGCTCCTGCGGCCCCCCCGTGACAACCGCCCGCGGCTGCAGGCTGCGGGCGAGGGTCGAACCGTAGGCGGGAGCGACGAGCTCGAGCCCGGCGCCACGCAGGCGCCGCGCCATGAGCCGCGACCCCAGCTTGACCTTGTCCCACAATGCCCGGTCGAGGGCCGCATCCTCCCTCGGCTCCCAACCCTCCTCCGCTCGGCGGACGTCCTCGTGGTGCACGAAGTACTCCATGAGGTTCATCTGAGCGTCGACAAGACGCATGGGGTAGGGCGGCCCGCTTCGCACCCGCCTGATGAGCCCTCCGTAGCCGAGCTCGCGCTTGGCTTTCTCCATCGCGCGCTCGGTGATCTCGGCGAACGGCGTCAGCACGATACCGGGTGACGCCAACAGGCGGCTCTCCCGCACGAAGAGGTGGGCGGCCAGGTCCGAGGTCGTCCATCCTTCGCACAGCGTCGGGGCGAGAGGCCCCCGTTCTTCGAGGAGGTTGCAGAGCGCCTGCCGTTCGGACTGCGCAAGAGATGGTGCCATGGCGACACGGTACCGGTGAGGGCACCGCAGCAAGACAGCGGATCCGTGCCGCCGGGCCCCAGCGGGAGGAGCCCATTTGGGCTAGAAACAGACCTCGTGCCGGACCAACACATCCTCGCCACGAGTGGGGGCAACAAGTGGACGGGACGGACATGGCGCTTCGGCGGGTTGCTCCGCTACGCCTTGACGCTCTCAGGCAAAGAGCGCCCGCGGCTCTGTTTCCTCAACACGGCAACAGGCGACAACGGTGACAACATCGCCGCCTGCTACGCCGCCGCCGCCGGCGAAGCTGTCGAGCCCTACCACGTGCAGCTGTTCCCGATGCCGA
>JBKQSP010000010.1:0-2515 GCA_052143575.1 Acidimicrobiales bacterium
CGAGCCGTAGTCGACGACGAGAGCCGTCGTGCCGTCGGGCGTCACGGCGACGCCATCGGGGGAGCTGCCCACGCTCAACGCCGCCGCGGCACTGTGGGTCGTGAGCTTCACCGGCGTCACGTTGGAGGAGCCGAAATTCGCCACGTAGGCCAGCTCGCCATTGGGGGTGATGGCGACGGCGTCGGGCTTCGAGCCGACGTGCACTTCGAAGAGGGCGCGGCCGTTGGTGAGCGAGACGGCCGCCAGTTTGTTGCTGATGAGGTCCGTCACATACGCAACGGTCCCGCTCGGCGACAATGCGATGGCGGAGGGACCTTTCCCCCCGGGGATGGGCTTGCGGGCTTTGCCGGTGGCGAGCGTGATCGGTACCACCGAGCCCGATCCGTAGCACGCCACGTACGCCGTGGCGTGATTCGGGGAGATGGCAATGCCGTCCGGGCTCTCGCCCACGGCGATGGGCTTGCCAGCTTTCATCGTCTTGAGGTTGATCGGCGTGACGGTGCCGGCCGTGTAGTTGGCGACGTAGGCCGTGTTGGTTGCGCCGTCGAGCGCCACGGCGTAGGGGGCACGTGTCGACGTCGTAGCTGCGAGGGCGTCGCCATCGAGGGCGATGGGCGTGACGGTTGACGCCGCCGGGTCGATGGCCCAAGCGAAGCCACTCACACCGAGTGTCTGGGGCGGGTACACCGTGACCTGTGATGGCGATCCTGGTGCATCGACATGCGAATTGGCGCCCCTCGGCTCACCGGCTCGGGCGGCCGGTGAGCCGGCGAGGGCCGAGAGTGTGAGCGCCAGGGAGGCAGCAGTCACCGACACGCACCTGCGCCGCACGAGGGCTCGCCGGCTTGGCATCGTCACCGTAGGCACAACCTTGTCCCCCCGCGCCCGTGCGACCACCCGGCCGGTCTCGACAGGTTCAGCCGCAATGGTTAGGTACCGGACAGGACGTCGTCGTCACGGGTTGGGTGGTCGTCGTCGTGGTCGTCGGCCTCGGACGCGTCGTGGTCGTCACCGGCCGAGTTGTCGTGGTCACAGGTCTCGTCGTGGTCGTCGTGGTCGTCTTAGCCGGCTTGGTGCCGGCATGGTGCTTCTTCGACTTTACGGGCCGAGTGGTTGTCGTCGTGACCGCCGCTCGAGTCGTCGCGACCGTTCTTGCCGCCGTCGTCGTCGAGGCGCGCGTGGTCGAAGTGGCGGCCGGCCTGCCAAGGGTCGTGGTCGGGATGGCACTACCGACCCGGTTGCCGGCGGCGGCCACGGCGACGAAGGCGAGGACACCCATGCACAGGATGAGAATCGGAACGCCGATCCGGATTCGGCGCTTTCTGGCGTGCCGTCGGGCTCCGAGGCGGGTGGAGAGGTTCGACAGCTCGAGCTCGAGCGGAGCCGGTCCCCGATCGTGGTGTGGGAGGGTCCCGTTACCTGCCGGCGGACGGACGGCTTGGCTCCGGTTGCCGGCCCAATGGACCGTGTCGCCAGGGCTCGGTGCCTTCGCCCATTCGAAGGTGTCGGTGGCGCGGGCGGAGCCGCCCCGGCCGTTGCTCATGGAGCTCCAGGCCTCCGCAGATCCGCGGGCGGCTTCTGTGCTCGTGCTCGCTGCCGTGCTCTCAGCCGGAGTGCTCGCCGCCGTGCGCTGGGCCCGTGTGCTCGACGCCGGGCTCTCGGTGCTCGTGCTCGCCCATGTCACGAAGTCTGCGGGGAGCGGGTCACCGGCGAGGTAGGCGGCGAGCCGATCGGCTGCCAGGCCGGTCGATACGGGCACGTCGGTGCTGTTGGCGGGGAGAGGGTTGGCGGGAAGGGGGTCACCGGCGAGGTAGGCGGCGAGCCAGTCACGTGCGGAGCCGGCGGGCAGGGATGCGTCTGCGGCGTCGACAAGGGGTGAGGCGCCCGTCAGGTGGGTGGGTGGCGGTGGGATGTTCGAGAACCCGTCGGCGCGCCGGGCGCCTGCCATGTGGGCACCGCGCGGTGGGTCCGCCCACGTCACGACGTCGTCGGCGAGAGGAGGGGTCGCCCACGCCCGGAACTCGGCGGCGAACGGCGGGGCAGCAGGGACGGCAGGGACGGCCGAATCGACTGCCGGGTCGCTCTCGATTCCAGCTGGGTTGTCGGGAGGCCCGAAGAGACTGTCGGCCCAGGCCTCGATGCTGTCGCCGTCGCGCCCGAGGTCGTCTTCGGCGCTCGCGCTACGGGCGACGTTGCCGCCGGCGCCGGTGTCTTCGATGCCTCCGCCGTCTGACGGAGGCGCCTGCTGTGGCGCTGTCTCCGAAGCGGCAGCTGCCACGGGCCCGAACAGGCTGTCGGCCCAGGCCTCGATTTCGTCCTCCGGCCTCAGATTGCTCGCCGGCGGATCGGGCACGGGGTCGGTCGCCACGATCTCATCAGCGGCCCCGGCACGCGTACCGGCCGGCGTCTTCTTGGTGGCCGGGGTGCGAGTCCGTTTTGCCGCCCCGCCCGCCGCCCCGGCGGTCTTTCCTGCAGAGCCGTTGCTCTTGGTGGCAGTGGTGCTGCGAGGCGCTCG
>JBKQSP010000011.1:0-3964 GCA_052143575.1 Acidimicrobiales bacterium
AACTTCGCCCGGACCTCCTCGATGACTATCCGGATTGCCCGTATGGTGTGCAGCTGCGCCTCGTGAGCCGTGAGCGGATCGGCGACCTCGAGGCCCGGTTGGAGCGCCGCCAGCTGGCGGCGCAGGATGGCAGCGACCGCGCCGGGATCGGACACGATAGTGGCGCTGCCTTCCAACTGGACGGCGGCGTAGTAGGTCGTCGGGATGCCGAGCAGGGGATCCTCTTCATCGATGGCCTTCCATGAAGAAGGTATGAAGGCCCAATCACCGGCGACGCTCATGAGAACCCGGGGCTGCTCCTCGATTGCCTCGAGGATCGGGTTCTTGCCCACGAGATGGAGGATCACCTCGTCGCCGTCGAGGACGAACTGTGTCGGCACGGCGACAGGGACCTCCCGCCCCCTGCCGGCGGCGACGAGATGGCCGAAACCCTGACTTGTGACGAACTCGCGCCACTCGTCCTCGCCGAAGCCTCTGTCAACCTCTGCGATGTACACGTTTCGTCCTTCTCAGGTCGTCCGCGGTCACAGGCTACGGCGGGGAGTGTCAGTGCTGATCGCCAGAGGCGGTCTTACTTCTCACCTTCACCTCGCCCATGATGGGAAATGCCCGGATCAAGATGCGGGGCGAGCCCCGCAAGACCGGGACGTCGCGCACCTTGAGGCTCCGCTGGCCCATGATGGACAGGCCCGTCAGCTCGACGTCGATCCCCTCGGGGACGACGATGTCGACCGATCCCATGATGCCCACCGCCGTGATCACGACCTCGGGACCGTCGATCTCGGCCCGGCGCAGATCCATATGGCATTCGCCCATCACGGCGACGACAGATGTGTGCTCACCGGGCCTCCATCGTCCCTTGGACTCCGACTGGCCCATGACCGCCACGATCCAGCGCCGGGCGCGTCGCCGTGCCACTTGAGGCAGAGGCTCCGAGGCGACGGGCAGGTCGGCGAGCACCACGTCGAGCTCGCCCCTGGTACGAGCCGTAAGGGCGGAACCGGTTCGTTCCGAGAACTCGTCGAGGGTGAGCCGACCGACCGCGAGGTGGTCGCGTAGCAAGGTGACGACGTGGTCCCGGTCGGAGTCGCTCGCGCGTTCCGCGGCTTGGCCGATGTGCTGGGCCGGACCCGGGGTTGCCGGTTCCACGGGGTGTGCTTCCGCCATGCCGCCAGTCTCTTCCATTCCCCTGTGACTCGCCAGAGGCTCTCAGCAGCACGCCGGCCCAAGAGCCCGCGAAGCCCGCCTGAACTAGGGTCGGTACGTTGCGGGTTCCAGGAGAGCAACGAGGAGTGGTCCACGATGAAGGCTCTCGTCAAGGCCAAGCCCGAAGCGGGCTTGAGCTTCGAGGACGTGCCGATACCGGCGATCGGCCGGGGCGACGTCCTCATCAAAGTGCTTCGCACCGGCATTTGCGGCACGGACCTGCACATCTATTCATGGGACCCGTGGGCGCGGGCGAACGTGCCCGTGCCCCTTGTCATCGGCCATGAGTTCGTCGGCCAGATCGTGGAGCTCGGCGTCGATGTCGACGACCTCGAGACAGGCGACCTCGTGAGCGGCGAGGGCCACCTGGTCTGCGGGCGATGCCGTAACTGCATCGCGGGCCGGCGTGTGCAGTGTGCCCGGACAAAGGGGATCGGGGTCAATTTCCCGGGAGCATTCGCGGAGTACATCGCGCTGCCGGCCACGAACGTGTGGCGTCATATGGCCGGCATCGACCTCGACGTAGCGGCGATCTTCGACCCGTTCGGCAACGCCGTGCACACCGCGCTCACTTTCCCGGTCCTAGGCGAGGACGTCCTCATCACCGGAGCCGGCCCGATCGGGATCATGGCGGCGATCGTCGCCCGTCACGCCGGCGCGCGTTACGTCGTCATCACCGACGTGTCCGACTACCGGCTCAGCCTGGCGCGCTCGGTGGGCCTCACACTCGCGGTCGATGTGTCGCACACGCGCATCGCCGACGCGATGGGCCAGCTCGGCATGCGGGAAGGATTCGACGTCGGTCTCGAGATGTCCGGCCGTGCTTCGGCGCTCCAGGAGATGCTCGCCAACATGGCTCACGGCGGAAAGATCGCCATGCTCGGCCTGCCGAACGAGGACTTCGGGATCAACTGGTCCCACCTTGTCATGAACATGATCACGATCAAGGGCATCTACGGCAGGGAGATGTTCGAGACGTGGTACTGGATGTCCGTGCTCGTCCATTCAGGCGTCGACATCTCCCCGGTGATCACGCACAGGTACGCCGCCGCCGACTACGAGGAGGGCTTCGAGGCCATGCGCAACGGTCGTTGCGGCAAGGTCGTGCTCACCTGGTCCGAAGCCTGATCGGAGGTCCGCCATGTTCACACACGTCCGCGACGAGATCAGCGCCCAGCTGGAGGAGATCCGGTCGGATGGGCTTTTCAAGGCCGAGCGCGTCATCGTCACCCCGCAGCAGGCCACCGTAAAGGTGTCGGACGGCAAAGAGGTCCTCAATCTCTGTGCGAACAACTATCTCGGCCTCGCCGATGACCCCCGAGTCGTCGCAGCAGCCAAGGAGGCGCTCGACCGCTGGGGCTACGGCATGGCGAGCGTGCGGTTCATCTGCGGCACCCAGGAGGTCCACAAGGATCTCGAGCGCCGCCTCTCCGGCTTTCTCCGGACCGAGGACTCCATCTTGTACTCGTCGTGCTTCGACGCGAACGGCGGTCTGTTCGAGACGCTGCTCGGCAAGGACGACGCCGTCATCTCTGACGAGCTGAACCACGCCTCGATCATCGACGGCATCCGGTTGTGCGCAGCGCAGCGTTACCGCTATCGCAACCGGGACATGGCGGACCTGGAGGAGCAACTGCGTGCGGCCGCCGGTGCACGGCGCCGGCTGATAGCGACAGACGGCGTGTTCTCCATGGACGGCTACGTCTCGCCCCTGCGCGAGATCTGCGAATTGGCAGAGCGCTACGACGCCATGGTGATGGTCGACGACTCGCACGCCGTCGGGTTCATCGGTCCCCACGGACGCGGGACACCGGAGCTGCACCAGGTCGCGGACCGGGTTGACATCGTCACCGGTACGCTGGGCAAGGCGCTCGGCGGGGCGAGCGGCGGGTACGTGAGCGGCCGCCGCGAGATCATCGCCCTCCTGCGGCAGCGTTCCCGGCCTTACTTGTTCTCCAACTCCGTGGCTCCGGCGATCGCAGCCGCCTCGGTCGTCGTGCTCGACCTGTTGGCCGAGAGCGACGACCTGCGGGCGAAGCTCAGGGAGAACACGGTCTGGTTCCGGGAGCGGATGGGGGGCCTCGGTTTCGACATCCTCCCGGGCGATCACCCGATCGTCCCGGTGATGCTCGGCGACGCCGCGCTCGCGACCCGCATGGCCGACCTGCTCCTGCAAAGAGGCGTCTATGTCATCGGGTTCAGCTACCCGGTGGTCCCCATCGGCAAGGCCCGCATCCGCGTGCAAGTGTCCGCGGCGCACACTCGCGACGATCTCGAGCGCGCCGCGAAGGCTTTTGACCAGGCGCGAGCGGAACTGGCCTGAGAACCTGACGGCCATGTACGACCTGACCGAGGCCACGACGCCTTCCCGGCACGCGGAAAGGGTGAGCTACGACGCCGCGAGCGTGCACGAGATCCTCGACGAGGCGTTGGTCTGCCACGTCGGCTTCGTTGCCGACGACCGCCCCCAGGTGCTCCCGATGCTCTTTGTCCGCGTCGGTTCCACCGTTTTCCTCCACGCCTCGACCGGCGCTCGCATGGCGAGGATGGCGGCCCGGAGAGGCGGGCTCGAAGTCGTCGTGGAGGTGAGCATCGTCGATGCGCTCGTGCTCGCCCGCTCAGCGTTCAACCACTCGGCGAACTACCGTGCCGTGGTCGCGCACGGGACGGCCACCCTGGTTCAGGATGCAGGCGACAAAGAGGAGTTCCTCACGGCCTTGATGGAGAAGGTCGCACCGGGGCGCGCCGGCGACGCCCG
>JBKQSP010000012.1:0-5348 GCA_052143575.1 Acidimicrobiales bacterium
CCCGTCGCGATACCGCCGGAGCCGGACAGGCGCGCCTTGCAGCTGCGCGTGCCGTCCGAGACGGTCACCGAGCCCGAGGGGGTGGGCACCTCGCTGCCGGTGAAGCCCCCGGCGACGCGCAGGTCGAAGGTGATCGGCCGGTCGACGACCGGCTTGGCCGTGTGAGACGTGATCGTCACGGTGGTAGCGGGCGAGGACTCGAGACTCGTCAGGCTCGCTCCGGCGAAGTAGTCGAGGTCGGTGGCGCCATTCTCCGGCACGCCGGAGACGGTGCCGTTGAGGTTGTACTGCCACAGCGTCCAGCCGTTGCCTCCCCAGTCCGAGGCAGGAACGGGGGGTGGCCCGCCTCCGACAGCGGCGTCCCAGAGGGGATCGGTCGTGTAGGCCGTGCTGTTCTCGAGCGTGGAGGTCCAGAACGAATAGGGGGTGTAGACCACGGGCACGAGGCCGGTGGCGGCTTCGACTGCGCTCACCCATGTCCCGATGCCAGCAAGGATGGTGGTCGCCGTCTCGCCGTCGGCCACCTCGACGTCGAGGACCGGAGGCAGGTCGCCCGGTCGTGGCGAGTAGGCGCTCAGGAACGCAGTCGCCTGTGCGCCGGGGTCTTGGTTGGGTTCAAAGACGTCGATGGCTCCGAAAGGGATTCCGGCCGCGAGCGCACCGGCGCGATTCGTGGCGAACGTCGCGTCCCTGAGGGATGTTCCGTCGGTCGCCTCCGCGTAGACGAAGTCCTCACACGTCACCGCGGACCAGGTGATCGTGCCGGAGAAATGGCTGACGTCGAAGCCGTTGATGTACGGAAGACTCGTGCAGGAGGTGGCCGGTGAAGCCGCCTGCGCGGCCGGTGACACCGCAACGAAGCCGCTTCCCAGCCCGAGAAACGCACCAGCGATCACCAGGACCCGCCAACCCGTGCAGGCCGCACGGCGTTGCACGGCGTCCCCCCTCATGGGCTGAGTGTAGGGATGGGACTGTGTTCGGTCAACGCCGCCGGATGCGTGGGGAAGCCGGTCCTCGAACGGCGGAAAGATTGTCTGGCAGTGCCAGTGCTGAGCTTCAAGGCTCAGGACAGGCGGGCCTCCGGCATCGTCGCCAGGTAGCACTTCTCCTCCACCCGCTCAGTGATGCGCCAGCCCGCCGTCGTACGGACGAGCCGGTCGTGGTACCAGAGCCCGCAGCAGTAGAGGACGTCGGGGCGGCCCTCGCGCCGGAACACCATCGGGTTGTGGCAGATGGTGTGACACTCAGCCGCATCGCCGTTGATCGTGATCGTGCTCGTGGCAGCGAGGTGGTAGTAGGTGGCATGGCGGGACATCGCCTCGGCCAAGAAACCCTTCATCTCCGCCACACCCGCCCGCGGCGCCCCGAAAGCCGTGTAGTCGATGACGGCGTCTTCGGTGAAGATCGAGTCGAGCTCGTCGAATCGCTGCCGGTCGATGGCATGGCAGTAGCGGGCGATGAGGTCCTGGATCTCCAGGCGATCGGAGATCTCCTGCAGGTCCATCACGCCCGAGCCCTCAGCTCGGGATGACGTGCCTGCAAAGTCGCCACCATGCCGTCTCGCCAGCCCACGCGGCACGGGCCGGTGATCTCGGTTCGCCGGCTGACGTCGGCGATGGCGCCGGCCGGCCCTCCGTCCGACGGCAGGATCTCGACCGCCGCCGGCCGCCCGCTCAGTTCGGCGATGTAGCTGCACCACTCCTGCACGCTCACGACCTCGTCGCCTCCCCAGTTGACGATCGTCGCCGGCACGGAAGCAGCTGCAAGCATCGCCGCCACCTGCTCGTTGATGTCGTCCTCGAAGATCGGGCTGTACCAGCTCGGATCGTGCCGGGTCACGATGGGGCGACCGGTCACGACGGCGTCGGCGTCGTAGGCGGGCAAGCCGCCGTTGGGACCGTAGGAGGCGTTCATGCGGGCGATCGTGACAGGAACGTTGAAGAGGCGTGCGCACGTGCGGGCGACGGCTTCCTCGCCGATCTTCGACATGGCGTAGGTGGGGGCGAACGTGGAGTTCGTCTCGCCGAGGGGATCGCCCTCGCTGTAGGCGTGAGACGGATCGGGGTGCGGCCGGTAAACGGAGTGCGTCGACATCACGAGGACGGCCTTGGCTTTGCGGCAGTGGTGCATGAGAAGGCCGACGGCTTCTGCGTTGTTGCGCATGGCTCGGTCGATGTCGGGGTTCGGCCCGATATAGGCCGCCAGGTGCACGACGTAGGTGAAGTCCTCTGGCAGGTCGCCGTAGTCGCCGGCGGCGAGGTCGAGGCGTATCGGCACGACGCCGGCCGCAGCGACGCGAGCCTGCGAGCCGTCAGCCCGGAAGCGAGCGGCCCCCCACACCTCGTTCTCGCCGGCGAGAAAGCGAGCCATCGGCAGGCCGATCTGGCCGGCGGCCCCCGTCACGAGGATCTTCTCTCCGGACAGAGCGGTCATCACAGAGCGGTCATCACAGAGCGGTCATCACAGGGCCGTGATCACAGGGCGGTCATCTCAGCCGCGTGCTCCGGCCGTCGTGCCGCCGTCCACGTGGATCACTTGCCCGGTGACATAGCGAGCCCCGGGCGAGCACAACCAGGCGATCACGTCGGCCACTTCGTCGGGCTCGCCGATGCGGCCGAGCGGCACGTGGCGGGCGATGCGCTCGCCGCGTTCGCCAGCGAAGCGGGCGGCGTTGGTTTCGGTTCGCACGAGCCCAGGGGCGACGGCGTTCACTCGCACGCCGGAGGGCCCGAGCTCGAGTGCGAGCTGACCGGTGAGGGCTTCGACGCCGGCCTTGGAGGACGGGTAGACGCCGTAGCCAGGCGTCCGTGTCGTGGCCGCCCCGGAGGAGAGGTTGACGATGCTCCCGCTGTGTCGCTCCGCCATGGCGTGAGCAAAGGCTTGCGAGCACCAGAGCGTCCCGAGCACGTTGACGCGCAACACCGAGGCGGCATCGTCCTCTGAGGTGTCCCCGAGCAGCGTGTAGTGCCAGATGGCGGCGTTGTTGACGAGCACCTCGACGTCGCCGATTGAGGCGGCGATGTCGTCGGCCAGGCGCCAGACGCCCTCACGGTCACCGACGTCACCGGCACGGGAGTCGCCGCCGGTTTCGGCAGCGGTCGCAGCGGCAGCACTCCCGTCGATGTCGACGGCCACGACGTGATAACCGTCGGCCGCCAGCCGACGCGACGTCGAGCGGCCGATGCCCCGACCCGCCCCCGTCACCACGGCAACTCGCATCGTGGCGGCGATCGTATCGCCCGTCACGAGAACGCGTTCTATTCTTCCGGCCATGCAGCCCGAAAGCACGGGGAATTGGGGACGCTGGGGTCCCGAGGACGAACGAGGTGCGCTCAACCTCGCCACGGCCGATGTCGTCCTCGACGCCGCCCGCGGCGTGCGCACGGGCAGCGTGTACTCACTGGCGCTGCCGATCTCGCCGAGCCGCACGCCGGCCGTCTGGGATCGCCCACCTCCGGAGCGCTTCACGCGGACCGCTCCGCAGGACCACGGGCTGCCGGATGCCTCCGGGCTCCCGGTCGTCGGTTCGGCCGACGACATGCTCGTGCTGCCGAGCCATGCGGGCACGCACCTCGACGCCCTCTCGCACGTCTTCGAAGGCGACTCGTTCTACAACGGCCATCCGGTCGGTTCCTTCACGACGCGGCGAGGCGCCAGCAAGTGCTCGATCGTGCAGACGGGCACCGTCGTCACCCGCGGCGTGCTCCTCGACGTCGCGGCGGGCGCGGGTCAGGCGATGCTGCCCGCCGGCCACAGCATCTCGGCGGCCGAGCTCGAGGCGTGCTGCGAGCGTCAAGGTGTCGAGGTGCGCGCCGGCGACGCCGTCCTCATCCGCACGGGCTGGTTGGAGGCACTGAGGGCGGACGCCGCCACGCCGTCGTTTCCGCAGCCGGGTATCGGCCTCGAGGCGGCCGGCTGGCTGCGGCGTCACGACGTCTGCCTCGTGGCGGCGGACAACTCGGCCGTAGAGGTGCTCCCCTTCGACGGCGGCCGCCAGCTCGCTGTCCACGTCGAGCTCATCGTGCACGCAGGCATCGCCCTGCTCGAGCACGCCTGGCTGGCAGAGCTAGCGGGCGACGAGTGCTACACGAGTCTGCTCGTCGTCGGGGCCCTCCCGGTCGTGGGTGCCACCGGCAGTCCCGTCAACCCGATCGCCATCGCCTGAGGAGAGAGCAAGCCCATGCAAGCCATCGTGTGGACGGGTGAGCTCGAGGTCCGCGACGACGTCGAGCTGCGCCCCACCGAGGATCACGAGGTGCGCGTGCGCCTGCAGAGCGCCGGCCTCTGTCATTCCGATGTCGCCGTCGTCGAGGGCATCATCCCGTTCCCGACTCCGGTCGTGCTCGGCCACGAGGGCGCCGGCGTCGTCGAGGAGGTCGGAAGCGCCACGTCGAAGGTACGCGTGGGAGACCACGTCGTCCTCACGACGCTGGGCAACTGCGGGCAGTGCGACGCTTGCGACCGTGGGCAGCCGACACAGTGCCGCCAGACGATGGGCCGCCTCAGCAAGCCATTCCGGGTGGGTGGTGAGGAGGCCTACCAGTTCGCCAACGCCGGCGTTTTTGCCGAGTCCACCGTCGTGCGCGAGTCGCAGGCCGTCGTCGTCGACCGCAGGGTGCCCTTCGATGCCGCCTGTCTCATCGGCTGTGCCGTCGTGACCGGCGCCGGCGCCGTCCTCAACCGCGCACGTGTCCAGCCGGGCCAGACCGTCGCCGTCATCGGCGCCGGCGGCATCGGCCTGTGCGTCGTGCAGGCCGCCCGCCTCGCCGGCGCCTCCCGCATCGTCGTGGTCGACGCAAACCCCGCAAAGCGCGGCGCCGCCCTCGAGTTCGGGGCGACCGACTTCGTGGACGCATCCGCCGCCGCCGACACCGTGGCGGCGGTGAGGGACCTCGGCCTCAAGCGGGGAGTGGACCACGCCTTCGAGTGCGTCGGCCAGGCGGCACTCATCCGCAACGCCATCGACTTGCTCGACTGGGGGGGCACCTGCACACTCGTGGGCGTGCCAAAACTCGGCACGGAGGCGAGCTTCGTCGTCAACTCCCTCTACAACAACAAGTCCATCCTCGGCTGCCGCTACGGCGCCGCCCGCCCGCACCACGACATCCCTCTCATCGTGCAGCTGTATCTCGACGGGCGCTTCAAGCTCGACGAGATGGTCACCAAGACCTACCCGCTGGCGCAGGTGGGCGAAGCCATCTCGGATCTGCAGGCCGGGAAGCTCAACCGGGGCGTGCTGCGGATCGCTTGACAGGTGTCACATTACTGATCAAACTGGCCAGTAATGCGGTCCGGGGGGGGAGCCAGGGGGGAGACGACGGTGGGGGCGGTTGGCGCCACCCTCGTCC
>JBKQSP010000013.1:0-56729 GCA_052143575.1 Acidimicrobiales bacterium
CCCGGCGCGGCGGCGGCGCCGCGACCCCGCCGCGAGAGCGCAGCGCCTCGCCCGGAGCGCCGGCAACCTGGCCCCATCGCTACCTCGTGACGGTTTCGATACGAGCCACGAGGCCGTCGTCGAGCTGGTCGAGCACCTCGAGAGCCGCCATGTTCTCGGCCACCTGGCTCGGGCGGGAGGCGCCCGTGATGACCGTCGACACGTGCGGGTTACGGGCGCACCAGGCGATGGCGAGCTGGGCGAGCGTGCAGTCGAGCTCGTCGGCGACGGCCTTGAGGGCGCTCACCTTGGCGTTGCGATCGGCGTCGGTGAGTGACTGGCGCAGCCACTCGTAGCCCGGCAGGGACCCGCGGCTCCCGTCCGGGATGCCGTCGACGTACTTGCCCGTCAGCTGGCCGGAGGCGAGCGGGCTCCAGGTCGTGAGGCCGAGGCCGTGGCGCTCGATGATCGGCCGGTACTCCTCTTCGACGCGTTGCCGGTTGAAGAGGTTGTACTGCGGTTGCTCCATCGCCGGCCGCCGCAGATGATGGCGGTCGCAGATCTCGAAGGCCTCGATGATGGACTCGCCGGGCCACTCCGAGGTGCCCCAGTAAAGGGCCTTGCCGGACGCCACGATGTCGTGCATCGCCCACACGGTCTCTTCCACCGGTGTGTCCGGATCGGATCGATGGCAGAAGAGGAGATCGACGAAGTCGAGCCCCAGGCGGTCGAGGCAGCCGTCGACGGCCTGCATGAGGTACTTGCGATTCAGCGTGTTGCTCATGTTGACGTCGCCCGACAGCCCCCAGAAGACCTTCGTCGACACGACGTAGGACTGCCGGCGCCAGGCGAGCTTCGCCAGGACGCGGCCCATGATCCGCTCGGAGTCGCCGCCTGCGTACGACTCGGCGTTGTCGAAGAAGTTGACGCCGGCATCGCGGGCGGCCGTCATCGACTCCATGGCGAGGTCGTCGTTCAGTTGCGGGCCGAAGCTCACCCAGGAGCCGAACGAGAGGACACTCAGCTTGAGCCCGGCGGCGCCGAGGCGCCGGCATTCCATGGTCATCGTCTACACCTCCCCGGCGAACCGCGCCGCCGGCGTTCGAGGGTGCGCCCGCCGCTCCCGGCGGGCGCCGAATGTCGCTGTGCAAGCCGCCATGCACCGTACCGTCGGTGATTTCGGCTCCGTTCATCGAGAGCGATGGCCTCCGGCGCCCCCGAGGGCGGCAGGCGCCGTCGCCTCAGCCGCCGGCGACCCGCCGCCCGTCCTTCCAGACCTGCACCACCCGCTCCCGCAAGCCGGCGAAGTCGAGGGCGTCACCCTCCACGACAACGAGATCCGCCCGCTTGCCGGGCTCGATCGTGCCGAGCTCGTCGCCGAGGCCGAGGAGAGCCGCCGCCGAGGAGGTCGTCGCCGCGAGGACGGCTTCCGGCGCCATGCCGACGCCGTTCATGAGCTCCAACTCGCGCAGGTTCGAACCGTGAGGGCCGACGCCGGCGTCGGTACCCATGGCGATGCGCACGCCCGCCGCTACCGCCTGGCGTATCGACTGGCGGTGCTCCTCGATGACGTCACGGGCCTTGGAGATCATCTGCGGCGGCAGGTTGGCGCCGGCCTCGACGGCCTCGAGCACTCCGAGCGGTGCCGAGAGCGTCGGGACGAGCCAGGTGCCCTTTTCGAGCATCATGGCGATGGCTTCCTCGTCGAGGAAGACACCGTGCTCGATGGAGCGAATCCCGGCCCGGATGGCGTTCTTGATGCCGTCGGTCGCCTGGGCGTGCGCCATCACGTAGGTGTGGGCGGCACTTGCCTGGGCGACGAACTCCTCCAGCTCGTCCATGCGGAAGTGGGCATGGCGGGGGTCGTCGCGGGGCGAGAGGACGCCGCCCGAGGTGCACACCTTGATCTGATCGGCGCCCGCCCGGATGAGCTCGCGGACCTTCCGCCTCACCTCGTCGACGCCGTCGACGAGCGCCGTCGGCGTGCCCGGCACCGCCGGGGCGTTCAGGCTGAGGCCGCACACCATCCAGCCGTCGCTGTGCCCGCCCGTCTGGCTGAGGATCGTGATGGCGATCTTCATGCGTGGTCCCTCCACGAGGCCCTGCTCGACGGCTTCCTTGAGCCCGAGATCGGCGCCGCCGGCGTCCCGCACGGTCGTGATGCCCGCCTCGAGCGTCTGCCGCAGGTGCACGACGGCCTCGTAGTACGGCAAGGAGAAGGGCTTGTTGAGCGCAACGAGAACGTCGGGGCCGCTCGAGGTGACGTGCACGTGGCAGTCGAAGAGGCCGGGCAAGATGGTCCTGCCGGCGCAGTCGACCGCCTCGTCAGCGTCGAGGCCCGTCCCGACCTCGACGATGCGCCCGTCGGCGATGACGACCTCGCCGTCGGCGACGGGGGCACCGCTGCCGTCGAACAAGCGGCCCCCTGTGAATACGGTGCGCGTCATGCGGGTCTCCTTTGACCGGCCGGCGTGTGGTGGCTAGTTATTAGCGCACAACGCCGGCGCCCGCGCCCGCCGGTGCCTCAGGGCGGGTTGGCCGAAATGAAGGCGACGACGACGGCTGCCAGCTCGGCGCCCTTGTCCTCCTGCAGGAAGTGGGAGGCACCTTCGATGACCTGGTGCGCTTGGTGGCGAGCTCCCGGCACCCGTGTGAGGAACTCCCGCTCCCCGCCCCTCGTGATCGGGTCCGAGTCCGAGAAGGCCGTCAGGACGGGCCGCTCGAAGGCTTCGAGCCTCGCCCAGGCGCTCCGGTTCGCCTCGGAGGCCGGGTCGTCCGGTCTCGTCGGCACGAGGAGCGGGAAGACGCGGGCGCCTTCCTTGTAGGACTCGTCCGGGAAGGGGGCGTCGTAGGCGGCGATGACCTCGGCGCTCGGCCTCACGGCGCAGCCGCCGGCCACGATCTGGCCGACCGGGAGCTCGGGCACGTCCTGGGAGAACCGCTGCCATGCCGTGAAGGCCTCGCTGATCTTGCCGTCCCCCGTCGGCAAGCCGGTGTTGGCGAGGACGAGCCGCCCGAAGCGCTCCGGGTGCTCCCCGACGAGCCGCAGCCCGATGAGCCCGCCCCAGTCCTGGCCGACAAGGGTCACCCCGGAGAGGCCGAGCTCGTCGAAGAGGGCCGAGCGCATCCACTCGACGTGTCGGGCGTAGGTGTAATCGCTGCGCCGGGCGGGCTTGTCCGAGCGTCCGAAACCCACGAGATCCGGCACCACGCACCGCAGCCCCTCGTTCTTGAGCGGGGCGATCATCTTGCGGTAGAGGTAGGACCACGAGGGCTCGCCGTGCATGAGCAGCACGACTTCGCCATCGCCCGGTCCCTCGTCGAGGTAGTGGATGCGGAGGCGTCCGCCCTCCCCGTCGGCGACCTCTACGTAATGCGGCTCGAAGTCGAAGTCGACGAGGGCGTCGAAGCGACCTTCGGGCGTTCTCAGACTCTGCATCCCGCCACCTCCGCTCCCTCCGTCAGCCTCTCGACAGCCATACTGTCAATAGCGTCGTGGCAGCGGAGGCTAGCGCTTCCGGCCCTTCGGCGGCGGAGCCTGGTGGGGCGACAGCACTCCCGTCACGAGCTCGGTCACGAGCTTGCGTGCGCGGTCGACCGAGCAGTTCTGCTGGCTGCGCAGCGTGTCCCAGGACCCCCAGCTCAAGAGGAGGTCCAACTCCTCCAAGACCGCCGCCCGGGAGCGGCCCGCTCGCTTCAGCTCCGGGGCGAACACGGCCGCCAGCTGGGCGCGGGCTCCCCGGTAGGCCTCGTTCAGCGTCTCGGCCATGACGGGGTGAGCGCTCGCGAGCCGCACGGCGACGCGGCGAACCGGGGAGATCTCCTCGTAGAGCTTCGCCCGCAGCTTCACGATGGCGGCGATGCGTTTGTCCAGCTCAACGGCGTCCGGCACGGGTGCCAGGTAAGTCACGAGGACGGGGCGCTGATGGGCGGCGGCGGCGAGGAAGAGGGAATCGAGATCGGCGAAGTGCCGGAAGACGGTGCGCTCGGAGACGCCGGCGCGAGCGGCCACTTCACTGGCGCCCGGGACGGGCCCGCCTCCTTGTTGCTTGACGATCGAGAGCACTGCTTGGACGACGGCATCGCGGTTGCGTTCGGCGCGCAGCCTCCTCCCGTCCGCATGTTCGTCGTTGGCGGTCTCGCCGCGGCGGGCCTTGTCGGGTGCTGGCGTGGGAATCACCCCCTGGTGAGTGGCCGACAGGGAGCCGGCGCACCCAATCGTATCGGGCTTCATCGTTGATGAGTCAGTGAATCCGCCAACTTTTTGACAGCTTCGCCACTGTTCTGCCAAAAGGTTGCCGCCGGTGAGCAGGCGGCGGCCGGGCGACCCCGCGAACCAGGTGCGAGAAGCCGAGTCCGGCGCCGGGCTCAGTCCGTCACGTACAGCTCGCCGCCCGACTCCTCGATCCCGATGGCCGGCAGCGGCCGTGGGGCCGGGCCTTGGATGACGTCACCGGTGACGGCCGAGAAGATCGAGCCATGGCACGGGCACTGGAACTGCTCGACTGACTGCACGAAGCCGACGGTGCAGCCGGCGTGGGTGCAGATGGCGCTGAAGGCGAGGAACTCGCCGGCTTTCGGCTGCACGACGTAGGCCGGGGTGCCCTGTGACGGATCCGTGAAGCCGACGGCATTGCCGACGGCGACGGCGCTGGCCGGCCCGAGGCGCTTGCCCTTCGGCGGTCCGCCCGAACCGGCCGCCACGGTCGTCGTCGTCGAGCCCGTGCTCCCGCTCCCGCCCACCGTCGTCGAGGTGGCACCACCGGCCCCGCTCGGGAACGTCGGACCCGTCAGAGCCGTCGAGTGCCGCCCGAGCGCCCGCCCGGCGGCGGCTGCCATGCCTCCGAGGAACAGCGTCACGCCCCCCACCAGGGCCCCGGTCGCCAGTTTGGCAACCGCTGCGCGGCGGTTCACGACGGCCACGCCGGCGCTTCCCGCCGGCGCCGCCCCGGAACCGCCGAGGGCGCCGAGCTCGCGCTGGCGCCTGGCGAGAAACGCCGCGTCGAGGGAGAGGGCACCGGCGCCGTTCAGCACGAAGGGCGTCCAGGCGAAGACGAAGACGATGTCGGGCCCGTAGAAGTACGGGCTCGAGTTGTAGCTCACCGTCAGGAAGAAGAGGAGGGCGAGCAGCATGCCCCCTCCGGCGGCGAGGCGGGCGTAGAGCCCGAGGAGGGTTCCGATGCCGACGGCGAGCTCGCCGAAGGAGATGAGCAGGCCGACGAGGACGGCGATGTGGATGACGGGGTGCAGCAGGTGGCCGACGGGCGTGGAGAGGGCCGATGCGTTCAGTTGCGCCTGGATCGAGGCCGGATTGCTCGCCTGAAAGAAACCCCGCGTCGCCAGCTTGTCCAGCCCGGCGTAGCAGAAGGTCACGCCGAGGAACGCCCGCAGGACGAGGAGGTGGCCACCGGGGACGGACCGCGCCCACCCCGCCCACTTGCGCGGGTCGGTCGGAGGGCGTGTCAGCACGGTCGCGGTGGCGCGCGCCTCGGCGTCCAGGGTGTCTGCCATCTCAGGAGGTTACGGTCTGCTCGTCGTCTCGGATGGTCGCCTCGGCGCCGATGGCCGGCGTCGCACGGGCCGCGGCCGGCATTCCCCTAAGCCAGCATCGCCTCGGTTGCCGTCGGACCCGGCGGGGCGGGACTCTCCCCGTCGACGGTGTCCTCGGCCTTCTTGGCGTGCGTGCGGACCGTCGAGCGCAAGCGGATCTCGGGCAGCAGGAGGGCGAAGATGAACGCCAGCGCCACGATGGGGGTCGCCACGAGGAACACGTCGTCGATCGAGTGCACGTAGGCCTGCACGGCGGCGAGGTGTATCGAGACGGGCAGCTTCTTCAGCTCCGCCGGTGTGCCCTGCACCAGCTGGGCGATCTTGGCGATGTTCGGCCGGGCGGCGGGCGGCAGGGCGGCCAGCAGGTGGCCGTCGAGCCGGTCGGTGAGCACGGCACCGAGGATGGCGGTGCCGAAGGCTCCTCCCATCGAGCGGAAGAAGTTGTTGAGCGACGTCGCCGTGCCGAGGTCCTTGTAGTCGACGCCGTTCTGCACGGCGAGCACGAGCACCTGCATCACGAGTCCGAGACCCGCTCCCACCACGAACATGTAGAGCGAGTCGACGGGATCAGACGTGTGCACCCCCAGCTGGGAGAACAGGAACATCCCGAAGGTCAAAAGCGCCGTGCCGATGATGGGAAAGATCTTGTAGCGGCCGACGCGGGCGATGATCTGCCCACTCCCGATCGAGGTGATGAGCATGCCCAGCATGAGCGGCAGCAGCATGAGGCCCGAGATCGTGGGGGAGACGCCTTTCACCACCTGCAGGTAGACGGGCAGGTAGATGATGGCCCCGAACATGGCGAGGCCGATGATGAAGCCGGCGGCGTTGGCGGCGGTGAAGACCCTCTTGCGGAACAGGTACATGGGGACGATGGGCTCGGGAGCGCGCAGCTGGCGCCAGACGAAGAGCGTCACGAAGACGACGCCGGCGACGCCCATGGTGACGATCTGCCACGACCTCCAGGGAAAGCCCTCCGGGGATCCACCGAGCGTCGTCATGAGGAGGAGGCCGGACACGCCGGCCAGCAACAGCCCGGCTCCGAGGTAGTCGATCTGGTGGCTCGTGCGCACGTGGCGGTCGTGCAGCACGATGCTCGTCACGAACAGCGCCAGGATGCCGATCGGGAGGTTGATGTAGAAGATCCACCTCCAGGAGATGGACTCGACGAGGAAGCCGCCCGCCAGCGGCCCCATGACCGAGGCGATGCCGAACACGGCTCCGAAGTAGCCCTGGTACTTGCCACGTTGCGCCGGCGGGATGACGTCGCCGATGATCGACATGGCGAGCACGATGAGGCCACCGGCCCCGAGGCCCTGCAAGCCACGGAAGATGATGAGCTCGTCCATGTTCTGGCTGAGGCCTGCCAGTGCGGAGGCGGCGAGGAACAGGACGATGGCGAACTGGAAGATCTTCTTGCGGCCGTAGAGGTCCGAGATCTTGCCGTAGAGGGGCGCGCTTGCCGTCGAGGTCAACAAGTAGGCCGTCACGACCCAGGTGATGCGGTTGAGGGAGTGGAAGTCGCCCACGATGGTCGGCAGCGCCGTCCCGACGATCGACTGGTCGAGGGCGGCGAGGAACATGCCGAGCATGAGGCCTGAGAACACCACCAGGATTTGGCGGTGGGTGAGGGGGGCCTCCGGCGTGGAGGGCGGAACGGCAGCGCCGGCGACGCCGGCGGCGATGGGGGCGCTGGCGCCGTTGCTACCGTTCTCGGTGATCGTGGCGCTCGCCGCTGCGGTCTGAGAATCGGTCTTGCTCATCGTCCAGCTCCAGGGTGTCCTTGTAGGTCGCGCTCGTTCGGGTTCGCCCGCGCCAGCGTCTCGAGGATGTCGATCAGCTGTTCCAGCTGGGTGTCGGTCAGCGCCGACAGCATCTCGCCCGTCTTGGAGGCGGCGGCTTCGTCCAGCCGCTCGACGAGGGCGCTGCCTGCCGAGCTGATGGCGAGCCTCACGACACGGCGGTCGCTCGGGTCGCTCTGCCGTTCGACGAGCCCTTGACGCACGAGGCGATCGGTCACCGCCGTGGCGGAGCTCTCGCTCACGTCGAGGTCCTTGGCGAGCTCTCGCATCGTTACGGAGCCGCCCTTCAGGTGCCCGAGCGCCGTCAGCTGGTGGATCGTGACCGACTGCAGCTCCTCACGAAGCTCGCGGTAGATGCCGGCGCCGAACAGCCGCTTCATGAGCGGGCGGAGCTCGAAGATGCGCTCGGTCAGCTCGGCGCGGCGCCGGCGTGTGCTCGGGCGCACGCCGAGCGTGGAGGCTGCGCTCATGACGGCTGGCGGGGCGGGCTCGATGACATCATCGGAATCTAACGTTTTCAGTCGAGAAGTATTCCCGAGTCGAAACGATTAGCTGGTCGGCAGCTCGAGGCGATGCTGGCGGGCGATGGAGCGCAGCTGCGAGGTGATCTCGCTGACGCTGAGGTCGTTGCAGTCGAAGAAGCGCTCGGCGCCGGCGGCCTCCTGCACGAGAGGGGAGCGACCGGCTTCGTCGAGTGCACGTCGCGTCGGCGAGGAGGCTCTCGCCAGCTCGGCCTCGAGGTGCAAGCGGTCCATCTTGCGTGAGAACGCCTCGAGGCGGGCTTTCTGCTCGTCCCGCAGCAGGGCGAGGCGGCCGTCGGTGAGGAGCGCCCAGCGGTGCCAGGTGGAAGCGGGATTGCGTGGGTGGAGGCGGCGCTCGAAGGGCATCGACAGCACCCAGGCGCGCGGCTTGCGGCGGCCGGGCCGCCCCAGCCTGCGAAGGCGCCGGCTCGGCCGGACGGCCGCCGAGATGGCCGGGCCGCCGCCCGCCCCGTCGCCGCGGGCGCTCTCGCCGCCGTCGCTGCCGAGCGAGGGTGGCATGGTCACCGAGACGGTCCCGGGGAAGCTGGCGGCGGCCATGGCGGCGAGGAATGCCGCCATGGTCCGCAGCAGCACCTGCCGCTCCTGCTCGGCTTGCCGGCGCTCGGCCGCCACCTTCTCCTCGCCGATCTGGTACTGGGCGACGAACCACTGCTTGCGGCGCTCCGTCTCGGCGTCGCGCTCCTCTCGCAGCTCGCGCAGGCACATGCGGCGGTGACCCACCACCTCTGAGTGGTGGGCGCACACGGGAGCGCCGCAGGAGGCGCACACGCCGATGGCATAGGTGCCGCACGAGCAGGTCGGCTGAGGGACGACGGAGCCCCGCCGGTCCACCTCCATCACTTCTGCCCTGAGCGCCCGTGCATCGTCGGTTGCGCCGAAGCCGATTTCAGCCGGCTGCCGTCGTCGTGGGCGTGATGGCGGCGGCAATCGAGTCCCACGTGATGGAGGCAATCGGCGCCGTCGGCAGGATGGCCGTGTCCCACTGGCTGAACGAGATGGTGCTCTCCTCGGTGGCGCCCTCGTAGGAGGCGTGGAAGACCTGGGTGATGGGTCGCTTCGACGCCCGTGAGATCGTCATGACGGCGGAGGCGACCTCGCCCGCAGGCGCCGTGGCGCTCGAGCTCGGCTTGCCGTGCAGGACGATGGTGCTTGCCTTCGTGACGGCCGATGTCGGCCGGAACGCGAGGCTCGTGGCCATCGACGCCACGGTGAGGTCGCTGCGCAGTGATGAGTACAGCTTGTCGCTCGGCGTGAAGGAGATCCACCGCGAGGCGTAGGTGCTCGCGTTCAGCGCCGGGACGATGGCGAAGAAGTCGACGAGCGAGTTGACGTCGGCTTTCAGGTAGATGGCCGAGCCGACGGTGATGATCGTGAAAGCGCCCGAGTGGCCCGAGCCTGACCACGTCGCCTTGTTCGTACCGGCCGAGGTGCCGACGTAAGCGTCGAAGTGCAGGTGCGTGGCCTCCGAGGACGAGGTCTCGACGGACGTGGCGACGTAGTGCACCGAGGTCGCCCGGTGGACGCTCGCCAGCATGGCGCTGTAGATGGCCGCCAAGGCGGGCGGCAGTGGCGTCGTGGTCGTTGTCGTCGTGGACGTTGTCGGCGCCGTCGTGCTCGAGGAGGACGTCGAGGTCGAGGTCGCAGCAGCCGTCGAGGAGCTCGAACAGCCGGCGAGAGCGAGCGCCCCGGCGAGCAGGAGCGCCGCCGTCAGGCTGCCGTGGAGGAGCAGGCCTTCGGGGGCGCGCCGCCGCGGCGCCCGCGACGGCGGGGAGGGTCGAGCAGGGGAGCAATGGGCCGCGCCGTGGGCAGCCGAGGGTCGGATCACCCGTGAAGCCTACGAGACGGCCGCCCCTGTCCGTCCGCCGGGGGCCGGCGCCTCGTTGGCGCCCTCAGAGCAGGTCTGCGCCTCGCAGCACGGCGAGGAGCCGGTCGAGCGACTCGGGGTCGGCGAGTGAGTCCCGTGAGACGGCACGATCCGGCGAGCTGCCGAGGAGGATGCGCCGGATGGGCACCTCGACCCGCTTGCCGTTCAGTGTGCGGGGCAGGTCGGCGACAAACAGGACACGATCGGGCACGTGGCGGGGCGAAACTCGCTCGCGCAACGTCGATCGGATGCGCTCCTCGAGGCCCTCGACGCCGGCGGTGCCATCCGCCACGACGAGGAGCACGAGCTCACCCGCCCGCCCGAGCTCGGTCGTGTCGACGACGAGGCTCTCGCTGACCCCGCCGATCGCCTCCACGACCCGGTAGAACTCCGCCGTTCCCATGCGGACGCCACCACGGTTCAGCGTGGCGTCGGAGCGGCCGTAGACGACAAAGGTGTCACGGCTCGTGCGCTTCACCCAGTCGCCGTGGCGCCAGGCGCCCGGGTAGTCGGCGAAGTAGCTGGCGTGCAGGCGGCCCCCGTCCTCGTCGCCCCAGAAGGCCACCGGCATCGACGGCATGGCGGCGGTCACCACGAGCTCGCCGACCGCCCCCACGATGGACCTGCCCTCCGGGTCGAAGGCCTCGGCGGCGCAACCGAGCGCCGCGCACTGCAGCTCGCCGGCGTACACGGGCAGCAGCGGGCTCGTGTGCAGGAACGCCGTGCAGACGTCGGTACCTCCCGAGACGGAGCCGACGAGGACGTCGTCCCCGATCTGGGTCGCTGCCCAACCGAAGCCCTCCGGTGGGAGGGGGGCACCCGTCGAGCCGATCGAGTGCACCGCAGAGAGGTCGACCTCGTGGCGGGGAGACAGCTCGGCCTTGCGGCAGGCCTCGATGAACGGTGCGCTCGTTCCGAAGTAGGTGAGGCCCTCGGCGGCGGCCATCCGCCACAGCGCCATCTGGTCGGGGTAGACGGGGCTGCCGTCGTAGCAGACGACGGTGGCGCCCGTCAGCAGTCCGCTCAGGAGGAAATTCCACATCATCCAGCCGGTCGTGCTGAACCAGAAGACGCGTTCGCCCGGCCCGAAGTCGCTGTGCAACCGGGCGGCTTTCACGTGCTCGAGCACGATGCCGCCGTGACCGTGCACGATGGGCTTCGGGAGCCCGGTCGTGCCCGAGGAGTAGAGGATCCACAACGGGTGGTCGAAGGCGACCGCCACCGGCCGGAGCACCGCCGGCTCGGCCACGAGCTCCGCCCACGTCACGTACGCCGGCCCGCCATGGCCGCCCCGCTCCAGACCGCCGCCGGCGCCGGCTGCATCTGCGCCGGCGGCGGTGTCTGTCCCGCCGCCCCCGCCGGCGGCCGGCACCTCGACGACGGCGGTGAGGGCGGGGAGGGCCGCCACGAGCTCGGCCGCCTTGGCGGCGAGAGGGAACTCGCGGCCGCCGTAGCGGTAGCCGGCCGTGACGAGGAGCACCTTGGGTCGGATCTGCTGGAAGCGGTCGGCCATGCTGGAGGCACCGAACTCGGGTGCACAGCTCGACCAGATGGCGCCCAGGCTGGCGGTGGCGAGGAAGGCGGCGGCCACCTCGACGGCATTCGGCAGGATGGCGGCGACGCGGTCGCCCCGCCCGACGCCCAGGCGGCGCAGGCCGGCGGCGACTGCCCCCGCCAGCTCGCCCAGCTTCCCGTAGCTGAGGCTGCGCCGGCGACCCGACTCGTCGAGGATGATGAGGGCGGGTGCTTCCTCGCTGTGGCGGAGCACGTGGTCGACGTAGTTCAGCTCGGCGCCGGCGAACCAGACGGCGCCCTCCGCCCCCGCGGCGGCCGTGAGCACCTCGCCGGTTGCCGGCGTGCGCCAGATGACACCGTCCCAGTCCGCCAGCGCCGACCAGAAGGAGGCGACGGAACTCACCGACCAGGCGTGCAGTTCGCCGTAGGTGTTGACATC
The DNA here is from genome assembly GCA_052143575.1 of Acidimicrobiales bacterium. GTDB lineage: Bacteria > Actinomycetota > Acidimicrobiia > Acidimicrobiales > Bog-793 > JAKACA01. The sequence continues at coordinate 11,692 of JBKQSP010000013.1, forward strand.
GACGATGCCACGATCCCGCAGCCAGCCCATGAACTTTGTGACCTCGGCCCGCTTGATCCGGTCGGGCGACGGCTCGAAGAGGAGGTCGCCCTCCCGCGCCGCCGTCACGAGGTCGTGGCCTGCGCCCCGGGCGCCCCGGCGCCGGCGAGCAGGATGATCTTGCCGAGCTTGCCGCCGGCGGCGAAACGCTCGTAGGCAGCCGCCACCTCGTCCAAGGGGTAGGTCGCCTCCAGCGGGACCCGCAGGGATCCGTCGGCGAGCGCCGGCAGCACGTGGCCTTCGACGAGGGCTGAAGCGGCCGCTTTCTCCTCGAGCGGTCGGGCCCGCAGGGTCGAGCCGCGAAGGACGGCGCGCTTACCCATGAGCTGCAGGAGGTCGATCTCGGTGCGGGCACCGGCGCCGACGCCGATGATCACGATGCGGCCCCTCGTGGCGAGCGCCTGCAGGTTCGTGGCGAGGTTGACGGCTCCGACGAGCTCGAGGACGACGTCGTAGGGGCCGTGGGCTGCAGCCTCGGCCGGGTCGATGGCGCTCGCCCCGAAGGCGGCCACCCGCTCGCGCAGCTCAGTGCGCCGCACGCTGGCGACGACGTCGGCGCCGGCGAGGCGACCCACCTGCACGCCGGCAAGGCCGACGCCTCCGGCGGCACCCGTGACGAGCAGCCGTTCGCCCGCCTGCAGGCCGCCCTGGGTGCAGACGGCGTCGTGGGCCGTGATGAAGACCTCGGAGAAACCCCCCGCCTCTGCCCAGCTGACGGCGTCGGGGACGGCGATGGCGGTGGCATCAGGCACGAGGGCGAGCTCGGCTTGGCCGGCCCCGCCCACGAGGGACATGACGCGGTCTCCGGTATGGAACCGCCGGCAGCCCTCCCCGGCGCCGACCACGACGCCGGCGAGCTCGAGGCCCGGGATGTCGGCCGGGATGCCGGCCGGCGGCGGGTACAGGCCCGCCCGCTGCATGAGGTCGGCCCCGTTCAAGCCGGCCGCCTCCACGCGGACGAGCAATTCACCGGCTGCCGGCACGGGGTCGGGCCGTTCCCCGATGGTCACTTCACCCTCTTCGATCACGACGGCGCGCACGGCTTCGAACTGTAGGCGTCCCGTGCCCGGCGGGCTGCCGCTCGGCTACGGTCCCGGGCATGACGGCATCTGACAACGCAACGGCGACGCCGGGAGCCGGTGAGCTCGACGGCAAAGTGGCGCTCGTGACCGGAGCGGCGTCCGGCATCGGCCTCGCAGCGGCGCGACGCCTGCGAGCTGCCGGAGCCCGCATTGCCGTTGCCGACCTCGACGCCGAAGGCGGAGCGGCAGCGGCCGAGGAGCTGGGAGGGCACTTCCTCCTCCTCGACGTCGGGGAGTCGGCTGCCTGGGGACGTGCCGTCGCCGAGGTGGAGGAGCTGCTCGGCGGAATCGACATCGCCTTTCTGAACGCCGGTGTCGTCACGCCCGGCGCCGATGTCACCGCCGTGACCGACGAGCAGTACCGGCGGATCCTCCGTGCCAACCTCGACGGGGTGTTCTTCGGCACCCGCGCCGTCACGCCGGCCATGCAGCGACGAAACGGCGGTGCCATCGTCGCCACGGCCTCGCTCGCCGGGCTCATCGCTTACTCGCCCGATCCGGTCTACGCCATGACCAAGACGGCCGTCGTGGGGCTCGTGCGGGCCTTGGCGCCCCAGCTCAGCACGATGAACATCACCATCAACGCCATCTGTCCGGGGCTCGTGGACACGCCCCTGCTCGGCCCCGACGCCAGGGCCCTCGCCGAGGCCGTCAATTTCCCGCTCATCCCCGTCGGCGATATCGCCGAGGCCGTCTTCGGGCGCGTCGTCGGGGCCGAGACGGGTCAAGCGTGGGTGTGCCAGATGAACCGGGAGCCGACGCCCTACCGCTTTGCCGGCGTGCCGGGGCCTCGTGGCGAGGCCGCCGGGCGGACTCCGCCGGCCGGCCTCGCGGCGGACGAGGAGCTCCACAAGGGCAGGTGAGCGGGGCGGCCAGCTCCTAAAGAGCCTGCGGTCGGAGGGTTTCGGGCCATCGGCCCGTGCCAGGCGCCCGAGGGCGCCCATGCAGGTGGGAAAGCGGCCCTGTTCGACGCCGCGGCGTGGCGGCGGAGCCTGCTCGGGCTGTTTAGGGCTGTCCGGCTCCGTAGGCCCCGGGCGGGATCGGCGAGTACATGACGTCCGTACCGGTCTCCTCGGCCTGGATGACCGTGTCGGATCCGTAAGGCCCCGATCCGACGTACATGACGACGTGGTAGAGGTAGCTCGCATCGCCGTAGAAGATCAGGTCGCCCGGTTGCAGGTCCGACATGGATACGTGGGCGATCTCGTAGTACTGGTCGGTGGCGCCGTGGGCGAGCTGCACCCCGGCCTGCGCCCAGGACCACATCGTGAGCCCGGAGCAGTCGAAGCCGACTCCTGGGGTCGCCCCGCCCCACACGTAGGGCACGCCGATCTGGGATTCCGCCGCTCTCACGGCCACTTCACCGGAACCACTCCCCGTGACGCCGCCGCCCGGGTTCGGGTTCGTCACCGGCGGTGGCGGAGGTGGCGGTGGCTGTTGGGCAGCTGCCTCTCTCGCCGCAGCGGCCGCAGCGGCCGCAGCGGCCTGTGCTCGCTCCTGGGCGGCGACGGCGTTGGCGAGCTGGCCTTTGACTTGCGAGAGGGTGTTCTCGAGCGATGCCGTGACGGCTCTGGCCTGCGACACGTCGCGGGCGATCAGGTGAAGGCTCACGACCTCGGCTGCCTCGGACTTCTGCAGCTCCTGCTTGTGCACGGTGAGCTCGTGACGGTCGATCTTGACGGTCGACACGGCCTCGTCGAGGTTGCCGGAGGCAGCCGACAGGTAGGCCTGCTGCATGGGCAGCTGCTGCTGGTTGCCGTTGAGGAAGACGGAGAAGCCGCTCGAGGCGCCGTTCACGTAGGCGTCGATGGCGACGGTACGCAGGTGAGCGTCGTCGGAGGCGAGCTGGTGCTCGGTCGCCGCGATGGCGTGGTTCTCGCCGACGACGGCGACCTTCAGGTCCGACACCGTCGTCTCGGCCTGGTTGTAGGCCTCGTCGAGGACGCTCAACCTGGCGTAGGCGGCGTCGATCTCGCTCGCCAGCATGGTCGCCTTCGCTTGCAGCGTCTGAATGGTGCCGGCGGTGGCGGGTGTCTGGGCAATCACGGGCACAACGGCACCACACAGCAGCGCAGCCGCGCCGAAGGCGACGATCGAGAGGCGGCGTGGCCGGCTCTCGAAACGGCCCCGGAGCCCAATGACTCCCCGGGTACGTGCGGCCGCGAGGCTCCCCTCAGCAGGTCTCACAATAAACGCAAACTAACGTGCTCAGCTCGTTAGTGCAAGCTTCACTGCTGGTGCCGGCAAGGTGTCACATACCCGTAACACCAATCGGATAAACGCATACGTCACAAATTGACTGTCGAGATGACGCGAATGCGCCTGTCAGCTGTGGCCGGTACCTTGAGAAGATGAGGTCCGAGACGGCGGCAGCTGCGCACGGTGGCGAGGCTGTGGATAACCGCGTCGAGCACGATTCGATGGGTGAGATTCGGGTCCCCCGCGACGCCGAGTGGGGCGCCCAGACCCAGCGTGCCGTGGAGAACTTCCCGATCTCGGGCCGGCGCGTGGACCCCGCCCTGATCGCCGCCCTCGCCCTCATCAAAGGAGCTGCGGCCGCCGTCAATGCCGAGATCGGCACGATCGACGGCGACGTCGCAGTAGCCCTTGAAGCGGCCGCTGCGGAGGTGGCGGCAGGAGGTCACAGCGACCAGTTTCCCATCGACGTGTTCCAGACGGGTTCCGGCACCTCCACGAACATGAACATGAACGAAGTGATTGCTCATATCGCCGGCGCTCGGCTCGGCCGCGAGATCCGGCCGAACGACGAGCCCAATGTCTCGCAATCGTCGAATGACACCTTTCCGAGCGCCATACACCTGGCCGCAGCCCGAGAGATCGTCAACGACCTCATCCCCGCCCTGCGGGCACTCGCTGCCGCCCTCTCGGCCAAGGCGGCCGCCTTCGCAGACGCGGTGAAGTCGGGGCGCACCCACTTGATGGATGCGACGCCCGTGACCCTCGGCCAGGAGTTCGGCGGTTACGCGGCGGCCATCGACTACGGCGTCGAGCGGCTGGAGGCGGCACTGCCCCGCATCGCCGAGCTGCCCCTCGGCGGGACCGCCGTCGGGACGGGCCTCAATGCGCCCGCCGAGTTCGCCCCCAAGGTCATCTCGCGCCTCGCCGCCCAGACCGGACTCCCGCTCACCGAGGCGCGCAACCACTTCGAAGCCCAGGGAGGGCGAGACGCCCTCGTGGAGGCGTCAGGGGCGTGCCGCACCGTGGCCGTCTCCCTCTACAAGATCGCCAACGACCTGCGATGGATGGCCTCCGGCCCGCGCTGCGGCCTCGGCGAGATTCACCTGCCGGATCTGCAGCCGGGCTCGTCGATCATGCCGGGAAAGGTGAACCCGGTCGTACCGGAAGCCGTCTGCCAGGTCGTCGCCCAGGTCATCGGCAACGACGCCGCTGTCGCCTTCGGCGGCGCCGCCGGCAATTTCGAGCTGAACGTGATGATGCCCGTCATCGGACGCAACCTGCTCGAGTCGATCGCCCTGCTCGCCTCGGTTTCGAGGGCGCTGGCGGACAAGTGCGTGGTGGGCATCACCGCCGACGAGGAGCGCTGCCGTGCCTACGCCCTGTCCTCTCCCTCGATCGTGACGTCCCTCAACCCCTACATTGGGTACGAGAATGCCGCCAAGGTCGTGAAGAAGGCCATGTCGGAGGGCAAGGATGTGCGCACCGTGGTTCTCGAGCTCGACCTCATGCCCGCCGAGGAGCTCGACCGGGCCCTCGACGTGCTCGCCATGACGCGCGGCGGCGTCGTCGGCGGGTGATGCACCCGATCGAGCGGCTCCGGTGGATCGCCCGAGCCGAGTACGAGCCGGCCGCTTCGCTGGCGAGCGAGGCGGCCTGGACCCTCGGCGAGCTGGCCGAGAGCGAACCGACGGCGTTGCTGACGGCCTGCCGGCGGCTGCTCGACCGCCATCCTGCCTGCGGCCCGCTCTGGTGGGTGAGCGCCCGCTTGGCGGCGGCGGACGACCCACTGGAGGCGGCGCGGCGGGCGGCGGCCGAATTGTGCTCGGATCCGACCTCTGACCGGGTCGGACGGGAGCTGCGAGCCTCGTTCACGGCCAGCGACGTCCTCGCCCTCACCGCACCGGTCGAGCTGCTGCTCCCGGCGTTTGAGACCTCGAAGCCCTACACGCTGCGCGTCGTCAGCTCACCGTGGTCACTGCGCCGTTGCATGCAGGCGCTCGCCGTCGTCACCTCGGCGGACGTGACGGGCTGGTCGTCGGGCGAGGAGCACGAGGCGCTGCGGGGCGCGGGCGTCCTTCTCGTCGAGGTGCTGGCTGCAGGGCCCGGGGGGGCGCTCGGCACCCCCGGAGCGGCTGCCGCCCTGCAGGCCGCCCGGGACGAGGGCGTTGCCGCCTGGGCGGTCATCGGTACCGGCCGCGCCCTTCCCGAGCGCCTCTTCGATGCGGCCTCGGAGCGCGCCGGCGACCGAGCCGATCACCTCGGCCTCGACGACTTCGCCCTCGCCATCGGTCCCGACCTGACCGGCGCCGGCGCAACGGTGGCCGCCCAGGTCACGTGCCCGGCAGGACCGGAGCTCCTCCGCCGCCCGATCTGAGGCGGCCAGTCGGGTGTTCCCCGGCGTTCCGGATGCGCCGCTCAGGTCGGTGCCGGTTTGATTTCGCTGCTCCGGCCGTTGCGCCCCGGTGCCTGGTCCTCCTCGGGGGAGAGGGCACGGCGCAGCCAGCGAAACCCGAAAACGCAGGCCGTGCAGCACCCCACGAGGAGCCCGAGGTACTCCGGGCCGAGCTCGGCGCCCAGCATCAGCCCGGCAACGGCCGGGCTGATGACGGAGGCGAGCGAGTAGACGGTGGTGGCGGCCGCGTTGTAGCGCCCGCGCAGCTCGGCCGGCGCGAACTCGTTCACGAGGGGCCCCTGCACAGGGCTGAGCAGGATCTCGCCGGCGCCGAAGACGACGAACATGGCGATCGTGATGGCGTCGCCCGCTGTCGTGCGCGGCCAGAACGCCGCCACGAAGAGCATCATCCAGGAGGCGGCGAAGAAGGTCGCCACGAGTGTCAGCGCCGTCGTCCGGCGCATGAGGCGCACGAGGCGGAGCCCGAGCGGCTGCGCCGTCACGATGAAGGCCGTGTTGGCGGCGAAGGCCAACGAGATCGTCCGCGGCGTGACGTGCACGACCGTGGTGGCAAAGCCGACCAAACCGGCATTGATGGCGCCGTAGCCGGCGAGCGCCAGCAGCGTCGTCGAAACGAGGAACCGACGCATCCGCCTGTCGGACAGCACCTGCCGGTAGCCGCCCAGCGCAGGCGGGCTCGCCCGTGCCCCTCCCGGCGGCGGTTCGAGCGCCCGGACCTCCTCTGTCGGCGGCGCCTCCCCGGCGGTGCGCTCCGCCTTGACGGCGAAGGCGCGGGCGGGCAGAAGCACGAGCACGACGACCACGACGAGGGTGGTGCCGGCGTCCAGCAGGTAGATGGCCACGAAACTCCCGGGATGGGCGACGTGGACGGCGAGGCCGGCGATCACCGACCCGATCCCGAGCCCGAGGTTCAGGAGCTGGAAGCTGAGGGCGAACAAGCGCGGCCGCGCCTGCTCGTTGGCGACGACGCTGAGGAGGGCGAACCAGGCCGGCCAGGACATTCCGGAACCGAGGCCGAACAGCGCCATCGGCGCCAGGGCTGACGTCGTGCTGTGCACGGCGACGAGGGAGGCCGTGCCGAGAGCGTTCAGGCCGAGGGCGACGACGGCGATCGTGCGAACGCCCAGGCGGTCGACGAGCGTGCCGGTTGCCGCCCCGACCGGCAGGCCGATGATGGCGAGGCCGCCGATGAGCAGGCCCGTTGCCTGCAGGCTGATGTGGCGCACCTGGTGCAGGTAGATCAAGAGGAAGGGCAGCGTGAGCCCACTGCCGACGTCGGAGACGAACGAGGCCGAGAGCACGACCCGCACGACGGTCGGGAAGCGTTGGCGCTCGTGGCGGCGCTGCCAGGGCATCGCGCGAGTTTGCCGCCCGGTTGTGTCAAGGCGGCCGAGTGCGGTGGCGCCCGGCGAGATAGCTTCGCGGCCATGGGTGAGATGATCGAGTTCCCGAGCAACGGTTCGACCGGCCAGGGCTTCCTGGCAACACCGGAGTCAGGCGGCGGACCGGGCGTCGTCGTGATCCAGGAGTGGTGGGGCCTCGTCCCCCACATCACCGACCTGTGCGACCGCTTCGCGGCGGAGGGCTTCGTCGCCTTGGCGCCCGACCTCTACCACGGCGAGGCCACCACCGAGCCCGACGAGGCCGGCAAGAAGATGATGGCGCTCCAGCTCGACCGTGCGGGCAAGGATCTGAGCGGCGCCGTCGAGGTCGTGTCGCAGAAGGGGAGCGGGAGCGGTGTCGGCGTGGTCGGCTTCTGCATGGGAGGCGGCCTCGCCCTCGTGCTCGCCGGGCAGCGCAACGACGTCGTGAAGGCCGTCGTGCCGTTCTACGGCGGCATCCCGTGGGCGGACACGGCCCCCGACTACGCCGGCATCACCGGCGCGGTGAGCTTCCAAATCGCCGGCAAGGACGACTGGGTGACACCGGACGTCGCCGCCGAGATGGCCCAAGCGATGCGGGACGCCGGCAACAGCGACGTCACCGTGCACGTCTACGACGGAGCCGAGCACGCCTTCTTCAACGACACGAGGCCCGAGGTCTACGACCCGGAGGCTTCCGCCCTCGCCTGGCAGCGCACGCTGGCGTTCCTGCGCTCGCACCTGAGCTGAGCCCCATCGCCCCGCCGTAGCCGGCTCGCTCTCCGCCCGACGGCGCCGCCGGTCCTCGGAGGCCGGCGGAATCTGGCCGAGGCGCCTGGCCGAGTGGGAAGATACGCCCCATGTCAGCCCGCACCAGATCCATGCCCCGCCGCTCGTGTCTCTCGGTCCCCGGCTCGAGCGAGCGCTTCCTCGCCAAAGCGCCAGGGGTGCCCGCCGACATGACGTTCCTCGACCTCGAGGATGCCGTCGCTCCTCTCGAGAAGGAAGCGGCGCGGGCCAAGGTCGTCACGGCCATCCGCGAGCTCCCGTGGGACGACCGCGTCCTCTGCGTCCGCGTCAATGCCTGGGACACCCGCTGGACCTACGGGGACGTCATCGAGGTCGTCTCGAACGCCGGCGAGCGTCTCGACGAGATCATGCTCCCCAAGGTGCAGACGGCATCGGAGGTCGTGGCGCTCGACCTCCTCCTCACCCAGATCGAGGAGAACGTCGGCCTGCCCGTCGGCCACATCGGCATCGAGGCGCAGATCGAGACGGCCCGTGGCCTCATCAACGTGGAGGAGATCTGTGCCGCCTCCCGGCGCCTCGAGACGATCATCTTCGGCCCGGCGGATTTCTCCGCCTCCCTCGAGATGCCCGTCCTCACCGGCGGCGTGCAGATCCCCGATTACCCGGGTGATCACTTCCACTACGTCTTCTCCAAGATCCTCATGGCGGGCCGGGCCAACGGCCTCCAGGTCATCGACGGCCCATTCCTCAAGGTGCGTGAGCCGGAGGCCTTCCGCGACTACTGCAAGCGCACCCGCATCCTCGGCTACGACGGGAAATGGGCGCTGCACCCCGATCAGGTGACGATCCTGAACGAGCTCTACTCGCCCACCCAGGAGCAGTTCGACCACGCCTGGAAGATCCTCGACGCCTACAAGCAGGCGACAGAGCACGACCTGAAGGGTGCTGTCATGTTCGGCGACGAGATGATCGACGAGGCGAGCCGCAAGATGGCCGTCAAGTTCGTGAGCCGGGGCGAGCGGGCCGGGCTGAAGCGCTCGGAGTCTCCTGCGCCCTGAGCGGGCGCCGGCGGCCTCGGCGTCATGCGCCTGACGGTACGAGTGCGGCCCGGGGCGTCGGCCACCGCAGTCGGCGGCAGCTACGGCGGCGGCGCCGTGCTCGTCGTGCGCGTGGCGGCGCCGGCCGTCGACGGCCGGGCGACGGAGGCCGCCCTCGTCGCCATCGCCGACGCCTTCGGCGTGCCGCGGCGGTCCGTGTCCCTCGTGCACGGTGCGACGTCGCACAGCAAGGTCGTCGAGCTGAGCGGAGACGCGAGCCGCCTCTCCGGGCGCCTCCTGGAGCTGCTGGGCGACCCGCCCGGCTAGACGGCGGGCTCAGTCGACGGCGGGCTCACGGCTGCCGCCGGGGGCGGCGCTCGCGACGAAGTCCCTCTGGCGGATGAGGAAGGCGCACAGCACGGTGGCGACGAAGGCCATGACGGCGCCGATGAGGAGGATGTCGTTCAGGGCATCCACGAAACCCAGCCCGGCCGCTCTCCGTACCAACTCGACGGCGGCAGGCGAGCTCGCCGCCCCCGCCGGAGCTGAGGTCTCCCCACTCAGGACGGCGCCGGCGATCTTCGACGAGACGGCGTGCAGCGGCGTGCTGGCCAGCTGGCTCGCGATGGTGGCTCGGATTCTGGCGGCGAAGATCGATCCGAGGGCGGCGATCCCGGTCGCCGTGCCGACCTGACGCAAGGTCGAGTTGATGCCGGAGGCCATTCCGGAGCGGGACGGCTCCACGACGCCGACGGCGGTGGAGGCGAGCGGGACGTTGATGAAGCCGGCACCGACGCCGGCGACGATGAGCCCCGGGATGAGATGGGTCCACGAGTCCTCGATCGTGATGCCCCGCATGAGGAGCAGACCGACCGCCGTGGCGAGGAAGCCAGGGGCGATCAGCCACTTTGCCGGCACGTGGTTCGTGAGGCGCCCGGCAAGACCTGCGGTGAGGAACGTCGCCCCGGTGAGCACGAGAAACCGCACACCGACCTGCACGGCGGAGAGTCCGAGGACGTTCTGCATGTACAAGATGAGATAGGTGAACAGCGAGAAGAGCGAGGCGTTGATGCCGAAGGCGGCGACGAGCCCGCCGGAGAACGTCGGCAGCCTCAACAGGCTGAAGTCGAGCATGGGAAAGGACTGCACGAGCTCGACGGCCACGAAGGCGGCGAGCAGCACGCCGGCGGCGAGGAGCGACCCGACGACGACGGCGGAGGTCCAGCCGTCCGATGTCGATCGGATCATGGCGAACACGAGGGCCGCCAGGCCGGCCGAGAACGTCACAAAGCCCAGATAGTCGGGACGGCGTCCCCCGGGGTTGCGCGATTCGTCCACCTTGAGCAGCGTGACGACGAGGGCGACGACACCGATGGGCACGTTCACGAAGAAGATCCACCGCCACGAGATGCCACTCGTGATGACACCACCGAGGACCGGCCCGACGGCGATGGCAACACCCGTGACGGCGCCGTAGACGCCGAAGGCCGTGCCGCGGTCGCGGCCGTGAAAGGCGTTCGCCAGCAACGCCAGCGACGTCGAGAACATGACGGCACCGCCGATGCCCTGGAAGCCCCTCGCCAGGATGAGGAAGAGGGCGTTCGTGGCCACGCCGCACAGCAGCGAGCCGAGGGTGAACATCCCGATGCCCACGGCGAACACGATGCGTCGTCCCAGCCGGTCCGCCAGCGAGCCCGAGGTGAGCAGGAGAGCGGCCAACGTGAGGGCATAGGCGTCGAGCACCCATTGCAGGTCCGAGAGGGGCGCATGGAAGGCGTGCTCGATGTTCGGCAGCGCGACGTTGACGATCGTGATGTCGAGCAGCAGCATGAAGATGCCGACGCAGACGGCGCCGAGCGTCCACCACTTGCGGTCTTGGCCCCCATGGCCGACCGGGGACGGCGGCGACGGGGCGGCCCCGCCGGCGCTCACGGCGTCTCCTGCTCTGCGAGCATCCGCCCGAAGGTCTTGGCGAACAGGTAGGCGTCTCCGGGCCAGCGCGCCGACAGGTAGTTGGCGTCGCGGACGGCAAAGGCCGCCGAGTCGTCCGTCGCCGTGCCCAGGCGCCTCAGCGTGAAGGGCCCTCGCACGAAGCGGGAGGCGTCGCAAAGGGCCGACGTGACCTCGTCCTGCACATAGGCCGGGTACGTGCGGTAGTAGGAGCCGAGCTTCCAGGCCGTGAGCCACCAGGCGCTCCGCTCCATGTACTTCGGCAAGCAGGTCGTGAAGCGCCGGGAGATGACCGAGCTCCCTGTCGCCGGGTCGATCGTGCGAGCCAGGACGAGGACGCCGTGACAGATGGCAGCCACCGGCCGCCCGAGCGACCAGAAGGCCGCGACGCCTTCCCGAAGGGTCTCGCTTTCGAGGTACTGGCGCATTCCCGGTGCGTGCCCGCCGGGGAGCAGGAGGCCGTCGAAGCCGCCGGGATCGAGCGCCGCCCAGCTCTGCGGGCGCCGGAACTCCGGCGTGGCCGCCATCGTGTCGTAGGCGGCGAGCGGTGCCGGTTCGGCGCCGAGCTTGCCGAACAAGACGCCCGTCAAGAGCCTCGGGTCACACTGCGGAGCCGTCCCGCCCCCCTCGGTCGCGAAGACGACGTCGTGGCCGGCGCCGGTGAGGACCTGCCACGGCACGGCCACCTCCGTCGTGTCGAAGTCGCGATCGGGCAGCGGGATGAGGACGCGCACAGAACCGAGAGCCGGAGGCGCCTAGGCCTGCTCGACGAGGCGCCTGGCGATGACCTTCAGGCAGAGCGTCTCGTCGGCACCTTCGAAGATGGACAGCACGCGGGCGTCCACGAAGAGTCGACTGACGGGGAACTCCTCGGCGTAGCCCATGCCGCCGTGGAGCTGCATGGCTTCCCGGCTCACCCACTCGGCGGCACGGCACACGTAGGCCTTCACCATGGAGGCTTCCATCGAGCCTTCGCCCCGCGCCATCATGCCGGCGACCTCGTAGGCGAACTGGCGGCTCGCCTGGATCATGGCGGCCATGCGCCCGAGCTTGGCGCGCGTCAGCTGGTACTCGATGATGGGCTTGCCGAAGACGGAACGGCCGCGGGCGTAGCTGAGCGCCGCCTCGTAGGCGGCCTGCATGACACCGAGGGCGCGGGCGGCGGTCTGCAGCCGGCCGTTCTCGAAGCCGGCCATCTGCAAGTAGAAGCCCCGTCCCTCGCCTTGCGCCCCGCCGATGAGGTTCTCGCCCGGCACCCACCAGTTCTCGAAGGCGAGCTCGTAGGAGTGCATGCCCCGGTAGCCAAGGGTGTCGATCGGGCGCCCCTCGAGACGACCGGGCGGCGGACCGGCCGGCCGGTCGCCGGCGCCGGGCTCCTGCGTGAGGGCGAAGCCGTGCGGGTCGGAGTGGGGCTTCTCGACGACGAAGAGCGAGAGACCGCGGTGCCCCTTGGAGCGGTCCCGGTCCGTGCGTGCCAGCAGCATGAGCGCATCGGCGCGGGCGGCGAAGGTGCACCAGGTCTTCACGCCGTTCACCAGCCAGCCACCTCCCTCGCACGGCACTGCCGTCACCGAGAGGTTGGCGACATCGGAGCCGAAGTCTGGTTCTGTCACCGCCACTGCCACCATGAGCTCACCCGTGGCGATCTTCGGCAGGAAGCGGTGCTTCTGCTCCTCGGTGCCGCCGTTGAGGATGGCCCGCGTGAGGATCTCCGGGCGCGTGACGAGCGAGCCGCCCGCCCCGAGAGAGGCCCGCGACAGCTCCTCGGTGGCGACGACCATCCCGAGGTAGTCGTGCTCGCCTCCGGTGGCGAAGCCGCCGTAGGCCTCCGGCACGGACAGCCCGAAGCCGCCCATGGCCGCCAACCCCTCGATGATCTCCTCGTCGATGTCGGCGTTGGCGCGATGGATGTGCTCTGCGCGGGGAGCGATCTGCTCGACCGCAAAGCGCCGGAAGCTGTCCTGCACGAGCTCGAAGTCGGCATCGAGATGCGTCGGCCCGGGCGTCTCGGCGAGAGAGCCGAGCAAGGTGGCGCCGCGAGCGGCCTCGAGGAAGGGCGAGATGCCGGCGTGCCACCCCGGCGCGACGCCAAAGGCGGTCTCCCGGCCGGCGGTGCGGGCGACGAGGTCGGCGACGACGTCGGCCACGAAGGCGCAGGCGAGATCCGCCTCCGTTGCCCCGCGGGCGCCGTAACGCAAGGCGGCCGCCGCCGTGTGCACGCCGGCGCTCGCATGGGCGAGGTCGTATGCGAGCACCTGGTGGTCGTCGAGTCGCTTGCCGCCGTCGCTCAACTGGGCGAGGCGAGCGACGGCGCCCTGCACCGTCGCGGCGGCCAGCTCACAGGCGGCCATGGCCTCCTCGAGGCCGATCTGAGGAGGGGCGGGCGGGTTGGTCACCGTCATGGGCGACAGGGTATCCGGCGCTCGATCTCGCCCACCTCCCGGCGCCCGACGCGCTCCCCGCGGGCACGGGGCCGGTCGCCGCCGCCGGTAGCGTCTCGGCTGTGCGAGTGACCATGATGCTCTGTGACTCTGCCCAGGTGGCTGACGGCAAGCTCTACATCCTCGGCGGGGGATGGAGCGTCACGGGCCCCGGCGCCATGCCGTCGGCGGTCGCCATGAAGATCGACGTCGACTGGACGGCGGCCGGCTCACCGCATCACTGGGAGCTCTTCCTTGTCGACGAGGACGGTCACTCGGTCCTCGTCGACACTCCGGAGGGGGAGCGTCCGATGGAAGTCGGCGGCGACATCAGGGTCGAGCGCCCGCCGAGCCTCAGAGAGGGGAGCCCGATCGACGTCGCCCTGGCGGTGAATTTCGGGCCGCTCCCGCTCGAGGCCGACCGGCGTTTCACGTGGCGGCTGACGATCGACGGCGAGAGCCATCCTGACTGGGTGCTCTCCTTCTCGACACGGCCCCCGCGTCCGCCCGACGACGAGGCGGAGTAGCAGGCGGCGAGGGGCGTATGCCGTCAAGCTGGACGCCGGCGGCCACGGCGGAGTACAAGCGTGCTATGACGATTCACGAACGTCCCTTCGGTCGGGCTCTCGAGGACTTCACCGTCGGGGACGTCTACCGGCACTGGCCGGGCAAGACGGTCACCGAGTACGACGACCATCTCTTCTGCATGATCACCATGAACCACCATCCGCTCCACACGAATGCGTGGTTCGCCGAGAACGACACCCCGCAGGGTCGCAACGTCGTCGTCGGCAACCTCGTCTACTCGCTCGTGCTCGGGATGAGCGTTCCCGACGTCTCGGGCTCGTGCATCGCCAACCTCGAGGTGGAGTTGCTGCAGCACAAGTTCCCGACGTATCACGGGGACACCATCTACGCCGAGACCCGTGTGCTCGAGGTGGTCGAATCGCGCTCCAAGCCCGATCGCGGCGTCGTCACCGTGGAGACGAAGGGTTTCAACCAGCACGGCCAGGAGGTGTGCTACTTCCGGCGCAAGCTCCTCGTCTGGAAGGCTTCGGCGCTGCCGGCACGCCACCGGCCCTACGAGGACGCTTGGGGCTGAGCGCCCTCAGCGGTGCGGCACCCGCCGGCCGGGTGCTCGCCTGGTGGTTGCCGTCCGAGATCCGGCAAGAGCGCGACCAGCTGCCCTGGCGGTCGCCGGCCGTGACCCCGTGGGGCGTCCTCGTGTCCGAGACCATGCTCGCTCAGACGCAGGTCGGCCGCGTCGCCGAGCGGTACGGCCCCTTCATGGAGCGTTTCGCCTCGCCGCAGATCGTGGCCGCCGAGCCGCTCGGAGCGCTGCTGCGAGCCTGGCAGGGCCTCGGCTACCCGAGACGGGCGGCCAACCTGCACCGGAGCGCCGCTGCCATCGTCGCCGAGCACGCCGGCGAGGTGCCGTCCGATCTGGGCTCCCTGCTCGCCCTTCCCGGCGTCGGTCGCTACACCGCCCGCGCCGTGCGCGCCTTCGCCTTCGACGCCGTGACGATGCCCGTCGACACCAACATCGGCCGGGTGCTGGCGCGCCTCGCCGGGCGCAGGCTGCGCGAGAGCGAGGCGCAATCCCTCGGCGACGCACTGGCGGCCGCTCATGCGCCGGTGCAGCCCGAGGCCTCCGGAGGCCGGGCGACGGCCCTCGCCTTCATGGACCTCGGCGCCACGCTCTGCCTGCCGTCGGCCCCTCGTTGCCCAGAATGCCCGCTGCGCGAGGTCTGCAGCTGGGGCAGCAGGTCCCTCACGGCGCCGGGCAGTCGTCTGTCTGACCCGGCGAGAGGCTCCGCCCGGGTGTCGAAGTCGCAACCACCCTTCGAGGGGTCGGACCGGCAGGGCCGGGGGCGCCTTCTGCGCGTCGCCGCCGCTGCTCCCTTCACCGCCGGCGACGTGGCCGCCGCCGCCGGCTGGCCGGGCGATCCGGAGCGGGCGGCCGCTGCCGCCGCCTCGCTCGTCGCCGACGGCCTCCTCTGCTTCGAGGATGGGTCGTACCGGCTTCCGTGACCCCGCGGCGGCGGAGCCGTCAGGAGGCCAGCCAGTCGAGGATGGCCGAGTTCACCGCGGCGGGCTGCTCGAGGTGGGCGAAGTGGCCGGCCTTCTCGACCATGAGCAGCCGGGAGCCGGGCCCGAGATGGTCGAGGACGGCCGGCGTGACCGCCTCGGCGCCGAGGCAGCCGTCGTCCAGCCCGTGGTAGTAGAGGGTCGGCTGCGGCACGGGCTGCATCGCAGCCGCCTGCTCGGCCTCGAGGCCCTCCACGTGCTGTGCGGGATCGAGCATGGCGCGGTAGTAGGCGAGGGCGGCGGCGAGCCGCTCGGGCGTGGCGAGGGACTCCCTTACCTTGGCGAGGTCGAAGGTGGCGTCGTATCCGGGTGACCAGTCCGCCCACAGACCCGAGATGAGGGCGAGGTCGTCGGCAGCGACGGCGCCGTCGGCGAGCGGGGTCTGGAAGAACCAGATGTACCAGCTCCGCTTCAGCTGGGCGAAGCGGAACAGCGCCGACAGGAACGACAGCGTCGGGGGCACGCCACCAGCCACGATCTTGCGAAAGCGCCCGGGATCGAAGGCGGCCGCCCCATAGGCGGCCGGCGCCCCCCAGTCGTGCCCGACGAGGGCCGAGTCGCCCGTCCCGCCGAGGACGTCGTGCAGGGCGAGCACGTCAGCCACGAGCGACCCCATCGGGTAGCGGCCGTCGGGGGCGAGCGACGTCGGGGCGTACCCCCGCATGAAGGGGGCGACGGCGTGGTAGCCGGCGGCGGCGAGATCGACCAAGAGGTGCCGCCACGTCCAGGCGGTATCCGGGAAGCCGTGCAGGCACAGCACGAGCGGCCCGTCCTGCGGACCGGCTTCGTGCAGCGCGAAGCTCACCCCGTTCGCCTCGACGCGGCGAGTCCGGGCGGGCTCGGTTGTCACGGCGCTCTCCTCGCCCGAGTGATGGCGGCGCTCAGCGGCTCGGTGTCTGCGCTCTCCGCAACCTCAAGGCGTGACGGTCGTCACTTCGTACAGGCCGGTCGTGGTGGACGCCGGCGACTTCATCACTCCGCCGATGGCGTTGTGACCGCTGAGGCTGCCGGCGTAGCTTGCCGGCTCGTCGACGTGCAACGTGAGGGTGTACGACTTCTTGTCCCATTTGCACGCCGAAGCGTGCGAGAAGGGCGTCCCCTTGCTCACCGTGGCGGAGCCGCTCACGAAGCCGGAGCTGGCCATCTTCACCTCGCCGGAGGTGAGGATCGCATAGACCTTGCCAGCCTTGTCGATCATCGCCGAGACATCGGTGCGGGTGGCGCCGGACGGGGACTTCAGCTCTGTCAGCAGTTCCAGTCCGACGACGTTCACGGTGGGCCCGACGTCGCTGAAGGATCCCGCGAAGGCCGTCGGCGAGCTGGTTCCGAAGTTGCCGGAGCTCGCAAGCAGGCTCGGCTCGCAGAGGTCAAGGGCCGGCGGGACACAGCCGGAGTCGACGGTGATTTCCGGCTTCCCCGCCGTGAACGAAGAGCCCTTCACCGTGCCCCCACCCGAGAGCCCGGTCGCGAGCGTCACCGTGCCGCTCAGGGTGCCGCTGTAGATGGTCTCCGCCCCCGACGTGCAGGTCGCCTTCTTGCTCGAGGTGGTCTTGAAGCTGAGACTCACACTGGCCACCGGGCTGGCCGAGGCCTTCAAGGTGCCGGTCTTCTTGTTGAAGCTGAGCGTGGACTTGGCGACGGAGAAGTCCCAGAGGTGGAGCTCGTATCCCGTGCCGCCGGTCTTCACGAGGCGTTGCAGCCCGACACTGAGATCGGCCGTCCCCCCGCGCGAGACGAGATCACTCCAGCCCACCACGAGCATGAAGCTCGTGCCGTTCGACGTCTTGACGTTGGCCGAGCCACCACCGAGCTCGAGGACGGCTGGCACGATGCGCGGTTGCGCCTCCGCAACGCGAGTTGATGCCGACGCCACGGCCGGGCCGACGACGACGAGCACCGATACCGCCAGAGCGGCAATACCAACCGAGCGAGTGATGCGCTCCAACCGAGTGTGACGAGTCATCGCGCCTAACCTCCTCCGCGCGCCCGCTGCGCGCTCGCAGCATCTTTGCACGAGCGGCGCTCACGAGCGAAAGGGCCGAACCCACTAGGCTCGCTGGGGCGGGAGATCGGGTCCGCAAGCAGAGATCGGGTCGCGAACAGAGTTGGAGCGCGTGTGTCGATGCCGACGGTGGGTTTCCATGGGGTACGGGGCTCGTGCCCGTGCTCGGATCCCGCGCTCTCGCGCTATGGCGGTTCGACGGCGTGCGTGACGGTGGACGCCGGCGACGGCTCGCCTCCTGTGCTGTTCGATCTCGGCACCGGATGCCGTCGGCTCGGCCACACGATCCTGCAGCGGTTCTTCCCGGGCGAGCAATTGAGCCCTGGAGCGCCGCCGCGTGCGGTCGACGAGCCGCCACGTGAGCCGGCTGCTCACCACGGCGCCCGTTTGCGCTTGAGCGTCTTCGTCACCCACCTGCATTTCGACCATGTGCAGGGTCTGCCCTTCTTCGCTCCGGCCCTGCAGGGCGACGTCCGCCTCGACGTCTATGGCCCGCAGCAGGATGGGTCGCTCGCCGGTGCCTTCGCGGCCTTCCTGCAGCCGCCCTACTTTCCCGTCGGGGTGGGTGAGCTGCCAGCCGAATTGGAGTTCGCGGAGCTGCCCGACCGTGCGGTCGTGGAGGTCGGAACGGCCACCGTACGGGCGCGCGAGGTGCCGCACGTCGGGCGGACGCTCGGGTACCGCATCGACGTCGGCGGGGTCAGCGTGGCCTACATCGGCGACCACCAGGCTCCCTCTCGAGACGGCCGCGTACTGCCGGAGGTGTCCGAGGCCGTCCTCGACCTATGTCGTGGCGTCGACCTGCTCGTGCACGACGCCCAGTACTCCGACGCCGAGTTCGCCGTGAAGTCGCATTGGGGGCACAGCACAGTCGCCTACGCCATCGAGGTCGCCCACCAGGCCGGTGCCCGACGACTCGCACTCTTCCACCACGACCCGACACACGGCGACGAGGAGCTCGACCGATTCGCCGAGGAAGCCGTCGAGCTGGCCGCAGGCCGCTTCGAGGTCCTCATGGCTTCAGAGGGCATGTGGATCGTGCTCGAGCCGGCTGCCGACGTCATGGCGCGCCCGGCGGTCGCCACCCGCACATGAGCTGAGCAGAGATTGCGGCTTGAATAGAGGTGTGCTCCTCCGCCCCCTGATCTCCGTCGTGACCGTGCTCGGAGGGGCGGCGAATCGGTGACCGCCTGGATCGCCGGCGCAGCCGTCGTCGTCGTCGTGATCGTGGGGATCGTCTGGGCTCGAGTCCGATCCGGGCGCTCCGACCGCCGCTCGATGGAGAGCTACGGTCACGGTTTGGCGGCACTCGGAGACGTCACGAAGCGCAGCGGCCCCTCGGCGAGCGTCCGGGTGCTGCCCCGCGGCGATGTCGGGCGGACGTACGTGAGGCCCGGCGGGACGCCCGAAGGTGACACGGCGCCACGGCGCCGGGTTGGCGGGAGTCCGGGACGCTCCGACGAGGAACCGAGGGCCGCGCAGCCGTTTCCGACCGGCGCCCCGCCTCGTGCCGACAACCGAGGCGGAGCGAGGTCACCACTGACGGGGACGCCACCGGGGGCCGGAGGCGGCCGGACGCGGACGGCTCCGGGGTCGGGCTCCCCATCCCGGGCGATCGTGCCGGGCGAAGCCATCTCTCCGGCGCGGCGCCCAGGCGTGTCGGCTCCGGTGCCCGGCGCCGAGGTGACGATCGACGATCCGGGCGCTCCGTGGGCAGGCGCCGGGAAGCCGTCGCTGCGCGAGCCGGGCGCCGGCGATGGCGCGGGCGAGAGCGCCGAGGCCTCGGCGGGCGCGTCGTGGGCCCCCTCGGCCGATCGCCTCCGTCCCGCCATCTCCCCGGACGAGCTGCGCCGGCAGGCGGCCATGCGGAAGATCACGGTCGGGTCTGTGGCGGCCGTCGCCGTCGTGCTCATCTTGACGGCGGCCGTCCTGTTGACCCTGCACGGCGCGCCGCACCGCGCCTCGACGACGACAACGACGAGGCCGGGGGCGTCGACGAGCACGTCCACATCGACCACGCGGGTCACGGCGACGACGGTGCCGGTCGTCAAGCCGATCTCCACCTCGGGTGACACCGCCACCTTCAAGGCTCCGTCGGGCAAGTACACGCTCCGGTTCTCCACGACGAGCGCCGCCTGCTGGGTCGGTATCCAACCGAGCCTCGGCAGCGGCACGTACCTCTGGTCCCAGACCGTGCAGGCCGGCAGCAGCGGCGCCTACAGGGCTTCTGGCGACCTCGCCGTCCAGTTGGGGGCCCCCGAGTACCTCTCTGTCACCGTGAACGGCATCCCCATGAGGCTGCCGCCCGGCGTCGCCTACTACAACCTCGTGTTCGCCTCAGGCTGAGTCGTGAGAGCCCGCCCCGTCGAGGCGGGCGGGCGAGTCCGCTTCGACCGATTCCAGCACAAAGGCCATCAGGAAGGCTCGCTTCCTCCAGAGCTGGTAACGGCCGGACGGTCCCCCATGGCCGGCGGAGAGGTCCATGCGCAGCAGCACGTGCCCCGGGGCGGCGTTGTCAGGGTGGGCAGCGCGAAGCTTCTGCACCCACTTCGTCGGTTCGAAGAAGCCGACGCGGGGATCGTTCAGCCCGCTCGTGACGAGCATGCGCGGGTACGGCACGGCTCGCACGTTGTCGTAGGGCGAGTACGACTTGATGACCCGGTAGGCGTCCTCGCTGGCGATCGGATCGCCCCACTCCTCCTGCTCGATCACCGTCAGGGGCAACGACGTGTCGAGCATCGTCGTGAGGCAGTCCACGAACGGCACTTCGGCCACGACGCCGGCGAACAGATCGGGTGCGAGGTTGCTGGAGGCGCCCATGAGAAGGCCGCCGGCACTGCCGCCGAGCGCCGCCAGCTGGGTGGGGGAGGCCCAGCCCTCGGCCACGAGGTAGCGGGCGACGGCGACGAAGTCCTCGAAGGTGTGCGGCTTGTTGGCGAGCTTCCCGTCCAGGTACCACTGCCGGCCCAGCTCACCCCCGCCGCGCACGTGGGCGATGGCGTACACGACGCCGCGATCCAGCAGCGGGTGGATCGGCCGGTCAGTCCGGTACGTGGGGTCCATGCTGATCTCGTAGGACCCGTATCCGTAGAGGAGGCAGGGGCCAGGTCCGTCGGCGCGGTCGCGGGACCAGGCGAGTGTGACGGGCACCTTCGTGCCGTCCGCCGACGTCGCCCAGCGACGCTCGGTCCGGTAGCGGCCCGGGTCGTAGCCGGGTGCGGGCTGGCGGTGCAGCATCGTCGTCGTCCCGCTCGCCAGATCGAACGAGTGCAGCGTGAGGGGCGAGATGAGCGACGTCGTCTCGAAACGCACCGCCTTGCTGTGAACATCGAGATTCCGCCCGAGGAACACGCAACCTGCCTCGGGGGCCTCGATGACCCGGCCGGGCAGAGCGCCGTCGGAGGCGCCGGCGGGAGCGGCAGCGAGCGGCACGAGGCGGATCGCCGTCGTGGCATGCCCGCGCTCCTCCACGAGCACGTATCGGTCGACGACGTCGATGGACTCGAGTCGGACGTCTTCGCGGTGCGGCACGAGAAGCTGCCAGTGCTGGCGGGAGGGGGTGTCGACGGGAGCCCGGAAGAGGGCGAAGTTCTCGGCGCCGTCGTTCGTCAGGATGATCAGCTCCCCGTCGAGGTGCTCGACGGAGTACGTAATGGCTTGGCGACGCGGCTCGACGACGAAGGGCTCGCTCTCCGGCCGGTCGGCCGGGATGAGGCGAACCTCCGCCGTGACGTTGCTGGCGGCGCGCAGCTGGATGTACTCCCCGTCCTTCGTCGCGTAGACGTCGAGGTGGAAGTGCTCATCGGGCTCGTCCCAGACGAGGGCGTCAGCCGATGGGTCGGTGCCGAGCCTGTGCCGCCAGATCTGGTGCGGTCGCATGGCGTCGTCGGGCCGCGTGTAGAAGAGCGTCCCGTCGCGGCCGAAGGCCAGCCCGTCGTAGCAGTCCTCGATGACGTCGGGGAGATCCTCGCCGCTGGCGAGGTGGCGGACGTGCACGGTCATGCGCTCGCTGCCGTCGGTGTCGACGGCGTAGGCGAGGAGCTGTTGGTCGTGGCTGAGCGCCGTCGACTCGACGGCGAAGTAGTCGAAACCCCTCGCCATCTCGTTTTCGTCGAGCATCACGCTCTCGTGCTCGTCGGCTCGGGCGGGATCCGGGACGGGCAGGGGGGCCTGCGCCGGCCGGCGACAGCTCACCGAGTGCTCCTCACTCTCGATGGTGCGGACGTAGTAGGCCCACTCGCCTCGTGGTGCCGGGTAGCTGACGTCGGTGAGCTGGATGCGTGCCAGCATGGCTCCGTAGAGGTCGTCGACGAGCGGTTCGAGATGCTCGGTCGAGGCCGCCGTGTGAGCGTTCTCTGCCGTCAGGAGGTCGAGCACCTCGCCGTCGTCGCGGTCCCGGATCCAGAGCCACTCGTCGACTCGGGTGTCACCGTGCGCCGTGATCGTGTCCGCCTGACGCCTCGCCACGGGCGGCTGGGCGGTGCCGCGATGGGCGGCTGCAGTGGCGGGCGTGGCCGTCTCGTCGCTCACGCAGGCAGCTTCCCACATGCCCCGTCGCTACCGTCGCTGAGGTGGCGGCCGCACCCTCGACTGCGGCGAGCCGAGCGGCCGGCCGCCGAGCCCCGCGGGTTCCGGTCGCCCGTGGAGTTGTTACTATCTGCGTAGTGGAAACTCCGCGACCCACCATCGAGAGGGTGAAGGTCTATGTCCACGGCTGAGCTGGACCTCGATCGCTATCAGCTGGGCTGGAGCGACGAAGAGGACTACATCTTCAAACCGAAGAAGGGTCTCTCCGAGGAGATCGTCCGCGAGATGTCGGCCATGAAGAAGGAACCGGAGTGGATGCTCACGTTCCGGCTGCGGGCGCTGGCCAACTTCTACCGCAAGCCGATGGTGCAGTGGTTCGCCTCGAAGATGCCGGACCTCGACTTCGACGACATCTACTACTACATCAAGCCGATCGACAAGCAGGTCAACAACTGGGATCAGTTGCCCGACTCGGTCAAGTCGACCTGGGACAAGCTCGGCATCCCGGAGGCGGAGCGCAAGTACCTCGCCGGCGTGACGGCGCAGTACGAGTCGGAGGTCGTCTACCACCGCAACCGTGAGGACCTCGAGGGCCTCGGCGTGCTCTTCAGCGACATGGACACGGCCGTGCGCGAGCACCCCGAGATCGTGCGGAAGTGGTTCGGCAAGATCATCCCGCCCAATGACAACAAGTTCGCCGCCCTCAACTCGGCTGTCTGGTCGGGAGGGTCGTTCATCTACGTGCCACCCGGCGTCAAGGTCGACATGCCGCTGCAGGCGTACTTCCGGATCAACGCCGAGAACATGGGGCAGTTCGAGCGGACGCTGATCATCGCCGACGAGGGCTCACAGGTGCACTACGTCGAAGGGTGCTCGGCCCCCGTCTACTCGACCGACTCGCTCCACTCGGCCGTCGTCGAGCTCGTGGCCCTGCCGGGCAGCCGCATCACCTACACGACCATCCAGAACTGGTCGTCGAACGTCTACAACCTCGTCACCAAGCGTGCCCGCGCCGAGGCGGAGGCGCACGTGGAATGGATCGACGGCAACATCGGATCCCGCCTCACGATGAAGTACCCATCCGTGTACCTCATGGGGCCGAAAGCCTCCGGCGAGGTCCTCTCGGTTGCCTACGCGGGCGCCGGCCAGCAGCAGGACACCGGGGCCAAGATGTTCCACTGCGCTCCGGAGACGACCTCGACGATCGTCTCGAAGTCGATCTCGAAGGACGGCGGCAAC
This sequence comes from Acidimicrobiales bacterium, assembly GCA_052143575.1. Taxonomy (GTDB): domain Bacteria; phylum Actinomycetota; class Acidimicrobiia; order Acidimicrobiales; family Bog-793; genus JAKACA01. The sequence continues at coordinate 34,799 of JBKQSP010000013.1, forward strand.
GCCACCTACCGGGGCAAGGTGCACGTCGACGAAGGCGCCAAGCACTCGAAGGCGTTCGTGCGTTGCGACGCCCTCATCCTCGACGAGCAGTCGGTGTCGGAGACGAAGCCGTACATCGAGGTGTACGAGCGCGACGCCCAGATCGGGCACGAGGCGACCGTGTCGAAGGTGGGCGACGATCAGCTCTTCTACCTGATGAGCCGCGGGCTTTCGGAGACGCAGGCGATGGGCATGATCGTGAACGGATTCATCGAGCCGGTGACTCGCACGCTCCCGATGGAGTACGCCGTCGAGTGGAGCCGATTGATCGAATTGCAGATGGATGGCTCCGTCGGCTGAGCTGGGCGGCACGATGCCGATGCGAGAAGAGTGCAAGCACTTTCAATCGCGGACCTACTCGTCCGGCGAGGTGGCGCGATTCTGCGTCCTCGACCTTGCGCCGGAGGCACCGTGGCGGTGCCCGCAGGACTGCCCGTGCTACGAGCGCCGGCTCGCTGACGCCGGTTGGACCCACGGCAAGCTCGTCGAGCCACCGCTCGAGACGGAGCCGGAGGGCAGCGACATCGCCTCCCTGCTCGATGCCGCCGAGCTCGTCGTGGAGCAGGTGGCACCGAGCGCCCTCGCCGAGGCGCGGGCGCGCCAGCAGGCCGCCAAGGGGAAGGGTTTCCTGCGCCGGCGGAAGAGGTAGGAGCTCAGCCGCCGCTGAACTTCGGTTCCCGCCGCTCGAAGAACGCCGTGACGGCCTCGGTGAGGTCGTCCGAGCGGAGCTGGCCGGCGTTCCAGGCGGCGACGAAGCGCAGGCCGGCCTCGACACGTGCCCGTCTCGCCTCGGCGAGGACGGCCTTTGTTCCCTGCACCGCGAGGGGAGAGTTGGCGGCGATCTCGGCGGCCATCTCCTGCGCCGCCTCGAGCGCGGCCGCCTGGTCGCTCAGCACGGCATTGACGAAACCCATTCGCTCTGCCCTGACGGCGTCGATGTCCTTGCCGGTGTAGGCGAGCTCGGCGACGTAGCCGTACGGCATCAACTCGGGGAGGCGCTGCAGGCTGCCGATGTCGGCCACCATCGCCATGCGGGTCTCGCGCACCGAGAAGGTGGCGTCGGCGGCGCACAGGCGGATGTCGCAGGCGGACGTCAGGTCGACGCCGCCCCCGATGCACCAGCCGTGAATGGCGGCGATCACCGGCTTCGGACAGTCGGCGACCGAGCTGATCGAGCCCTGCAGGCGCAGGACGTCGGCGTGCACGCGGCGGGCCACCGTGGCTGCCGACGGTGGCTCGCCCTCGCCCCCGGAACCGCCGACGGCGGCGAGCGCCGTGAGATCGAGGCCGACGGAGAAGGCCGGTCCGCGCGCCGCAACGACGACGGCCCGCACCTCGTCGTCGCCGCCGAGCTCGGCCATGACCTGTGGGAGCTGCGCGAAGAACGGCATGCCCATGGCGTTGCGTTTCTCGGGGCGGTCGAGGAAGACCGTCGCCACGAAGCCGTCCCGTTCGACGGTGAGGACGGAGGGATGCGGCTGCGCCTGAGGATCTGTCACGTGCAGAACGGTACTGCGCCGCGGCGGCGCCTCCCAACGTCGGGCGCCCCGGCCGCCCGATTAGCGTGACGCCTCGTGGCGGGATGCGACCTGTGCGAAGCGGCGCGCATCACGGCGTGGCATCACGAGGACGACGTCTGCTGGGTGGCCGACTGCGAGGTGTGCGACGTCCCCATGGTCGTGTGGAAGCAACACGGGGCCGAGCCGCCCGATCAGGACGTCGAGCACATGATGGCCGAGCTCGCTCGCGTGGCGGACGGTCGCTTCGGCGCCGACGGGTACTCGGTCGACCGAGTGATGCGTCAAATCCCCGACCACTTCCACGCCCACGCCCGCGATCCCGGCTGGTGGTGGAGGCGTTTTGGCCGTTGAAGGTGCCCGGTAGCATTCCCTCGCGCAGGCTGCCGACCGAGGAGCGTTCCCGCCCTGAGCACCACCGAGACACATCCGAGCGCGTTCAGCGCGGCCGCAGCCGAGCAGCTCGCAGGCCCCCCCTGGTTGGCCCGTCGCCGCGCCGAGGCGGTCGCCCGCTTCGCCGCCTCGCCGGTGCCGACCGGGGACGAGGACGCCTGGCGCTACAGCCGTATCGGCCAGATCGGCCTCGAGCGCTTCAGCCCCGCCGTGCGACCGGGTCCCGCCACGGTGGCGACGTCGGGCAGCCTGGCGCCGATGGTCCGCCGCTTCCTCGACGGATTCGGGGAGCGCGCCGGGCTCGTCGTGACGAGCGACGGCTTCCCGGTCACGACCGAGCTCGCCGCCGGCGCAGCCGCCAGCGGCGTCCTGCTCTCGGCAGGCTCCGACGACCCGGAAGCTGAAGGACTCATCGGATCGGTCATCGGGCAATTCCCGGCGGCGACGGCCGACGGCTTCGGCGCTCTCGCCGATGCCTTCGCCCCGGACAGCGTCGTCCTCCGTGTGCCTGCCGGCCTCGAGCTCGGCCCGCCGGTGCTCATCGTTCACGTCATCGCGCAGGCCGGCGAGGAGCGGCCGAAGGCGGTCTTCCCGCGCACGTTCGTCCGCCTCGAGGAGAACGCCGGGGCGTCCGTCATCGAGCTGCTCGTGTCGCCGGACGTCGACGAGCCGCTCCTCGTGCTGCCGAGCGTGGAGTTGTCGGTGGCAGCCAGCGCCCGGCTCACCCACGATCTCGTCCAGCATCTCGGTCGTGGTGCCTGGCAGCTGGCCCGTCTCTCCGCCAGCGCCGGCAGGGACTCGACGTTGCGGAGCTTCCAGGCATCGCTCGGCGGCGCCTATGCACGCGTGCAAACCGACTCCATCCTCACCGGGCAGGGCGGCTCCGCCCAGCTGCTTGCCGCCTACTTCGGCGACGGCGAGCAGATGCACGACTTTCGGACCTTGCAGGAGCACGCGGCGCCCCGCACGACGAGCGACCTCGTGTTCAAGGGCGCCGTCGCCGGGACCTCGCGCTCGGTCTACAACGGTCTCATCCGTATGCATCACGGCGCCAAGGGCGCCAATGCCTTCCAGACGAACCGCAACCTCGTGCTCTCCGACGGCGCCCACGCCGACTCCGTGCCGAACCTCGACATCCAAGAGAACGACGTGCGCTGCTCGCACGCCTCTGCCGTCGGTCCCGTCGACGAGGAGCAGCGGTTCTACCTGGAGTCGCGCGGCGTGCCGAGAGCGGTGGCGGAGCGCTTGATCCTGCTGGGCTTCTTCGCCGAGCTCTTCGAGCGCGTGAACGCCCGCGTCGGCGAGTTCGTCCTCGACAGGATCGCCGAGCGCGTGCAAGCGGTGACGTCGTGACCCGGGTCAGGTTGTGCCGGGCCGACGAGGTGGAGCTCGGCAGCGTCAGGCGCTTCGAGCCGGAGGGAGCGCCCGTCGCCGTCGCCGTCGCCAACTGTGACGGTGGGCTGCATGCCGTCGTCGACAACTGCAGCCACGAGGACTATCGCCTGTCGGAGGGCGAGGTCTTCGCCGACGTCTGCGAGATCGAGTGCGTGCGGCATGGCAGCACCTTCTCGCTCGTCGACGGGACGCCTCAGAGCCTGCCGGCGACGCGGCCCATCACGGTGCTCGCCCTCGAGGTCGTCGACGGCGACGTCTTCGTGGAGCTGCCGTGAGCACACTCCAGATCAGCGGCTTGCGGGTCGCCGTCAGCGGCCGCGAGATCCTGCGGGGCGTCGATCTGCTCGTGCACAGCGGCGAGATTCACGCCGTCATGGGCCCGAACGGGTCGGGCAAGAGCACGTTCGCACACGCCCTCATGGGCCGGCCGGGATACGACGTCACGGGCGGCAGCGTCACCATCGATGGTGTCGAGCTGCTCGGCCTCGAACCGTCCGAGCGGGCGGCGGCGGGGCTCTTCCTTGCCTTCCAGTACCCGATCGAGGTGCCCGGCGTTCCGGTCCTCGAGGTGCTGCGCGAGGCGCTCGCTTTCATGGGGCGGCCGGCCGGCGCCGGCCTCGCCGCCGACATGGCGGCTGAGGCGGAGGCCCTCGGCACGAACCCGGAGCTGCTCGCCCGCCACATGAACGTCGACCTGTCCGGCGGCGAGAAGAAGCGCAACGAGACGCTGCAGCTGGCCCTCCTGCGGCCCCGTTTCGCCGTGCTCGACGAGCTCGACTCCGGGCTCGACGTCGACGCCCTCTCGTCGGTCGCCCGGCGGATCGAGAGGGCCCGCCTCGAGAGCGACCCACCCCTCGGCGTCATCGCCATCACCCACTACCGCCGCCTGCTGCACGAGTTGCGCCCGGACGTCGTGCACGTCCTCTCACAGGGACGGATCGTCCGTTCAGGCGGTCCCGAGCTCGCCACCGAGCTCGAGGACACCGGCTACGCCGGCTACCGGGAGGATGCCCCCGCCGGCTGAGGCTGCCGCCGCCGAGACAGGCGCCCCGGGGAGCGCCTCAGCGATACGGCCGGCTCCTCAGAGGTGCACCACCGGGCACGTGAGCGTCCGGGTGATCCCCTCGATGAGCTGCACGCGGCTCACGACCATCTTGCCCAGCTCGTCCACCGAGTCGGCCTCTGCCTGCACGATCACGTCGTAGGGCCCGGTCACGTCGTCGGCCAAGAGCACGCCGGAGATGGCAGCCACTTTCGTCGCCACCGACGCCGCCTTGCCGACCTCGGTCTGGATCAGGACGTATGCCCGAACTGACACGGTGACCTCCTCGTCGCCTCGCTCTGCCGCAGCGTAGTCGCCTCGGACGCGACCCACCATGGCCGTACCATGGCCTCGTGTCGATCCCCGGGCATCTCGCGCGACTGACCCGGCAGCTGCGCGACGCCGTCGCGGGTCTGTTCGACCAGGAGCATCCGTTCGGCCGCCTGGCGCTCGTCCACACGATCTTCTCCGCCGGCACGACGCTCGTGACGATCTCGCTGGCGGGCTCGCTCTTCTTCTCCGTCAACGTGCACGAGTCGGATCGCAAGGTTCTGCTCTACCTGCTGCTCTCGATCGCTCCCTTCGCCATCGTGTCCCCCATGTTGAGCCCCCTCCTCGACCGCGGTGTGACGGCTCGCAGGGCGGCCGTCGGCTTCGCCAGCGGCGGCAGCGCCGTCCTCACCTTGTTCATGTCGCGGGATCTGCACAGCCTCTGGCTGTTCCCCGAGGCTTTCGGCATCCTCGTGCTCTCCAAGCTCTACCTCGTCGGCAAGGCGGCCCTCGTGCCGTCGATGACCGACAGCGGCGACGACCTCGCCAGCGCCAACGCCAAGCTCAGCGTGCTGGCGGCCCTCGGCGGCTTCGCCGCTTCACCCTTCGGCGTCGCCCTCCTGCAAGCGGGGGCGCCCTGGGTGCTGCGCTTCACGTTCCTTGTGTTCGTCGGCGGCTCCGTGGCGGCCGTACGCCTCCCGAGGTCCAACACGGTGCCGGCACCGCCGAAGACGCTCGGCCTCCACGAGGACGGCCGCCCCATTCACGGGCCGACCCTGCCGATGCCGCTGCCCTTGCCGGCCAGCCCGAACCGGGCCTCGGGCGCAGGGGCGGCTGGCTCGACCGGCCGACCGGGCGGCCTCATCTACCGGAGCAAGTCCGGGCGCAAGGCCCGCCCGCCCCGCATCGACGTCGCCCAGGAGCGCCGTCGCCTCGGCCTGGCGATGATCGCCCCTGAGGTCACTATCGCCCTCGGTGCCATGACGGTGCTGCGGGGAACCCTGGGCTTCCTGACGTTCTTTCTCGCCTTTGCCTTGAAGCACCAGGATGCCGCCACGTGGTGGTACGGCTTCATCCTTCTCGCCAGCGGCGTCGGCGGCCTCGCCGGGTCGATGGCCGTGCCGTCCATCCGCCGTCGCCTCTCGGAGCAGCAGATCCTGCTCGCCGCCCTCGTGCTCACGACCGTCGTGGGCGTCGTCGTCGGCATCGTCGGCACCCGCGGCGTGCAACCGGTGCTCGCCTTCGTCGTCGGGGCGGCAAGCACCGGAGCCAAGTCGGCTTTCGACTCGATTGCGCAGGCCTACGTGGCGCCGGCGGCGCTCGGCCGCGCCTTTGCCCGGTTCGAGACCCAGCTGCAGCTCTGCTGGGTGGGATGCGCCCTCATCGCCGTTCTCGTGTCCTTCAAGTTCGCTTCCGGGGACATCCTCATCGCGGCCGCCTCTGCCATCGCGGCCGCCTTCCACTACTCGATGCGCCACGCGTTCCTGCCACGAAACGTCGCCCACCGCTCCTGACGGCGGCGACCTGCAAGCCGCCGCCCGCATCCGGGGGCGGCGGGGCGCTCAGCCCAGGCGCTCTTCGAGCCGCTTCAGTTGCGTCGCCAGCTCGGCCGGGAGGCGATCGGCGAACTGGGCGTAATGCCGTGCGATGTCGGGCAGCTCGGCGCGCCACTCGTCCGGGTCAACCCTGAGCAGCTCGGCCATGTCGTGCTCGGAGAGGTCGAGCCCCTCCGTCGCGATGGCTCCAGGCGCCGGCAGGTATCCGATCGGGCTGACCACCGCCTCGCCCTGCCCCGCACAGCGCTCGAAGATCCACTCGAGGACACGGGAGTTCTCGCCGAAGCCCGGCCACAGCCAGCGGCCGTCCGCCGACTTGCGGAACCAGTTGACGTAGAAGATGCGGGGGAGCTTGTCGGCCTGCATGCGCCCGGAGAACGACAGCCAGTGGGCGAAGTAGTCGGCCATGTGGTAGCCGCAGAACGGCAGCAGGGCGATGGGGTCGCGGCGGAGGTGGCCGACGGCGCCGGCGGCAGCCGCCGTCGTCTCCGAGGCCATGATCGACCCGAGGAAGACGCCGTGGTCCCAGTCGAAGGCCTCGTGCACGAGCGGGACGACGGCGGCGCGCCGGCCCCCGAACATGATGGCCGAGATGGGGACGCCCTCAGGGTCCTCCCACTCCGGGGCGATCGCCGGGTCCTGGCTGGCGGGCGCCGTGAAGCGGGAGTTCGGGTGGGCGGCCGGCTTGCCCGTCTCGGGCGACCACTCCGCTCCCGTCCAGTCCGTGCAGTGCGCAGGCGGCTGCCGGGTCAGCCCCTCCCACCAGACGTCACCGTCGTCGGTGAGGGCCGTATTGGTGAAGATGCAGTTGGCGGCAAGCGTGAGGAGGGCGTTCGGGTTCGTCTCCATGTTCGTGCCAGGCGCCACCCCGAAGAAACCCGCCTCCGGGTTGATCGCACGCAACGTCCCATCGGGGCCGATCTTCATCCAGCAGATGTCGTCGCCGATCGTCTCGACCTTCCAACCGGGCATGGTCGGGATGAGCATGGCGAGGTTCGTCTTCCCGCAGGCGGAGGGGAAGGCCCCCGTGACATAGCGGACGTCTCCGTCGGGTGAGGTCAGCTTCAGGATGAGCATGTGCTCGGCCAGCCAACCGGCGTCGCGGGCCATCACCGAGGCGATGCGGAGGGCGAAGCACTTCTTGCCGAGCAGGGCGTTGCCGCCGTAGCCCGAGCCGAACGACCAGATCTCCCGCGTCTCGGGGAAGTGGGCGATGTAGAGGTTCTCGGGGTTGCAGGGCCAGGGGGAGTCCGCTGCCCCGTCCAGGAGGGGCACGCCGACCGAGTGCACGCAGGGCACGAACTCGCCGTCCTCGCCGACGACCTCGAGTGCCCCGCGGCCCATGCGGGACATGATGCGGAGGCTGACGGCCACATACGGCGAGTCCGTGATCTCGACGCCCACCTGGGCGATGGGGGATGCGAGCGGACCCATGCAGAAGGGCACGACGTACATCGTGCGCCCGCGCATGCAGCCCCTGAACAAGCCGGAGAGGGTGTCGCGAAGCTCGTGCGGGTCGATCCAGTTGTTCGTCGGGCCGGCGTCCTCCTCCTTGGCGGGCGCCACGTAGGTGCGGCCCTCCACGCGGGCGACGTCGCGCACGTCGGAGTGCGCCCAGTAGCTGTTCGGCCGCTTGGCGTCGGACAGCTTCGTGAAGGTGCCCTGGTCGACGAGCAGCTGGCACAGCCGGTCGTATTCCTCGGCGGACCCATCGCACCATTCCACGGTGTCCGGCTGGGTGAGAGCGATGATCTCATCCACCCAGGCGAGAAGCTTTCGATGGCTCGTGGGGGGCATGTCGGGCGGAGGTCCTTTCAGCACAGGCAAGATCGACGGCGCCCGCTCCGACGGTGGGTGACCGGCCGGTGGAAGCGGGTGCCCTGATGCTAGGCGCCGTGGTCGAGCCGGCCCAAGTCGGGGGCCGGTGCTTTCGGCTACCGTCCGCCAGCGTGACACCTGTTCACGGTGGCGAGTTCGAGGTCATCGCCCGCATCCAGCAGCGGCTCGGCCCGGCCGCCGGCGGTGACCAGCGGGTTCCTCAGCCCGGCGCCGGGGAGGTCTTCTCGGGCGACGACGCTGCCGTGCTGGTGACGCCGACGGGTCGCCTCCTCCTCGCCATCGACCTCGTCGTCGAGGGCGTCCACGTCGATCTCTCGCTCGGCTCACTCGCCGACGTCGGCTGGAAGGCCGTCTCGGTGAACGCCAGCGACATCGCCGCCATGGGCGGACGACCGCTCCACGTCGTGGCCGGCGTCTCGGCACCGCCTGGAACCGACCTCGAGGCGGTCGCCGACGGCATGCTGGAAGCGTGCGCCACCTATGGGATCGCCCTCGTCGGCGGCGACCTGACGGGCGGCAGCCGGCTCGTCGTCTCCGTTGCCATCACGGGCACCTGCGCCGAGACAGGCCCGGTGCTGCGCAGCGGTGCGAAGCCCGGGGACGCCATCTGGGTGAGCGGCCCGCTCGGCGCCTCCGCCGCCGGGCTGGCGCTGCTGCAATCGGGGGAGTCCCCGCTCGAGACACCCACGGCTGGCGGCGAAGCCCTCATCGCGGCCTACCGCCGCCCGATCGCACGCCTGGCCGAAGGCAGAGCGGCGGCTGCCGCCGGCGCCACGGCCATGATCGACGTCTCCGACGGCCTCTCGAGGGATCTCGGCCACATCGCCAGCCAGTCCGGCGTCGGGCTGCGCCTCAGCTCGGTCCCGGTCGCGGAGGGCGCCTCGCTCGAGGAGGCGCTCGGGGGCGGCGAGGACTACGAGCTCGTCTTCACGGCACCGCCGGCGGCAAGGGTGCTGGAGACCTTCGCGGCCTCGGCGCTGCGCCCGCCCGTTCGCATCGGCGTCTGCTCTGGCGACACCGCCGAGCGCACCCTCGACGGCACCGAGCTCGAGACGACGGGTTGGGAGCACTCCTTCGGGCAGGAGTGACCGGTGGCGGCCGCTCCGAGCGGCGCCGGGGCGCGGCTACGAGCGGCGCCGGGAGATCAGGCCGACGTCTTCTCGGGGATCTGGCGCCGCGGCGGCTTGACGACCTTGCCGGCCCTGATGCACGACGTGCACACGTAGAGGCGGCGGGGCGTGCCGGCGACGAGGGCCCGCACCTTCTGGATGTTCGGGTCGAAGCGCCGCTTCGTGCGGCGGTGCGAGTGGGACACGTTCATGCCGAAGCCGGGTCCTTTGCCACATATCTCGCAAACGGCTGCCATGGGGACGCGTCACCTCGATCGAAGGAAAGACTGCTGGGAACAGCGATGAGGTTACCATCCTCGGCCATGGTCCCGACCACGCCGCCGTGGCAGTGCGAGGCTCCGGCGTGAGTCGCAGCAGCCTCCGGGCCGAGGACGTCGTCGCCGTCATGACGAGCTTCGAGCACGCCCTCGCCCGCCACCGCGACGTCCTCAACCGCCTGAACGTCTACCCGGTGCCCGACGGTGACACCGGCACGAACATGCACCTCACGCTCGAGTCCGTCGGGCGGGAGCTGGCCGGGCTGGCGGACCGGAGCGACATGGCCGGCGCCTGCAAGGCCATCTCGCACGGCTCGCTCATGGGAGCCCGTGGCAACTCCGGCGTCATCTTGTGCCAGATCCTGCGAGGCATGGCCAAGACGTTCGCGGCGGACGGGGAGACGGGAGACGCCGAGGTGGGGGCGGCCGAGCTGGCGGCTGCTCTGGGGGAGGCGAACGTGGCGGCGCGCGCCGGCGTCATGAAGCCGGTCGAGGGCACCATCCTCACGGTGGCGGCTGCGGCGGCCGTGGCGGCCGCCGACGCCGTGGCGACGGCCCCTGACGCCGATCCGCCCGAGGGGGCGGGCGGCACGCCGCCGGGCGCCGGCCTCGCCGAGGTGGCCGATGCCGCCCGGGCGGCCGCCGTCGAAGCGCTCTGGGAGACACCGAAGCTGCTCCCCGTCCTCGCCACCGCCGGTGTCGTCGATGCCGGCGGCGCCGGCCTCGTCCTACTCTTCGACGCCCTCCTCGAGGTCATCGACGACCGGACGCCCCCGGACGTGCTTCCCCTGCCGGACGCCGTCGCCGCCCGCCTCCTCGACGGATCCGGCTGGGAGGCGGCGGCGGCACTCGATGCGCCGGCGGCCGTCGGCGAGCCGTCCGGCCAGGACGTCGGCGACCTTCGCTATGAGGTCATGTACTTCCTCGAGGCGCCCGACCACGCCGTCCCCGCCTTCAAGAACGTCTGGGCCGGCATCGGCGACTCCATCGTCGTCGTGGGCGGCGACGGCATGTGGAACTGCCACATCCACACCAACGACATCGGTGCGGCCGTCGAGGCCGCCATGGACGCCGGCCGCCCGCGCAACATCCGCGTGACCGACCTCATGGAGCAGGTGGAGGAGGAGTCCTGGGTCCGTCGGGCTGCCGGCGCCGGGGCGAGCCAGCCCGAGGAGGATCTCGGGCCGCCGCCGGTGACAAGCGTCGTCGCCGTGGCCACCGGCGAGGGCATCGGTCGCATCTTCCACTCGCTCGGCGCCCGCCACATCGTCGCCGGCGGGCAGTCGATGAACCCGTCCACCGAGCAGATCCTGCAGGTGATGCGAGCCACCCCGGGGGCCGAGGTCATCGTGCTGCCCAACAACAAGAACATCCGGGCGGTTGCCGCCCAAGCCTGCGAGCTGTGCGAGAAACCGGCCCGCGTCGTCGACACCGCCGGCATCCAGGAGGGCTTTGGCGCCCTCCTGGAGTACGACCCCGAAGCCGGCGCCGACGTCAACGCCGAGACGATGGCTGCCGCGGCGGCCCGCGTCGTGGCCGGTGAGGTGACGCAGGCTGTGCGGGCGAGCGACTCCGAGGTGGGAGCGATCGCCGCCGGCGATTGGATCGGGGTGTCCCGCCGCGGCATCGAAGTCGTGGCGGGCACGGTCGCCGACGCAACAACCCGCCTCCTCGACCGGTTGCTGACGCCGTCCCACGAGATCGTCACGATCATCGAAGGCGCCGGCGCCAAGCCGGCAGACACCCGCCGCGTGACGGAGTGGCTGGCCGAGCACCGGCCCGAGCTGGCCGTCGAACTCCACCACGGCGGCCAGCCGCTGTACCCGTACCTCCTCGCAGTCGAGTGAGCCCCCGCACCCTCTCCTCGCTGCAGTCGAAGCCCGTCTCCGCCCTGAAGGCCGTCTCGGCCCGCAAGGTGCCGGGACTGCGCGCCCTCGGGATCGAGACGGTACTCGAGCTCCTCACCCACTACCCGCGCCGCTACGCCGACCGCACGAACGAGTCGAAGATCGCCGCCCTCCTCGAGGGCGAGGAGGGCGTCGTCACGGCGGACGTCGTGCGCAGCTCGACGAAGCGCCTCCGTGGCGGCCGCTCCACGGCCGAGATCGTGCTGAGCGACGGGACGGCGTCATTGACCTGCACGTTCTTCAACCAGGGTTGGCGCGCCCGGCAATTCTCCGAGGGCCAGACGGTGACGGTGTTCGGCAAGCTGCGCCTCTACCGCGGGCAGCGGCAGATGGCCAACCCGGTCATCGACCTCGTGGGCGACCAGACGGGGCGCATCGTGCCGATCTACCCGCAGTCGGGAAAGGCCAACGTCAACTCCGTCGAGATCTCCCGCTACGTCACCGAGGCGCTGGAGCGGGCGGGCGAGTTCGCCGACCCCGTCGCCCCCCGCCACCTCGGCGACCTGCGGCTCGTCGGCCGCACCGCCGCCTACCACGACGTGCACGCCCCCGATGAGATGGCGGACAAGGATCGGGCGCGCAACCGGTTGGCCTTCGACGAGCTGCTGCGGCTGCAGCTCCTCCTCGTGCGGAAGAAGCGGGCGCTCGCCGCCTCCAGCGTCGGCATCGTGCACGACACGACGCCCGGCGGCCTCGTGGCGAGCTTCGTCGGGCGCCTGCCCTTCGCCCTCACCGGTGCGCAACGCCGCGCCATTCGCGAGATCGCGGGCGACCTGTCGCAGCGGCACCCGATGAACCGGCTGCTGCAAGGCGATGTCGGCTCCGGCAAGACCGTCGTGGCCGTCGCCGCCCTCTTGTACGGGGTGCAAGGGGGGCACCAGGGCGCCTTCATGGTGCCGACCGAGGTGCTCGCCGAGCAGCACTACCTCTCGGTCCGCAGCCTGCTGGAAGGGCTCATCGTGGGCGACCCGAGCCGGCTCGGCGGCGAGCGCCCCCTCCTCGTGGAGCTGCTCACGAGCCGGACGCCGGCGGGCGAGCGCGCTCGCCTCCTCGCCCAGCTCGAGAGCGGGCAGCTCGACGTCATCGTGGGCACGCATGCGTTGCTGACCGGTGACGTGGGTTTCTCCTCGCTCGGCGTCGTCGTCGTGGACGAGCAGCACCGCTTCGGTGTGGAACAGCGGGCGGCGCTCGCCGAGAAGGGACGTGCGGAGCCGGATCTGCTCGTCATGACGGCGACGCCGATCCCGCGCACGGCGGCGATGACCGTCTACGGCGACCTCGACCACACGACCCTCGACGAGATGCCGCCGGGCCGCACGCCCATCACGACGCGCTTGCTCGGCTGGGACCAGCAGGAGACGGCCTGGAAGCGGGTGCGGGCCGAGCTCCAGGCGGGCCACCAGATCTACGTCGTGTGCCCGCTCGTGGGCGCCGGCGTGATGGAGGAGGAGGGCTGGGACGAGGGCCTCGATGAGATGGCGGAGGACGACGACGCCGAGGGCGACGAGCCGGTCCGCCCGTCCTTCGCTGCCGGGGCCGGCGACGGCCGCCTCGCCATCGATCTCGAGGCGGAGCGCCCGCCGCCCCGCTCGGCGGCGGAAGAGCGCGACCGCCTGAGCGGCGAGCTGGCGGGCTATCGCGTCGGTCTCCTGCACGGCCAGCTGCCCGCCAAGGACAAGGACGGTGTCATGGCCGCCTTCCGGGCGGGAGAGATCCAGATCCTCGTGGCAACGACGGTCGTCGAGGTCGGCGTTGACGTCTCCAACGCCACCGTGATGGTGATCGAGGACGCCGACCGTTTCGGGATTGCCCAGCTCCACCAGCTCCGCGGCCGCGTCGGCCGCGGGGAGGCCACGTCCTACTGCTACCTGCTGGCCGACCCCGTGACCGAGCTCGCCGAAGGAAGGCTGGAGGCGATGGTGAGGACGCAGAACGGCTTCGAGCTGGCGGAGGCGGATCTCGACCTGCGCGGGGGCGGCACCGTGCTCGGCTCGCGCCAGAAGGGCCGCAGCGACCTCAAGCTGGCAAACCTGCGCAACCACCGCGAGCTCGTCGTGAGGGCACGTGAGGTCGCCACCGCCATCATGGACGACGACCCGGAGCTGGCAGATGCCGGCAACCGCCTGCTCTGGGAAGAGGTCGAGCTCTTCGTCTCGGAGGAGGAGCGCCAGTTCCTCTTCCGCAGCTGAGGAGGGCCGGCGGTGCTGCGCGTGATCGCCGGCGACGCCAAGGGCCGGCGCCTCGTGTCGCCCGAACTGCCCGGACTTCGCCCCACGAGCGAGCGCGTGCGGGAGGCGATGTTCGACGTCCTCGAGTCCCGTGACCTCGTCTCCGGTGCCGTCGTGCTCGACCTGTTCAGCGGCAGCGGAGCGCTCGGCATCGAGGCGCTCTCCCGGGGCGCCGCCGCCGTGACCTTCGTGGAGAGCGACCGCCGAGCCGTCCTCGCCATCGAGCACAACCTCGAGGTCACCGGCTACCTCGGTGCCGGCGGCGTCAAGATCGCCCGCGCCGAGGTGCTCTCGTGGCTCTCCACCTACGGTCGCCAGGCCTCCGATCTCGTGCTGGCCGATCCGCCCTACGACTTCGACGCCTGGGGCCGGCTCCTCGCCCACCTGAGCGCCCCCACCGTCCTCGTCGAGCATCGTTCCCCGCTCTGTGAGACGGGAACCTACGCCGTCTCTCGCGAGTACCGATACGGCGGTACGCTCGTGACGTTGCTGCAGGCCACACGAGGCGCCGCAGCTGACTCGTCTGCCGACGGGGTACCAATTGCCCCGGCCGCACACAAGGCGGCACCCGCCTCGCCCGACGTAGCTGACGAACCCGACCCTGACAAGGACACCGCTTGACGATCGCTCTGTTCCCCGGCTCCTTCGATCCGTTCCACAACGGGCACCTCGAAGTTGTCGAGCGCGCCTCGAGCCTGTTCGACGAAGTCGTCGTGGCTTCGCTGCGCAACCCGCAGAAGGCAGAGCCGCTCTTCACCATCGAAGACCGTGAGGAGATGCTCGCCGAGTCGCTCGCCCACCTGCCGACCGTGCGCATCGTGGCGATGTCGACGCTCGTCGTCGAGATGGCGAGGGACGTGGGCGCCACGGTCATCGTGAGGGGGCTGCGGGCCGTCTCCGACTTCGAGATCGAGCTGCAGATGGCGCAGATGAACCGGGAGCTCTCGGGCATCGAGACCCTCTTCCTCCCGACCGGAGCGCAGTACGCCTACATCTCGAGCCGTCTCATCCGCGAAGTGGCGCGATTCGGAGGCGACGTGAGCGGCTTCGTGCCCGACCCCGTCAACCGTCGCCTGAAGGCCCTGCGATGAGCGATCCGACGCAGTTCGGGCCGGGCGCCGACCTCGAGGAGGCGGCGGAGGCCGACGGCGGCGTCGAAGGCGTCCTCGACGAGCTGATCGACATCGTCTCGACGGCGAAGTCCGTGCCGCTCTCCTCCTCCGTCATGGTGACGCGCGACGAGGTGCTCGAGCTGCTCGAGGCCGCCCGGGACGAATTCCCCGAGGAGCTGCGGCGCGCCCGGCGCCTCCTGAAGGACCGCGACGAGGTCGTGGCGGCCGCCCGGCGCGAGGCGGCCGAGATCATCGAGGACGCCCGCGTGCACGCCGAGCGCATGGTGCAGCGGACCGAGATCGTCCGGCAGGCTGAGCACCGCGCCGTGCGCCTCGTGGAGGACGCCGAGGCGGAGGGGCGCCGGCTGCGGCACGAAGCGGAGGATTACATCGACCAGAAGCTGGCCGGTTTCGAGATCGTGCTCGACCGGACCATGAAGACGGTGCGTTCCGGTCGCGAGCGGCTCGCCGCCGTCCCCGACGACCCCCGCGAGGAGGCCGAGGAGGATGGCTTCCTCGCCGCCGAGGGTGATCCCGAAGACGGTGACGGGCTCTTCGACCAGGACGCCTGAATGCCCGAGCCCTCGCGAGGCAGGCCCTTCCTGCTGCCCGTCGCCGCACTCCGTCGCCATCCCGGCTCCGTGCACCAAGTCGAGATCTCGGCCGTCATCCCCGAGCTGGCGATCAGCGACGCCTGGGTGCCCGACGGCGTTCCCGTCTCCTTCGACGGCATCGTGGAGTCCGCCATCGGCGGCCTCACGGTGAAGGGGCTCGTGCGCTCGCCCTTCGAGGGAACCTGCCGGCGGTGCCTCGGAACGGCTCAGGGGCACCTCGTCGCCGTCGTCGACGAGATCTGCACCGAGCATCCCGAGCCCGATCTCGGCTACGGGATCGCGGGCGATTTTCTCGACTTGGAACCCATCGTCCACGATGCTTGTATCCTGGAGCTGCCGCTCGCACCACTCTGTCAGGACGACTGCCGGGGTTTGTGTCCCGAGTGCGGTGTGAACCGCAACCACGAGACCTGCTCGTGCGAGGCGCCCGACCCTCGGACCGATTAAGGAAACGACGATGGCCGTCCCCAAGAAGAAGACATCGAAATCGAAGAGCCGGAGCCGCCGAGCCTCAGCCTGGACGCTGAAGGAGCCGCCGCGCAGCATCTGCCCGCAGTGCCGCCGCGCCAAGCTCCCGCACGTCGTCTGCTCGCACTGTGGCTGGTACCACGGCCGGCAGGCGATCGACGTCGGTTGACGGCGCAGCGCACCCGTGCCGTGGCGCCGGGTGTCTCCCCTCGGGCCCGATGATCGGGCCGTGTGTGATGAGCGGCCCGCGATGAGCGGGCCGGCGCGATGACGCCGGCAGCCCGGTGAGCGGCAGCCCGGCCGGGCTCCCGGTCGCCGTCGACGCCATGGGGGGTGACCGGGCCCCGGGCGAGATCGTGGCGGGCGCCCGCCGCGCCACCGAGGAGCTCGGCATCCCGGTCGTCCTCGTCGGCCCGACGGACGGGACGCTCGGTGACACGGGAGATCTCGAGGTCATCGCCGCCAGCGAGGTCGTCGGCATGTCGGAGGACGCCGCCCGCGGCGTGCGCACGAAGAAGGACTCCTCGCTCGTGCGGGCGGCCGAGGCGGTCCGCGACGGCAAGGCCTGTGCCATGGTGAGCGCCGGCAACACGGGCGCCACGATGGCGAGCGCCCTGCTCCGCATGGGGCGCCTGCCCGGCGTCTCCCGCCCCTGCATCGCCACGCCGCTACCCGCCCTCGGCGACGCCCCCACCGTGCTCGTCGACGCCGGCGCCAACGCCGACTGCCAGCCGGAGTGGCTCGTGCAGTTCGCCCAGATGGGTGCCGCCTTCTACCGCGAACGGTACGGCCTCGAGCGGCCGAAGGTCGCCATGCTCTCGATCGGCGAGGAGTCCTCGAAGGGCAACCTCCTCACGAAGGACACCCACGCCCGGCTGGCGGCGGGCGCCTCGTCCGAGCCGTTCGAGTTCGTCGGCAACGTGGAGGGTCGTGACCTGCTCGCCGGCGGCGTCCATGTCATCGTGACGGACGGCTTCACCGGCAACGTCGCCCTCAAGACCCTGGAGGGGGCCCTGCGGGTCTTCATGGACATCCTCCTCGGGGTCTTCGCCGCCACGCCGGAGAACACGGCCGCCGGGGACGTCCTGCTGCCCGGACTCCTGCAGCGTGCCGAGCCGCTCGACCCCGAGAACACCGGCGGCGCCATGCTGCTCGGCCTGAAGGGCGTCTGCATCATCAGCCACGGCTCCTCCTCCGCCAAGGCGATCGTGAACGCCGTGCGCGCCGGTCACGACCTCGCGCAGGGCGGCCTCTCGGACAAGCTGGCAGCCGCCGTCGCCCGCAGCGACGCATAGGACCCCGGACCCGCTCCGAGCCCTGACCACCGGGCCGTCCCGGCGATAGCATCCGACGCGAAGACCGACCCGAGCAAGGAGCCCAACGTGGCTGAGACAACCGGCAGCGGCTTGACACGAAGCGACGTCCTCGAGATCGTCCGGAACCAGCTGGCCGAGATCCTCGAGATCGACGCCGCCGGCATCACGGAGTCCTCCTCGTTCGCCGACGACCTCGACGCCGATTCCCTCGCCCTCATCGAGCTCGTCGAGGCCCTCGAGGAGGAGCTGAGCGACCGCGTGGAGGGCTTCCGGATCGACGACGAGGACCTCGAGGACCTGCGCACCGTGCGCGACGCGGTCGACTACGTCACCGCCAAGCTCGAAGCCGCCTGAGCCGGCGGGCATCGCCGTGGCGGATGCCGCCGAGCAGTCCTTCGCCGAGCGCCTGTGCGAATACGAGCTCCCGCCGGAGCTGCTGCGCCAGGCGCTCTCGCACCGCTCCTACTGCGCCGAGTCACCCCCGCAGTCGTCCAACGAGCGTCTCGAGCTGCTCGGCGATGCCGTCCTCGGCCTCGTGGTGACGGATCACCTCTACGCTTCGTTCCCCGACCTGCCCGAAGGAGACCTCGCCCGCGTGCGGGCGGCCGTCGTGAGCACGCTGGCGCTCGCCCCGGTGGCGAGGGCGCTCGGGCTCGGGGGGGCCTTGCTGCTCGGCAAGGGCGAGGAGAGCTCGGGTGGGCGCGACAAGTCGTCGATCCTCGCCGACTGCCTGGAAGCGGTCATCGGTGCCGTCTACCTCTCCGCCGGCGTCGAGGGCGCTCGCACGTTCGTGCTCGAGCTGCTGGGGCCCCGCATCGCCGCCGTCGCATCGGAAGCCCGTCTCGGCGACCCCAAGAACCGCCTGCAGGAGCTCGCCGCTCAGCTGTCGCTCGGCCTTCCCCTCTACATCGTGCAGGAGCGGGGGCCTGACCACGCCAAGCACTTCACGGCGCAGGCCGTCGTCGGCGGCGAGCACCTCGGCACCGGTGAGGGCACCTCGAAGAAGGATGCGGAGCGGCGGGCGGCCGAGGAGGCCTTCGTCGCCCTCCTCGCCCGCTTGCCGGCCGGTCTTGACGTCGTGCAGCCGGCTGCGCCCTACGGCGCCGGCTGAGCCGTCCGGCCCGAGAGCAGCAGAGGCGACGCGTGCCAGAGCTGCCTGAAGTCGAAACCGTCCGGAGCGGTCTCGAGGAGCGGATCGTCGGGCAGCGCTTCGTGGAGGTCACCGTGACGGGGCGTCGCACGGTGCGGCGCCAGGCGGCGGCCGAGCTCGTGACCCGCCTCGTCGGCCGCACCGTGACGGCCGCCCGCCGCAAGGGGAAGTTCCTCGCCCTCGTGCTCGACGACGCCGAAGTGCTCGTCATCCATCTCCGCATGAGCGGGCAGCTCCTCTGGGTGGCCGACCCCGGCGACCCCTCCCTGCCGCCGGCGCCGCCCCACACCCACGTCGTGGCGAGGCTCGGCGACGGCAGCGAGCTCCGCTTCGTCGACCCGAGGACCTTCGGCGAGTGGTACGTCACCGACGACGTCGGCCCGGACGGTCTCCCGGCGGACTTCGCCCGATTCGGGCCGGATCCCCTCGTCGACGGCTTGACGCCGAAGGTACTGGGCGGGCGCCTCGCCGGCCATCGTGTCGCCCTCAAGGCGGCGCTCACCGACCAGGGCGTCGTGTCGGGGATCGGGAGCATCTACGCCGACGAGATTTGCTTTGCCGCCGGCGTCCGCCCGGAGCGCCGGACCGAAACGCTCAGCTCCAAGGAGATCGCCCGCCTCTCGGGCGCCACCGTGCGCCTACTGGGCAAAGCCGTCGAGCTGCGAGGATCGTCGCTGCGCGACGAGCGCTACCGCGACCTCATGGGCGGCCTCGGCTCCTACCAGCTGCACCACAACGTCTACGACCGCCTCGGCGAGCCGTGCGTGACGTGCGGGACGCCCATCACGAGGGTGCGCTTTGGGGCTCGTGTTGCCTACTGTTGCGAGCGTTGCCAACGCTGAACCGTCGTTCAACGCAGCGGGGAGCCGGCCCGTCCCGGCAGGGGGACGGATCCCCGGAAAGGGCGTCCCCGGCGGGTAGCGTGATCCCCGCCGTGTACCTCAAGTCGCTTTCCCTGCGAGGGTTCAAGTCGTTCGCCGACCCGACGACGCTCGAGTTCGAGCCCGGCGTCACCGTCATCGTCGGCCCGAACGGATCGGGTAAGTCGAACGTCGTCGATGCCGTCGCCTGGGTGCTCGGCGCCCAGGGCCCCCGCGTCGTGCGCTCGTCCAAGATGGACGACGTCATCTTCGCCGGCACCTCGAAACGGCCGGCTCTCGGGCGGGCCGAGGTGACTCTCACGATCGACAACAGCTCCCGGAGGCTGCCGGTCGACCTGGCCGAGGTGACGATCACGCGGACGCTGTTTCGCACAGGCGAGAGCGAGTACTCGATGAACGGTGCCTCCTGTCGGTTGCTCGACATCCAGGAGATGCTCTCCGACGCCGGAGTCGGCAGGCAGCAGCACGTGATCATGAGCCAGGGCCAGCTCGCCGGGGTCCTCGACGCTCGCCCCGAGGACCGACGGGCGGTCATCGAGGAGGCTGCCGGGGTCCTCAAGTTCCGGCGCCGGCGCGAGCGGTCCGAGCGCCGCCTCGAGTCCACGGAGGCCAACCTGCTGCGCCTGCAGGACCTCCTCCGGGAGGTCCGCCGCCAGCTCCGGCCACTCGAGCGCCAGGCTGAAGCGGCGAGGCGGCACGGCTCGCTCGTGGGCGAGCTTCAGGCGCTCCGGCTGTTCGTCGCCGGTCGTGATCTCGACTCTCTCCAGAAACGATCCGAGGAGAACGAGCAGCGCAAGGCGGCCTTCGCGGGCGACGAAGAGCGCCTGAAGGCTGCTCTCGCCCGGCTCGACGAGCTCGTGGCGACGAGCGAGGCAGCGATGTCGGCTGAACAGGCAAGCGATGTCGTGTCGGCGCTCTCGAGCGCGGAGCGGCTGCACGAGAGGGCGCGCGGGGTGGCGAACGTCATCGCCGAGCGCCGGTTGCGGGTCGATGCGGCTCTGACGGCGACGACGGAGACCGATGTGATCTCCTCCCTCGAGGCCGAGTCCTCCCGGCTCGAGCGCGACCTCGCGGCCACGATGGAGGCCGCTCAGCTACTCGAGCCGGAGTGGCAAGAGGTGTCCCGACGGGCCGAGGCCCTGCGCGTCGACGAAGCGCAGTTCGCGGCGGCCTTCCAGCAAGAGGCACCGAGGAGCGAGGCGACCGGCGACCGGCGACGGAGCCGAGACGAAGCCGCGAACCAGTTGTCGCGCGCGCGTGAGGCGCTCGCCCGTGCCAACGAGCGGGCAGCGGCGATCGAGCGCCAGCGAACGGAGCTGAGCCAGAGATCGGAGGTGCTCGAGCGTGGTGCCGCGCAGCTCGGAGAGACGCTCGCGAGGCTCCGGGACGCGCAGGTTGCGGCCGAGAATGACGAGAGGGCCGCTGCCGACGAAGTGACAGTTGCCGAGAGGGCAGCCCGCGATGCAGTCGAGCGCTCCCAGAAGCTGGACGCCCGTGCGGAGGCCCTCCGCGGTGCCCTCGACGAGGCGCACGCCCGTGCCGGAGTGGAGCAGCTCGCCGGTCGGCCCGGCGTTCTGGGAACGCTGCTCGACATCGTCGAGGTGGACGCGGGATACGAGCGCGCCTTCGAGGCCGCCGTCCAGGAGGCGCTCGGGACGGTTGTGGTCGACGGCCGGCAGCAGGCTCGCAACGCGGTGGAGCACCTCCACGAGCTCGAGCTGAGCGGTGCAGTCCTCCCGATCGACACAGGTCGCGAAGCCGCGAGCTCGTTCGGCCCCGACTCCCTCCGTGCTCGGGTGCGGGGTACCCAGCCCGGCGCCGAAGCCCTACTCGACGCCCTGCTCGCCGATGTCGTGCTCTGCTCGACAGGCATTCGCGATGCACTCGACCTCGCCGGGCGCTCGAGTGCTGAGACGGTGGTCGTCACGGTTGAGGGCGATCGTCTGTCTTCGCGGGGCTGGCGCCTCGGGGCCGGTCGGGCAGGCGCGACCCGCGCCGCGCTCGAGTCCGTGCAGGCTGACTCGGTCGAGGCTGACGCCGACGCAGCCGAAGCGCGGGGCCGAGCTGAATCCGCGCGCCAGGCTTGGAGCGCTGCCCGGCTAGCAGCGGCCGAGGCGAGCGAAGCTGCAGCGGCGGCCGCGGCAGAAGAGCGCCAAACCGTCGCACAGAGAGACGAGACCGGGCGCCGCCTCCTGCAACTTGGTTCCGAAGGCGAGCAGATCGACGCCGCGCAGGCAGAGGCGGCGTCGTTGGCAGAGCGCCTCGAGGCCGAGCTCGCCTCCCTCGAGGCAGAGCTCGGCGCCGCCGAGAAGGCCGAGGCGGACGCTCGTGTGGTCGAGACGGAGGTCGCGCAAGCCCGTCGCCTCCTCGACGAGCGCGCGCGCGAGCTCGCGAGCCTCCAAGCCGACCTCGAAGTTCGATCGGCCGCCATGGACGAGCGGCGCGCGCTGCTCACCGAGCGGCGGACCGAAGTCGAGCGCCGCCTCGCAGGTTGCGAGGCGGCTCGTGAAGGCGCGGCCGAGCGACGGCAAGCGCATGAGGCCATCTCGGCGTCTCTTGCTCGAATCGGCTCAGCGGTGACAGCGCTGCTCGAGGAGCTCGCACTGCTCCTGGTCACGCTGCGCGAGGAGCGCCGCCAGCACGACGAGGCCGTCGGGGCGATCGCGCAGCGCCTCACCGCCACCCGTGCTAATCGAGTAGCCGCTGAACGGGACCTCGCGGCGACCCGGGAGCAGGCGCAGCGCAACGAGCTCGAGCGAGCAGAGCTCCGGGTCCGCCTCGAGACGGCGCTCGAGACCATCCGCCACGATCTCGACG
>JBKQSP010000014.1:0-164549 GCA_052143575.1 Acidimicrobiales bacterium
AGGTCGTTCGTGTCGGCCGTTGTTCGCAGCTCGCGAACCCTTGCCCCGGGGATCCCGAGCATGAGCGCCGCCATCTTCTGCGGATCGGTCTCCCAGCGCTCGTCCGGCACCGAAGCAGGCTACGACAGGAGCTGGTCAGCCCCCCTCAGATCCGAAGAGCCCGTTTAGGCCTGGCAGGGACAGATCCTTGAACACGTCTCCCTGAAAGAGTGGCCGGAGACGAGATACCTCGTCTCCACGAGTGTGGTACAGCTGGGCGGCATCCCTTGGGTAAGTCAGCCCGCCCGAACCTGGCACCGTCTCAATCCGAAGCTACAAAGACTGTCGGACTCGGCGCGTCGGAGAGCACACCGGACCGCTCAGCCGGGCACTCCCGCCGCCAACCTGGATCGAATTGATCCAACAACTCGGACCCGCTTGCGATCCTGCCGCTTGCGTAGGCAGAGATCAGATCCAGGCGATTCGAGGCCACTAGGTCTGCGCGCCGGATAGGAACATCCGGCCATACACGGGTGTCTAACCAGCGGGCGGGGTCGGCAACCCCGGTTGACTCGAGAAACTCGCACAGGCCAGCGAGCTGAGCGATGTCTGCGGCATGGGCTGGCGAGATCGAACCATGACCGCGCCACTTTCGCACCGCCGGAATCGAAACTCCAACGAGTTTTGAGATGGCAGTCCACGACATCCCGAAGTCACCCGCCAGTACCTCCAGCAGCTCGTCCGGCCGACGTCGTTGGAGCTTTTCCACCCGACGCTGGAGTTCTTCGACGTCCGGAGACCGCTGAGCGACCGAGACCTCCTCAAGCAACTCCTTCGCGTGATCATCGAATTCCAGGACGCCACTTCCCTGCGCTGTGCCGGAGTATTGCGACGAAGTAGGCATCTGCTCCGAGCGCGAAGCCGACGGCCTGCTCGTTCCCCAGCTAGGGATCTGTCCCAATAGCAGCGCGTCCATTAGAGAGCTTCCTTTCGCAAGACCGTGTTACGGCAATGCTCAGTTACTACAAGGTCAAAGATGTCATCGACAGCGCGATGGAGGTCATCGCATACTTTGAGCACGTCATCAGCACCGACAAGAGGAGCACCTCCAGGGGGGAGCCAGAACCCATCGGTATCGAGCAAGAAGGATGGAGTTGGGGGACGAGGCCTGAGCTTTATTGCTCCTCCCCGCGTGGCTGGACCCCTTACTGTCGCGTAACGGACATTGACAAAGCGATCGTCGTTCAGCTCAAGTTCAAGGGTGCCGCCGAGATTCGATGTCTTTGCAGCCGACACCAAATCGAGTGGGGCGAGCAGAGCTTTGTTTATGTACGGCTCCCATTGCTGAGCGGTTCCGATATCTGCCGGGACATGCAGCTCGTCGATGTAACGCAAACCGAGTCGTTCGATCGGAGAGAGATCAGCGACGACCAGGAGAGAAGTGAGGATGTTCAGTAAGAGCATCCGGAAGTCGCCATACCGCTCATATTCCGAGTGCTCGACTGTAAGCGAGTTCCGCCAAAGAGTAATCGAAAGGGTCTTGCTCTCGGCCATAATCCTGAACAATGCAGGCTCAAGGGAGAGCGTAATGTTCGGCGGTTGACCAAGAACGCGAGGCGGAGTCTGTGGCGCGAGTTCCACCGTCGACTCTTCAGCGTCAGCCCACGCACCTAGTGCGGAAAGCGTCGACGCGGCCGCCAGATTCGGATTCGGTTGGAATATCAGCTCAAACGCGACAAGTTGCAGGGGCGCGTTTGGGAACACCTCGCTCTTGGCCAACAGCACGCCTCTCTTATCGGTACGTGTAACCAAAAGTATAACCGCAAGGGCCTCCCCAGGCGGAGCTTCCCAGCGTGTTCTGGCTGGGCAGCGAGGCCGAACCCCGGTGGCGCGCGCACCCGTCATCGGCGCAGGACGCATGCCTGGACGGGGCATCACACGGCTCCAAGCGCCTGAAGCGCCCGCCGGTGCCGCTCTGAGCAGGTTATCGAGGGCCACCGCCGAGAGGCCGTCGTGCAACCAGGCAACGCGCACGCTCTTAGTGCGCCCTCGGACGCCAACGTTGCGGCGACTGCGGCGAGTCTGAGGCGGGTTTTCACGGGAGGGAGGCGAGGCGCGCGGCGGCGTAAATAATCTGACAGGCCGGCACGGTCCATCCCCGCTCGTCGGGCGACGTCTGTAACGGTGACAGAGCTGAGCGTGGGAAGCACGACCGCCTCCCACTCGTCGTCCTTGTAGTCGATCAGTACCTCGTCCGGGTCGATGACCTCACCAGTCGCCACTTCCTCAAGCCGGTTTCCCTCTTTGCCGACGAGGTGGATGGCCCGAACGATCACCGGCCTGGGCGAAAGCAGACCCTTAGTCCCCGCCTTGCACACGGTTCCATCCGAACCGAGCATCTTCCACTCAGGATGGAGCACTAGGCGAACGAGCTCCTCGCCGTAGCCGGCTGGACTGGGTGTACCGATTTCCCCCGCCCTTCTCTCTTATCCCCATAGAAATGTAAGACCACGCCCAGAACGACATCAGTATCGGGCACGTCGAGCCTTCACCTTCACCCCTGGCTGTCGGTCCAACCGGGGAAAGCTCACGCGGTACGAGGGCGGCACTTTGATGCGGGGTGGACGGACCTGTCCTATGCTCCGGCGCAACCCTAGACGCAACGGAAGAGGTCGAGGCATGACGCAGTGTGGCCCTTGGCGGCGTACATCTGTTGGCGGCCCGGTGGCGCGTCGGGGGCTGATCGCGGGCATGGCTGCACTCTCGACGCTGTTCAGCCCGATCGGGTTCGGATTCGCTCCCGCATCAGCGGCGACGGCGTCCAAGCCGACATACATCGTCACTCCGGGCTGCGACACCTACGACATGGCCGTTGATCCGGTCACCAACTCCGTCTACCTCGGCTGCGGCGAGAAGCTCGATGTGATCAACGGCAAGACCAGAAAGATCAGCACAATCCCCGTTGACTTGGAAACCGGACCGCTGGGCGTCGACCCGAAAACCGACACCGTGTACGCGACCGGCTGGAACCCCCTCACTGATCGCTGGGTAGTCGCGACCGTGGATTGCAGGACTCGGAAGGTCACCCACACCGTGACGAGCATCACCAGGCCGGGTGCCGTTGCCGTCGATCCCGCGACCGACACCATCTACGTGGTTGGTTCGTCCGGGATCGCTGTGATCAGCGGTAAGACGAACCGCGTCACGCATACCATCAAAGTCGGCGCGTACCCCGCAACTGGCATCACGGTCGACTCTTTGACCGACAGGATTTACGCCTCGAACCAGGGCGAAATCTCTGGCGCCGGAGCGGGCGTGGCGATCATCAACGGCCGAACTGACAAGGTCATCGGCAAGATCACTGGCAGCTACGAGCCCGGGGCCCTGACTGTCGACCCGAACTCCGACACGATCTATGTCATCGACGGCGGTGGCGAGAACACGGTCTCGGCCCTCAACGGCAAGACGGACAGCTACGCCGCCACAATCAATGTCGGTCTCCTACCGGTCGCGCTCGGGGTGGACCCTTCGACGGATACCGTTTTCGTTGCCAACAGCCAGGGCAACTCGATCTCGGCCATCGACGGCAAGACGAAGAGAGTTCGCAACATCCGGGTTGAGTACCCGGAAGGCGTGGGCGTGAATACGACGACCGAGACGGTGTACGTCGGCGCCGACGACGTCGCCGCCAGCTCGGCCGCTGTAGCGGTCTTCCACGGCTGAGCCTGCCGTTGCCCCGGAAGCAGGAGAGCGCCCGGCCAGTGCCGCTGACCAGTGCCTACGAACCGGGAGCCGTCTTCCAGTACCAGTACTCCGGGGTGAGAGTGCCCAGGGTGTTGATCGGTGACGCGCCACCGAGGTCCTTGGCGACCTCGAAGATCGCCACGCCCTCTGGTTGCCAGATGACGTGCAGCTGTTTGGCGAGATAGTTCTCGTAGTTGTAGAGCTGTGTGGACCTCGCCGAAGCAAGGCTCGCCGCGATCAAGGCGTTCGCCCTTCGATCGTCATAGCTCCCAGGATCGAGTTCGGGCTCGACTTGATCCTCCATGGTCTCGAACGCATGCGAGGTGGTGAAGCACCCTAGTGTGCGCCTACAAGACCCTCAGGAAGGTCTCTGCCACAGATCGATAACGCGTGCTGTGGAACTCAGTAACGGTTGATCCGTGACGCTCTAACACTTGACGCTTGACACCTCGGCCCTCATCGTCCTCCGCTTCCGGGTGGAGGGAGGTGGCCGGAGTGATCAAGGAACTCACCAAAAGTGCAGCAGCGCTACGACGCCGTCCTGGCAGTCATCAGGGACGGTATGCGGGCTACAGGGGTGGCCGAGAAGTCCGGGGTAGGCCCTCGAACCGCTCCAGGATGCTGCCTGTACTCCCGAACACGCTCACCTGACACTACGCCGGCGCTGCCCCCTGCTCACTGCGCCGGCTCCGAGGGCCAGCCCGGTGGCGGCACCCGGTCGGCGAGGTGGCGGTACCGCTCGCCGACGACCACCGCCCGCAGCACCTCGTCAGCGGCAGCGAGCCGGTCGCTGGCAACCCGCCCCGCCACCTCGCGGTTGAGCTGCTCGACGACAGTGACCACGGCGCGCCCGTACCGCCGCCCCTTCGCGGTGAGGACGATGTTCACCTTCCGGGCATCGTCGGGGTCTGGCCGCGTCGCGGCGTAGCCCCGCTGCTCGAGCGCGGTCGCCACCTTCCGCGCCGCCTGGCGGGTGATCCCGACCGTCGCCCCGAGAACTCCGATTGGCACCGGGCCGGCGAGCAGGCGCCGCATCGTTGCTGCATCGGACCGCCGGTAGCCCGCAAAGCCGCGCTTCTCGAGCTCGCGTTCCATCTGCGTCACCCAGCTGGCTCGCGCCAGAGCGAGGAGATCGCCGAAACGGTAGAAGCCGCTTGTCGCCTCGCTCATGTGTCGGTAGTATAACGATATGCAACTAAGTTGCCTATCGCATCGCCGACTTCACCTCCCCGCCGCAGGCAGACGTCCGGCGGGAGACCGGGCGGCGCGAGCAGCCGCCCTCGCCACTGTCGTGGCGGTCGCCGCCGTCGCCTCGGCCTGCGCCGGCGGGAAGCCCGCCGCGAACGGCAGCTCGTCGACGACGAGCTCTACGCCGGTGGGCGGCGCGTGCGGGCACTCCGTCGCGTCCGGCTCGACCACCCTGAGCCTGTCGATAGGTGGCCGCACGCGAGTCGTCATTGTCCACGTTCCGACCGGATACAGCGGGACGTCCCGCCTGCCGCTCGTGCTGAACCTGCACGGCAGCGGCAGCACAGCGAGCGCCCAGGAAGCCTTCAGCGGCATGGACGCCGCGTCGGACCGGTACGGCTTCATCGCCGCCTACCCGCAGGCGCTCATCAAGGCTGGGACGGGCTTCGACTGGAACATCCCCGGCGTACCGCTCCTCGGCGGTTCCTACCCGCCGCCCGGATCCGCAGACGACGTGGCCTTCCTCACCGACCTCGTCGGCCAGCTCGCCTCCCGGTACTGCATCGACGCCTCCCGCGTCTACGCAACCGGGGTGTCCGGCGGGGGGCGCATGTCAAGCCAACTGGCCTGCGACGCCTCGAGCACCTTTGCCGCCGTGGCGCCCGTCGCCGGCCTCCGCATGCCGAGCCCCTGCCCGTCCAACCGGCCGGTCGCTGTGGTCGCTTTCCACGGCACCGCTGACCCGATCGATCCCTACGACGGGCACGGCCAGGCGTACTGGACCTACTCGGTCCCGGTGGCGGCGCGACGCTGGGGCACGTTCGACCACTGCCGGCCGAGCCCGGCGGTCGCGTCCGGAAGCGGCTACACGCTCACCGATTACAGCGGCTGCGCCGGCGGGGTGAGCGTCGAGCTGTATTCGCTGATCGGCGAGGGGCATGAATGGCCGGGCGGACCTCGTCTCCCACGCTCCATTCGGTCCGTTCTCGGCGCCCAGTCGCAGGCAGTCGACGCCAACGCCGTGATGTGGGCCTTCTTCGAGGAACACACACTCCCCTGACCACATCCTCCGAGGAGCCGTCCCGCCCGCGGCGGGTTCCGACGCTGCTGGGTCTACGGGTCGACACCGTCAGCCGTTTACCCACGGAGACAGCGGCCGAACCACCGTTCAAGGCCCGGGCGTCTTGTTTACCGGAGTGGCGTTACTACCGCGGGCCGATGGCTGTGCCCCGCCCGTCCGAGACCCTGTACTGACCCCGCGATCTGTTGCCGAGAGCCGGCCGCTCATGGCCCACCGCCCATCCTGTGCCGAGGGGCGAAGTAGCCGCTTTCGCCTGGTTGCACTTACGGCACCGATCGCCCACGCAAGGTGACGACGAAGCGCTCGGTGCTAGCCTCGGCCGTCGTACGCTGCCGGGAGAGGGGACTTCGATGGGGTGGAGCAATCGACGTCGTGTTGGTCCCGGTGGTCGCCGCTGGTGGGCCGCGACCACCGCCGGGGTAGTCGTCGTCGCCCTGGTCGTCGCCGCCCCGGCGTCGGGGGCAGCCCGCCCGGCCACGAGCATCCACTACACGCCGGCGACCGTCGTCATCCCGTCCGCCACGGTCCGCTCGCAGCTGCTGTCTGTCTCGGGCAACGGGGCGACTTACACGTTCCGCTCCGACGCCGGCGTCCTCGGCAAGCTGAAGAAGGGCAGCGTCATGCTGCTACAGGACCTCGCCGTGCGCGACGTCACCGGCGTCACGCACCCCTCCGGCCACCTCGTGGTCGCCACGAACCCGGCGGCCATCACCGACCTGATCGAGAACGGCACGCTGTCGTGGGATGAGCCGGTCGACTTCGCCGACGGGGAGGCCATCGGCGGTGCCGCCGTCCCGCCGGAGTCGGACGTAGCTCGGAACTCCGTCGCCGCCCGCCTCGGGCTGGACTCGATCGGCGACGGTGTCACGCTCAAGGGCAAGACCGACTCTTACAGCTACGCCGTCACGTTCAAAACGGCGGGCAAGGGCGTGTCGGTGGAGATCACGCTCAGCAAGTCCAAGCCGATCGACCTCTCCGTCACCATCCGTGGCACGCTCGGCAAGCTGACGACCTCCGGCGACATCGCCGTGGCAAGCCGCAAGCTGAGCGGGATGAAGCTGGCAGACAGCGGGCTCGATGGCAGTTTCACCCTCTCCTACTCGGCCAAGCCCATCAGCGCCTTCGGGCTCGGGTCGGCGGGGGGAGTCAAGATCACGGTCCCCGCCGAGCTGACCGTCCCCTTCGACGTCGGCGGGGTGCCCCTGTTCCTCGGCATCAAGGTCGCCTTCGAGGCCAGCGCCGGCTTCTCCGCGTACAACCAGTCGCTGAGCGGTAGCTACACGATCAGCTACGACGGCCATGGCGGCTTCACGACCTCGAGCAGTGGGGCGACCAGCGCGGCGGGCGTCGTCCAAGGTCTCGGCAAGATCGCCCTCGACGCCGCCAACGCCGTGAGATCCGGGCCGCTGAGCTTCATTTTTGGAGCCCAGTTCCCTCAGATCGAGCTCGGCCTGGGCGTCAAGGGTCTCAACGTCGGCGCCTTCGTGACCCTCGTTGGGCAGAGTGGCATCGCGTTCAGCAGCGGCTGCGACACACGTGAGTTCCAGATCCTGGGCACCGCCGGCGCCGAGGCCAGCTTCTTCGGCCTGTCCGCTTCGCTCGCCTCGGCGACGCTGTTCAACAAGACATACCAGGCGGCCTACCCGCCGGGGTGCGGGACCTTCCCGTAAGAAAACGCCGCAGGGTCGACGTCCCGACCGGCGCCGACCCGGTGCCGGTCCTGCTCACCCTGCCCGTCGCCCCCGGCCGGCGCCTGATGACCGTACCAACCAGGCCTTCCTGCGGAGTGACATGCCCGCAGGACACGGGAGTCGGAGAGGACAGGCGCAGAGGATGCGCCGTTGTTCAGGGAAGGTTGACGCCTGCGGTTTGCGACCTCGAGAGCACTTGGGTCGTCGCCAGATAGTGTCCCGCCGCCAGTGCCCCCGCCGGCACGATCATCGGTTGACTCGTCACTGACATCGGAAGCTCCAGCAGCTCGGACGTGTCACAGGGCGACTCCAACTGCATCGGTGCCCACTCCCAGACAGCCTTCCCGCTCGACGTTCGCACGGTGACCACGCCGTAGGTCGCGCAGGTCTGGAGGGCAGGCATCCCGCAGGCCGTTCGGCTGTTCGCTCGAATCGTCGTCGTGCACACGAGCGTGGTGGCTCCCGGTGCTGCGCGCTTCGAGATGAGGAGGCCGACGTCGATCTCGGTGGCGCCGCAAACCGGCACCGTCGCTGCGTCAACAACGGTCCCCCCGTGCACGACCGGTGGCCCGCCAGAAGTCACGGTTGGCGCTGTCGTTGGGTCGAGGACGATGCGAAGGCTTGCCAGGACGTCGGCGAGCTGCTGCGAAAGAAGAGAGAATGCGGGGCCACGGAGGCAGAACTGGAGATCGAGAACGCCTTGAATCTGGCCGTCGATCACGGTGTAGTCGACCGAACGCTCTGCTCCGGTTCCGGCACAGACGTAGATCCCTGTCTCGCTCGCGTCCTTGCCGTCGATCGTGAGCCGGGGGCCCTCTCCGAGCATCACGTTCTCAGAGAAACCCGCGCCTGACTGCCAGGCGTCAAGGTCCACGAACACTCCATTCGGCGGGAACGAGCCGAGCCGCGCGAAACGGCACACGTTCGCCTCACAAACGGGATGGACTGGGAAGTTGGCAAGAGCACCCATGTCGGCGCCGAAGACCGGCTGCGGAGGCACTCGCCAAGATGCCGGGTGCCTCATCACCACCTCGAGGCCGGGGCCCCGGAACGTGCTCGCCACCCAGCTCGACGGGATCGCTGGGGCAAGACCGCCCCCGTCGTTCAAACCGACCTCCGCCGAGACGCCGAGACCGATGGCGACCAGCACGGCGGCGGTCAAGCAGGCGACGGACCTCACGACGGCAACGGTAGGTCTGCAACCGGTCCGTCGGTATGCCGGGGCGAGGCACGGGGTGCCGGCGGACACGTGGGACAAACGCAGTACAAGGGTCGCCGACTTCGGGAGCGAGAGTAGTCCGCACATGTCCCGCACGTCGGCGCTCAGCTGGATGGAGAGCTGATCGGCTTCACCAAGAGACGCTCACTTTGGCGATCTGAGAACAACGCTTCCTCGCGCTCCTTGCTGGCATAAGGTGCCGCCAGCGTGGTCTGGCGTGGTCGGAAAGGGGCGGGACATGAGGCAAGCACGGTCGCTCAGACAGCATCAGGGTGGCGCGGGCGGTGCTGTGCGCGCCAAGGTCGCTGGCGCTCTGGCGACGGCCCTTGCCTGTGCCTTCACGGGCGCAATCCCAGCCGTCGGCGCTGTATCGGGGCCAGCGAAGGCCGCCACCACGATCCCGGCAACGGACTGGGCGGCCTACCTGAACGGCCCGTTGCACACCTCTTATAGCGCCGCGGAGAAGGTGATCACACCTGCCGACGCGTCGCAGCTCAAGCGGAAATGGGAGTTCACGACGGGCGCCGGCTACCTGTCCAGCCCGACCGTGGCCGACGGCGCCGTCTACATCGGTGCCAACAACGGTTGGCTTTACAAGCTCAGCGCGACCACCGGCAAGGCTCTCGCCAAGATCTTCCTCGGTGCGGTGGCGATCACGAGCTGTCCCCCGCCTCCTACGGGCATGGTGAGCACGGCCACCGTGGCGATCAACCCGCAGAACGATCAGCTGACGGTGTACGCGTCCGGCGCCGACGGCTACCTCTACGCGCTGAGCGCCTCGAACCTGAAGGTCGACTGGAAGTCGGTCATTGCCATCCCGTCCACGAAGGTGAACAACTACTTCGACTGGTCCTCACCCACGGTAGCGAACGGACGGATTTACGTCGGCGTGGCGTCGAATTGCGATTCGCCCCTCGTGCGCGGCGGGCTCATCAGCTACAGCCAGGCGACAGGCACGAAGCTCGGCGAGTTCTACACGGTGCCAAAGGGCAAGGCCGGCGGCTCGATCTGGTCCAGCGTGGCAGTGGCGGCAAACGGGGACGTCTACGCCTCGACAGGGAACGGCCCGCTCACGTCGGGCGCGTCGCAACTGCTGGGCTACTCCGAGTCGCTCATCAAGCTGTCTCCGACGCTGAAGTACCTGGGCAGGTTCCAGGTACCCTCCTCACAGGAGGGTTTCGACACTGACTTCGGTGCCTCCCCGGTCTTCTTCGACCAGTACGTCGGCGCCTGCAACAAGAACGGGATCTTCTACGCGCTGTACCAGTCGACGATGAAGCTGGCCTGGCAGCGCCAGATCAGCGGTCCGGCTGGCGGCAACTCGGAGTGCATCGCGACGCCGGTCTGGAACGGCAAGCACCTGTTCTTCGGAACTCCGGAAGCCACGATCAGGGGCGCCAACTACGTCGGATCGATCCAAGAGCGCGACCCCAACGGACAGCTGGTCTGGGTTACCGGGCTGCGCAACGGCATCAACGGCAGCCCGGCGATGGACGGCGGCGGCGTACTGGCCGTCGGCACCTACGACACCGAGCCCACCCCGAACGCCACGTACCTGATCGACGCGGCTACCGGCAAGATCCTCCGCAACCTGGTGGTCGGTGAGGACTTCGCACAGAGCGTGTTCGCCGATGACTGGCTGTTCACCGCGAACCAATACGGCGTCTATGCCTGGGGCATCGCTCGGGCGGCCTGACGTGTTCCGGTATGACACGCTCCTCGCTGCCGCGCCGGCGACCCAACGAGGGCGAACCGGCGGGTGTCGGTGGTGCCCAACGACCCTCCCGGAGAAGAGGATCGGAGCGCCGTCCAGTCTCAGGCGTCACGCGTCATCATGCGCCAGGCGCCGAGGGCCGTCCAAATGACGAGCCAGGCGACGATGACGCAGACGGACCAGGTGGTTGATTCCGGTATGAGGGCCGGATTGCCCTGACCCCCACCCGGCCCACCTCCGCCACCTCCGAGCACCGGAATTCCGCCCGGTGCCAGGTGGGCGACTGCGACGCCGACGATCGACCGCTGCACGTTCAAAAGGTGAGTGATGCGCGCCCGAGAGAACAGGGGCGTGAGGACGATTTCGAGCACGATCATGAGGATGACAGCGACCGTGCGCTGACCCAGGAGCGATCCGAGCCCGAGGCCGACGAGAAAGCCGACGGCCGCCTCGAGCTCGATCCAGAGCCCGGTCTTCACCATCAACGAGTTCGACGGGTAGAGGAACTGGTGGGAGTAGTCCAGATAATCCTGATTTGCGATCAGTATGGCGGCCGTCCTGAGCTGCACAGGGGTGGGCTGCCCTGGAGCACCCGAGCCGTTGCCGGTGACCGGGGTGCCGTTCGGGCCGCATCCGATGTTCGACGGTCCTGGTCCGTTGATGTTGAAGTTGCAGATGACCGAGTCGGCGTGGTCGGCCGCCCAGCTCTCGAGGCCTGTGCGGGAGAGACCGGCCGGAACGTTCACGCCGTCGTAGTTGAGTTGCGTCGGAGCGGCGAAGACGCAGACGGCACACACGATCGTGAATCCCACGGCCACGAGCGACACGATGATCGATAACCCGGCAGGGATCCGGGCGAGGTAGAGGGCCAGCCTGGAACGACCCGTGACGACGAGGTGGCGGAACATCCCCTCGGTGAGGTCGACGGATCCAGCTGTGCATCCCAAGGTGGCGGCGACGATGAAGCCGAAGATGTACAGGACGCCGGAGGAAAGGCCGGTGTAGATGTTGTAGCCGCCGGCAGGCCCGTATGTCTTCGGGGCGAATGCGTGAGCCAGCAGCCGGACGGCGAGGAAGATGGTCGGGATACCGATGTTCACCACGATGAGGGCGATCATCAGGCCTCGCCGCTTGCGCAGCTCCATGAACCTCGTGGCAATCATCGTGCCCGTCGGTATCGGGGATCCCCGGCGGTCCGGCGGCGATCCGGCCGATGGCGGCGCCGGGGTCGGGGTCGGGGCGGTTGCCGGCGCCGTCGTCAATCTGGCCCTCCCAGTCGGCTCGTGACCTGGAGAAACCAGGACTCGAGGGAGGTTTGCATCTCCTGCAGGCGGTAGAGGGATATCCCGCCGGCCACCAGCAGGCGGGCGATCTCGGCCGTGATCTCGCGTTCGGTTCCCGCGGGCAGCGTGATCCCGAGGCCGAGCGACCCGACTTCGACGTGCGCCCCGATGCGAGTGGCCCCGAGGAGGGCGCGGGCTCGGTCGGGCTCGGAGCATTCGACCTGAAGTACAACCGACGATCCCGCCAGCAGTTCGGCGATCGGTCCCTGCCGGATGACGTTGCCACGGTCCACGATGGCAACGGCATCGCAGGTCCGCTCGACCTCGTCGAGGAGGTGGGAGGACAGCACCACCGTGCGGCCCTCCGCCTTGAGGGACACGATCATGTCGCGCATGTCCTGCATTCCTGCCGGGTCGAGTCCGTTCATCGGCTCGTCGAGGACCAGCAGCTGCGGGTCGCCGATGAGGCAGGCGGCGACACCGAGGCGCTGGCGCATGCCCATGGAGTACTTCGACACCTTGTCGTCGGCGCGATGAGACAGGCCGACTCGTTCGAGCGACGGCCCGATGCGGTCTCGCGCCGCAGGTTCGCGGGCGGCGGCGAGAACCTGGAGGTTCTGCCTCCCGGTCAGATGGCCATGGAACCGAGGCTCGTCCACGATGGCCCCCACGCGTGCGAGTGCGACATCGCGGTGTTTCGGTACGGGGTACCCGAGCAAGGACATCGTGCCGGCGTCGGCGTGGGTCAAGCCCAGCAGCACGCGGATGAGCGTGGTCTTGCCGGCGCCGTTAGGGCCGAGGTAGCCGAATGCGCATCCCCGAGGAACGAGGAGCTCCACGCCGTTCACGGCCACGTTGTCCCCGAACCGCTTGGTGAGCCCATGGGTCTCCACTGCCCAGGGACTCTCGGCTGCCTGACTGTGGGCGAGGTCCGGGAGCGCTGCGGTGCTCATCGGATCCCAGCCTCTACGGGCGTGGGCGGGACGACGTCTCCAGCCGGCTCGACCTCCATTCGGGAGGGGTCAGTCTTCACGATGGAGCGCAACAAAATGAACTGCACCGCCGCTGACCCTACGGCTTCTGGGCACAGCGGTCCAGGATGTGGAGGGGGAGACCGTTGTCGGACGCGTCACAAATAAAGGCTGGGCGGTGCTTAAGAGGCGATGAGGCGTGGGTCGACCGCGAGGCGGCGCTTCTCCGAGCTCGGAGCAGGAGCGCAAGGTGAGGATCGGTCGTGATCGAAGCGCACCATCTCACGAAGCGCTACGGCGAAAAGCTCGCAGTCGACCAGCTCAGCTTCACTGTCCGCCCGGGCGTCGTCACGGGGTTCCTCGGGCCGAACGGCTCCGGCAAGTCGATCGCGATGCGGATGGTGATGGGCCTCGACGCTCCGAACGCGGGTGACGCGACGGTGAACGGCCGTCACTATCACGACCTCGCCTGGCCGCTGCGCGAGGTCGGAGCGCTTCTGGAAGCCAAGGCGATCCACCCGGGGCGCAGCGCGCGAGCACACCTCCGGATGCTCGCACAGGCAAGCCGAATCCCCTTGCGACGAGTCGACGAGGTGCTCGAGCTCGTCGGGCTCACCTCGGTCGCCGGGCAGCGCGCTGGCAAGTTCTCCCTTGGCATGGGCCAGCGCCTCGGCATGGCCGCGGCATTGTTAGGAGACCCCGGCGTGCTGCTCTTTGACGAGCCCGTGAACGGTCTCGATCCCGACGGCATTCGATGGGTGCGCAACCTCCTCAAAGGGCTTGCCGCCGAGGGGCGCACCGTCTTCGTCTCGAGCCACCTGATGAGCGAGATGTCGCTCACCGCCAATGAGGTCGTGATCATCGGCAAGGGCCGCCTGATCGCCGAGGTGCAAGTTGCCGAGCTGCTCGCCGGAGCTCGCAACGTTACGTCCGGGTCCGCTCGCCCGAGCTGGCGAGGCTGCGCGCCGCTCTCGATGAACATGGCGCCCACATCACCCTAGAGAAGACGACGGTGCCGTGAGCGTGCGCGGCATGGAAGCGGTCAGCATCGGCGATCTCGCGGCGAGCCATCCAGGTCACCTTGCACGAGCTTTCGCTGCAGTCGGCCTCCCTCGAGGAGGCATTCATGGAGCTCACCGAGGACACCGTCGAGTACCACGGCGCCGCGGCCGCCTCGATCGAAGGCGTCGGTCGGTGACCGTGGCGAGAGTGGACCACACAGGGACCCGGCCGGAGGCCATCTCCGCCGGCCGATACGGGATTGTTGACCTCGTCCGGAGTGAGTGGACGAAACTGCGCACAGTTCGTTCGACGACGTGGACGCTCGGTCTGACGGTCGTGATCGGCATCGGCATCTCGGCACTCGCCACGGCCGAGACTCGGGCTCATTGGTCGACGATGTCCCCAGTGAGCAGGGCGACACTCGACCCGACGCGGATCAGCCTCGCCGGCAGCTTCTTCTGCCAGCTTGTCCTCGGTGTCCTCGGCGTGCTCGTCATGAGCAGCGAGTACGCGACGGGCACGATCCGCGCCACGTTCGCTGCGGCGCCCCGCCGACCCTTCGTGCTGCTCGCCAAGGTGCTCGTCTTCGGAGTCGTCGTGCTCGTGCTCTCCGAGGCCGTCGCCGTCTGCTCCTTCTTCCTCGGTCAAGCGCTTCTCAGCGCGCCGGCGACGCACGCAAGTTTCTCGACGCCGGGTGCCATGACGGCCGTGCTGGGTACCGGGCTCTACCTGTGCGTGATGGGACTGTTCGCTCTCGCCCTCGCCACCTTGATAGTCGAACCCGCTCAACCCCGAGACGATCTCGCTTGCCGCCCTCGTGCTCGGCATGCTCCTCATCGCGCTTGTCTCGGTAGGCGGCTTCAGCGTGCTCGCGCAGCGCCGACTCCGCGCCATCGGCATGCTCGAGTCGTGCGGCGCAACCGACCGCCACGTCCGCCTCGTCGTGAGCGCCAACGGCACCGTCGTCGGTGTCGTCGGAGCGACCTTTGGCCTTGTCCTCGGCCTCGTCGTCTGGCTCACCTACCGACCGAGCCTCGAACAAAGCGCCCACCACGTCATCGGCCTCTTCGCCTTGCCCTGGACCGCCGTCGCCGCCGCCATGGTGCTGGCCGTCATGGCGGCCTACTTCGCGGCGTCGCGACCGGCGCGAGCGATCACGAGGGTGCCGATCGTCCAGGCGCTCTCGGGCCGCCCTGCCCCGCCCCGTCAGGTCCACCGCTCGGCCATCCCCGGCATCGTCTTTCTCGTCGTGGCGTTCCTCCTTCTCGGCTACTCCGGTGCTGAGAGCTCGGCGGCGGCCGGCTCGCAACAGGGGAACGGGAGTGTCGGGGCGCCCGAGCTGGTGTTGGGGATCGTCCTCCTCGTCCCCGGGCTGGTCCTGCTTGCGCCGTTCTTCCTCTCCCTCGCCGCTCGGCTCGGGCGTCGTGCTCCGATCGCGAGCCGGCTCGCCTTGCGGGACCTCGCCCGGTATCGGGCACGTTCCGGTTCGGCGCTCGCGGCGATCAGTGTCGGCGTGCTGGTGGCGGTGATCGTCATGCTGGCCGCCGCCGCCCGCTATGGGAACGTCTTGGACTACGCCGGTCCGAACCTCGCTTCAAATCAGCTCGCTCTCCACGTGACCCGAGGCGCTCACGGTCAGGTCGAGGTCACGAACCCGGCACGGGCCGCGGACCACGCCGCGCAGATAGCGAGGGGGCTCAGTGCACAGCTGATCGCCCTCGAGACCCCGTACGCGGGCCTGAGCGGCGACCCAGGGCGGGCGGGGCTGGAACGGCCCCGTGTACGTCGCGACGCCGCAGCTGCTGAAGGCGTTCGGGATCACGCCGTCCCAGATCGACCCCAACGCGGACATCTTGAGCTCACGATGACTGCCGTGACGGCGGGCGCCCTCGGCTTTCTCGGTGCACTCCTCGGAACTTTGGGGGGTTACATCGCGATGATCGGTTGGCTGCGGAGCACCTCGCTGAACGGAGGGATCGCTGCGCTCGGGAACATTCCCGTCGCGGACCTGCTCCTCCTCCTTGTGGGAATGCCGGCGTTCGCGGCAATCGTCGGTTGGCTCCTCGCGGGTCGCCAGCCCGAGGCCATGGCACACCAGGCGATCGAGTGAGCCGAGCCTCGAGATCTCTCCGTCTCTCGGTTGGACTGCCGCCTCGGAAAGAGTCGAGCATTAGCGTCGTGAGCGTGCCCAACCGCAAGCCGCCCGGCACGAGCTGGGAGTCCTGGACCGACCAGCTGATCCGTGAGGCCCAGGAAAATGGCGAGTTTGACGACCTGCCAGGCAAGGGTAAGCCGCTCCCCGGCCTCGACCAACCCCATGACGAGATGTGGTGGGTGCGCAAGAAGCTCCAGAGCGAGAGTGTCTCCTATCTGCCTCCGACCCTCGCCATCCGCAAGGAACGCGACGATGTATTGGCCCGCCTCGATGCTGAGACATCGGAAGCGCGAGTCCGCCAGCTCCTCGAGGCGCTCAACGCTCGGATTCGAGACGTCAATCGTCGTTGCATCACGGGCCCGCCCTCAACCGTCATGCCGCTGGAGATTGACGGTGTCGTGCAGGGGTGGCGGGAGAAACGGGAGACGGCGCTGGCAAGCCGCCCAGGCGATACCGGGTCAGATCAGTCGTCGACCCAGCTCGCTCCGCCCGAGACGACAAGGTCATCAACGAGGGCGGTGCCCCCACGGTCGACACGTTCCTGGCGTCAGCGCCGCGGGCGCTCGAAGCTCGACAGCGATCACGAGTGATTCCCAGCTCCTTTCGATGACGAGGGGAACCTCTCGACTCATCTGCCGGCACATCTCCACATGTCGTCGAGCCTGCAGCTCGTCGAAATCGCCGGGCCGGTCGAGTTAGCCTGCGGAACCAAGGAGATGCCATGCAGCTGAACAAGCAGTTCACGGCTACCTTGCAGAAGAGCCCCAGCAAGGGGGGCTGGACCTACGTGGTGATGCCCGGGTCGGCCAAGTACTTCGGTACCCGGGGACTTGTCAAGGTACGGGGCCGCGTGGACGGCTGCCCCTTCCAGAGCTCCTTTATGGCACTGGGGGACGGTCGCCACAAGCTGCCGATCCAGGCAGAACTGCGGACGGCTATCGGCAAGCAGCCGGGGGACCGGGTGACGGTGGTGCTCGAGGAGCGGTTGGAGCGGGAAGGCGACTGATGTCGGCCGGCGAGATCGACGAGTACCTGGAGCGCCTCGACGAACCGAAGCGCTCGACGCTCAACCGGTTGCGCCACGACATCCTCGCGGTGGTTCCCGACGCAGAGCAGTGCATCTCCTATGCGGTGCCAGGCTTCAAGGTCGCAGGCAAGACCATCGCCGGCTTTGCCGCCTTCAACAACCACTTGAGCTACTTGCCCCACAGCGGCTCGGTGTTCCCGGAACTGTCCGAAGAGCTGACCGGATACGAGAAGTCTTCCGGAGCCCTGCGCTTCGCTGTCGATCAACCGCTCCCGGCCGAACTGGTCGAGAAGCTGATCGCTGTGCGGCTGCGGCAGGCCTTTCCCGAGTTACCTCGAGAGTGACCTCGGCGTCCGGCGTTGGACAACCACCCACGACGGCGGCCCACGGTGCGAGCAAGACCTCCTGGTTCCGGCGTGGAGGCGACGATGTAGCTTTGCCGGCGACGTGCAGCGCGCTGTCCTCCAACCGGAGAGCGGGAGCAAAGCACCTGGGGGGAGATGTCGTGACGAAAAGGGTTCGCATCCGAGTGCTTCGCCGCGGCGGCGTCATCGTGGTCGGGTCGATGCTGCTCACGGTGTGCCTATTCGGGATCTCGAGCGCAGGGGCGGCCACGACGCCCACGATCGTCGCCTTTCGTTACGTGGGGAAGGCCCAGAGCTGGAAGGTGCCCAAGAACGTGTTCTCGGCGACCTTCGACGTCTACGGGGCACAAGGAAGTGACGACGGCGGCGACGGCGGTGAGGCAACTGCCACCCTCACCGTAACTCCGGGCGAGAAGTTCCAGGTAAACGTGGGCGGCAGCAATGGTTTCAACGGTGGTGGCCACGGCGGCTCCAGCAGCGGGGACGCCGAGAGCAGCGGCAGTGGCGGCGGTGCCTCGGACGTCCGCAAAGGGTCCTTCAAGCTCGATGACAGGGTGATCGTCGGCGGTGGCGGTGGCGGCGGCGGCGGAGGCTGGTCCTACGGCGACACGGGCAACCCTCTCGGCTCCTACTCCAGCGGTCCCGGCGGCGGCGGCGGTAGCGCCGGTGGCGCCGGTGGCTCGTACTCCGCGACCGGCACGGTCAGCTTCACCGGTGGCGTCGGTGGCGCCGGTGGCACGCAGCACTCCGGCGGGGCTGGTGGCGCCGGCTCCTGTGGGGGTGTCGCGGGAGGCAACGGCGCCGTCGGCGTCGGCGGCAACGGCGGTGGCGGTGGCAAAGGCTGTGGTGACGGCGAACCCGGCGAGGGCTTCGGAGGCGGCGGGGGAGGTGGCGGCTACTTCGGCGGTGGCAGCGGTGGCGGAAGCGGTGTCGCCGGTGGCAACGGTGGCGGTGGCAGCGGCTACGGGCCCTCGGGCGTGGTATTTCGCAACGGCGTGCAGAGGGGCAACGGCTTCGTGACGGTGTCCTTCATCACCGGTGTGCCCGCGAGTGGAACGCTGTCGATCACTCCCAGCGCAGGCCTTGCCGGCACCGTCATCAACATCTCCTCCGTCACGCCGTGCCCGATGAGCGCGACGAGCCCCACCAGCGTGACGATGACGTTGAAGAGCAGCAGCACTGGCAAGGTCGTCACGA
The DNA here is from genome assembly GCA_052143575.1 of Acidimicrobiales bacterium. Classification (GTDB taxonomy): domain Bacteria; phylum Actinomycetota; class Acidimicrobiia; order Acidimicrobiales; family Bog-793; genus JAKACA01. The sequence continues at coordinate 18,617 of JBKQSP010000014.1, forward strand.
GCGGCTCCCCGGCTAACCTGGATCGGGCGGGCAACTGGAACGGCACCCTCACGGTGCCATCCGGTACGCCCGTGGGCGCCTACGCGGTGACGGCTGTTTGCAGCATCACCGGCGTGGAAACCCAAGAATACGCATACGTTCAGTTCGCGGACGCGCCGATCGTCGTGGGTGAGGGCTGACTGCTCAAATCAATACCCGATGGGTGCGCGGAGCGATGTGGTCGTCTCGGCCACGTCGCGACCGAGGTTGGCGAGCCTAGGCGGGAACTTCGTCCTTGAGGTGCTCCCGCAGCCAGCTGCGCAGCTCGCTGTCGTCCTGGTGGCCGTGCACGGTTGCAGCGTGCTGGGCGGCGGCGTCGAGGACCTCGCCCTCTTCGCCGGAAATCGTCAGGGTGCATCCGCGTTCGTTCGGGAAGTCCCTGCAATCGGCGACCTTTCGGCTCATGCCGTCCTCCTTCGTGTGTTATCCCTTTACGTAGGCGAGCTTCTCGGCGATCTTGCCGTCCTCCACCTTGAACAGATCGACTCCACGGATGTGTCCGTCGGGCCACCCGTAACGCCAGCGTTGGACCACTCTGTCTCCGGCCCCAAAGGTCTCCTCGACGTCGAAGCGAGACGACGGGTCGTCGAAGATCGCTTTCCATGCCTGCCGGATCTCTTCGCGTCCCCGATGAACGGTCCCGTCAGGCGCCGGCCCGGTGGCGTCGAAAACACAATCGTCGGTGACGAACGAGAGAGCGGCCTCGAGGTCGTGCTGGGCCCAGGCCTCACCGAAAGCTCGGACCACGTCGACAGAGGACATCAGGGCTGGCGGGCGTAGTTCACGATTTCGGCTTGACCGTGTGGGAACTCCCTCACCTCGTCGGGAGCCCCAAAACTGCGATGCTCGGTCTGCTGGGCCACGATCCCCCCTTGCCACGAGCCGTCCTGGACGTGAGTATCCTTACCTATTAGTAGGTAAGGAGTCAAGAGACTTCTTGGTAGGTAAGGAGTCAAGAGACTTCGCGAATCGATCAGGATGTGACGTGGCCGCCCAGAGACAACCAGAGCAGACCGAGACCCGCTCGGCGATCCTCGACATCGCCGAGCGCCTCGTGCAACGGCGCGGCTTCAACGGCTTCTCCTACGCAGACGTCGCTGCAGAACTCGGTATAACCAAGGCGGCGTTGCACTACCACTTCCCTGGCAAGGCTGAGCTCGGCGAGGCCCTCATCGCCCGCTACGCCACCCGCTTCGGCGAAGCGCTGGAGGCCATTGACTCCGGCGACAAGCCTGCTTCCGAAAAGCTGCAGGCGTATACCGATCTCTACCTGACCGTGTTCCGCGACGAGCGAATGTGCCTCTGCGGCATGCTCGCAGCCGAATACGCCACGTTGCCAGACGGCATGCGGCAGACCGTTGTCCGGTTCTTTGACCAGAACTACGCCTGGCTGGTGCACCAGCTCGAGACCGGCCGAGGCGAGGGATCAATTCGCCTCAACGGGACAGCAGAAGCTGCGGCCCAGATGATCGTCGGCACGCTGGAGGGAGCGATGCTCGTGGCCAGGCCCTACGGCGACACGGCCAGGTTCGAGTCGGTGGCAAGCCTTTTGATCACCGAGTTCACGGGGTCGAACGGATCTGCTCGGCGGCGATGAGCTCCAGTGAGGCGGGACGTCACTCCGCCTTGACGGCTACGCCGACGGTGAACCAGCTCCACGGTCTCGGACCTCGGGCGTAGCGCTCCTCGAGGTGCTCGATGAAGAAGCCGGCGTCCCGCACCAGCTCGGCCGGGTTTCTCGTCAGGTGGCAGCCGTCGGCGAGACGCAGCTGGAGCGGTTCGAAGCGGTGTTGCCAGCGCGCCACCTTGGGGTCGTGGGAGATCCCGTGCTCGAGGAAGTGGAACGCGGCGCCCGGCCGCAGCACGCGGTGAACCTCGAGGAGGGCGCGCTGCACATCGGGGATCGTGCAGAGCGTGAACGTCGAGAGCGCACTGTCGCATGTCTCATCCGCGAGTGGAATCGCCTGTCCGTCGAGACCGACGTGCTCGATTGCGGCACTCGACCTCGCGATCCGTCGTTCCGCCAAGCCACGTGCCACCTCGGCGGGCTCGACCGCGTACACCCGCTCGACACTCGGCGGGTAGAGATCCACGTTCAACCCGGAACCGAAGCCGATCTCGAGCACCTGGCCTGTCAGGCCTTCTGTGGCGGTGAGTCGCCACGCACGCAACCCCGGCGAGCCGCAGGCACGGTCAACCAGGCGAGGCAGCACCCGCTCACGGTAGAAGCCCACGCCGGCATCGTAGCGACGGGCTCATGTCCGCCTCGCCGGCGGAGCGGCCCCCGATACGGGCGCGTCAACGCGCTCTCGTTCGGTCACTCAAACGAGAGCATCCGCCTGCGTCGCGTTCAACGTCCTGGTTGGCTCGAAGCCCGGGAAACTGTCCAACACCGTGTCGCGGACGTCACGGCACGTCTCGGCTCATCACCTCCTGCTCCTCCGACAGCGCCGGCGCGGCTTTCGTCCAGCCGAGTGTTCTCGACGGCAGGCGGGCGAGCACCAACACAGCGCCCGCGAGGGCGACGGCGGCGCCCACGGCGAGGGCGGTCTTCGCACCACTCATGAAGGCAACACGGGCAGCGTGCGCCAGCATGATGCCGGTGGCGCCTCCCGCTTTGCCGGCGACGACGAGGGCTCCACCGAGGGAGCCGAGGATGGAGTGTGTGACCGCCGGCGGCACGTGGTGGCCGGCGAGTGCTGCCCTCATGTGGTCCTGGTAGCGAGTTGACAGCACGCTCCCCACAACGGCGACACCGAGGGCGCCACCGACCTGGATTGCCACGACGTTGGTGGCCGATCCGACTCCTGCGTCACCCTGAGGCACCGAGCCCACGACGGAGTTCGTCGCCGTTGGCATCAAGAGCCCGGCTCCGAGACCGATCAGCAACAAGCCCACGACGACCTGGCCATACGTCGTGCTGACCGATGACACCGTCGAGATCTGCCAAAGCCCGGCCGCGATCGCCGTCAGGCCGGCGGCGACCGTCAACTTGACGCCGATGAGTCGGGCGACGATCGGCGCAGCGGCAGCGGTCACGACCAGCGTGATGGCCGTCGGAAGGATCCGTACCCCGGCTTGCAGAGGTGAATAAGCGAGATCGAACTGGAGGAACTGGGTCTGCACGAACAGCGTCCCGATCAGTCCGAAGATCCCGAGCGACTCACCCGCGGCGGCGAAGGAGAAACGGCGATCGCGAAAGAAACCGAGTTTGAGCATGGGGTGACGGCTGCGCGCCTCCCACGCGACGAAGCTTCCGAGGACGACGATGCTGGCGGCGCCGACCATGATGACCGTGCCGGAGGTCCAACCGAGGGTCGGGGCTTCGATGATCGCCCACAGCAGGAGCCCCAACCCGGTGATCGACAACATCGCCCCGGTCGGATCCGGTCGCGCCGCCGTCGGGTTCTTCGAGTCCGGCACCAAAAGGGAGGCGCCGATGAGCCCGGCGACCACGATCGGGACATTGACGAGAAACACCGAACCCCACCAGAACCTCGCCAGCAACAAGCCCCCGGCGATGGGGCCGATGGCGAGACCGAGTCCGGCGGACCCGGCCCAGGCGCCGATGGCGCGAGCCCGCTCCGCCGCATCGCGAAAGATGTCGTTGATGATCGACAGCGTGGCTGGCATCGTCAGTGCCGCGCCGACACCCATGAGGGCTCGACACGCGATGAGGAGATCGACCGATCCCGACAGCGCGGCACCCACCGATCCGGCCGCGAAGGTGGTCAGGCCGATGAGGAAGAACCGTTTGCGCCCGAAGCGGTCGGCCAGGCTGCCGCCGACGAGGACCAGCCCGGCAAAGACCATGGCGTAGGAGTCGACGATCCACTGCAGCTGGCTCGAGGTGGCATGCAGCGTCCGCACGAGCGTCGGAAGGGCGACGTTCAGAATCGTGTTGTCCAAATTGACAATGACGACGGACGAGCACAGCACCGCCAATGCAGCCCAGCGATGGGCGGGCGGGTCGACCGACGGCGGGGCCGACGGCTGCGCCAGGACGGTCACGGCATCCTTCGGATCGGCCTCGGGAACGATGTCATTTGCGTTTTCGTGGGACCGTCACTCATCGGGCTCCTGGCAGGCACGATGGTGACGGCGCTGCGGCATCGCTCGTTCCATCGCGTTCGGAACGATCGCGGACGCGGTCTAGGCGGGCTGCGTCGGCGAGCGCCTGTCCAGATCCGACGGCAAGAGGGACCCGTTGATGACGCGTTCGGCTGCGTCGGAAAGACGCAGGTTGTGACTGCGGGCGTGGTTGCGCAAGGCGGCGAACGCCCGCTCCATGTCGAGCCCGGCGCGCTCGGCGATGATGCCCTTGGCTTGCTCGATGACGATCCGGCTGTTGAGCGCCTCGTGGAGTTGTTCGTTGAGCACGCGTGCCTCGATGGCGGCGCGGTGCTGTAGGACGGCGATCGTTGCGACATCGGCCAGAGCCTGCGCCGCCTCGACGTCGACTGGCCGCATCTGCCCGGGTTCGCTGTGGAACAGATTGAGGGCGCCGATGACCGTGCCGCGCAAGCGCATCGGTAGTGCGTGCACCGAGTGGAAGCCCGCCGCCAGTGCCTCGGCGGTGAACCGGGGCCAGCGGCCGTTGGCGCTGGCGAGATCCTGATTCACGACCGGTTGGCCCGTCACGTAGCAGTCGAGGCAGGGTCCCTCGCGGGCCTGCAGCTCGAAGAGCTCCAACACGCGCATCTCCTCACACGAGGATGCCATGACTCGCAAATCGCCATCCAGGCCCACGAGCATGAGTCCGGCTGCTCCGACGTCGAGAACCTCGACGCACCGGTCGGCCAGCAGCGTCAGCAGCTCCACGACGTCGAAATCATCCACCAACGTGTCGGCCAGCTCCACGAGCGTCCTGGCGAGCTTGGCTTCTCTGGGCATCACTACTCCGGTCGTTCTCGAGGTTCCCTGCGCGTCCCAGCCGCGAGGTGCACCCCAACGGCCATGATATGACGGCACGGCGGCATGTAAAGCGCACACCGCGTCGAGAAAGCCCTCACGACCGGAGGTCCTTCTCGCCACTGTGCTCATCGAAGCGCAACCTTCTCGCCACGACGTCCTCTGCCACCTCGCTGAGGCGGCGGTCGTGGCCGAAGGCGTAAGCGCGCAGCCGAATGAGCGCCTGGCCGACGCTCACCTCGAGCTGGGCGGCCACCATGCCGGAGGCTTGGTGCACCGCGTACTGGAAGTCAGCCCCGGCCTGCAGTTCGATGGCGAGCCGGCCTGGCGGGGCGTTGCCTTGCAGGACGAGGACGGCTTGGGCGACGACGTCGGCCATCACGAGTGCGTCGGCATGCTGCTCGTCGCTCAGCGACCCGGGTCGGTCGCGGTACAGGTTGAGCGCCCCGAGGCGGACGGCTCCGATATGGAGAGGGAAGCCGAATACGGCCTTGGCGCCGCCCGCCGTGGCGGCTCCGGCGAAGGCCAGCCAACGAGGGACGCTCGGGTTGCCGAGATCCGGTTCCAGCACGGGCCGATCGTGCGAGTATGCGTCCACGCAGGGTCCCTCACCGAGGTCGTACTGCAGTTGCTCGATGAGGGCGCTCACACCGTCGGTCGTGCACAGTGAGCCCTTTGGCACGTCACCGGACATCAGCATGATCCCCGCCCCGCTCATGCCCGTGACCTCGGCGCACACCGCGCAGAGCCGCTTCGTGGCGAAGTCGGCACTGCCGGCGCCGATGAGCAGGCGGAGTATTCGTTCGCGGCGGTGCGTGCTGGCCACGTCAGGTTTCTCCGCCGACAGGGCCGATCTGCGATCCACGCGGGTGAGGACTCATGGCGCGCTCCTGCGGTCGGCTCGGCGGCTGTGGCGCTACCAGGGTCCGGAGCATCGCTCCCGAGTCAGCCGTTGACCGACCCAACACGTCAGGGCTCTTGTCGTGGTGCCTCGACCGTACACCTCGAGAAGGACGATGCCGGTGACTCCTGCACGGAACGGGTCGTCGTCTTCAGCAGAGCGCTCGTTCTACGATCGCGGGCGTGACAGCCGCGTCGACTGCCCCGGTGCGCCAGCGCTGGGCACGCGTCTGCTTCCTCCTCACGGCACTCTGCGTGGCCGGCGGCGTCATCATCAGCGTGTTTACCGCCGCCCAGAGCACGACCGGTCATTTCCGCACGCCGACGCAACGAGCCTTCAACACCTTCGCCTTCTTCACGGTCGAGTCCAATCTCATCGTCGGCGCGACGCCGCTACTGCTCGCCCTCAAGGCCCAACGGGCGTCTGCGGTCTTCGCCACGTTCCGGTTGATCGGGTTGGTGGCGATCACGGTGACGGGCCTCGTCTACCACGTGGCCCTGGCGAGCCTCTTTGACCTGCAGGGTTGGGACCAGCTCGGGAATCAGCTCGTGCACACCGTTGTCCCCTTCCTTGCCGTCGGAGGATGGCTGGCGTTCGGTCCCCGTGGACTGACCTCGAGGCGGATTGTTCTGTGGTCTCTCGGCTTCCCGGTCTGCTGGCTCGCCTTCACCTTGATTCGTGGGGCGTTCGTGCACTGGTACCCGTACCCCTTCATCGATGTCACGCAGCTGGGATACGGCGGCAGCATGCTCAACTGCCTCTGGGTGTCGCTGCTCCTGCTGGCTCTGGCGGGCGGGGCGAGCGTGCTGGACCGAAAGCTCGGACCGAGGGGCGGCGAGGCGGTGTCACCTGCGGCGCAGCCGGCGCAGTGACCGGGCGGTCGAGGGGAGCGGAGGGAGCGGTCGGGGAACCTGGACGGAGGGGCAGCCCGGCGCCGATGCCCGATGCCCTAAGTTTCTCCAGATGCCGGACGTGCCCTTCAAGGTGATCTGCGAGATCGAGCCGGCGACTCGACCGGATCTCCGCCGTGTGCGGCACCAGATCGGCGTGCTCACGTCCGTGGCGTCGGACTTCTTGATCCCGGACAATCACCTCGGGCGGGCAACCGTGTCCAGCGTTGCCGTCGCTCACGAGGTCGAGGCCATGGGGGGCCACTCCATCGCCTGCCTCAACTGCCGCGATCGCAACCTCCTCGGCCTCAGACGCGATCTCCTCACGGCGGCTGCTTACGGCGTCGACGAGTTTCTCTGCGTCTACGGGGACAACCCGACGAGCGGCGGACGGACGAGTCAGCTGACCGTGCGCGCCATGATCGAGGAGATTCACGGCTGGGGGAACGAAGGCGCCGTACCGGACGGCCGACCGTTCAGGGCGGGCGTCGCAACGCGTCTCGGGCCGGTGCCGCAGTGGAAGCACGATGCCGATTTCATGTTCGTGCAGGTCTCGTTCTCCGCCGAGGCGCTCGTCGCATGGCGGGAGAGCGTCGCCTTTCTGAAGCCCGTGTATCCCGGCGTCATCGTCCTTGCCAGCCCGGCGATGGCCGAGAGCGTGTCCGCCGGCTTGTCGGTGGAGATTCCCTCCGCTCTGAGGGATCGCCTCGAGGAGGATCGTTCCGCTGGGGTGGAGGCGGCCTGCCAGCTCGTTCTCGACTTGCGGGACAGCGGTGCCTTCGAAGGCGTGCACCTCATTCCTGTCGGCAGGTATCGGGAGGTGGCGGCGCGGCTCGAGGTCCTGCTGTCCCGATGACCGATTCGAATCTCGCACAGTCCGGGCGCCCGGCATGGCTCGCGGGCCAGTATCTGGCGGGCAGCGCCGTCGTCGGGGTCCAAAACGACGATGCCCGGCTCGCTGCAGCCGCCAGCGTCGGCGCCGGCCCGCTCTCGGCCTCGAATGCCGCCTTGCTCGTCGATCCGGCCGCTTCGCTCGAGGTGCTGGGGCGCCAGTGGGGGCTCGGAGCCCGCCAGGTCGGGCTGAGCGTGAACACGAACAAACGCTGAGGCTCGGACCCTCTACGAGCACCTCGACTTCCGCCTCGCAGGGCGCCGCGGGCGGCTGAGACTGGCCGTCGCCTGACCGCCCTTTAACCGCGCTGTGCTGCATCCCCAGGCGGCCGCTCGGCTGTAAGCCCCGGACGTGCAGGGACGCGGCAAAGTCCACGTTTGCCCGCGCTGTGCGAAATACTGTTGCACGTGATCACCGAAGCAGCGGTCAGCTACGAGTGGCGGGGAGCCGCCGAGGAGCTCGAGCTCGACTGGCTGCACGCCGAGGCGTTCGATCATCCGCCCACGCCGGCGCAGTGGCAGCGCCAGCTCGAGAACCACTCGCTCGGCTGGGTCTGCGCCCGCCTGGACGAGGAGCTCGTGGGGTTCGCCAACGTCATCTGGGACGGCGGTGCCCACGCTGTCCTCCTCGACACGATGGTGTTGCCCGGCGAACAGCGGCAGGGGATCGGCGCCGAGATCGTCCGCGTGGCTGCGGAGGAGGCGCGTCGCTCCGGCTGCGAGTGGCTTCATGCCGATTTTGAGCGCGCCGTGGCCGCCTTCTACCTCGAGCAGTGCGGTTTCACGCCGACCGAAGCGGGCCTCCTCAACCTGCGAGCAAGGGTCGCCGACGAGCCCGAGGAGGAGTGAGCCCCCCCGCCCGTCGACTGCACGTCCTGCCGGGCTGCTTGGTAGATGCGCTGCGCTCCCTCGCACGATCGAACACACGTTCGACTCGGTCGCCTCGGGGCGGTAAGCTCGCTCGACATGGCACACAGGTACTGCGTCGAGTTCCTCCCCTACCCGCTGCAGTACGGGGGCGGCGGCGACAAGATGGCGGTGGACAACCTTCTCAACGAGAAGGCACCGGAGTGGGAATTCGTGGAGTCCTTGCCCCACGGCAGCGGGCGAATGTTCGTCTTCCGCCACCGCGAGGATTGAGGGTCGCACCGCCGCGAATGGTGCAGCACCATCGCCGAGGTGACGGTGAGCTGCAGCGGGATGGCGGGCCCGCTGACGGGCCGAGTCTCCGCGACCTACCCGCCCGTAGCCCCGTTCGTACAGGTGAGCTCGCTCTCCACGAAGACCCGGCCGTCAGCACCAACGCAGCCGGTTTCTGACTCGGATCCGCTCCGGGGGAGAGACTCGAACTCTCAACCACACGGTTAACAGCCGCGTGCTCTGCCATTGAGCTACCCCGGAATGCCTCGCCCCCGGAGGGGTGCCGAAAGCAGCCTTCATGCTACTCCGGGCGTCACCAGGTCAGGATTCGTTCACCCAGGCGTGTCCGTCCCATCGCATGGAGGAGGTCCACTGCGTTCCGTCCCAGTAGCGCTGTCGGTTCGTGTCGCCTTCGATCGGGTACCAACCCTCGCTGGCCGGACGCTCAGCGGTCGGCTCAGCCTCCAAGGCTGGCGACGCGCCTTGGTACGCCTGCGGCCCGGCCACCGTCTGGGTCTCGCCGTCTGACGGGCTCGCCGCCTCGTACGGTGTCTGGACAGGGCTGTTGCTTACGGCAGGCGTGGGAGCGGGAGTCGCTTCGTAGGCGGCTGCCGCCGGCGGGTAGGCGGCGGGTTCAGCCGGGTAGGCGGCGGCCGGTGGGTAGGCGGCTGCCGGAGGGTAGGCGGCTGCCGGAGGGTAGGCGGCTGCCGGCGGCTGGTAGGCAGGGTCGGCGACTGGCGCCTGATAGCCGGCGGCACCGCCGCCGTAACCGGCCGCCTCGCCTGAATAGGGTTGAATCGCTCCGTAGGGTGCCTGCTGAGCGCCCTCCTGTCCCCACTGGGGGGCAGCACCCGGTGCGGGCCATCCAGCGCCGCCCGCCGGCGCCGGCTGAGCCTTCGAACGGCGCCGAGCCATCACGGCCACGACGATGATGGCCGCAACGACGACCACGCCGATGCCGCCGTAGAGAGCGCTCGAGGAGGAGCTGCTCGAGACGCCGATGCCGTTGGCGGGAATCTTGGCCGCTTCCGTCTGCGAGATCTGGTCGACCTGGCTCATGGCAAGACCTTCAGCGTCGATGAAGGCCACGACATTGCCCTGCGCCCATGCCACTGCGGAGATCGGGCTGCTGCCCTGGCAGGTCTCCGAGGCTGATCCGGAGATTCCCGAGATCGGCGTGATCGTCCCGGGTGTGTCGCCGGCTCCCGTGCAGACGTCGTTGACGGCTGCAGGGATGTTGGCACTGGAGGGGACGCTCGAACCGGGGAACTTCACGAGCATGATGAGCAGGATCTGCGTGTTGACGTCCGGTCCTGACCATCCGTCCACGGCCACGGCAATCTTCTCGTGTGTCTTGGAGGAAAGCGAGGAGGAGACCTGGGACTGCACCTGCTGGGTGACCGACGCCGGGGCAGTGGTCCAGCCGGGCACGGGGTTCGAGATGATGTAGGGCTGGACGGTCGGGTCGCCCGTCGCCGAGGCGGCCGCTGCACCGAGCATCGAGACGCCGAGGACAACAAGGATCGCCAGCACGGCGCGGCCGGCGAGTGCTGTCACACGGCCAAGGTGGGCGTCACGGATGTTCATAAGGGGAAAGCTACCCTGCTTGCCCGCTCTTGAGTGGCATCTGCGTTGTCGTCGCAGCACCCTGAGGCGTGGCGCCACCATCTTCGAGTGGCGGAGGAGGCGTTCGCGGGGTAAAAGGTGTGGATGCGGTTCAAGGTGGGTTTCTTTCTCGGGTGTGCAGCAGGTGCGTGGGCGGCCTCGAAGGCGTCCCAGCTGCGCCGCACCGAGCCAGGTCGGGGGGACTGGCCCCGGGTGGCAAGCTCGCGGATCGAGGCCGTCAACGCCGAGGCGACGGCCGAACGCGTGCGTGCGATCGGTGATCTTGCCCGCGAGCGGCTGACGGGGTTCCTGGACAGCCCCATCGGCGACGCCGCTCGTGCCCGTGTAGCCGAGATGCTGACCTCGGCGGGAGGGCGCGCCAACGGCGCCCATCGGCGCGCCTCGGATTAGTTCAGCCGGCCACCGCCTCGGGCTCGCCGAAGCCGTAGCGCAGGACTTCGACGACGGCGTCGTAGCCGAGCTTGCGATACACGGAGTTGGGCGTCGGGTTGCCGAGGTCGGTGTAGAGCACGCACTCGTGCCCGGCTGCTCGTAGCCGCTTCGACAGGAAGCCGACGCAGGCGCCGGCGTACCCGCGCCGCCGCAGCGCCGGGGGCGTGTAGACGGTCTGGATTCGCGTGACACCCTCGATCGGGAGGGAATGCAAGGCCAGGCACACCGGCTCGCCGTCCTCCCACAGCCAGGCTTGGCCGCCCTCGACGCGGCGGGTGAGCACTTCCGCGTCAAAGCCGGTCTCGCCGATGAAGTCGAGGAACTCGCGCACGAACGTCCCCACGAGGGAGAGGTCGGCCTCGTTGGCCGGTCGGAGCAGTCCGCTCACCCCCTCCGGGAGGTGGAGGTCGCCGAGGCGGTAGAGCCGTTGTCCGGCCAGCGGGCGCGCCGCCGTCTTGTGAATCTCCGTCCAGTGCCCGGCGAAGGTCGCCGCCGTGCCGGCTTCGCCCGAGACGCCTGGGAGCAGCGCGCCGACGCCCGAAGCCGCCTCGGCGATGGCCTTGGCGGCTTCGGGCTGCATCGGCGTCAGCGTGACCGCAAAGTCAAGGGGCGACTGGAACCCGACGCCGACGACGATGGCGCCCTCGCGAGCGACCCAGTATCGGCCCGGCTGGGGACGCGTCGCCCGCTCGTGCAGCAGCGTGAGCACGAGGTTGTGCTCGACGGGGCGGGCCGCCAAGTAGGTGCCGGCCCGCTCGATCACTTCAGCGGCGTTCGCAGTGGCTTCGACGGTCACCGACATGCCACATGATGGCAGCTGTCGGGGAGCCTCAGTCGCCCTCCACGTAGTCCCGCAACGGCCGGGACACCTGCGGGTGCCGAAGCTTCGCCAGCGTCTTCATCTCGATCTGGCGGATGCGCTCCCGGGTGACGCCGAAGATCTGCCCGACTTCCTCGAGCGTGCGGATGCGGCCGTCATCCAAACCGAATCGCAACCGCACGACTTCCTGCTCGCGCTCGCTCAACTCCCCGAGGGCCCGCTTGACCGCCTCGTTGAGAAGGATGCGAGTGGCGGCATCCGAAGGGACCTCGGCGGTCTGGTCCTCGAGGAGGTCCGACAAGCTGAAGTCCTCCTCATCGCCGAGGGGTTGCTCGAGCGAGATCGTGTCCTGGCTGATGCGCTGCAGCTCGCGCACACGGTCGACGGGGAACTCGATGCGGGCGGCGATCTCCTCCACCGTCGGCTCCCGCCCGAGCTCCTGCGACAGCTGGCGCTGCGAGCGCGTGACCTTGTTGATCGTCTCGACGAGGTGGACGGGGATGCGGATCGTGCGGGCCTGGTCGGCTACGGCGCGCGTGATGGCCTGCCTGATCCACCAGGTGGCATACGTCGAGAACTTGAAGCCGCGCCGGTGGTCGAACTTCTCCACCGCTCGCATGAGGCCGAGGTTCCCCTCCTGGATGAGGTCGAGGAAGGGCATGCCGCGGTTGCGGTACCGCTTGGCGATCGAGACGACGAGGCGGAGGTTGGCTTCGATGAGCAGGTCCTTGGCGTCTTGACCCTGCCTGATCACGCGCTCGATCTTGCGTCGCTCGGCGAAGGGCACCTCACCGAGCTTCTCTTCGGCCAGCCACGACTCGTAGATGGCGGACGCCTCGACGCCTGCCTCGATCTGCTGGGCGCAGAGGACCTCGAGCTCGGGCGTGAGGAGCGAGACGCGACCGATCTCTTTGAGGTAGGCGCGAACCGGGTCGGTGCCACCGCTGGAGGGGCCGCTGTAGTCACGCAGGCTCAGGGCCGAGGCGATGCGGGCACGACGTTCCTCGCCGGAGTCGGCGTTGTCGGAACTCATGTCGTCCGGCTCGCCTTCAGCGCTCAAGCGCCCTCCCCTCGACGGTTCCGTAGCCACCCTAACAAGCGGTCGGCAGCCTCGATGACGGGGCGCGGCGGCATCTGGTTCACGCCTGGTTCCTGCATCACCTCGAGCTCGGCCTTCAGGTGGGCGATACCGCTGCCAGCTGCGAGCAGGTGCGCCTCGTCGCCGGCCGCCTCCGCCGTGCGGGCCTCCCCTTCCAGGTCACCGAGGGCTCGGGTGGCCGCCGCTCGCACGAGTTGCACGATGGTGGGATCGGCGTCCGCCTCCGGCTCGATCACGGCGAGCTGGCGCAGGAGGTCGGCGACGTCGTCGTCGGCGCCTTCGATGGCGTCGTGGAGGCTCGTGGCGCCGGCGAGGGCGAGGTAGGCCTCCCGCTGCAGCCTGTCCGAGAAGAGGCACTCGTCCAAGCGACCCGCCATGGTCGCCGGCGAGTGGATGGCAAGGGCCAGCCCGTCGCGAGCGGCTCGCTGCCCCCGGCCGATGGGCGATGGCGGGCTGATCGACGCCACCTCGATCGAGCCCCGCTCAGCCGGCGGCCGATCGAGGTAGGGGCGCAACCGCTCCACCTCGATGCGGGTGCGATCCGCGATGGTCACGAGATACTGGTCCCGCACGAGCTCGTTCGGGTGCTCGGCGATCATGGCGACGGCCGCCTCGGCGGCGCGGGCACGGCCCTCCGGCGAGCGCAGATCTCCCGCCGCGAGCGCCCGCTCGACGCGGAAACCGAGAAACGGTTGTGCCTGTTCGATTGCCGTCCGCAGCTGCTCGGGGTCGCTCTGAGCGAGCCCGCCGGGGTCGCTGCCCGGCGGGAGGGCCGCCACGGCAACCTCGAGATCGTGCTGGCGCTCCCACTCGTAGAAACGCGACGCCGCCGACTGCCCGGCGGTATCGGCGTCGAAGGCGAGCACGACGCGCTTGGCAAAGCGTGCGATCACCTGGAAGTGCTCGTCGGTCAAGGCCGTCCCGCACGTGGCAACGGCGCGGGTGACGCCGGCTGCGAAGAGCCCGATGACGTCGGTGTAGCCCTCGCAGACGACGATCTCGCCGGCTTGCACGATCCCCTGGCGCGCCCAGTTGAGCCCGTAGAGGGTTCGGCGTTTGGAGTAGATAGGGGTTTCTTTCGAGTTGCGGTACTTCGCCGCCGGGCTGCCGCCGTCCGCCCCAGGACCCGGGCGCCCGGGCAGGATGCGCCCGCCGAGGGCGATCGGGATGCCGCCCGGATCGAAGATGGGAAAGATCACCCGCCCGCGAAAGCTGTCCTGCGGCCCGTAGTTGCCGTCATGGGCGAGACCGGCCTCTATGAGGACGTTCCCGGCCATGCCGAGGGCTTTTGTGAGGTTGGCGCCCCGCTCCGGCGACCAACCGAGACGGAACTGCCGCACGACGTCGCCGTCGTAGCCGCGGGACCGGAGGTACTGGCGGGCCGCTTTGGCGTCGGCGTGGCTGAGGAGGCGCTGGTGGTAGAACTCGACGGCCCGCCGCATCGCCTCCTTCAGCGCCTCCTGCTGGTCGCGGTCGTGCTGTCCCCTCCCGCCGGTCTCCTGGCGCACGGTGATGCCGGCGCGGGCGCCCAGCCGCTCGACCGCCTCGACGAAGTCGCAACCCTCGATGGCCCGCAGGAACGTGATGGCGTCGCCCGACGCCTGGCACCCGAAGCAGTAGTAGAGGCCTTCCTCGCCGTTCACGCTGAACGAGCCTGTCTTCTCGGCGTGGAACGGGCACAAGCCCACGAACCTCCGCCCGACGCGCTTCAGCGGCGTGTACTCCCCGATGAGCGCCACGATGTCGGTCGCCGCCCGCACCTGTACGACGTCCTCGTCAGGAATGCCCATCGAGCGCACGGTAACGCCTTGCCCGACCCGGTGTTGCTCCGGCGGCCCGCCTCGGGGAGGGCGGTGCCTAGCGTGACGCCATCGAACACGCCATGGCGCCCTTCCAGGAGGACTCGGGCGTGCAGCTCGGACGTGTCAGGCTCGCCGAGTCCTTCACGGGCGAGGGCGAGGCGACGAGCGGACGGCCCTACAGGCGGGCTGCCAGCACGGACTGTGCCGCCGCCAGCCGAGCGATCGGCACCCGGTACGGCGAGCAGCTCACGTAGTCGAGCCCGGCCTTGAAGAAGACGTCGATCGAGGCCGGGTCGCCCCCGTGCTCTCCGCAGACGCCGCACTCGAGCCCGGGACGGGTCGCCCGCCCGCGCTCGACGGCGATGCGGACGAGCTCGCCGACGGCCACGGGGTCGATGTTCTCAAAGGGGTTGGAGGGGAGGAGGCCCTTCTCGAGGTAGGCCGACATCATGCGGCCCTCCACGTCGTCGCGGCTGAAGCCGAACGTCATCTGGGTGAGGTCGTTCGTCCCGAAGGAGAAGAAGTCGGCCACCTCGGCGATCTCGCCGGCGACGAGGGCGGCGCGGGGGGTCTCGATCATCGTGCCGATGAGGACCTCGACGTGCTCGGCCTCGCCCGTGGCGCCTTCCTCAGCGGCGGCGATCGCCTCGGTCACCCAGGAGCGGGCGAGGGCGAGCTCTTCGCGCGAGATCGTGAGGGGGATCATGACCTCGACGACCGGCTTGCCGCCCGTCCGCACGCGGTCGAGGGCCGCTTCCATGAGGGCACGGACCTGCATGGCGTAGAGGCCGGGCTTGATGACGCCGAGGCGCACGCCTCGCGTTCCGAGCATCGGGTTCGACTCTCGCCAGGACCGGGCCGCCTCGTAGAGCGCCCGCTCCTCGTCGGTGAGACCCTCGGTGGCGTCCTTCACGGCGAGATGCTCGACGTCGGGGAGGAATTCGTGGAGAGGCGGGTCGAGGAGGCGCACCACGACCGGCAGGCCGTCCATCGCCTCGAGGATGTCGATGAAGTCGGCACGCTGCACGACGCGCAACTCCTCGAGGGCAGCCGTTTCCTGCTCGTCGGTGGCGGCGAGGATCATGCGGCGCACGACGGGAAGGCGGTCCTCGCCGAGAAACATGTGCTCGGTCCGGCACAGACCGATGCCTTCGGCGCCGAGCTGGCGAGCGTTGGCGGCGTCCGCGCCGGTGTCGGCGTTCGCCCGCACGCCGAGGTGGCCGCGGCGGATCTCGTCCGCCCAGCCGAGGATGGCGTTCATCTCCGGCGGGGGCGAGGCAGCAGTGAGCGCGACGGCGCCGAGCACGACGGTTCCGGTCGACCCGTCGATCGAGATCACGTCGCCCTCGTGCACGACCGTGCCGTCAACGCTGAACGACTTGGCCGCCTCGTTGATGCGGAGGGCCTCGGCCCCCACGACGGCCGGCTTGCCCCAGCCCCTCGCCACGACCGCTGCGTGGGACACGAGGCCGCCGCGGGCGGTCAGGATCCCTTGGGCGGCGAGCATGCCGTGGACGTCCTCCGGGCTCGTCTCGTTGCGCACGAGCACGACGCTCTCGCCCCTACGGGCGGCTTCGTCGGCGTCGTCCGCCGTGAGGACGACCTTGCCGACGGCCGCTCCCGGCGAGGCGCCGAGCCCCTTGGTGAGCACCGAGGCGGAGGAATCGGCGAACTGTGGGTGGAGGACCTGGTCGATGTGCTCGGCGCTCACGCGCTGCACGGCTTCCTCGTGGCTCAGCCGGATGACGGGGTCGGCCACCATGTCGACGGCCATCTTGAAGGCGGCGCGCCCCGTGCGCTTGCCCACGCGGGTCTGCAGCATCCAGAGCTTGCCCTGCTCGATCGTGAATTCCGTGTCGCACATGTCGCGGTAGTGCGCCTCGAGGCGGGTGAAGATGTCGAGCAGCTCGCCGTAGATGGCGGGGAAGAGCCCTTCGAGTGCCGAGAGCGGCTGGGTGTTGCGGATGCCGGCCACGACGTCCTCGCCCTGGGCGTTCACGAGGAAGTCACCGTAGGAACCGGCCGCTCCCGTCGCCGGATCCCGCGTGAAGCCGACGCCGGTGCCCGAGTTGTCGTCACGGTTGCCGAACACCATCGCCTGCACGTTGACCGCCGTTCCGAGGTCGTGCGGGATGTGCTCGCGCACGCGGTAGGCGATGGCACGGGCGCCGTTCCAGGATCCGAAGACGGCCTCGATGGCTCCCCGCAGCTGGTCCATGGGTGCCTCGGGGAAGGGCGAGCCCGTCTGCTGCCTGACGACCTCCTTCAGCTCCCCCACGAGCGTCTTCAGCGTCTCGGCGGGAAGGTCGGCGTCGGACGTGACGCCGCTGTGCTCCTTGGCACGCTCGAGCGGCTCGTCGAGGGCTGAACCCGTCACCCCGAGCACGATGCGGCCGTACATCTGCACGAAGCGCCGGTAGGAGTCGAAGGCGAAACGTTCGTCGCCGGTCTGGGCGGCCAAGCCTCCCACGGAGACGTCGTTCAAACCGAGGTTGAGCACCGTGTCCATCATCCCTGGCATGGAGAACTTCGCTCCGGAGCGCACCGAGACGAGGAGCGGATCGCTCGCATCGCCGAGCTTGCGACCCATGCGGCTCTCGAGGCGCTCGAGGTGCTCGCTCACCTCGTCGGAAAGGCCCGCCGGCCAGCCGCCCTCCATGTAGGCGCGGCAGGCGTCGGTCGAGATGGTGAAGCCGTGCGGGACGGGCAGCCCGAGGACGGACGTCATCTCGGCCAGGTTGGCTCCCTTTCCGCCGAGCAGGTCCTTCAACTCCATGGGCGGGCGAGGGTGCTCGTGGTCGAAGTCGAAGACGTAGGCCATCGGTGTGACGATCCTTCCTTGGGGTTGGGCATTCCTCGGTGGGAGAAGTCCTACCGCCGAGCCTACTGACGCCTGCCGGTGGCGCCCCGGGCGCCCCCCGGCAGCCCGGTCGAGGCGTCCGGCCTTCGCCTGGGGCATGGCACCTGCCAGAGGAAGCTAGGACGGCAGGACCTCAGCGGTCGAGTTCGGCCTCCAGCCGCTCGGCGATCGTCCCTGGCAGCTGCCCGATGGGAACCCTCACCTGCTCGGTCGAGTCGCGGTCGCGCACGGTGACGGCGCCGTCCTCGAGCGAATCGAAGTCAACCGTCACGCACAGAGGGGTCCCGATCTCGTCCTGGCGCCGGTAACGGCGGCCGATCGCCTGCGTCTCGTCGTAGTCGCAGACGAAGCGCCGCTGCAGCGTGCGCAGGATCTTCTTTGCCAAGGGCGTGAGCGTCTCCTTCTTCGAGAGTGGCAGGACGGCGACCGAGTAGGGGGCGATGCGCGGGTGGAGCCGGAGCACGGTGCGGTCCTCGCCGGCGACGACGTCGGTGTCGTAGGCCGCCAGCAGCATGGCCATCATCGTGCGGGTGAGCCCGGCGGCGGGTTCGATGACATAGGGCATGTAGTGCTCACCGCTCGTCTGGTCGAAGTACTCGAGCTTCGTGCCCGAGTGCTCAGAGTGGGAGCGCAGGTCGAAGTCGGTGCGGTTGGCGATGCCCTCGAGCTCTCCCCAACCCCACGGGTAGAGGAACTCGACGTCAGCGGTACCCGCCGAGTAGTGCGACAGTTCCGACTCCTCGTGCTGGCGGAGCCGGAGCATCTCCTTCGGCACCCCGTAACGCTCGTACCAGTCGAGTCGCTCCGTGCACCAGTACTCGAACCACGAAGCGGCCTCGGCCGGCGGTACGAAGTACTCCATCTCCATCATCTCGAACTCGCGGGTGCGGAACACGAAGTTGCCCGGCGTGATCTCGTTGCGGAACGCCCGCCCCGTCTGGGCGATGCCGAAGGGCGGTCGCTTGCGCGTCGTCTGCAGGACGTTGAGGAAGTTGACGAACATGCCCTGCGCCGTCTCGGGCCGCAAGTAGGCGGCGGCGGCGCTGTCCTCCACCGGGCCGACGAAGGTCTTGAACATGAGGTTGAACGGCCGCGCCTCGGTGAGATCCTTCGAGCCGCAGTTGGGGCAGCTGTCGCCGATCTGGTCGGCCCGCCAGCGCTCCTTGCAATTGCGGCAGTCCACGAGGGGGTCCGTGAAGGCGGCGAGGTGGCCGGAGGCCTCCCAGACCTTCGGGTTCGTGAGCACGGCGGCGTCGATGGGAACGACGTCGTCACGCTCCTGGACCATCGACCGCCACCAGGCGTCGCGAACGTTGCGCAGCATGAGCGCACCGAGCGGCCCGTAGTCGTAGGTGGAGCGGATGCCACCGTAGATCTCGGCCGACGGGAAGACGAAACCCCTCCGCTTGCACAGGTTCACGACGGCGTCGAAGAGAGCCGGATCAGGCGTTGGTGAGGTAACCGCAGGCTTCATCTCGCGAGAATAGTCGGAGGCTGTCGGCGCCCTTACTATGAGCTGGGAGCTGTTCGGGAGAGCTACCGGTTGAGGGCAGCGGGCGAAGGGAACAGCCAGGACGTGAGCAGAGCGATCCATCCCTCCTTGGTCCCTGCGCCGGCGAACGTCACATCCCTCGCCGGTGTTGTCACGCTCACTGACGGTGTTCGCATCGAGACCCCGCCGGAGTTGGCCGGCGTCGCCCGCTGGTTCCGGCGCCTCCTCGAGCAGTCGACCGGCTGGTCCGTGGAGATGGCCGGTCCGAGCGATCGCAGCGCAGAGGCAGCCGGCCGGGAGCTCTCGCCGGCTGTGACCCGCCTCGTGCTGGAGCTGGGACCGGCTCGTGAGGCCGGCGCCGCCCGCGGACGTGCGTCGGCGGCTCCGGGCTTGAGGACGGCGGCTGAGGAGAGCTATCGCCTTCGCGTCGCCGAGGGCACGGTCACGGTCAGCGGCGGGGGGGCGGCAGGGGTCTTCTACGGCCTGCAGACACTCCGCCAGCTCCTTCCCGACTCCTGGTGGCGCGCCGCACCCCTCGAGGCCGCCGTCGCGGCGAACCTCGCCGGCCTCGAGATCGGCGACGCGCCTGCCTTCGCCTGGCGGGGCGTGCACCTCGATGTCGCCCGTCATTTCATGCCGAAAGGCTTCGTGCTCAAGCTGATCGACCTCATCGCCCTGCACAAGTGCAATGTCCTGCACCTCCATCTGACCGATGATCAGGGCTGGCGCTTGCCGGTCGCCGCCTACCCTCGTCTCGTCGAAGTCGGGGCTTGGCGGCGGGAGTCCCCGCTCGGCCACTACCGGGAGACGGGCGGAGACGGCCGGCCGCACGGCGGCTACTACACCGCCGAGGACATGAGCGAAATCGTGGCGTACGCCGCCGAACGCTTCGTCGACGTCCTGCCGGAGATCGACATGCCCGGCCACATGCAGGCGGCGATCGCCGCCTATCCGGAGCTCGGGAACTCCCTCGAGCGACGGGAGGTCCGGACGCGCTGGGGGATCTCGCGACATGTGCTCAACCTCGAACCGGCGACGCTGCGGTTCTGCACCGATGTGCTCGACGAGGTCATGGACCTCTTCCCCTGGCGCTACGTGCACGTCGGCGGTGACGAGTGTCCGACGACGGAGTGGGAGGCCTCCGAGAAGGCCCAGGGCCTGATGCGGCAGGAGGGTTTCGGGAGTGCCCGCCAGCTGCAGGGTTGGTTCACGAGCCGCATTGCCGAGCACCTCGCCGACCGGGGCCGCCTGCTCGTCGGCTGGGACGAGATCCTCGAGAGCGGAGCGCCACCGGGATCGGTCGTCATGTCCTGGCGGAGCGCCGACGGCGGCGCCAGAGCGGCCTCTGCAGGCCATGACGTCGTCATGGCACCCCAGCAGTGGCTGTACTTCGACTGGGCATATGAGGACGACGTCGCCGAGCCCCTCGCCATCTGCCCGGCCACGAGCGTCGAACGCGTCTTCGGCTTCGACCCGGTGCCCGCCTCGATCCCGGCGGGCGAGCGTCGGCGCGTGCTCGGCGCCCAGTGCCAGCTCTGGACCGAGTTCGTGCCGAATGGGCAGCACGCGGAGTACATGTACTTTCCTCGTGTGAGCGCCTTCGCCGAAGTGGTCTGGCGTGGGCCGGCCCGCGTCGAGGCGGACGCTGCGGGCTTCGACGAGTTCGCCGAGCGTCTCGCTCGCCACCTGCGCCGCCTCGATGCGGTCGGCGTCAACTACCGCCCGCTCGACGGGCCGACGCCCGGGCAGTCGTGGGCCTGGTCGCAGGAGTGAGCTCGGGCAGCGGAAGCCCCCGCGGCGCGGCCGACGTCGCCGGCCCGCTCGGATTCGGCCGGTGGGCCACGGGTTGGGCACACGAGCTGGAGACCGTCGGCAAGCCACCCTACGAGGTCGTGCTGCCGTCCGCCGACGAGGCGACCGAGATCCTTGGGCGTCTCGGCGTCGGAGGCCTCGACGCCGCCGACGTCGTCGCCACGCTGCCGTCACGGCGGGGCACGCCCGAGTGGTGGTGGCTGCTCGAGCGTGCCTGCCACAGCTTGACGCGAGCAATGGGCGACCCGGACTGGCCGCACTCCGTGTGGCCGAGCTGGGTGGGGCAGCGCTTCTCGCTGCAGCGCCGATGCTTCATGGCACACGTCTTTCTCGCCACGATGCGGCACACCCTTGCCTGGCACCGCCGGCTCGGGATACCGGAGGCCATCTCGAGGGCCTCGATGTCGGACCTCGCCCGCCACATGACGCTGCACCGGCGCATCCACGAGACCACGGGGGTCGACGCGCCGTGGTGGCTCAGCCTGTGCCTGCGAGCAGAGCTCTTCGAACTCGGGCGCCTTCAGTTCAACTGGTTCCACCTCGGTGTCGGCGACCAGAGCCCGGCGTGGTACCCGGCCGAGGAGGCACGGCGGCGCGGGGCGGGGTTCCGGCACGGCGAGGTCTGCTGCGGCGTCCACATCCCCGAGTCCGGGCCCCTCACGCCGGCGGCGTGCGACGAGTCGTTCGAGCGGGCGAAGAATTTCTTCGCCGAGTACTTCCCGCTCTCGGGCCAGTCCCGAAGACTGGCGACGTGCTGGTCGTGGTTGATGGACGATCAACTTGCCACCTGGCTGCCGGCGGACTCGAACATCATGAGGTTCCAGCGCCGCTTCGAGCTCGTGCCCGGCTGGGTCACGACGGACGACTCCATGCTCGAGTTCGTGTTTCGCGTGCCCGATGGGCTCGAGCGGCTCGATGCCCTGCCGCAGCGGACGACGCTGCAGCGCGCTGCCGTGGCCCATCTGCGGGCGGGCGGTCACTGGCATTCCCGCTCGGGCTGGGTCGACCTGTGAGGGTCCACCCGTTCCGCCGCGCGCTGCCGGTCGCCGCCCGCCTCACGGGCACGAAGCGTCGCATGGGCGACGCCGGCGCCATGCGCCGGCACATCGACGGCCTGCACGTGCGGCCCCGTTCCTCTGCGCCACCGCGCGGTCTCGCGCGTCTCGTGGACATCGCCGTCACCGTCTCAGCGCCCGGTTGGCAGATTTACACGGTCCGCCGCCGTGGCGACCGGGAGCACGCTTCAGGCGGGCTTGGCGCCGTCTACCTCCACGGTGGCTCCTACATCAACGAGATCAACCTGTTGCAC
Organism: Acidimicrobiales bacterium; assembly: GCA_052143575.1. Taxonomy (GTDB): domain Bacteria; phylum Actinomycetota; class Acidimicrobiia; order Acidimicrobiales; family Bog-793; genus JAKACA01. The sequence continues at coordinate 40,641 of JBKQSP010000014.1, forward strand.
TGGCACCTCGTCGCTCATCTCGCCCGCAGCACGGGCGCCGAGATCACCGTCCCGATCTACCCGCTCGCCCCGCGAGCGACGGCGGCAGTGGTCGTGCCGGCTGCCGCCGAGATCGTCGCCGGGCTGCTCGATGACGTTGGCAGCGAGCACGCCGTCTTGATCGGCGACTCGGCGGGCGGCGGCCTGGCCCTGGCCGCCGTCACTGCGCTTCGTGACCAGGCGGTCGCTGTGCCGCGCGACACGATCCTCCTCTCGCCGTGGCTCGACCTCAGCCTGTCGGATCCAGCCGTCGCCATGGTGGCGCGGATCGACCCCGTGCTTGCCGTCGAGGGCCTCCGGATCGCCGGTGCCGCCTACCGTGGGACGCTCAAGGCAGACGACCCCACGGTGAGCCCTATCAACGGTGATCTCAGCGGCCTCGGACGCTTGACGGTCTTCACCGGCACGCGCGACCTTCTCAACGTCGACGCCCGCCGCTTGAGGGAACGCATCGATGCGGGTGTGTTCGGCACCCGCATCAGGTTCCACGAAGCCGATGCCATGATCCACGACTACGCCCTGCTGCCGATCGCCGAGGGGCGGCAGGCGCGTGCCGTCATGCGGGACACCCTGCGGGGCTGATCCCGACGGCGCAGGGTGTGCGGCCTTAGTCCTTCCGGCCGCTCAGGGCGAGGCCGACGCCGACGGCGACGATGGCGAGCCCACCGGCACCGCCCACCATCTCCAGGCGGCGGGGTGAGCGGGCGAACCAGGAGCGGAACACTCCGGCCGCCAGGCCCCAGAGGCTGTCCGAAACCAGGGCGATCCCGCCAAAGACCGCGCCGAGCAGCAGGATCTGAACCGGCACGTGCCCACTCGCCTTCTCGACGAACTGCGGCAGGATGGCGGTGAGGAAGATGATCGTCTTCGGATTCGAAACGCCCACGAGCCAGCCTTGCACTGCGGTCCGCAAGTCGGAGACGGGGTCGCCCGTCGCGGTGGCTACGACGGACTGCAGGCCTTTCCGCTTTCGCCAGGCCTGCACACCGAGCCACACGAGATAGGCGGCTCCCGCAAGCTTGACGACCTCGAGGACGACGATCGAGCGCTCGACGAGCTCGCCGATCCCGACGGCCACGACAACGACCTGTACGTACTCGCCGAGGGTGTTCCCGAGGACCGTGAGCAAAGCCGCCCGCTTGCCGTGAGCAAGGGCGCGGCCCACGATGAACATGACGCTCGGCCCCGGGATCACGATGATCACGAAGGCCGTGACGGCAAAGGCGAGAAGGTGGCTGGTCGGCACGACGCCAGCGTACTTGTGGTCCCTCCGCCTCGACTCGTCTCTGGCAGGCCGAGCCGGAGACGATGGCGCCAGCCCTCCCCCGGCACGACGAGATCCTGCGGGGCGCCATCGAGCAGGCGGGCGGAAGCTGCGGGGGCGATCTGCACGACGGGCCACGTCGACACCTTCGACGTGGCCGACTTCGTCGGGTCGCTCGTCGACAAGAGCCTCGTGGTCGCCGACCGCTCCGACGGTGCCGTGCGCTACCGGCTTCTCGAAACGATCCGCCAGTACTGCGCAGAGGAGCTGCTGAGGCACGACGGCGCCGACGAGGTCCTGTAGGCGAGGACCCGCCATGCCGAGTTCTACCTGTCGCTGGCAGTGGAGGCGGCCCTCGAGCTGACCGGTTCACGCCAAGGTGGGTGGCTGGCACGGCTCGACCATGACTGGGCAACCTGCGAGTCACGTTCGCTTGTCCTGCCGAGGCCGTGGCGCCGGGCTCAGCGCGGGCGCCCCTTCACGATCGGACACCCAGCAGGCCGGCCGGGTCGAAGGCCGCCTCGCCCGCCACAATCGTGGCCGCAACGGAGAGGTCAGGTTCCAGCACGACGAGATCGGCGGGCATCCCCGGTTGCAGCCTTCCGAGGCGGTCTCCGTGCCTGCCGAGCGCCTTGGCAGGCGTCGAGGTGGCGGCAGCGATGGCGGCACCCAGTGACAGCCCGACGACCGCTACGAGGTTGCGCACGGCGGCGTCCATCGTGAGCACACTGCCGGCCAGTGTTGACGGGTCCGTTGCCAAGGTGGCGCGACTGTTTGCGACCGAGACCAGCATGCGACCGATCTCGTAGCTGCCGGGTTCCAGGCCTGCAGCCGAGATGGCGTCGCTGACGGCGACGAGGCGTCCGGGCGCACTGCGAGCTGCAAGCTGCAAAACGGCAGGATGCACGTGCTGAAGGTCGGCGATGACCTCGAGCGTGACTCGCTCGTCGAGCAGGAGCGCCGTCAGGGCGCCGGGCCGACGATGATGGAGCGGCGCCATGGCGTTGAACAGATGGGTGGCGTGACGGGCGCCCGCGTCGATGGCGGCACGGGTCGCCTCGAAGCCGGCATCGGTGTGCCCGATGGCGACGGCGATCCCGAGCTCGAGGGCGGCGGCGATCAGCTCATCGCTGCGCGGGAGCTCCGGCGCCAGTGTCACCATACGGATCGATCCGCCGGAGGCCTCCGAGAGCGCCCACAGCTCGTCGGGATCGGGCAGCCGCAGGGCAAACGGATCGTGGGCTCCGAGCTTCGCCCGTGCGATCCAGGGACCCTCCAGGTGGATCCCAGCGATCGTCGCCCCTCCGGGAAGTCGCTGCCCGACCGCCTCGGCGATGGCGGACACCGTCGTCAGCAGGTTCTCCTGCGTGTCGGACACCGTCGTGGCCAAGAGCGAGGTCGTGCCATGTCGGACATGAAAGCGTGCGATCTGCTGCAATGCCGCTCGGACGCCCTCCGGCCGGTCCCCGTTCACCTGGGCGCCATCCCCACCGTGCACGTGCACGTCGATGTAGCCGGGTGCCACGATCCGTGGCCCGAGGTCGATGACGGATTCCTCGGCGTGCGTCCATTCCCCGAGGCCGGCGATCTGCCCGTCGCGTACCTCGAGCCACCCTGGTGAGATGACCGTTTCGGGTGTCACGACCCGGTCGGCCCGCAGCATGTACCCGGGAAGGTTCCTCGCCACCGGCCCGTCGAGCGGTGGAGGCGGGCTCACTCGGCCGAGGCTACCTCCGGAGCTACGGCGATCCTCGGGGGCAACGGCGACGTCGACGAGGTCGTATGCGCCGAGCGCAGGCGACGATCGAGGTGGTACTCGATGGCGACGGTGGCGAGACGCTCCACCTCGGCGGTCGCCCTGCTCGGGGGCTCGGCGAGAGCCTTGCGGAGGTGTCCCCCGAGGATCTGGCGGATGAGCGCCACGGCCTCGGGCGAGACGGCCTGGCCGCTCCGGCACGACCGGCACAAGAAGCCCCCGACCCCCTCGTCAAAGGCCACCAGCTCCGCCGGCTCACCGCAGGCGGCGCACTGCTCGACGACCGGGCTCACCCCCTCGAGGCTGAGCAGCTTCCAGAGGAAGGCGCCCAAGAGGACGGCGCCGCCATCGCCAGCGAGCGTGGTCAAGGCACCCACCAGCATCGTGAACAGCTCCGGCATGGGGTGGCGCTCCACGGCGACCTGGTCGACTGCCTCGAGCATCGTGAAGGCGACGGGCATCTTGTCGAGGTCCTCACGGATCGGGCGGAAAACCTCGATGACCTCGGCCTGCGTGATGACGTCGAGCTCGCGGCCCTTCCAGCACATGAGCGACACGTGCGTGAGGAGGTCGAGCCGCCCGGCCAGCTTGGACTTGGTCTTGCGCACCCCCTTGGCGACGGCGCGCACCTTGCCGTGCTCGGGCGTGATGAACGTGATGATGCGGTCCGCCTCGCCGAGGCGCATCGTCCGCAGCACGACACCCTCGTCCCGGAACGTTGCCACTGACCCACGCTAGAGCGCTCCCGCCGATAGCTAGGCGCTTTGGCGAGATCCTCAGCTGCGTCCGCGCAGGCCGTGCATCCGTCCCCCGAAGTAGATGAGGGCGACACCGACGACGATGACGACGATGAGGCCGAGTGCCTGGGCGTCTCCGGCGGCCGCCAGCACGACGAGAAAGCCGAGGACCAGCAACCCCAAGGTGATCCCGGAGATGACCCCGATGTGATCCCAGAGTCGCCAGGGCGCAGCCGGCTGGCCGCCGTTGCCCTCGTCACTCATCGCTTGATGCCGCCGAACCGTCGTTCCCGGTGCTGGAACTCGCGGATGGCGTCGAAGAGGTTCTCCCGCCGGAAGTCCGGCCAGAGGACGTCGACGAAGACGAGCTCCGAGTACGCCAGCTGCCAGAGGAGGAAGTTGGAGGTGCGGTATTCACCGGAGGTGCGCACGACGAGGTCGGGATCCGGCATGTCGGGCCAGTAGAGCCGGTTGCGGATGACCCGTTCGTCGACCTTCTCCGGCTTGATGCCATCGGCCACGACGGCTCTGACGGCGTCGACGATCTCGGCGCGGCCGCCGTAGTTGAAGCAGATCGTGAGCGTCATGCGGCGGTTGTGGGCCGTGCGGGCAGCCGATTCGTCCATGTGACGAAGGAGACGCTTCGGTACGCGCCAGTCGCGCCGTCCCGCAAAGCGGATGCGGACGCCCTTTTGCGCCAGGTCGTCGCGGTGACGCGTGAGGATGCCCTCGTTGAAGTTCATGAGGTAGCGCACCTCGTCCGGCGGGCGCCGCCAGTTCTCCGTCGAGAAGGCGAACATCGAGAGCCACCGCACCCCGACCTCGAGGGCGCCGTCGACGGTGTCGAACATCGCTTCCTCGCCGGCGGCGTGTCCCGCCGTCCTCGGCAGCCCGCGGGCACGCGCCCAGCGACCGTTGCCGTCCATGACGCAGGCGACGTGGTTCGGAACGCGTTTCGGGTCGATGCCCTCGCTTGACACGAGGCGACGTTACTCCCGGTTGCGCGGGGTCCCCGAGTCGGCGAGGACCGCCTCCACCCAACGGGCGGCTGCCGACCTGGCGGTTTCGACGTCACCCGAGCGCACGAGTGGCCAGAGCACCTCCTCCACGAGGTCGTCCCAGCCGAGGCCCTCGCTCGAGACGCCGGCGGCGCGGATGGCGGTACGGGCCTCGCCCGTGATGGCCGCCAGCTCCCCCACCTCCTCACCGACCACCTCGCCGATGCGTCGCCGCACCCAGCCGGCGAGCCACGGGCTGACGCCGGCCGTGGAGACGGCGACGGAGACGTCGCCGCGACGCAACACGGCCGGCATGAGGAAGGAGCACGACGCCGGGTCGTCGGCGGCGTTCACGAGCACGCCTGCCCGCTCGGCGTCGCGAAACACCTCTCTGTCCACGGCGGGGATCCCGGTGGCGGTGACGACGAGGCGGTAGCCGGCCGCCTCTCCGGAACGGTACGGCCGCCGTGCCACCTCGACGGGTAGGTCGGCCCAGGGCGCCGAGATCTCCGGTGAGACGACGGTGACGAGGGCGCCGCACTCGAGAAGAGCCGCCGCCTTGCGGGCTCCGACGCGTCCCCCGCCGACGACCAGGCACGGCTCGCCCTCCAGTCGAAGTGCCAGGTGAAAGAGCGGCGCATCGCCTCTGAGCTGGGCGCGGGCGCCCTCGGCGAGGTCGCCGCGAGCTGGCGCCGGAGCGGGTGGTTGCGGGGAGCGGGGTGTCATGGGTGGGCGTGGGCGGAATACCCTTAAAAGCCGATCGGTTTAGTCAGATATAGTACGGCTGATCGCCAGGCGCTGATCAGCGGCGATCCTCAAGGGGGACGATAACTTGGACACCAATGAGGCAACCGCAGTGAGGGAGGTCGGGGCACTCGACGAGCAGGAGCTCGCCGCCGCGTCTGCACACCTCGAGTCGCTGCCGATACGGGAAGCCGCCGCCGCAGCCATCGCCTGGGTGCTGGAGAGCTTCGGTGACTCCTATGCCGTGGCGAGCTCGTTCCAGGACGCCGTCTTGATCGACCTCGCCATCAAGGCCGACCCGAGCGCCGAGATCATCTTCCTCGACACCGAGTACCACTTCCCCGAGACGCTGGCCTTCGTCGAGCGCCTGCGCAAGATCTGGAATCTCAACCTCACGATCACACACCCCTCGATCGGACGCGAAGAGTCCCCGTGCGGCAGCCCCGGGTGCTGCCAGCTGCGCAAGGTCGTCCCCCTCAACGCCGCCTTGCAGGGCAGGCGGGCCTGGGTGACGGGCCTCAAGCGGGTGGACACGCCCGAGCGTGACGGCGCTCCCATCGTGGCCTGGGATCCGCAGCGCAACATGGTGAAAGTGAACCCGCTCGCCACATGGACCGACGACGACGTCGAGGACTATCTGGCAGAGCATGGCCTTCCCCACCACCCGCTCACCTACGTGGGCTACGTCTCCATCGGATGCGCGCCGACGACGCAGCCGATCGCCGAAGGCCACAACCCCCGCGAGGGTCGCTGGCCCGGCAGTGACAAGACCGAGTGCGGGCTGCACGTCTAGCCCGCCCGGACTCGTCCACCACCTCCGCCCCCGACCGTCTCGCACCGAGCACCCGCGACCGTGGAATTCATCCGCCCCTTCCGCACGGGCAACACGCTCAACCAGACCGAGCAGTGGAAGCTGGCCCGCAACCCCCTCGACGTCGCCGACGCCGTCCGCCAGCGCTACGCCCGGGAGGGCCCTGACTCGATCGCCGCCGTCGAGGGTGAGCTCGAGCGCCTGAAGTGGGTGGGCATCTACCCGCAACGACAGGGCGGCGACGCCTTCATGATGCGGGTCAAGATCCCGGGCGGCCGCATGTCGGCGCCGCAGGCACGCCGCATCGGAGAGGTCGTGGACCGCTTCGCCGCCGCCCCGGAGCCGAGCCCGATCTGGGGCGACCGCTACTGCGACCTCACGACGCGCCAGGACGTCCAGCTGCACTGGGTGCACATCGGCGACGTCCCGCAGATCTGGCAGATGCTCGAGGAGGTCGGCATCACGACCGTGCAGGCCTGTGGGGACTCGGCCCGCAACGTGCTGTCGTGTCCCGTCTCGGGCGTCGACCGCTACGAGGTCCTCGACGCCAGCCCCATCGCCAAGGACGTCTCGGACTTTTTCACGGGCAACCGCGAGTACGCCAACCTCCCTCGCAAGTTCAAGATGTCGATCACCGGTTGCCGGGAGGACTGCGCGCAGGCGGAGATCAACGACATCGGCCTCTGGCCGGCCCGGCGGTTCCATGACGGCGCCGTCGGCTTCAACCTCCTCGTCGGGGGAGGGCTCTCCGACGGGCCCCGTATGGCGAGTGACCTTGACGTCTTCGTGCTTCCTGAGCAGGCCGTGGAGGTATGCCGTGCCATCGCCCAGCTCTACGGTGAGCTCGGCAACCGTGAGAACCGAGGCATCAGCCGCATGCGCTACCTCGTGCAGGAGCTGACGCCGGAGGGGTTTCGCCTCGAGCTGGCGGCACGGGCCGCTTTCGCCCTCGAACCCGCCGGTGAGGAGCTGACCCGCCGCTACCGCGGCGACCACGTCGGCGTGCACGCGGAGCGGAGACCGGGCCGCTGCTACGTCGGGTGCTCCGTTCCCGTCGGCCGGTTGTCCGGTCTCGACCTCGTGGAGGCAGCCCGCCTCGCCGAGGAGTACGGCGACGGCGAGCTGCGCCTTGCCACCGATCAGAACTTCGTCCTCACGGGCGTCAGCGACGAGCGCCTGGAGGAGCTTCTCAGAGAAACCCTCCTCCGTCGCTACTCCCCGTTCCCCGCCCCCTTCGAGCGGGGCGTCGTGGCGTGCACGGGCAGCGAGTTCTGCCGCTTCGCCGTCGTCGAGACCAAGGCGCGCGCCGTCGAGTGGGCTCGCGAGCTCGACCGCCGCTTCGCCCGCGATCTGGGTGGGGGAGCGGGCCTGCGGGATCGTCCCCATGACGCCATCGTCCGCATGCACTTCTCCGGCTGCCCGGCGTCGTGTGGGCAGCCGCAGATCGCCGATATCGGGTTTCGGGGCGACACCGCCCACGTGGGCGACGAGATCGTCGAGGGCGTCGACATCGGCCTCGGCGGCAGCCTCGGGACCGACGCCGCCTTCGGCCACTGGGTGGCGGGGGCCATGCCGGTCTCCGACGTGCCGGCCGCCCTCGAGCGGGTTGTCGGGCGCTACCTCGACGAGCGCAGGCCGCTCGAGCGCCTCCACGAGTGGTGGCGGCGCTCGCCTCGCGAGTCGGTCCAGTTGACGCTGCACGGCACCGGTGGCGGTGGCTCGCACGAGGAGCAGGAACGATGACGATGTCCCCGCCGCGCATCCGGTCCGAGATGAGCGGCATCTCGGAGGCGCCCGGCAAGGTGTGGTTCTGGGAGCTCGCCGCCGCCGTCATCGACGCTGGCCGGTGCGTGCAATGTGGCGCCTGTGTGGCCGCCTGTCCGACCGACTCGATCGGGCTCGGTTCCGACGACCTCCCAAAGCTCGTCAAGATGTGCACCGGATGCTCGCTGTGCTGGGACTTCTGCCCACGCGGGGGGCTCGCCTACGAATCCACCTGGCTGCCGGCGAACGAGGTGGTCCCGGCGGTGGAGGGATCACCGCCGGAGAGGACGCCGCTCGACGACTGGCGAATCACCGGTGCCGACCCTGCTCCAGGTCTCGGACGGGTGCGCGAAGTGCTGGCAGCACGCGTCGAGAGCCGAGATACACTGATGCCACAGCACGCCCAAGACGGTGGCGTTGTGACCGCGATACTCCTCGCTTCCCTCGCAGCCGGGGAGATCGACGGCGCTGTCGTGGCGAGGGAGGACCCCGACCATCCGTGGAAGGGTGTTCCTCACCTCGCCACGACTCCCGCGCAGCTGAGGGCGGCCGCCGGAAGCTTCTACAACCAGACGATGGCCTTGGCGCGCCTCGATCTCGCTTCCGCCGGTCTGGCGGAGGGTGCCCGCATCGCCGTCGTCGGCACGCCGTGCGAGATCCAAGGCATCCGGGCGCTGCAGGCGCGGGCGTGGCGCCGCGGTGCCTCCGGCGTGGACGCCGTCGTGCTCACGATCGCCTTGCTGTGCACGAAGAGCTTCGACTACCACAAGCTCATGGTGGAGGAACTGAGCGAGCAGCGTGGCCTCTCACTCGCCGAGGTGGGCAAGGTGGACGTCATACACGGGCGGATGATCGTCGAGGACCGAGCCGGCGGCCGACTCGTCGACGAACCGGTGAAGGAGTTCCACGGCGCCGCCCTCAAGGGATGCGACGAGTGCGCCGACTTCCTCGGTCGGTCCGCCGACATCGCCGTCGGAAGCGTCGGGAGCGGCCCCGGCTATTCGAGCGTCATCGTCCGCACGCGGGCCGGGGAGCGGGCATGGGCGGCGGGGCAGGACCAGCTCGACCTGCGCCCTCTCGAGGCACCCGAGGCGCTCGAGAAACTCGATCAACTCGACAAGAAGATCGCCTTTCGCTCCCTGCAACGCCCGTTCGACCCGGAGGGGCCGCTCTTCATCGACTTCGCCGAGCACGTCACGTTCTACGGCGGAACCGACCGAGCCCCTGTCTGGAAGGACCGATGAGGACCGTAGCCGTCTCGGATGTGAACGACCTGGCGGGCGGGCAGTGCCCCGGGGGATCCCGTCATGCGGCCGTCGTGGCCGCCAGCGAGACACTGACGGTGATCGAGGAGCCGCTCGAGGTGAAGTCCGAGCTGCGGAGGATCCTCACGACCGAGCCGGCGGCGGCCCGCTCCGCCGCTCCCCGCATGCTTGCGTCTCACGCCCTCGAGTCGTGGGCCGAGGAGCTCGAGGCCCGCGCCGTTTCGCCGGCGGTCGTGACGCACGCCTTCGAGACGTCCCGCCGCGAGATCTGGCTGTGGCTCGCCGGCGACCGTCGCTGGGAGCAGCTGGCGGGTCACCTCGGGGCGCGGGTGCTGCGCAGGGCAGCGACGCCGACAGCGCCGGTGCCGAAGGGGTCAGTCGGCGTTCTCTGACCGCTCCGGCGCAGCCTCGCCTCCCACGGAGGTGCCGCCGCCGGCTGCAGCAAAGAGCGTGACGCCCGTGCGGTGGGTGCGCTTTGACTCGTACATGGCGGCGTCGGCCCGCGCCAGGAAATCGTCGGCATCGAGCCGCTCGGCCGTCCACGCCACGCCGACGCTGGTCTTCAGCTCGGCCTCGCCGTTGCCGAGGTCGACCGTCATCGTCGTAGCCGCGGCGACGCGCTCGGCGATCTTGAGGGCTTCGGCGGAGCTCCCCACCCGCGGGCAGATCACGATGAACTCGTCGCCGCCCACGCGGCCTACGGCGTCACCTTTTCGAGCGGTGCCGCGAAGACGCTGGGCGGCCACGGCCAGGAGGCGGTCACCCGCCGCGTGCCCGAGCCGGTCGTTCACCGATTTGAAGTCGTCCAGATCGATGAAGACGAGGGCGCTTCCTTCCCCGGGCGGTTTCGGGGCGGCCGTCATCCGCTCGACCAGCTCGAGCGAAGCACCCCGATTGAGGCACGAGGTCAGCTGGTCGACCGAGGCGCGCACCTCGAGCTCGCGGCGGAGTTGCACGCGGTAGGTCACATCGCTCAGGCAGCCGACGGCGCCCGTCACGATGCCGGCCGCATCGGTGAGGGCACGAAGGCTCAGCTCGCAGACCTGCTCGGCTTGGGCCGCCCACGGAGAGGTCGGCGCCGGAGCGCGAAGACGTATCTCGAGGTCATCGACCGGAAGATCGGCGAGGACGGCGGCGAGGGCCGACTCGAGGGCCGGCCGGTCCTCGGCGACGACTGACGGCATCAACGCCTCCATCGTGCCACCCGGTACCTGGCCGGCGATCGCGAACATGCGATCGTTCGTGAAGGTGATGTGGCCGTGGCTGTCGATCTCGAACAGACCGACCGGCAGCGCCTCCGACAACCGGCTCAACAGTTGCTCGCGAGACAGCAGCCTCGATATCTCCTGCTCGGCCTCCTTCTGAGCCGTGATGTCGCGAACGAGAAGGCAAACCCGTCTCGGCGCCTCGGCCGACTGGCCGATCGGAGCCACCCTCGCCTGGAACCAGCGCGTTCCGGCTGGCACCTCGAGGCAGTACTCGCACGACTCCGGGCGACCGCTCTCGATGACACTGTGAATGACCTCGTCCAGCCTGAAACTGATCTCCCCGCCGAGGAAGTCGGCATGCCTCCGGCCGAGCAGCTCGCTGCGGGGGACGATCAAGAGGTCGTCATTCGCCGTCCAGACACCGAGGTAGGTGCCGTTCTCGTCGAGCTCGAAGACAAGGTCGTCGAGGGACGAGAGGACGGCATCGAGGCGGGCTTCGCTCTCCTCCAGGGCCTCGACGACGCTCTCGGGTTTGCCGATGCTTGGCATTGCATCCTCCTGAGCTCAGGAGCGCCACCACGTCTGCACCGTCACGTCTCGCGCCATCGCGTCCACGTTCGAGCGCAGTTGCGCACCACAAGCATACGACGGCTGTGGTTTCACGCACGGGGCGCCGCCCGGTGCGCTGAAGCCGGCGCACCGTGGACTAAACATCATCGTCGTGATCCCAGCCCTCACCACCGCCGCCACCGGCCTCGCCGGCGGTGGAGGCGATCGGTGAGCCACCGCCGACGGTCACGACCAGCATCGCCCGGGCTGGGCATCTGGGGGTTGGCCGTCGTCGGCTTCTTCCTGCTGATGGCTGCCTGGGCGCTGGCGGATCCTCTGCTGAGCGGGCCCGACGAGCCGGCCCACCTCATCCGGGCGGAGGCGATCGTGCGGGGGCAACTCGTCGGCCGGCCGCAGACCGCCAATGCCGACAACCCCGTCACGATCGTGCGGGTCCCCGGCTTCCTACAGAACTCCAACTCGCTGCAGTACTGGTGCTACATCTTCGCCACGAACGTGACGGCCGAGTGCGCCCCGCCCCTGAGCGGCCCGGACCACCTGATCCCGCTGCCGACCTACGTCGGGCACTACCCACCGCTCTACTACGCCGCCGTCGGTTGGCCGAGCCTGCTCGACGGCGGTCCCACCGGCGTGCTCTGGATGCGCCTCGTCAGCGCCCTCATGAACGCCCTCTTGCTGGGAACCGCACTGTGGCTGGCAGCACGGCGCTCCCGCATCCTCGTGGCGGCGGTCCTCGTGGCGGTGACGCCGACCGTGGTCTACTACTCCGCCTCGGTCAACCCGAACGGTCTCGAGATGACCTCGGCCGTCTGCTTCTGGTGCGCCGTGCTGGGAATGGCGATGCCCTGGCCGTCCCGCCGCGGCGGCTCGGGCGACGCCGCCGCGGTCCCAGCGGCGGCGCCGGCGCCGGCCGAGATCGTGATCGCCGGCGTCTCGGGGTCCCTGCTGGCCCTCTCCCGCGGCCTCTCGCCGGCCTGGGTGATCGTGGCCCTCGGTGCCGCCCTCCTCGGCGGCGACCTCGCCCGCATGCGAGCGGCCGTGCACCGTCGAGGGGTGCGCCTCGCCGGCGCAGCCGTTCTCGTCGTCATCGCGGCGGCTGTCGCCTGGATCGTCAGCGAGCACGGTCTCGACGAGCTGGGCTACCCGAGCCGCTCGAGCTACGCGTCGCTGTTCCACCAGACCTTGACGGCGACGCCGCACTACCTGGCCGAGATGGTGGGAATCTTCGGTGCCAACAACGTGCCGGCACCGCTGTTCGCGACCGCCGTCGTCGTGAGCGGCCTCGCCCTCTTCGTGTTGGGCGCCCTCGCGGTCGGCACGTGGCGGCAGCGCCTCGTCCTCGTGCTCCTGCTCGTGGCCATCGTGGCTGTCCCCGTGGCCTCCGGCGTCGCCACGGGGCACCACTACGGCCTCATCTGGCAAGGCCGCTACACGATCGCCGTCGGGGTCGGATCACCGATCTTCGCCGGGTATGTCGTGGCAGCGTGGTTCGAGCGACGGCGCCTCGCCACCGCAGGGCAACCTGCCCCCGCGGGCGGCTCCAGGCGCCTGGTCTGCCTCGTTGGAGCCGCCGCCGTCGTGCTCGCACTCGCCCTCGCCGCTGCTCAGTTCACCTCGTTGCTGTGGGTGCTGCGGCGGTTCATGGTCGGGGCGAACGGGCCACTCAGCGGGGTGCTCGGAGGTATCTGGCACCCACCGCTCGACGGCCTCGCCCTCCTCATCTCGGCCGCCGTCGGGGCGGCCGCCGTCGCCGCCGTGACGCTGCCGATGTCACCGGCCGAAGGGGACGCCCTCTCATGAGAACTGCTCCCGGCATCATTGGTCACAATGGCTGTCAAAAGAGACGTGAATGAGCCGCCCAATTAGAGCCGAAAGACTCTAGAGACCGGGGCGGTCCAACCCGATATAGAACTGGTGGCCAACCATCCGCAGTTGCCCCAGTTAGCAGAGCGAATCGATGAGGCGCACCACCTCTTGCGCCGGCGGGTCGTCGGGGGCACGACCCTCGTCGGTGTCTCGGCGATCTTCGCCATATGGATCGGCCTTCACATCGGGGGGGCGACCTCGGTGAAGACCTTCGACGACGTCGTCACGGCGCTGGCCGCGCTGACGGCGACGGTGATGTGCCTGCGGGCCGGTTCGCTGCACACAGGCAGGCTGCGCCGCTTCTGGCTGTTCATGGCGGCGGCCTGTGCGGCCTGGACAGTGGCCGAGACGATCTGGGCCGTCTACGACCTCGTGCTGCGACAAGCGATACCCGTCCCGTCGTGGGCGGATCTCGGCTACCTGTCGGCCATTCCCCTCGCCGTGGCGGCACTCATCTCCCACCCGGCCATGCACGACAAGACACACCACCGCGCGCGGGCGGCTCTCGACGGGATCGTCGTGGCGTCGGCGCTGCTGTTCTTGAGCTGGTCCTTTGTCCTCGGTCCGCTCTGGCGGCACACCGACCTGACGAAGTTCGGCGGCGTCGTCGCCCTCGCCTACCCCTTCGGCGACATCGTCATCCTCTTCCTCGTCGTGCTCGTGATGCGGGCGATGAAGGCGGGGGACCGGTTCGCTCTCTGGTGCGTGCTCGGCGGCCTCGTCGCCATGGCGCTGGCAGACAGCACCTATACCTACCTGAGCGAGGTCGGCACGTACAGCACCGGCAACATCGTCGATGTCGGGTGGGTGGTCGGCTACCTCGGCCTCGCCCTCGGCGCCTACGGTTCCACGGCCGAGGATGTGGTCGTCACGAGGCGCTCGACGGCGCCGTCGATGGCGTCGATCGTCGTGCCCTTCGTGCCGGTGATCATCGCCCTCGGGGCCTCCACGGTGCGAGTCGCCCTCGGCGACAAGCTGCACTTCGCCGACTGGGTCATGGCACTTGCGCTGACACTGTTCGTGCTTGCTCGGCAGGCGTTGTTCCTCATCGACGGCTTTTCTCCCCCTGAGCCACCCGGATCCGACGACTGGGGGGTGCCGTTCCCGACGGGCGCCGTGGCCTCGGCCGAGTCGGGCTCTCTGCTCTTGGAGGAGGTGCCCCAGACATGACCTCGAGACACCGGACGTTTCATCTCCCGGACTACGCCATACCAGCGGGCTCCGACTGGGGGGAGCCGCGCACGAGCGCGGCGCCGACCGTGTCGAGGACGACTCGTGCCGTCGCCGTACGGGCGGCACCGCGAGGTGTCAACCGGGCCTCGGCCCGCGTCGTGTACACGTTGATGCTCTCGACGAGCGCCATGGCGCTCGTCGATCTGTACCTGCTTGCCACGAGCGTTCCGCACTGACGACGGCGGACCCGACCGCCTCAGACCGTCGGAATCGGCTCCGCCTTGAAGACGCGCAGCGGGCGCAAGCCGTAACTCCAGGCGAAGGCACCCTCGTGGTCGGCCTTCCAGGCGACGAGATCGGCCCGCAAGCCGGCCTCCACCCGGCCCCGGTCGGCCCGTCGCAGCGAGGCGGCACCTCCCGCCGTGGCCGCCGTGAGCGACGCCGCGACGGAGAGCCCGAGCTCGGCGACGCCAAGGGCGACGACGAAGCTCATCGACGTCGTGCCGCACGTGCCCGGGTTGTGGTCGGACCCGAGGGCGATGGTCACCCCGGCGTCGAGCAATGTGCGCACGGGTGGCCGCCGGCCCATGGCAAGTGCGGTCACGGGCGCCAGCGTCGCCACGACGCCGGCGCCTGCAAGTGCCCTGGCGTCGTCTTCCTGCACGCAGAGGAGGTGGTCCGCCGACGAGCAGTTGAGCTCCGCCGCCAGCCGGGCGCCGCCAGTGCGAGCGAGCTCGTCGGCGTGGATGCGGGGCAGCATGCCTGCCCCTGCCGCCGCCCTCAGCAACCGGCGCGACTGCTCGACGGTGAAGTAGCCCTCGTCACAGAAGACGTCGGCATGGCGGGCACCCGCCGCCCGGGCGCCCTCGCACCACTGGCATGCCGCCTCGATGTACCCGTCGGCGTCGCCGGCGAACTCCGGGCCGACGCCGTGCCCGGCAAGCCAGGTGACCTCGAGCGAGGGCAGCGCCGGGTCGCCGCCGAGGCCGGCGAGAATCCGAACCGCCTCCGATTCGCCTGATTCGTCGAGGAGGTAACCCGTCTTGGTCTCGACGGTGGTCGTCCCGCCGGCCAACCATGACCGCAGCCGTTCCCGGGCGTCAGCTGCGAGGCGGTCGGCCGACGTGGCGCGGGTGGCGGTAACGGTCGAGGCGATGCCGCCGCCGGCGGCGGCGATCTCGGCGTACGAGGCGCCGCTCGACCGCAAGGCGATCTCGGCAAAGCGGTTGCCGCCGTAGAGCGGGTGGGTGTGGGCGTCGATGAGGCCCGGCGTCACGAGGGCGCCACCAAGGTCGACTTCCTCGGTGATGCCGAGCTCCGCCGGCAGCGACGCCTCAGGCCCGGCGTAGGCGATGAGGCCGTCGCGCACGACGACGGCCGCCGCGTCGATCGTCCCGGCCCTGCCGGCGGTGAAGAGCCGCCCGATCGAGCGCAGGAGCAGAGCAGCGCCCATCAGGGCGCCCCCAGTGCGGCGGCGATGGCGCTCCTCATGCGCCCGGCCACGGCCCGTGACGGTCCGAGCAGGGCGTGCTCGCCACCTTCCACGACGACTCGACCGCCCACGACGGCTGTCTCGACATCGGCCGGCGAGGCGGCGAAGAGGATGCGGGCGAGCAGCTCCTCGTCCGCCGGCGACAAGCCCGAGCCCGTGCCGTCGATTGGGTGGCCCGCAGGCGGCTCAGAAAGCGGGCCGGCCGGGCTGGCGCCATGGCCCCCGGCAAGGCGCGGAGAGTCCAAGCGGACGCCGACGACGTCGGCAGCCGAGCCGACCCGGATGCCTCCCGCCGGCCACCCGAGCGCCCGGCATCCCCCGGATGTCGCCGCCTCGAAGAGGGCGGCGACGCCCCAGATGCCGCGGCGTTGCGTCGCCAGGCGTTCGTTGAGCTCGATGGCGCGCGTCTCCTCGAAGGGATCGATGACGGCGTGACTGTCGCTTCCGATCGACAGGACGGCGCCGGCCTCGGCGAGCTCGGCGAAGGGCGCGATGCCGTCGCCGAGGTCACGAGCGGTCGTGGGGCACGCGCACACGCCGCAGGAGGCCAAACCGAGTCGTCCCAGATCGAGGGTCGTGACGTGGGTCGCGTGCACCGCCGTCGTTCGGGGCGTGACGGCGCCACAGTCGTGCAGCAGGTCCGTCGGCGTCAGCCCCGCCACCTTCAGACATGCTTCGTTCTCCCGCTCCTGTTCGGAGACGTGCACGTGGAGGGGCAGGTCCTCCGAGGCGGCGAGGGCGGCGACCGTCCTGATCGCCGCTGCCGGCGTGGCTCGCACGCTGTGGGCGGCGACGCCGAAGTGGACGAGATCCCCGAAGGGGGGAGTGCCCGCGGACGGCGAACCGACCGATGCCCTCGCCGTCAAGCGAGACACCCGCTCGGACCACGCCTCGCCGGATCGGTCGCCGAAGCGCAGCTGGGCACCCGAGAGGGGCGAGCCGTCGATATCAGCTTGCAGGTAGCAGGCGTCGATCAAGGTGAGGCGGATGCCGGCCGCCGATGCACCGGCCAGGACGGAGAGCCCCATCTCGTTGGGGTCGGCGTAGGTTGCGCCGCCGGCGGCGTGATGCAGGTAGTGGAACTCGCCGACCGCCGTGTAGCCCGCCAGGAGCATCTCGGCGTACACGAGGCAGGTCAGCTCCCGGTAGGAGTCGGGATCCAACCGGTCGGCCACCCGGTACATGGCATCCCGCCACGTCCAGAACGAGCCCGCTGCCGCCTCGCTCACGCCCCGCATGGCCCGATGGAAGGCGTGCGAATGAGCATTGACGAAGCCGGGCAGGCAGACGTCGCCGCCGACTGCGAGGGCGGCGGGGCGGTCGGCACGGCTCACCCCCGCCTCGACACCGGTGATGATGCCGGCGGGCGAGCACGAGATGAGGACGTCGGACGCAAAGCCGCCGGCGTCCGCCCCGAGCCATGCCCGGGCAGCCCACAGCTCCCGGGTGGCACCCGGCGACGCGCTCACGATGACGCCGGCCCGCCGATCCCTTCGGAGGGGAGCCACATGCCGCGCTCACGCGCCGTCTTGCGGGCGATCTCGTAGCCGGCGTCGGCGTGGCGCATGACGCCCGTGCCCGGGTCGTTCGTGAGGACGCGGGCGAGCTTCTCGGCGGCAAGTGGCGTGCCATCGGCGACGGCGACGGTGCCGGCGTGGATCGACCGCCCGATGCCGACACCGCCGCCGTGGTGCACGCTCACCCATGTCGCACCGCTGGACGTGTTGAGCAGGGCGTTGAGGATCGGCCAGTCGGCGATCGCATCGCTGCCGTCGGCCATGGCCTCGGTCTCCCGGTAGGGGGAGGCGACCGAGCCCGAGTCGAGATGGTCGCGGCCGATGACGATGGGGGCGGACACCGAACCCGAGGCGACGAGCTCGTTGAAGCGCAGCCCGGCGCGGTGGCGCTCTCCGTACCCGAGCCAGCAGATGCGTGCCGGCAGACCCTGGTAAGCCACCTTGTCCTCCGCCAGGCGCAGCCAGCGCAGCAGGTCCTCGGCCTCAGGGAACTCGGCGATGACGGCCTGGTCGGTCGCCCCGATGTCGGCGGCCTCCCCGGACAGGGCGGCCCAGCGGAAGGGTCCCTTCCCCTCGCAGAAGAGCGGTCGGATGTAGGCGGGCACGAAGCCCGGGAAGGCGAAGGCTCGGGAGAAGCCCTCCGCCAAGGCCTCGGCGCGGATGCCGTTCCCGTAGTCGAAGACCTCGGCGCCCTTGTCCAAGAAACCCACCATGGCGGCGACGTGGACCGTCATGCTGGCCTTCGCCCGCCGCACGTATTCGGCCAGATCGCTCGCCCGCAGCGCCGTCGCCTCCTCAAGGGACAGCCCGGCCGGCACGTAGGCCGTCGTGTCGTGTGCGGGTGTCTGGTCGGTGACGATGTCTGCGGCGAAGTCGGAGGCCAGGAGCTCCGGGAGGACCTCTGCCGCATTGCCGATGAGGGCGACGGAAAGGGGACGCCGCTCGGCTGCCGCCTCGGCGGCGAGGGCGATCGCCTCCGAGGTGGACTCGCAGACGACGTCGACGTAGCGGGTCTCGAGCCGACGGTGCGCCCGCCAGGGGTCGACCTCGACACAGACGGCAACGCCACCGTTCATGGTGACCGCCAACGGTTGGGCGCCCCCCATGCCGCCGAGGCCGGCGGTGAGCACGATGCGGCCGGCGAGGGTGCCCCCGAAGCGGGCGGACCCGATGGCGGCGAAGGTCTCGTAGGTGCCCTGCAGGATGCCTTGTGTCCCGATGTAGATCCAGCTGCCGGCCGTCATCTGCCCATACATCGTGAGGCCGGCGCTCTCGAGCCGGCGGAACTCCTCCGGAGTCGCCCAGTCGGGGACGAGGAGCGAGTTGGCGATGAGGACGCGGGGTGCCCATTCGTGAGTGCGAAAGACTCCGACCGGCTTGCCGGACTGGATGAGGAGGGTCTCGTCGTGCTCCAACTGGCGCAGCGTCGCCACGATCGTGTCAAAGGCCTGCCAAGAACGCGCCGCTCGCCCGGAGCCGCCGTAGACGACGAGGTCGTCGGGTCGTTCCGCCACATCGGGGTCGAGGTTGTTCATGAGCATGCGCAGCGCCGCCTCCTGCGGCCAGCCCCGACACGTCAAGGAGGTGCCGCGGGGCGCCCGCACGAGGCGGGCACCGTGGACTTCGGGGGGCTGGCTCATCGCAGTACTCCGATCTCGGACTCGACGGCCCCGACGAGGGCGCCGGAGGACACGAGCTCGATGGCGGCGTCGACGTCCGGCTTGAGCCACCGGTCGTCTCCGAGGTGGGCGATGACGGAGCGCACGCAGCGCACAGCGGCGGCCGTGGCCGCAGAGGGGCGCAGGGGGGAGCGCAGATCGCAGGCCTGCGCCGCCGCCAGCACCTCGAGGGCGATCACGGTCTCGGCGTTGCGAACGCACTCGCGGGCGTGGCGAGCCGCGATCATGCCCATGCTGACGTGGTCCTCCTGTCCGGCCGACGACGTGATCGAGTCGACCGTGGCCGGATGGGCGAGGCTCTTCGACTCCGAGACGAGGGAGGCCGCCGTGTACTGGCAGACCATGAAACCTGAGTTCACGCCGGCGTGCTCGACGAGGAAAGGCGGCAGGCCGTTCGAGGTCTTCGGGTCGAGGAGGCGGTAGAGCCGGCGCTCCGAGATGGATGCCAAGCCCACGCAGGCCGCCGCCAGCGAGTCGCAAGCGTGGCCGACGGGCTGACCATGGAAGTTGCCGCACGAGAGGATGGCATCGTCCTCCGCCAGCACGATGGGATTGTCCGATACCGCCGCCACCTCGTACTCGAGCGTGCGGACGGTGTTGGAGAGCACATCGCGGAAGGCCCCGTGCACCTGGGGGGCGCAGCGGATGGAGTAGGCGTCCTGCACGATGTGCTGGCTGTGGAGGTGGGACGAGAGGATCTCGGATCCCTCCAGTAGCCGCAGCAGGTTCTCGGCGGATGCTCGTTGCCCGGGATGGGGCCGCAGGCCGACGACGCGCAGGTCAAAGGCCCGGTCCGTGCCGAGGATGCCCTCGATCGTGAGGGCGGCGGAGATGTCGGCGCTCTTGGCGAGGACGCCGGCGCGGGCGGCTGCCAGGATGCCGATCGCCGTCATGCCCTGTGTGCCGTTGATGAGCGCCAGGCCTTCCTTGGCGGCGAGATGGAGGGGTGCCAGGCCGCAGCGCGAGAGCGCCTCCGAGGCGTCCATCTCGACGCCGCCGAAGTGCACGCGTCCTTCGCCGACGGCGCCGAGGGCGAGGTGGGCGAGGGGGGCGAGGTCACCGGAGGCCCCGAGCGACCCCTGCTCGGGCACGACGGGCAGGATCCCGAAGCGGAGCATGTCGATGAAACGCTCCGCCACCTCGAGCCGCACGCCTGAATACCCGAGGCCGAGCACGTGGGCGCGAAGGGCCAGCATGGCCCGCACTTCTTCCGGCGACAGCTCGGCACCCACGCCGACGGCGTGCGTGCGCAAGAGGGCGTGCTGCAGCCCACGCGCCTCCTCCGGCGTCAGGCGCACGTCGGCGAGGGCGCCGAAGCCGGTCGTGACGCCGTAGATGACGTCACCCGAGCTCACGGCTCGCTCGACGACCGATCGCGAGGAGGCGATGCGTGCGCGGGCGTCGTCGTCGAAGGCGGCGGCGGCGCCGCGGGCGACCGAGATGATGTCCGAGATCGTCAGCCTGTCACCGAGATCGACGACGCCCGCCCTGCCATCTCCGTTGACGGCTTGTTGGCTCATCCCGGGAGTATGTCAGGTGGCTTGATCGCACGGACCGAGTACATGAGGGGCAGCTGCGGCATGCCTGCCGGCATCTTGAACAGGCGCGGTCCGATCTGCTCCATGAACGAGAAGCGGGCGAAGGAGGATTCGGCGAACTCGTGGAAGAACTCGATCCGCAAACCGGCGTCGACGATCGAGCAGATCACCTCCGAGATGGGGTGCGCCCACTCAACGGTGCGAGAGTGCCCCAGCACGGCATCGGGGTCGGCGTAGTCGCCCGGCTCGTCCCAGATCTCCGCCCCGGTGTTGAAGTACTGCCACTCGAATTCGAGGCTGTCCTCCCCCAACATGAGCGACAGGGGGTGGTACTCGGACAGGTAGAGCACGCCGCCGGGCTCCAGGAGGGCGGCCACCACCCGTGCCCAGGCTGCGAGGTCGGGTATCCAGTTGAGGGCGCCCTTGCCCGTGTAGACGATCTCGTAGGTCTCGCCGAGCGCCTCGACGGCGTCGTAGACGTTCGCCTCGACAAAACGCCCCTCCACGCCCAATCGCGCCGCCAGGGCTCGTGCCTCGGCGATGGCGGGGGGCGAGAAGTCGAGGCCGCTCACGACGGCGCCGCGTCGCGCAAGGCAGAGCGTGTCGAGGGCGAAGTGGCACTGCAGGTGCACGAGGCGCTTGCCGGAGACGTCCCCGATCTCGTCGGACTCGAAGGCGTGGAGATGGTCCTCGCCCTCGACGAAGCGCTCGACGCCGTAGAAACCGCTCGCCACGTGCACCGCCACGCGCTCGTCCCAGTTGCGCCGGTTGAGCTCGAGGTAGTCGCCCGCCTCCGAGTCGTGGTCCGCGCCCTGCATTCGCGAGACTGTAGGGCGCATGGCAACGGCTCCTCACGACCCGGCACCGGAGGTGCGTCCCGTGCCTGCGCGGCGAGGTCTGGGGTACCAACCGGCGCTCGACGGCGTGCGCGCCGTCGCCATCCTCGCCGTGCTCCTCTACCACGGGGGCGTGTCCTGGGCACAGGGCGGGTTCCTGGGCGTGGAGGCCTTCTTCGTGCTCTCCGGCTTCCTCATCACCTCGCTCCTCGTGGCCGAGTTCGCCGACGCCGGCACCGTTCGTCTCCGCCAGTTCTGGGCGCGTCGCGCCCGCCGGCTGCTGCCGGCCCTCTTCTGCCTCGTGGCCGTCGTCGGCATCTACCAGGCGGCGGCGGGGGCATCGAGGGCCGTGCCAGGGCTGCTGCCCGACGGGCTCGCCACGCTCTTCTACATCGGCAACTGGCACCAGATATGGACAGGTGCCGGCTACTTCGCAGCGACGGCCCTCCCTTCACCGCTCCAGCACACGTGGTCGCTGGCGATCGAGGAGCAGTTCTACGTGCTGTGGCCGCTGCTCGTGCTCGCCGTGCTCCGCCTCACCCGCCGCAGGGACGGCGGGAGCCCCGCCGGCGCCGGCGGGCTGAGGGTTCTCTTCGTGCTGGCCGTTCTCGGCTCGTTCGCCTCCGCAGCAGAGATGGCGTGGCTCTTCCATGGAGGCGGCGGGCTCACTCGCGTCTACTACGGGACCGACACGCGGGCCCAGGGCCTCCTCGCCGGGGCGGCGCTCGCCTTCGGCCTCGCCTTGTGGCACCGGCGGCCGGCACGGGCGGAGCACCCCCCGGGCCGGTCGGGTCGGTGGGCGCTCGGCGCCCTCGGGATTGCAGGATTGGGCGCCGTCCTCTTCGGCATGCACGTCGCGGGCTTCAGCGCAGGCACCGGCGGTGGCATCTACCGGGGAGGGTTTCTCCTCTTCGACGCCGCCGGAGTCGCCCTCATCGCCTCCGTCGTCCTCGCACCCACGATGCCGGTGGGGCGCCTCCTCGCCAGCCGGCCGCTCCGTTCGATCGGGCAGATCTCCTACGGCCTGTACCTCTGGCACTATCCGCTCTTCCTCTGGTTGAACGAGCAGGTGACCGGTCTCACCGGTTTCTCGCTGTTCGCCCTCCGCCTCGCTGCCACGACAGCCGTGACGCTCGTGAGCTACTTCGTCATCGAGCAGCCGATCCGCCAGCGCCGCTGGCCGGCGTGGGTCGTGCGGGCCTCGGTCCTGCCAGGCGCCGCCATCGCCGTCGTCGCGCTCGTCGTCGCCTCGGGCGTTCCGGCGGCGGCCGGCGGTGTGGCACCGGCCGGCAAGTCGAGCGGGCCCACGACGACGATCAAGCCGCCAGCTGGACCCGTGTCGTGGGTGGGCGATGAAGGTCCGTGCACGCTGCAGCTCCCGACCATCTATCCCGCCACCGAGACGTTTCACACCTGCCCGCCGGTGCGCGTCCAGGTGATGGGAGACTCCATGGCGCTGACCCTGGGGGAGGGCCTCGGGTCGGATCAGGAGCACTACGGCGTCGTGCTCTACGACGACGCCCAGATCGGCTGCAGCTTCGTGGTAAAGGGCGTTGGGCAGTGGGGTCCGGGACCGGGCTACACGCCGCAGTACGTCCCCTGCCAGACGCAGTTCGCCGCTTGGCAGGCGCACGAGAGGCGTTTCCACCCGCAGGCCCTCGTCGTGCTCATGGGCTACTGGGACTGCTACAACTGGCAATGGAACGGCCGGGACGTCCACATCGGCGAGCCGGCCTTCGACGCCTACCTGTTCAGCCGCATGAAGCTCTTCGTGCACATGGAGGGCGCCGGCGGCATCCCGATCGTCCTGTTGACGGTGCCCTACGTCAACCCACCGCCCTTCTCCGACGGTTCGCCGGCTCCGGCTGCCTCCCTGCAGCGGCACGCTCTCATCAACGAGATGCTGGCGAAGCTGGCGGCGGCCTTTCCCGACCAGGTTCACCTCGTCGATCTGGACAGCTATCTCTCGCCCGGTAACCACTTCAACGCCACCCTCAACGGCCACGCCTGCCGCTGGAGCGACGGTGTCCACTTCTACCCATACTGCGGCGCGATCGTCGCCACGCACGTGCTCCCCCTCGTCCGCCAGCTCGTGGAGGCTCGCGGCGGTCCGGGGCCATCAGGGGCCCCCGCCGGCTGAGCGGGTCGCTCCGTGTCGTCACGAATCTGACATATTGGGTTAGCGTTCCGAAGTGATGTCGATGGACCGGGCAGCTCATGGGCGCCGCCTCGGTGGGCTCGTCTGGGAATCGATCCGCTGGCGTCTCGGGTCGTCGCTCGTCTTCCTCTTCGTCGCCGTGGCGGCCGTGACGGCGGCCACGGCCGGTCCCATCTACCTGGCGGCGGCCAACCAGTCGGTCACGACGGCCACCCTGACGGAGGCTGCCCCGAGCTCGGTGGGCATCTTCCTGCTACCGCCGGCGGGAGTCGCGCACTCGTCTCCCGGCGACATCGCCGCGGCGCTCGCCGCCGTACCGGGCGGTTCGGGCGCTGCGGCTCACGACCGCTACGAACCGGCCGTCGTCACCGTGGACGTCTCGGCCAGCCTGCCCGACCGGAAGTCGAAGTCCGTCGTCGGCGTCGACCTCCTGGCGCGGCCCGGCGTGTGCGCCCATCTCCACCTCGTCGCCGGTCAGTGCCCGACGAGCGCCGACACCGTGTTGTTGAGCACGCGCTCGGCCTCGTTCATCGGCCTCACCGTTGGGAGCCACGTCCGCCCCGTGGGGGGCCGTCGCCTCGTCGTGTGCGGTCTGTACGCAGCCGGGGTGCCGGACACCGCCTACTGGTGGGGTCAGAACCCCTTCGACTTCGGCGCTAACGACTCGTACGCCCGCGGGAACAGCAAGGGCCCGCTCGGGCCGGTGCAGTTCGTCGACGACGGCTTTGTCACCGCAGCCGGCGCAGCCACCCAGTCACGCCTCCCGACCTCCGTCTACGGGCAGCTTCCCTTGCGGCCGTCGGCTGTGGCGGCCGACGAGATCCCGCTCGTGCTCAGTCAGCTCGCCGCCTACGAGACGTCGTTGCAGGGCCAGCTCACGGCCACCTCCGGGCTGCCGGGGGTCTTGCAGGGCATCGAGCAGCAGGAGAGCGAGATGCAGACGATCGTGGGTGCCGTCGCCCTCGAGCTGGTGTTGCTGGCGCTCCTCGTCCTCTATCAAGTGGCGGCGAGCAACGGGGCCGAGCGCTCGGGCGATCTCGAGATCGCCGAGCTTCGCGGACTGCGCCGCCGTTCGATCGCCATGATGGCGCTGCGCGAGCCGGCCCTGCTCCTCCTCGTCGCAACGCCCGTCGGCCTCGCCCTCGGTTGGCTGCTCGTCGCCCTCTTGTCACCGCACCTGTTCGTGGCCGGGGCGCCGGCGAGGATCGACGCTCTCGCCGTGACGGTGGCGGTCCTCACGTTCGTAGGGGGTTTCACGGCGGCGGTGCTCGGTTCCCGCTCCTTGTTGCGTCCGGCACTCGCTACGGAGGGGCGGGCGGCCGGCGAGCGGCGCAGGCGCCTCAGTGCCCTCCTCGTCGACCTGCTTGCCCTCGGCCTGGCCGTGGCGGCTCTGCTCGAGCTCGTCTCCACACACTCCTCGGCGGCGGCGGGCGCACCGCTCGACCCGTTGGCCTCGCTCGCCCCCGGAGCCGTCGCACTGGCGGCCGGCGTGCTCGGTGCCCGCCTGCTGCCGCTCGCCTCCAGGCCGCTCGTGCGGATGACTCGCTGGTCCTCCCGCGTGGCGGTCGGTCTTGCGAGCCGGACCATCATGCGCAGTGCCGGCGTCGCCCGCCGCGTCGTCGTTCTCGTGATCGCCGTCGGCGTGTTGGCGTTCTCGGTTGCCGGCTACCACATCGCCGCGGTGAACCG
The DNA here is from genome assembly GCA_052143575.1 of Acidimicrobiales bacterium. GTDB lineage: Bacteria > Actinomycetota > Acidimicrobiia > Acidimicrobiales > Bog-793 > JAKACA01. Next base: position 65,745 of record JBKQSP010000014.1, read on the forward strand.
AGCGACGCAGGCCGAGTTTCAGGTGGGCGCCCCCGAGGTGCTGACCGTGCAGGTTCGCCCGGGGGTGAACTTCGTGCAGGCGGTCGAGGCGGCCGATCCGTCCGGTGACGAAGCCATGGCGGCCGCCAAGATCAACTCGACGAGCCCGACCCTTGCGGTCGACAGCTCCCGGTTCGCCGCCGTGGCGAGCTGGCCGCCGGGGACGACGACGAGCCCGGCGACCGCGAAAGCCGTCGCCGCCTACCTCCACCCCCCCCAGGCAACCGCACCGGAGGTCACCCTCGCTGGGGCGGACGCCATTCGCTTCCGCGTCAGCATGTCGCACCGGGTCGTGCCGGCGCCCCTCTTGCAGCTGAACATCTACGACGAGCAGGACGGCACGGAGGCCACCCTCAACCTCGCTCCGGGCCTGCACACGGGCTCCTTCTTCGTCGGCAGCTCGCTCGACGAAGGTTGCCTGCTCGTGTGCCGGCTCGACTCGATCGCCATGCTGTGGAGCCCGAGCCCGAACAGCAACCTCGACTCGGTCGATGTCCCCTTGCTGCTCTCGGACCTCGAGGTGCAGCGGCACGGAGTGTGGGCGCCGGTCGACGTCGGGCTCACGCAACCGGGTGACTGGCTGCAGCGAAACGTCGCCGGCGGGGGGACGTCGTCGAGCACCGTGTTGGCGGTGGCTTCGCCGCAAGGCCTCCTCGCCACCTTCGACGACGTCGCCTCGGCGCCGGAGCCTGCCGTCGGGCCGGACGACCTGCCACAGGTCGTACCCGTCGTCGCCACGACGATGCTGGCCGGTTTGAGCGCCAACCCGGCTCAACCGGGCGTCGTGCCCGTCAGCGGCCTCGACGGTGTCGAGTTCAGCGGCGTCACCAGCTTCGAGGCGTGGGCACTTCCGGGCGTCGGGGCAAACGGCGACCTGATGGACCTCAGCTTTGCCGAAGCCGAGGAACAGGGTCCTCCCGGCGACGTCATCTTCGAGGTCTGGCTGCGGCACGCCCCGAGCGCGGCGTTGCTGGCGGGACTGGCGAGCCGGGGCGTCACGGTCACGGGCGAGCAGACGTCGGCCGCCGCCGCCCTCGTGTCGGGCCGCACCGCCCCCTCGCTCGCCTTCGACCTCTTCCTGCTCGCCGCCGCCGGGGCGGCGCTGCTGGCGCTCGGCGCCCTCATGTTCTCCGTGGCCTCTGACTCCCGCCGCCGCTCACTGGAGTTCTCCGCCCTGGTGGCCGTCGGCGTGCCGGTCAAGGTGCTGCGGCGGTCATTACTGCTCGAACAGGTCGTGATCGTCGTCGTCGCCACCGTCCTCGGGCTCGCCGCCGGTCTCGTGGCCGGTGCGCTCAGCCTCGGCCTGCTCCCGGAGTTCCCGCCCGGGCGCGCCGGACCGTTGCTCCCCACCTCGGTCAGCCTCGGGGCGGTGGACGCCGTCGTCGCCGCCGCCATCCTCCTCGTTCTCCTTCTCACGGGAGGGATCCTCGCCAGCCTGCTCACGATGCGGCGCGTCCGCCCGGACAACGTGAGGTCGAGCACGTGAGCATGGTCGTGAGTGCCGACGGGCGCGCCGGCCTTGCCGTCGACTGCTCGAGCGTCGTGCACATCTACCACCTCGACGGCGCCGAGGTCATCGCCCTGCGTGGCATCGACCTCACGATCGACCCCGGCGAGATGGTCGCTCTGCTGGGGCCTTCAGGTGCCGGCAAGTCGACGCTCTTGCGGATGCTGGGCGGCCTGCTGCGGCCCTCCGCCGGGCAGGTCCTCGTGGGAGATCGCGACGTCGGGCGAATGACGCCGGCCGAGCTGCGCACCTACCGCGCCGCCGAGGTCGGCATCGTGCTGCAGGATCCGCTCGCCAACATGCTGCCCTACGCCACGGTGCGCCAGAACGTCGTCTTCGCCGGGCGGGGCGCCCGCTCGGTCCGGCCACCCGGCGCCCCCGGTGTGCGGGGCCCCGACGAGCTGCTCTCCCTCCTCGGCATCGACGACCTGGCGCATCGCAAGGTCGGCAGCCTCGCCGGCGGCGAGCAGCAACGCGTGGCGCTGGCTGCCGGAGCCGCCGGCGGGGGCAGCCTTTTGCTCGTGGACGAGCCGACCAGCCAGCTCGACCACGAGCAGCGGGGCGAGGTGATCGAGGCGCTGCACGCTCTGCACGACGGGGTAGGGGCGACGATGGTCATGGTGACCCACGACCCGGCGGTTGCCGCCTCGGTGCCCCGCACCGTGACGATCAGGGACGGCCGCGTCGGGGCGGAGGGCCGCAAGGGCGGCCAGTACGCCGTCGTGGGGCGAGACGGCACCCTGCAGCTGCCGCCGGAGGTCTTGGAGCGTTTCCCGCCCCAGACCCTCTTTCGCCTGTCGGAGCGGCCCGACGGCATCGAGCTCAAGCGCGCCGATCTGGAGGGCGAGTGAGCGAGATCGTCCTCGCCGCTCGTGGCGTCTCGGTCCGCCTCGGCGGTCGTCGCGTCCTCGACGGCCTCGACCTCGTGGCGCACGCCGGTCGTGCCGTCGCCGTGAGCGGGCACTCCGGATCCGGCAAGACGACCTTGATGATGGTTCTCGCCGGCCTGTTGGCACCCGACGAGGGCACGGTCGATCGTCCCGGACCAGCCCGGCGCATCGGTTTCGTCCCTCAGAGCTTCGGCCTCGCCCCCGGCCTGACGGCCGCGGAGAACGTCTCCCTGCCGATGCAGGCGGCGGCGGTTCGCATCGCCACGGCTGAGATCGAAACGAGGTCGCTGGCAGCCCTCGGGGCCGTCGGCCTCGCTGGCACGGAGGACCGCCTCGTGACCGAGCTCTCCGGTGGGCAGCGGCAGCGTGTCGCCGTCGCCCGCGTGCTCGCAGGCGAACCCGACATCGTCGTCGCCGACGAGCCCACCGCCGAGCTCGACGCCGACAGCCGCCAGCGCGTGCTGCGCCTGCTGCTCGGCCTTGCCTCCGGCGGCGCCCTCGTCGTCCTCGCCACCCACGACCCGGAGGTGGCGGACTGCTGCGACGACTGGTGGGAGCTCGTGGACGGCCACTTGGAGGAGGTGACGACGGTGCCCTGATGCCGGGCGATCCCGGTTTCGCCCGGCGCTCCGTCACCGGCTGTGTGACGATCGTGATCAACAAGTCGATCAGGATTGAGACCGTCGGGTGGACGCCGCCGGGCCAGGTCCTCCTCGACGACGTCGGCCGCTGGAAGGTGGAGTGAGGACGGCCGGCGGCAGCCGCCGGCCGGACCTTGACACATCGGCCCCGTACGATCGCTTCCATGGCAGGCCGGATCGAGCGGGTGGCCCCCGGCACCGCGGCGGAGGCAGCCCTGGCGGGTGAGATCGGCCGGGCGCAGGCGACCGATCGCCTCGCTCCCGTCTGGGTCGTCGTGGGAAGCCCGATCGTCGCACTCTCGCTGCGCCGCCGCCTCGCAGCTGAGGGCGCCTTCGCCTCCGTTCGTTTCACACCGATGAACGCCCTCCTGCAACACCTCGGCGGTGCCGGCGCCGCTGCAGGCGGGCGCCGCCCGCTCACACAGGTGGCGCTGCATGCGGCCGCCCGCGTCGCCCTGAGCGAATCGCCCGGCCTCCTCGGCCCCGTCGCCGGCCACCCGGCCACTGAGGCGAGCCTCGCCGCCACGTATCGGGATCTGCGCCGCCTCAGCGACGAGGAGCTGAATCGGCTCGCCTCTGCGAGCGGACGTGCCCACGACGTCGTCGCCCTCGTGCGGGTCGCCGCCCGCCTGCTCGAGGTCGACTACTACGACACGGCCGACCTCCGAGTGGCCGCCCTGCGCCGTCTCGAGGGCCGCTCTGCGGGCGCCGCCGACGACGCTGCCGACGGCTTTGCCGACATCGGGCGTGTCGTTGTGTACCTACCGGACCCCTTGCAGTCGGAGGAGACCGGGCTGCTCGCCGCCTTGGCAGGCCGGCTCGATGTCGTCGTGCTCGCCGCCGTGACCGGCGACGAGGTGGCCGACCGGGCTGTCGAGCGCTTCGTGGCGAGGTTGGCCGGGCTCTTTGCCCCCGGCGCGCCGAGTGGGCGGCGGCTGGACCGAGAGGGCGCACCCGAGAGCCACGCCGCCGCCGCCCTGGCAGAGCGCTTCGGTGGGTTCCTTTCGGCGCCCGACGAGGACGTCGAGGTGCGGGAGGCGGTACGCCGCCTCGTCGCCCACGCCGAGGCCGGAGGCGACCTGGGCCGCTGTGTCGTGGCCTATCCCGACACCGCCCGCACTCTCGAGGTCGGTCGTCGGGTGTGCGAGCAGCTGAAGGCGGCCGGCATCCCGTGCAGCGGCGGCGCCCCGAGCCAGCTGTCCGAGACGCCCCATGCCCGTCTCCTGAGCGGGCTCGTGGAGCTCGCCAAGCCGGTGGCTCCTGGTCACGAGCTGGAGCGCGGCGAGGTGATGGCGTGGCTGGCGAGCGGCCCCATCCGGTCAGGGCACGGCCTCACGCGGTGGTTGGGCAGCCTGACCGAGGACGGCGGCCTACCCGTGGGCACCTTCGACCGGTGCTCTCGCTCCGCCGGCGTGCTGAGCGGGATGGCGCAATGGCGGAGCCGTCTCGGTTCGCAGGTCGCTCAGCTGCAGGAGGAAACGCCGGGCGCCCACTCGGAGCGTCGGAGCCGGGCGGCGCGGGCGGCTGGCGACCTCCTCCAGCTCGTCGAGCGCCTGCACGCTCTCACCTCCTCGGCGGCCGCCGCCAAGAGCTGGCGCGCGCTGCAGGCCTGGAGCGAGCAGGCCCTACAGGAGCTCCTCGATCCGGGCGAGGACCGCACGGCGCTCGCCGAAGCCCTCGACGACCTCGACGGCCTCGACGGGCTCGAGCCGCTCGATGCGTTGCCGTCATCGGAGCGGGTGCGACGTTTCGCTCTCGCCCTGCAGGTCGCCCTCGAGCGGCCGGCAGGAGACCGTGGCCGCTTCGGCGTCGGGCCGACCGTTGCTTCGTTGCACGCCGTCGCCGGCCTCAGCTCTGATCTGCTGCTCCTGCTCGGCTGCCGGGAGGGCGACCTGCCCGCCCGGCAGCGCGACGACCCCCTCGTGCCGAGAGCAGAGCGCGAGCGCTTCGAGGTGCTCGCAGAGGCCGAGGGCGGCGAGGAGACGGCGCGCCGTCACCTCGTTTGGGCCGTTTCGGGCGCCGCCCGGTCGCAGGCTTCCTACGCCCGCATCGACGTGCGGGCGGGACGCGCCGTGCACCCGTCGCCGTGGATCGTCGAGCGCTTCGGCGGCGAGACGACCGAGGTGCACTCCTTCGCCGCATCTCTCCGTCGCGTGGCCGACGGTGTGGCGGCCGCCGACGTGACGGACTTCGAGCTCGGCTCCCTCCTTTTCGCCGCCGCCGCACCGACCTGGTTAGAGGCGCTGGACGACGATTACGGCCGGCGCCGCGACTCGCTGCGCCGCCGCCGCCTCGGCGGCCTCAATCCCTTCGCCGGCTTCGTTCCCGCCTCCGGCGCAGCGGAGGACGCCTGGTCGGACGCCCTCTCGGCTACGGGCCTCGAGAGCTTCGCCACCTGCCCCTTCCGGTTCTTCGTTGACCGCAAGCTCGGTGTGAACCGGCTCGAGGCCCCGGAGCGGCTCGTCATGATCGACGCCCGTGACCGCGGGACGATGATGCACGCCGTTCTGGAGGGTTTCTTCGGAGACAACGAAGGCGGCCGTGCCCCGGCGGCCCTCGACAGCGCTGCCCTTGCTCGCCTTCGCCGCCTCGCCGCCACCCAGTTCGAATTGCTCGAGCTGGCGGGCAAGACCGGCAAAGCCATCTTCTGGCACACCGAGCGGGGGCGCATCGAGCGCGACCTCGAGCGCTACGTCGAGCGTGACATCGCCGACTCGGCGGCACTCGGCCGGGTGCCCCTGCACGTCGAGCTCGACTTCGGAGGCGACGGCGGCGCCGTGGCCGAGGTTGTCGGTCGCCGCGTCATGTTCCGCGGCCGCATCGATCGTGTCGATGTCACCGGCGACGGCAGGCTCGTCGTGGTCGATTACAAGAGCGGCAGATCCGAGGGCTTCCAGGACATCCTCACCGACCCGCTCGGGCGCGGCCGCCACCTGCAGCTGCCGATCTACGCGAAGGCGGCAGCCGACGTCGTCGGCCGGGAGATGAGCCTGCAGGGCCCGACGCGTGCCGAGTACCGCTTCGTGCAGTCGACGGCCGGCTATGCCGTCATCCCGGTCGAGCTGACGGCGGAGGTGGACGCCGCCCTCCATGATGTGTTGGAGACGCTCGTGTCGACGATCGACGCGGGTTGCTTCCCGCCCCACCCCGGCCCGCCCCGCCAGGGCGCCTACGAGAACTGCCGGTACTGCGACTACGACGCCTTGTGCACGACCGACCGGGCAGAGCTGTGGGAGCGTGCCAGCACCGACGCTGAGATGGCGGCCTACGTCGAGCTGGTGGGCCCGCTGTGACGACCGCTGCGACGCGTCACGAGGCGCTGGCGGACGCCGCCGCCCGGCACTCGATCGAGTACCGGTTGGACTCCACCTTGTTCGTCGAAGCCGGCGCCGGCTCGGGAAAGACGGGTGCCCTCGTCTCCCGCATCGTGCAACTGCTCAGGTCGGGCGCCTGCGAGTTGGACGACCTCGCTGCCATCACCTTCACGGAGGCGGCGGCACTCGAGCTCAAGGACCGCGTGCGGCGGTCCCTCACCGATCTCGCGCAACGGGGACGGGACGGCCCCGAGCGACGCCGCGTGCAGGCAGCGCTCGACCGACTGGACGAAGCCGCCATCTCGACGATTCACGGGTTCTGCCAGCGCCTCTTGAGCGAGCATCCCATCGAGGCCGGCCTGCCGCCGCGGTTCGAGATCCTCGACGAGGTCCGCCAGAGCCTCGCCTGGCGCCGGCACTGGTCGTCCGTCCTCGACCGACTCGGGGCGGACGACAGCATGCTCCGGTTGTTCGGCGTGGCGGCCCTCATCGGCGTCACTCCGACCCACCTGCGGGACCTGGCGAAGGAGGTCGGCGAGCAGTGGGACCAGTGCGGCGACATCGGTCCGGATGTCGAGAGCGTCCTGGGCAGCGTGGCCGCCTCCGTCGAGCGGGGAACGGCGGCGGTCGTCTCGCTCCTCGAGGACGCACTCGCGCTGGAGGGGCACTGCCTCGACCCTGATGACACGCTGCTGCCGCGACTGCGCGAGGCGCGCGATCTCCGCGACTTGTTGACGGCCCCGGGCGACCTCGAGGATGCGGCGGCCGACCCGCGCATCGCTCTGCTCGCGTCGAAGCAACCCTCGCTGCGCGCCGGCAATTCCGGCCAGAAGGGCGCCTGGTCCTGTGACCTCGAGGCGGTGCGCGGCTGCCTGCAGGCGGCCCGACTGGCCCGCGAGGGGGCCACGGCCGAGGTGGCCGACGTCGTGCTCCCGGCCATCGTGGCCACCTTCGACGTGGTGGCCCGAGAAGCGGCGGCCACCCGCAGGGCCGAGGGCACGCTCGTCTTCCACGACCTCCTCGTGCTGGCACGCGACCTGCTTCTCGAGCGTCCGGCCGTGCTGGCGGAGGTGCGGCGCAAGCTCAAGTACCTGCTGATCGACGAGTTCCAGGACACCGATCCCCTCCAGCTCGAGATCGCCGAGCTGATCGGCGGCGGCCAGCCGGGCGGCGCGCAGCGTGCGGGCTCGAGCCCGCCGGCGAGCCCGGTGGAGGCGGGCCGCCTGTTCTTCGTCGGCGACCCGAAGCAGTCCATCTATCGCTTCCGGGGCGCCGACCTCGGTACCTACGAACGTGCCCGCGCTCGCCTCGCCGGAGGTGCCCCGGTGGCGCTCACGTCCAACTTCCGCTCCGTCCCGGGCATCATCGAGTTCGCCAACGAGTGCTTCACGACCCTCATGGGGGATGGCTATTCGCGGCTCGAACCAGTGCGATCGCCCGGGGTTGCCACACCGGTGCGGATCGTCGGCGGCCGGCTCGACCACTCGCTGCGCCGCCGCCAGCAACGCCTCCTCGAATCGGAGGCGTGCGCCACGGTCATCGAGAGAGCGGTCAGGAGGGAAGGCTGGCTCGTCGGTGAGGGCGAGAGCCTGCGGGCGGCCTGCCTGAGCGACGTCGCCATCCTGGTGCCCCGCCGAACCGGCCTCGAGGAGCTGGAGGCAGCCCTCGATGCCCACGGGATCGGCTACCGCGTCGAGAGCGCCTCGCTCATCTACCGCAGCCAGGAGGTGCGGGATCTCCTCGCCCTCTGCCGTGCCATCGACGATCCGGCTGATTACGTCGCTCTCCTGGCGGCGCTCCGTTCGCCCGCCTTCGCCTGCCGCGACGACGAGCTCTACGCCTTCCGGCACGGCGGCGGCTCCTGGTCCGTGGAGGGACCGCAGGCGGGTGCGGTCGAAGGTGTCGTGGCCGAGTCGCTCGCCGCGATTCGGGGCTACCGCGCCCGCCGCCTCGGCCTCGGTCCCGTCGGGGTGCTGGAGGAGGCGGTCCGTGACCGGCGCCTGCTCCAGCTCGCGGCCGGATCGCCGAGGGAGCGGGAGTCGTGGAGACGGGTGCGCTTCTTGATCGAGCGGGCGCGGGCCTTTGTCGAGGGGGGCGGGGGAGGCCTGCGGGAGTTCGCCGACTGGGTGGACGAGCAGCTCTCCGAAGGGCTCCGCTCCGTCGAGTCGGTGCTGCCGGAGCCGGACGAGGACGTCGTCCACATCTTGACGGTGCATGCAGCCAAGGGCCTCGAGTACCCGATCGCCGTGCTGGCCGGTTTCGGCACGAGCGACGACGTGCCCCGCGGCGTCGGACGCCGCCTCCTGCGCTCATCGGGCGGCAGGGTCGAAGTGCACCTGCGGAGCGATCTGCGCACGGCGGGCTTCGAGGCGCTCAAGACCGTCGAGCTGGCGCTCGAGCGGGCTGAGGCCGTCCGGGTGCTCTATGTGGCCGCCACGCGGGCTCGCGATCACCTCGTCGTGTGCGCCCATCACGTCCCGAGCGGGGACGAGGGGACTCTGGGCCAGCGGCTCTACGAAGCCGCCACGGAAGCCCTCGAGAGGCGGCCCGGTCTCTGGGAGGCGATCGACGAGCCTGCCTCTCACGCCGAGACGAGCCAGTTGGGCCCCTCCGAGGCCATGCTCGGTCCGGTGGCGCAGGGTTCGCTCTTCGACCTCGCCGCCGTCGCTGCCACCGGCGCCGTCGTCGCCCGACGCGCCGCTCACCGTCCTGCCAGCTCCCCCGAGGAGTGGCAGACGTGGCGTCGACAACGTGCCGAGCTGCTGGCGAGGGTCGGCCGGCGGGTGAGCGTGCGGGCGACCGAGGTTGCCGTCGTGGCGGGCTTGGCGTGGCCGTCGGGAGGGAGCCTCGATGAGGACGACGCCGTCCGGCGGGCGCAGGGCGAGCTCGACTGGGTCTCGGGCATCGATGCCGGCACCCCGGGTCGGCCCCGGCGGGGTCGCGGCGGCACACAGCTCGGACGTGCCGTCCACGCCACGCTGCAGGCCATCGGGCAGGAGACGGCCCGCCAACTGAGCCTCGGCGGAGCCCCCAGCCCCGAGCTTCACGACCTCGCCGAGGCACAGGCGAGAGCCGAGCGCATCGGTGATCGCGCCGGTGAGGTCGAGCAGCTCGCGGCGGCGGCACTCTCGAGCCCCACGGTGAGAGCCGCTTTCAGCTCCGGCAGCGCCCGGCGCGAGGTCTATGTCGCCACAACGATCGGCGGCGTCGTGCTCGACGGCTATGTGGACCTGTGCTTCGAGGATGGCGGCGAGCTCACCGTCGTCGACTACAAGACGGACACCGTGCAGGACCGTGCCGAGGTCGAGGCGTCGGCGGAGCGCTACTGCCTGCAGGCTGCCGCCTACGCCCTGGCGCTGGCAGATGCGAGCGGGCTGCCCGTGCGCCGTTGCGTGCTCGTGTTCCTTTCCCCGCCCGGGCGCCCCCTCGAATTCGAGGTGCCCGACCTCGCTGCTGCCCTCCAGCGTGTCCGAGCCGTCGTGGGGGCAGAGTGATCAAGTACCTCGGCTCCAAACGGCGCCTCGTTCCCGCCATCTCGGCAATCGCCTCCGCCATCGAGTCGCGGCGCGCTCTCGATCTGTTCACGGGCACGACTCGCGTCGCCCAGGCCCTCAAGCGGTCTGGCGCCCACGTCACCGCCGTCGACTCCGCAACGTATGCCCATGTCCTCGCCCAGGCCTACATCGCCACCGACCGTTGCAGCGTCGACGGCCACGAGCTCAGCGACGCCCTCGCCGATCTGGCAGCCCGCCCGTCGAGACGGGGCTATGTCACCACCGTGTTCTGCGAGACGGCTCGCTACTTCCATCCGGACAACGGCGTGCGCATCGACGCCATCCGGGACGCCATCGAGGAGTACGCCGCTTCCCCCCTCTACCCGGTCCTGTTGGCAAGCCTGTTGGAGGCGGCCGACCGGGTGGACTCCACGACCGGGTTGCAGATGGCATACCTGAAGCAGTGGGCACCGCGGGCGCTGAAGCCGCTCGAGTTGCGGGCGCCCGCCCTCATCGACGGGCCGGGGGCGGCCGTGCTGGGTGACGCCCTCGAGACGGTGCGATCACCCATCGGCGAGTTCGACTTCGCCTATCTCGACCCGCCCTACAACCAGCACCGCTACTTCTCGAATTACCACGTATGGGAGACGCTCGTGCGCTGGGACGCCCCGGCCCATTACGGCGTCGCCTGCAAGCGGGTCGACTGCCGCGAGCCCACCCTCCAGAGTCCGTTCAACCGCCGACGCTCCCTCGCCCCAGCGCTTGCCGATGTCATCGCGGCGGTGCAGGCGCGCCTGCTCGCCGTCTCGTACAACGACGAGGCCTGGCTGAGCCTGGAGGACCTCGTGGCGATGTGCGAGCGTCGCGGCCATGTCGGCGTGCTCAGCTTCGACTCGAAGCGTTACGTCGGCGCCCAGATCGGCATCCACAACCCGCAGGGCGTCAAGGTTGGCGTGGTCTCGCACTTGAGAAACACCGAGCTCATCGTGCTCTCGGGCCCTCGCGAGCTCGTGGCCGAGGCGATGGCAGCCGACGGTCGGGAGGCGGCGGCCGTCGCCGGCCGGTAGGCGGGATGGGGGGGCCGGCGGTCATCGCCTCAGGCGCCACACCCAGGCGCCGTCAATTCGCTCGGGCGTCACGCCGGTGGCGGCGTCCACGATGGCGGCCAGCTGACGGGGCTGTAGGAATGCGCCGTAGCCCACGTACTCCACCACGATCGAGACGTGCCATGCCGTCAGGTCGCTGCGAAGGCCTGCGACGTCGTTCGGGTCGGGCGTCGGTGGGAGGAGGCCGACTTGAGCGTCCTGATAGATCTCGTATGCCGTGCTCGGCCACATCTGGCCGGTCGGCAGCGGTCCGCTCGGGCTCGGGATGAAGCCGTATCCGGCCACGAGGTTGTACGGCATGAACTCCTCGGCTTGCCACACGAGCGGGTCGGCGGTGAAGCCGTTCGGCACGGGGTAGCCGAGCAGGACGCTGCCGGCCGGCAGGAGACGGAGCGTGGGCGAGCGGTACACAGCCGGCACGGCGATGGGGCGCACGGTGTAGGGGATCGGCGATCCGAGCGCCGGCGACGCCAGCACGACGACGCCGAGAGCGAGGGCGAGAGAGCCGGCGGCGAGGTTGCGCCGCGCCGGCGAGGGCAGCCGGCGGGTTTGATGCGCCATCCGCCACGCCCACGTGCGGTCGAGGATGATGGCGAGCGCCAGCGCCAGGAACAGGTTGATCATGAGCTCGAAGCGCACCGGCAGGAGGTTCTTCAGCAGCGGCCAGTGGCTGAAGACGGCGTCGGGGAGCGGGATGTTGGTGTTCCAGGTCGAGCTCCAATGGATGCTCCCGCCGAGGCCGAAGATCAAGGCCACGCCCGCCATGGCGACGGCGAAGCGGAGCGCCCCGCTGCGGACGCGCCAGCAGGCGACGGCGACGAGCACGACGAGGGGAACGCCGACGTAGGCCGCCGCCACGGACTGCGGCCAGCTGCCGAGCGGCCACAGCCAGGTTCGCAGCACGATGCAGAACCCGTAGGGGACGGGAAAGACCGTGCCGGGGAACCGCCGCGGCCCGGCCAGCAGCTCGTAGATGGGGACCGCCAGGATGACGCCCGCCACGACGGCGCCGCCGCCGAGCCCGACGGCTGCCCGCCGCCAGCGGCGCCGCGCCTCGCCCGGGTGCCGCAGCGCCAGGATGGCCACGCCGCAGAGGGCGACCATCGCCATGATCGCCATCACCTCTTGGCCGGTGAGGAACTGGGCGGCGAAGACGAGTCCGAGCAAAGCGCCCTTTACGAGGGCGTTGCCGTGTTGGCGCACGAGGAGGTCGTCGAACAGCACGAGGGCGATGGGCGGGAAGACGAGCACGGTGAGATGGAGGTGGCCGGACAGCAGGTCGTTCAGCACGAAGGGAGAGAAGCCGTAGAAGAGGCTCGCCAGCCAGCGGCCCGGGGCCCAGGGCGCCCAGCGGCGGAAGGCCACGAAGGCCGACAGCGAGCTCATGACGGGTGCCAGCACGACGGCGACGTTGAAAGACACGAGCGGGCCGAACAGCTCGGTCACGGGCGTCATGACGAGCGATGGCAGCAGGATGCTCGTGTTGACGACGAGGTTGATGCCCTTTGGGGCGAACATCGCCGTGCTGAAGAACGGGTTGAGCCCGTGCCCGAGGGCGTGCGGCACCCAGGCGAGAAACCAGACGTCCTGGTCGGGGTCGCCGTATCCCTGCGCGACGATGGCGTTGCCGAGCCCGGCGTGCCAGAGATGCCACCAGAGGATGCCCGAGAGGGCGAGGTATCCGGCGCCGGCGGCGAGGAAGACTCCGGGCCGGCGTGCGCGCACGCCGGAACAGTAGTGAACCTCCGGCCACCACGGCGTTAGGGTCGCCGACAGTGTCCCGGCTGTCCGTCACCGATCAGCTCGGTCGCGTCGTGGCACAGCTTCCGGCAGGTCAGGTGCGTGACGGCCAACGCGCCATGGCAGAGGCCGTGGCGGAATGCCTGGCCAGTGCCGTGCCGTCGCACAGCGTGGAGGATCCCGGCGGGGCGCACGAGCACGGCGGGCGACCTCGCCACGTCGCCGTCACGGCCGGCACCGGAACGGGCAAGTCGTTCGCCTACCTCGTGCCCGCCGTGCTCTCCGGCACCTGCGTCGTCGTGGCAACGGCGACGAAGGCCCTGCAGGACCAGCTGGCGACGAAAGACCTGCCCCTTGTCGCTCAGAGCTTGCAGCTCGGTCGGCCGATCAGCTGGGCCGTGCTGAAGGGCCGATCCAACTACGTCTGCCGCCAGCGCCTCGTCGAGATGGAGCAGGCCGGCCGCCAGGCGAGCCTCGAGGGCGTCGCCGTGCCGGCGCCCACCGGCCTGCGGGGATCTCTCGGCGAGCAGGTGGCGCGTCTCGTGGAGTGGTCAGGATCGACGATGTCCGGCGACCGCGCCGAGCTGGCTTTCGAACCGCACCCGACGGCCTGGTCGGCTGTCAGTGTCGGCGCCGACGAGTGCCCGGGCGCCCACCGCTGCCCGTCGGGCGCCGACTGTTTCACCGAGCGCGCCCGCGCCAAGGCGGCGGTCGCCGATGTCGTCATCGTCAACCTCCACCTCCTCGGTGCCGATCTGCGAAGCGGTGGCGCCGTGCTGCCCGAGCACGGCGCCCTCGTCGTCGACGAGGCACACGAGCTGGAGGACGTGCTGGCGGCCTGCCTCGGCGTCGACGTCAGCCCCGGGCGGCTGCGAGGCATCGCCGTCGCCGCCCGGCCCGCCCTCGAGGCCGCCGGCAGCGGGGAGGGCGAGGCGGGCGCGGCCGGCCGCTCCACGCGACGGCGACGCCAAGGCGGCGCCAGCGAGGCGGTGGAGGCCGTGCTGGCGGCGGCCGGGCGCTTCGAGGAGGCGCTCGCCACGGCGAAGGACCAGCGCCTCCCTCCCGGGCTCGGCGAGGCGATCGGGGGCGCCGTCGATCTCACGGTCGTTCGCCTCGTGCAGCTGGAGCGTGAGCTGCGGCGGGCGGCAGGCGGCGACGGTGCGGCCTCCGGCAGCGCTGGCAACTCCGGCAACGCCGGCAGCGACTCGGCGCAACGTGCCCTGCGCTCCCTGCTCGCCGTGGAGCGCTGCCGGGAGGAGCTGGAGTCGTGCCGGTTGACCGGAACGGCCGCGCAGTCGAGGTTCGAGGAGGTCCTCTGGGTGACCGGCGGCGACCGCCAGTCGCTGCGGTCCGCCCCCCTCGACGTGAGCGCCGTTCTCGCCACGCAGGTCTTCGCAGAGATGCCCGTCGTCCTCACGAGCGCCACGCTGCCGCCCGGCCTCGCCGAGCGCCTCGGGGCGCCGGGCGCTGACGTCACCGAGATCGACGTCGGCAGCCCGTTCGACTACGCCAGCAACGGCCTCCTCTACTGCGCCGCCCGCCTGCCCGACCGCCGCCGCCCGAACGCCGAGGCGGCCATCCACGAGGAGCTAGAGGCGCTCGTGCAGGCCGCCGGTGGGCGCACCCTCGGCCTCTTCACGAGCTACCGGGCGATGCAGGCTGCTGCCGAGGCGCTTCGAGGGCGCATCCCCTGGCCGGTGCACGTGCAGGGGGACCTCCCCAAGCCGGTGCTGCTGCAGGCCTTCAGCACGGAGGAGGCGGCCTGCCTGTTCGCCACGATGGGTTTCTGGCAGGGGGTCGACGTGCCGGGCCCCACCCTCTCGCTCGTCGTGATCGATCGCCTGCCCTTCCCGAGGCCCGACGAGCCACTCATGGCGGCGAGGCGGGAGGCAGCCGGAGCGATGGGCTTCCGGCTCGTCGACCTCCCCCGGGCGGCGACGTTGCTCGCCCAGGGCGCCGGTCGCCTCATCCGGACCGAGACCGACCGCGGCGTCGTCGCCGTCCTCGACCCCCGCCTGGCGACGGCCAGCTACTCCGGGTACTTCGTGAAGGCGCTGCCGCCGATGCGGCGCACGAAGGTGCGGGCGGAGGCCGTTGCGTTCCTCGAGGCGATGCACGCCCCCCACCCGGCGAGCGCCTGAGGCTCAGGCGTCCTCTTCGTAGAGGGGCTCTCCGCGCCGCAAGCGGGTGGCGATGCGGACCACGTGCGAGCGCTCCCGCCGAGTCGGCGTGTGCGCCGCCAGGAAGCGGGCACAGCCGGCGAGGATGAGCCGGCCCTGCTCGCTCCCGAGCGGCCAGGCGGCGTGCTGGCGGACGGCCGCCTCGTAGATCTGGAACCAGTGGAACTGGGCGTCTTCGGCGAGCAGAGCGCTCCCGAGGGCGGCGATCAACTGGGGGGCATCCCCGCCGCCGGCCAGGAAGCCGTAGGCGATCTGCCCGGCCTCGTCGACGGCGCCCTCGGTGTCCCAGCAGGCCTGCAGGCCGGCTATATCGCCGGAGCCGTCGGCGGAGGGCTGGCGGGCGGCGGGCACGTTCAGGAAACGGTCCAAGTAGACCCGCATCGCCCCCTGGTACACGCCCCGCAGCAGCTCCACCGACGGGGCGCGCACGACCGACTGGTGGACGGCGTTGGCGGCCGTGAAGGCGTGGTGGACCTCGTTCCAGTCACCGTGGTCGTTCTGGGTGTGGAAACGCACGATGCGAAGGGCGGCGGCAAAGGCGACGGCGCGGGCGAGCTGCTCGGCCGTGGCGCCGGCGTCGAGGGCGCGATCGAGGCAGCCGATGATGCCGGCGGGATCGTCGGACAGCAGCACGCGGGCGAGGGAGTCGACATCCTCGTCCCCGTAGGCCGCCTGCTCCTCGGAGCGGCCGGCCGCCGCCACGAGGCGGGCGCGTAGGACGTCCTCGTTCGCCGAGGCCGCCAGGAGGGCTGCGAGATCGACCGGGTGCCGCCAGGCCGACTCCTCCTCGTGGCGCTGGGCGAGCGCCGTCTGTCGCACGAGCGTCGTGAGCACCTCGCCGGCCCGTTCCCAGCCGATGTGCTGCAGGCATTCGAAGGCCTTGTTCGTGAAATCGATCGTGTGGCCCTCGTCGATGAAGACGTGGTCGGTCACGGCCGCTCCGAGGAGGGCGGCGACGGAGGCCGGGTCGTGGCCGGCGGCGATGGCCGTGGCGAGCGTGCGCTCGGCGGCCTCGGAGGAGCGGGTGTCGATGAACCGCCGGTACCAGGCCGTCAGCTTCCCCATCGGCAGGTCGGAGTCGAGGGGTGCGAGGGCGAAGCGCGGCGACCGCCCGGCCGTGTCACCCGACAGGAAGGCGAGCCCGTGCACGAGGGCGAGCGGCCGGTCAGACGGCTCCAGCGCCGGCAGGACGTTTGCCATGGCGACGAGGACCGTGAGCCCGGGCCCCCAGCCCTCCGCCCGGTACCTCGTCCCGAAGCCCACCCCGGCTTCGACGATCTCCTCGGCGGACACGCCCGCCTCCAGCAGGGCGAGGACGGCCTTGGCCGTAACGAGCGTGATGCCCTGCTCGAGGCCCTCCTCGAGCCGGCGGTTGAGGCGAGCGACCCGGTCCGACTCGGCGGGTGCCAGTACGTGCACCTCGCCCTCCCGGATCTCGACCGGGAAGGCCGGCACGTCATCGGCGAAGGGGTCGAGCGTGCCGCCGGAGGCGAGGTCGAAGCGGGCGTGATGCCAATGACAGGTCAACAGGCCGCCCTGCACCGTGCCGCGCCGCAGCGGGAAGCCCATGTGCGGGCAGCGGTCCTCGACGGCGTACACGTTCCCCTCGTCGTAGAAGACGCACACCGGGCGGCTGCCGAGCTTGGCCGTGAGGCAGCCGCGCTCGGCCAGCTCCGCCAGCGTCCCGACACGGACTCGATCAGGCTCTGTCATCGCTCGTCACCCTACGCTCGTGCCGATCGATTTACCAACGATTCTGTTGCTAAAATGGATCCTCAGTATCCCAGGCGCTCGATGAGCTCCGGCCGGCGCTGCCAGGACTTCTCCACCTTGACGAAGAGCTCGATGTAGGCGCCGGGCGGCAGCTGCTGGCGCACCGCCGTGCCGGCCGCCTTCAGCACCGAGCCGCCCTTGCCGATGACGATGCCCTTTTGGGAGTCCCGCTCGACGATGATCTCGCAGCGGATGCGGGGCCATTCCCACTCCGTCACGCGACAGGCGATCGAGTGCGGCAGCTCCTCCTCGGCGTGCTGTATCAGCTGCTCGCGCACGAGCTCGGCCACCCAGAACGCCTCCGGCACGTCGGTGACGGTGTCAGGCGGGAAATAGCGCGGGCCTTCCGGCAGGCGGCTGATGAGATGCTCGACGAGGGCGGGCACGCCCTCACCGGTGCGAGCCGAGATGGGGAAGTACTCGGCATCGGCGATGGACAGATCGGCGGCCGCCGTCGCCAGGTGGGCGAGGACGGCCTGGCGGCTCGCCCGGTCCGTCTTGTTGACGGCGACGATCGACCCGGCGGGCAAACGCTCGGCGATGAAGCGGTCGCCGCGGCCGATCGGGGTGTTCGCTTCCACCATGAACACGCACAGGTCGACGTCGGAGATGGTGTGTGACGCCGTGGCGTTGAGCCGCGTGCCGAGGGCCGTCTTCGGTTTATGGATCCCGGGCGTGTCGACGAACACGACCTGGGCGTCCGGGCGGTCGAGGACGCCCCGCACCCTCGTGCGGGTGGTGTGCGGCACAGAGGCCGTGATGGTGACCTTCGTGCCGATGATCTGGTTGAGGAGCGTCGACTTACCGACGTTCGGCCGCCCGAGCAGCGCCACGAAGCCCGAGCGGAAACCGTCGCCGGCGTCCGAAATGGCCCCCGCAGGCTCAGCCATGGCCGTTCGCATCGCCGGCTGGAGCCACACCGGGCGGGCCGGCCGGCTCGGGAGCTGCGGCGCCATCGGGAGCTGCGGCGCCATCGCGTGTGGCGGCGCCATCAGGGCCGGCGCTTCCGCCGGGATCGGACACTGCGCTCAACTGCTCGGGTTGGATGGGCGCCCGCCCGTCGAGGGCTTCGACGGTCACCGAGCCGATCCGCTGGCTGGCGACGTTCTCGGCGACGAGGCGGTAGCCGTCCACCTCGATCGCCTCACCTTCTCGCGGGATGCGACCGGCCTGCGCCATCACGAGGCCCCCGATCGTGTCCCAGTCGTCGCCGACCGGCAGCTCCGTGCCGAGGACGTCGTTCACCTCGTCGACCGGCATGATGCTCGGTACGCGGAAACGACCGTCGGCGAGCGGCTCCACGGTCGGCTCGACGACGTCGTACTCGTCTGAGATCTCGCCGACGAGTTCCTCGATGAGATCCTCGAGCGAGACGATGCCGGCGGTGCCGCCGTACTCGTCGACGACGACGGCGAGGTGGAAGCGCTCGCGCTGCATCTCCCGCAAGAGGGGGGCGACCCGCTTGGTCTCGGGCACGAAGTGCGCGGCGCGCGCCACTTCGGAGACAGGCCGGTCGGACTGTCCTGCCCGCACCGCCAGCACGAGGTCCTTCGTGAAGGCGACGCCGACGACGGTGTCGATGTTGCCCTCATAGACGGGCAAGCGGCTGTAGCCGACGGCAATGGCACCCTCCAGCACGGCCTCCACGAGCGTGCCTGCCTCGAAGGCGACGATGTCGGGGCGGGGGACCATGACCTCCCGCACGATCGTGTCGCCGAACTCGATGATCGAGTGGATGAGCTCGCGCTCGTCGCTCTCGATGGCGGCGTCCTCTGCGGCGACGTCGGTGAAGGCCAAGAGCTCCGATTCCGTCATGTCACTGCCACTATGGGCCCCGCGTCCACCCGGCGTGAGGAAGTGGGCGATGCCGATGAGACCGGAGGAGAGGACCCGAACGGGCGGGAAGCGCACGAAGGCGGCCACCATTGGCGCCGCCAGGAGGGCGGCACGGTCGGCGTGGCGCACGGCCCACTGTTTCGGCACGGCTTCGCCGAACAGGAAGATCACGACGACCTCGAAGACCGTCGCCACGGCGACACCGAGAGGCCCGAAGACGCGGGCGGCCACGACACCGACGAGGGTCGCCGCCACGAGCTGGCACATGAGGACGAGGAGGAGCACGGGGGCGAGGAAGCGCTCCGGCTGCTCCACGAGCCGGCGCAGCGACTTGGCACCGCGGGCGTTCGAGTCCTCGAGCGCCTTCGCCCGCGCCCGCGACGTGCGCGTGAGGCCCGTCTCGGCCAGGGCGAGCACGGCCGAAGCGATGATGAGGAAGACGACCGCGACGAGGATCCAGCTGTCGGCGGCGTTCCAGCTGATGACGGCGAGCTGCGGTGTCATGCCGGCGCCTGGCGGTAGTGGCGCTCGAGCAACTCCTGCTCGAGCGCCTCCATGGCGGTGGCCTCTTCGTCCGCCTCGTGATCCATGCCGAGCAGGTGCAAGAGGCCGTGCACGAGGAGCAGGGCGAGCTCGTCGTCGTAGGTGCCGGCGTGCTCGGGTGCGTTGCGCGCCGCCACCTGCGGACAGATGACGACGTCCCCGAGGAGCAAGGGGATGCCGGGTCCGGGCGAGTCGTCCTCCCACTCGTCACCGCGCCGTCCCGGTCCGCTCCCCCGCGGAGAGATGGTCCCGGGCGGTCCGATCGGCAGCACGAGGTCGTCCTCGATCGGGAAGGAGAGGACGTCGGTCGGGCCCTCGTGGCTTAAGAAGCGCTGATTGAGTGCCGACATGGCCGTCTCGTCCACGTAGAGGACGTTCAGCTCGACGTCCGGCCCGAGCCGGCGATCGGCGACGAGGCGCTCGGCGAGGGCGCTCCAGCGCTTGACGTCGACCGGCTGCTGTGACTGCTCGTCTGCCACGAACACCTCGATGGGCACGGGCGATCAGCTCACGTGCGCGATCGGGCCCGCCTGGGCAGTTGCAACGCCGGAGCCGGACGACCCCTCGGCGGGGATGGTGATCCCCGCCTGGGCGGCGGCGAAGCGGTCGTAGGCGTTCACGATCTCGCGGACGATGCGGTGGCGAACGACGTCGGCTTGGGTGAGGTGCACGAAGGCGACGCCCTCGATTCCCCCGAGAATGGGCTCGAGGCCGATCAGCCCGGAGCGGCCGCCCGGGATGTCGACCTGGGTGGCGTCCCCGTTCACGACCACTCTCGTCCCGAAGCCCACCCGCGTGAGGAACATCTTCATCTGCTCGGGCGTCGTGTTCTGCGCCTCATCGAGGATCACGAAGCTGGAATTGAGCGTGCGGCCTCGCATGTAGGCGAGTGGCGCCACTTCGATCGTGCCGCGCTCCATGAGCCGTTGCGTGCCCTCCGGCTCGAGCATGTCGTAAAGGGCGTCGTAGAGCGGGCGCAGGTAGGGGTCGACCTTGGCCAGGAGGTCGCCAGGGAGGAATCCGAGCCGTTCCCCCGCCTCGACGGCGGGGCGCGTGAGGATGATGCGGTTGACCTGCTTTGCCTGCAGCGCTTGCACGGCGAGAGCGACGGCGAGGTACGACTTGCCCGTGCCGGCCGGACCGATCCCGAAGGTGATGACGTTCTCGGTGATGGCCTCGGCGTAGCGCTTCTGGCCGGCCGTCTTCGGGTGCACCCGCTTGCCTCGCGGCGAGCGGGCGACCTCGGCCGTCAGGACCTCGGAGGGACGCAGGTCTTCCTTCACCATCTCGATCGAGCGTCCGATGTTGGCCTCGTCGACGAAATGCCCGCGTTCGAGGAGGGCGACGAGCTCCTCGAAGAGGAGAGCGACACGGGCGGCGTCCGGCCCGTCGACGGTGATCTCGTTGCCGCGGACGTGGATCGTGGTGCCCTCGAAGGCCCGCTCGACCGTCCGCAGCAGTTCGTCCTTCTGGCCGAGCAGTCCCACCATGAGGTGGTTGCCGGGGACGAGGATCTTGGCTTGGGTCGAGGGCACGCTGTGATCAGGATGAGGCTACCAGCCGACCCTTGGCAAGCAGGGCGACGGTCGAGCCGTGAGGGGCACGCGCCCTCAGCCGGGAGGCCACGACATGCGTCGGCCGCCGAGCACGTGCAGGTGGAGATGCGGGACGCTGTTGCCGGAGTCCTCGCCGACGTTGAAGACCAGGCGGTAGCCGCGCTCGGTGAGGCCTTCGAGCACTGCCACCTCCTTGGCGGCGGCGAACACGCCGGCGAGCAGCACGGCGTGGGAGGGCTCGAGATCGGCCGCGTCGGTGATGTGCTGGCGCGGGACGACGAGGACGTGGCTGGGGGCGGCGGGGTTGATGTCGCGAAAGGCATAGGCGAGGTCGGTGGAGAGCACCTCGGTCGAGGGGACGTCACGGGCCACGATGGCGCAGAACAAGCAGTCCATCGATCGCTCAGCTCTCGGACCGCACCGGCTCGGGGTAGAGGTGTTCGAGACTGCCGGGCGAGATGCGGCTGCGGTCGATGAAGGCGACGACGTCGGCCTCCTTCAGACGGATGACGCGGCCGAATTTGTAGGCCGGAAGCTCGCCCTCGTCGATCAGCCGATAGACCGTGCGCGTGTTGACGCCGAGGTACTCGGCCACCGACGGCGTGCTCATCCAGGTGATCGGCTCGGCCATGGGACAACACTAGCCAGGCCGGGCGCCTATCTCGATCACTTTCGGAGTATTTGGGCGTAAGCGGCACGCAACCTCGTTCGCCAGCAAGCGGCCGCCGAGCGTGAGGACGAGATGCCCGTTGCGCTCGTCGAGGGCGACGAGCTCCTGCAGGGCGGGCTCCGCCTCGAGGGCCTCTTCGAGGGCCTCTGGCGGCACCCCCAGGCGGGTGCGCAGGGCAAGCTCGAGGGACTCGAGACGTCGTGCCTCGAGGGGGAGGGCTTCGGAGACGGCCTCGGGCGAGGCGCCCGAGCTCACGAGCTCGATATAGCGGTCGGGCGTGCGGACGTTCCACCAGCGCCGCCCGGCCCGGTGGCTGTGGGCGGCGCACCCGAGCCCCCGGTAGTCACCCTCCATCCAGTAGTTGAGGTTGTGGCGCGACTCCTCGCCCGGTCGCGACCAGTTCGAGATCTCGTACCAGGCGTATCCGCTCCCGCCCAGCTCCTCCTCGGCGATCTCGTAGCGCTTCGCCTGCACGTCGTCGTCCGGGTGGCGGGCGACGTCGCCCGCCAGCGGCGTACCGGCCTCGACGGTGAGGGCATAGGCGCTGACATGGCCTGGCACGGGCTCGAGGGCGAGAACGCCGCGGAGCGTCCGGCCCCAGCTTTCGTCCGTCTCGCCGTAACCGCCGTAGATGAGGTCGACGCTGCAGCGCTCGATGCCGGCGCCGGCGATGTCGGCGACCGCCCTCGCCACCGCCTCGGGATCGTGCCGGCGACCGAGGCCCTTCAGCACGACGGGGTCGAGTGACTGCACGCCGAGGGAGATGCGGTTGACGCCGCTTTCGACACAAGCCGCCAGCCAGTGCGGCGTGACGTCCTCCGGGTTGGCCTCGACGGTGACCTCGGCGCCCGGCTGGCGCGCGAAGGCGCTCACGAGACGAACGAGATCCTCGTTCGCCAGCTGGCTCGGCGTTCCCCCGCCGAGGAAGATCGTGCTGGCGCTCTCGAGACCGCCCGCCCGTGCCTCGGCGTACTCGCGAAGGCAGGCCTCCACGTAGGCGGGCGCCAGGTGGTGACGGTCTGTCCAGGTTGCGAACGCGCAGTAGTCGCAGCGGCTGGCACAGAACGGGATGTGGACGTAGAGGCCCGGCCCCACGCCGGGGAGGCCGACGAGATCCAGCTCGGCGGCGCTCGGCGACAGGTCGGCGGGAGCGACCGTCAGGTGGCGCCGTTCGAGCTCGGGCGGTAGAGGAGCCCGAGCTCCTCCAGGCGGGCGGCGAGGGCTTCCACGCTGCGACCGAACATCGAGGCCATCACGCGCAGGTCGCCCTCGCGGATGGTGATCACCTTGCCGTTGAAGTCCTGCCGCTGCACCTGCACCGAGGCGAGGAAGGTGCGGAGGAGATCGCGCTCCGGCCCGCTCGCCTCGTTCAATCGCACGAGGTCGACGGTGATCTTGCGGACCGGCCGTTCCGCCCCCGTCGTCGTGCGCGACGCGGCAGAGGCAGCTGCGGCCCGACCGAGCGGCTGCGACATGTCGGCCGGCAGGAGCTGGTCGACGGGCACGGAGTAGATCTGGGCGAGCCGCTGCAGGCGGGGCACCGAGATCGTCCGCTCACCCCGCTCGTAGGCTCCGAGCACCGAGGCTTTGAATTCCTCGGCCGACGCCCGCTCGACAGCCTGCAGGGAGAGGCGCTTCTGGCGGCGGACGGCGCGGAGACGAAGACCCACGACCCGGGCGTAGCGGGCTACGTCGTCGTCGGTCAGCGCCTCGTTGCTCATCCCAGCCACTCCCGTGCGCATCTGTCCCCTCGCACTCGTCTCACGCTCCGGCGTGCCGCCCTCGCGGTCGCTTCCGGTACCTGCCGCGATGGTCGCAGACAGGGCGACACCGCTCCCTGTGCTGACTTCACCACGTTACGCGGTCGAGGTTACTACTCTCAGCGGTCGTTTGTCGCTACGCGTGCGCAGTCAGGAGGCACCTTCGGCCAGCAAACCGGCGCGCAGACCCGTGAGGATGGTGCCGGCGGCGACGGCTGCCGTCTCGATCCGCAGGATCGTCTCGCCGAGGCGGACGTGCGGCGGTCCCATGGCGAGCTCGGAGGGGGAGAAGCCGCCCTCCGGACCGACGAGCACGGTCGGCCAGTCGAGCGAGGGGGCGCCGCCGCCCGGCTCGGCGAGGGCGACACCGCCGCCGAGGCGAGCGACCGCCTCGGCGAGCGGGAGCACCTCGAGGATCTCGGGGAGCCAGATCCGCCGCGACTGCATGGAGGCCTCTCGTGCGATGCGGCGGAGGCGCTCGTGCTGGCGGGCGGCCGCTTGGGGGTTGGAGCGGACGGCCGTGCGCTCGCACACGAGCGGCACGATGCGGTCGACCCCGAGCTCGGTCAGCTTTGCGACGGCCCAGTCCGTGCGATCGCCTTTGGCCAACGAGAAGCCCACTGTGAGCTGCGGTTCGCTTCTCGCCGTCGTGATCACGTCGGCGTCTCGCTCCAGGCCGATGGCAAAGGGGCGGCCACGGCGGCGCTCGGATCGTGCCGCCGCCCCGCCGGCGGTGGCATGCGACCCGGAGGGGCCCGCAGGCCGGAGCTCAGCATCGCCCCCGGCAGCTGCCACGCGGCAGCCGCCGTAGCTTCCGGCACCGTCGGAGACGACGACGACCTCGCCCGGCCGCAGCCGCAGCACGGCGGACAGGTGGTGAGCGTCGTCGTCCGTGAGCTGCGGTGCCTCGAGGTCGGCGACGTAGACGAGGGCAGCCGCTTCCCGCAGCAGCGGCGCCACGGAGCGGCCGTCGTTCACCGACCGTGGACCGTCAGTTGATACGGGAGCGCAGGCGGGAGAACAGGCCGTGCTCGGGCGGTGCCACCGCCTCGCCGCGGAGCTCGGCGAACTGGCGGACGAGGTCCTCCTCCTCCTTCGACAGCTTCGTGGGCGTGTCGACGACGACGTGAACGAGCAGGTCGCCGCGTCCGCGAGCGCGCAGCTTGGGGACGCCGAGGCCGCCGAGGCGGATGATCTTGCCCGACTGGGTGCCGGCAGGCACCTCGATCTGCGACGTGCCGTCGAGCGTCTCGATCTCGAGCTCGGTGCCGAGCGCCGCCTGTGCGAAGGAGACGTGGACCGTGGCGACGAGGTCGTTGCCCGACCGGTCGAAGCGAGGGTCGCTCGCCACGCGGAGATGTACGTAGAGGTCGCCCGCCGGCCCGCCCCGCAGGGCGGCGGCGCCGCTGCCGGTGACCCGCAGGGTGGCGCCGTTGTCGACCCCGGCCGGCACGTTGATGGTGAGGGTGCGCTCCTCGTTGCGGCGCCCCTGCCCGCGGCAGTCCGGGCAGGGCGAGGACACCGTCTCGCCCGTTCCCTGGCAGCGGTTGCAGGGCGTGGCCGTGACCATCTGCCCGAGCAGCGACTGGCGCACCCGCTGCACCTGGCCGGAGCCGCGGCAGTCGGGGCAGCTCGTGGGCGACGTGCCCGCCCGGGCACCGCTGCCCGAGCAGGTGGTGCAGGTGACGGCGCTGTTGAGCGTGACGTCCTTCGTGCCGCCGAAGGCGGCTTCCTGCAGCGAGATCCCGAGGACGACCTCGGTGTCTGCCCCGCGGCGGGCGCTCGGGCGGGAGGCGCCCCCGAACCCGCCCCCTCCGCCACCGAAGAAGACGTCGAAGATGTCGCCGATGTTGCCGCCGAACCCGAAGGGGTCGCCGCCGCCCCCGCCGGCGCCCGAGCCGCGGACGCCCTCCGGACCGAACATGTCGTAGCGCCGCCGCCGCTCCGGGTCGCGCAGCGTCTCGTAGGCGAGCGTGACCTCCTTGAAACGCTCCTCGGTGGCGGCGTCGCCCCCCGTGGCATCCGGGTGCAGCTCCCGGGCGAGGGCGCGATAGGCCTTCTTCAGCTCGTCCTCGTTGGCGCTCCGGCTCACGCCGAGGAGCTCGTAGTAGTCAGTGGCCACGTGTTCGGGATCCGGGGTTCAGGGTGCGGCGGCGCCGCACGGAAGAAGCGCTGGCGATCACCCGCGTCGCAGCTCTCGCGACAACCGCCGGCCGACGACGGCGACGGTAGCGAGGGCTTGCGGGTAGTCCATGCGCGTGGGGCCGAGGATACCGATCGTTCCGATGGCGTCGTCCTCACCGACGTAGGGAGCCACGACGAGCGAGCACTCCGCCAGGGGGGCGAGACCGTGCTCGGAGCCGATCGCCACGGACTGGCCCTGGGCGAGCACGTCACGCAACAGGGAGACGACGACGAACGATTGCTCGAGAATGCCGAGGACGGCCCGCACCTGGTCGACGGCCTCGAAACGCTCGGCCATGCGGGCCGCTCCGCCCACGAAGACCTGGTCGACGGTCTGGGCGGCGTCGTCGGCCTCGGTCAGGGTGCCGCGGCAGGCGGCGATGAGCCGGTCCACCTCCGGGCGCCCGCTGGCGGGCAGGACGACGGCTTCAGGCAGCAGCTGGGTGAGGGCGTTGTCGGTGAAATGCTGTTGCAAGAAGCTGCTGGCGAGCTCGATGTCGCCGTCGGCGACGTCGGCGTCGAGGGCGATCGTGTGCTTCTCGACGACGCCGTTCGAGAGCACGACGACGAGGAGGCCGGCGTGCGAGGAGATGCGCACGAGGAGCGCCGAGCGCACGACGAGGCGCTCGTGGCCGGGACCGACGACGATGGCGGCGCTGTCGGTCAGCTGGGCGAGGAGCCGGCTCGTGTCGGCGAGCATGCGCTCGAGCTCGCCGTGGGCGTGCGAGAAGAATTCCTGGATCTGCTCCTGCTTCGCCTCTCCGAGCAGCATGGGCGTCGCCAGGTGGTCGACGAAGAAGCGATAGCCCTTGTCGGTGGGGACACGCCCTGCGCTCGTGTGCGGGTGCGTGAGATAGCCGTCCCGCTCGAGCGCCGCCATGTCGGAGCGGATGGTGGCCGGAGAGACCTCGATGGCCGGATCGCGGGCGACTTGGGACGAGGCAACCGGCTGTGCCGTCTCGACATAGTCGGTGACGACCGTCTTCAAAATGGCGGCCTTCCGCTCGTCGAGCTCCCGCGTATTCGACGTCCCGCTCACAATGCCCTTTATTTTATCGGCAGATCCGCTTTGAGCAGGGCAAGAGCGATCGGCCGGCCGCCCTTGGCCGTTGCCGGCTCAGTCTTCGAGCCGCAAGGCGGAGATGAAGGCCTCCTGCGGAATCTCGACGCGGCCGATCGTCTTCATGCGCTTCTTGCCTTCGCGTTGCTTCTCGAGGAGCTTGCGCTTGCGCGTGATGTCGCCCCCGTAGCACTTGGCGAGGACGTCCTTGCGCTTGGCCTTGACGGTCTCGCGGGCGATGATGCGTCCGCCGATGGCCGCCTGTATGGGCACGTCGAAGAGCTGGCGAGGGATGAGCTCGCGCAGCTTGCCCACCATCTTGCGGCCGTACTCCTGAGCCCGCGCCTTGTGGACGATGGCGCTGAAGGCGTCGACGGGGGCGGCGTTGAGAAGGATGTCGACCTTGACGAGATCCTCGATCTCGTAGCCGTCCGGCTCGTAGTCGAGGCTGGCGTACCCCTTCGTGCGGCTCTTCAGCTGATCGAAGAAGTCGACGACGACCTCCGCCAGGGGCGCCCGGTAGATCAGCTCCAACCGCTCGGGCGAGAGGTACTGCATCTTCACGAGCGTCCCCCGCCGGGTCTGGCAGAGGTCCATGACGGTGCCGGTGTAGTCGGCCGGCGTGATGATCGTGAGGCGGAGCATCGGCTCGGCGATGGACTCGATGTTCTGTGGCGGCGGCATGACCGAGGGGTTGTCGACCTCGAGGCGCTCGCCGTTCGTGAGATTGGCGACGTAGGCGACGGAGGGAGCCGTGGCGATGAGGGAGAGGTCGAACTCACGCTCGAGCCGTTCGCGGGCGATCTCCATGTGCAACAAGCCGAGAAACCCGCACCGGAAGCCGAAGCCGAGCGCAGCGGACGTCTCCGGCTCGAAGGTGATGGAGCCGTCCGAGAGCTTGAGCTTCTCGAGAGCGTCCCGCAGCTCGGGCAGCTCGTCGCCGTCGACAGGGTAGAGACCGCAGAAGACCATGGGCTTCGGGTCGCGGTAGCCCTCGAGGGGAGCCACGGCCGGATGGGCCGCCTCCGTGATGGTCTCGCCGACACGGGCTTCCGAAACCGCTTTGATGCCGGCGATGAGGTACCCGACCTCGCCGGGGCCGAGCTCCGCCGTCGGCTCGTTGTGAGGGGCGCGCACGCCGACCTCCTCGACGTCGTGGGTCGTCTTGGCGTGGAAGAGCCGGATCTTCGATCCCGACCTGAGCACGCCGTCGAAGACGCGCACGGCGCTCACGACGCCGCGGTACTGGTCGTAGAGCGAGTCGAAGACGAGGGCGCGCAGGACCTCGTCCGGGCTGCCCTGCGGTGACGGGATGCGGGCGATGATGGCGTCGAGCAGCTCCGGGACGCCCTCGCCCGTCTTGGCCGAGATGCGCAGGATCGACTCCGCGGGCAGACCGAGCACGGCCTCGATCTCGCCGGCGTAGCGGTCGGGATCGGCCGCCGGCAGGTCGATCTTGTTGAGGGCGGGGACGATCTCGAGGTCGTGCTCGATGGCGAGGTAGCAATTCGCCAGTGTCTGGGCCTCGATCCCCTGCGATGCGTCGACGAGGAGGACGACACCTTCGCAGGCCGCCAAGGATCGGCTGACCTCGTAGCCGAAGTCGACGTGGCCGGGGGTGTCGATGAGATGCAGCGTGTGGTCCCGCCAGTGCACTCGCACGTTCTGGGCCTTGATCGTGATGCCCCGCTCCCGCTCGATGTCCATCGAGTCGAGGTACTGCTCGCGCATCTCGCGCGCGTCGACGGCGCCCGTCAGCTCGAGGATGCGGTCGGACAGCGTCGACTTGCCGTGGTCGACGTGACTGATGATGGAGAAGTTGCGGATGCGGTCGATGGGGATCATGGCGAGCCAACCATCGTGCCACCTCGGCCGCCCGTGTCCGGTCGAGGCGCCCATCGGATCGCCCGAGCGGCTGCTCGGGCGATCTCTCTTGGGCTCGCCGGCGGCTCGCGGGGGCACCGCCGCCCGCCCTCCTCGCCTCGCCGAAGGGGCCTGCCGGCATCCCGAGGCAGGGGGGTGGGTGCGTCGCTGATACCATCGTGCCCGTAGCGGGGAGCGTGCACCCGGTTGGGTCCTGTTTCGGGACGTGGCCCGGCACACGGTTCCAGGCACACCGAGCTTCGTACCGGTACTGAGACGCGTCTGAGGAAGACATGGCCAACATCAAGAGTCAGATCAAGCGGGACCGCCAGAACAAGCTGCGCCACGAGCGCAACAAGGCCGTCCGCTCGGAGCTGAAGACGCGCACGAAAGGTGCCCTGCGGGCGGCCGAGTTCGGCGACGAGGACATGGGCGAGCGCCTCCGCCTCGCCGTCAAGCGCATCGACAAGGCCGCAGCCAAGGGCATCATCCACCCGAACCAGGCCGCTCGGCGCAAGTCGCGACTCGTGCGGCGCTTCGCCGACCTCGTCGAGGAGCGCTCCGGCGACTGAGCAAGGCACCGGTGAGCTCGAGATCGCCCGGGGGCTCACGGCAGCACACCTGAACGAGATCGCCGCCCTCGAAGCCGCCTGCCTGGCGGTCGACGGCGGTCGCCTCAAGCTCGAGTACGGCGCCCTCCGCCAGCGTCCGCCCGCCGTCGCCAACGACTTCCTCTGGCGGGACGGGTCCGGCTCGGGAGACATCATCGGCTTCTGCGGCATCTACCAGAACCGCCCCGACGAGGTCGAGATCTGCGGGATGGTCCATCCCCGCCACCGCCGGCAGCACATCGGCTCCCGCCTGCTCGACGCAGCCATGGACGAGCTGCGTCGTCGCGGTGTCGCTCGCGTGCTCCTCATCGTGGACCGGTCGTGTGGGGCCGGGGTGGCTTTCGCGGCGGCGCGCGGTGGGCTGCTCGACTCCTCGGAGTACCGCATGCACCAGGACGCCGCACCGCCGCTGCAGGGTGCCTACGAGCAGTTGAGCCTGCGGCCGGCCGTCTCGGCCGACGCCGAGTTCCTGCGCGATTGCATCGCTCGTGGTTTCCGGCTTTCCGAGGAGGCAGTGGCGCGAGACGACTGGGCGGCACGGGTCGCCCGGACGCTCGTCATCGAGCATGACGGCACCCGCGTCGGAGTCCTGCACGTCGAGCGTGATGAGGCGGCGCACACGGCCGGCATCTACGGCTTCGTCGTCCAGCCCGAGCTGCAGGGGCGCGGCTATGGGCGGGGGGCGCTGTCCACGATCACGCGGGCGGTGCGGTCCGAGGGCATCGATTCGGTGCACCTCGAAGTGCTCATCGACAACCCTGCGGCACTGCACCTGTATGAGAGCTGCGGCTTCGCCTCGACTGGGGTCGAGGACTACTACCTCATCGAGCGGTAGCTCCTGGCTACGAAGCGCGGGCGACCTGATCGCGGCCACCGCGCTTGGCCTCGTAGAGGGCGGCGTCGGTGCGCTGCAGCAAGCGGCCGAGGTCGGCGTCTCGAGTCTCCATCTCGGCCACTCCGACCGATGCCGTGATGTCGATGGGCCCGGAGGCCGTGGCGATGGGCGCCTCGTTGATGACCTGGCGGAGGCGCTCGGCGAGAGCGTGGGCGTCCGGCAGGGGAGCCTGCACGACGAGGGCGAACTCCTCACCGCCGTAGCGCCCGACGATGTCTCCGGACCCGATCACCTTCGTGATCCGCTGGGCGACGACGCGGATGACGTCGTCACCGGAGGCGTGGCCGTAACGGTCGTTGACGTTCTTGAAGTGGTCGATGTCGAGCATCATGGCCGACAGGGGGGTGCCGAGCTGGCGGGCGTCGCGGAACGTCCGGCCGGCGATCTCGAAGAAGTAGCGGCGGTTGGCGACGCCGGAGAGCTCGTCGCGCTGAGCCAGCACCTGCACGCGGGCGAACAGCTGGGCGTTCTCGTAGGCGACGACGCCTTGCCCGGCAAGGGCGGCGGCCACCTCCGTCTGGGTCTGCCCGAAGGCGTTCGGGCGGCGGGCGATGATGACGAGGGCGCCCACCGCCTGCTCGCGCTCCACGAGGGGAGCCACGATGAACGAGCCGGCGCGCCCGAGGAGGCCGAACAGTGGGGAGTTGCGCTCGCTGATGACGCTGGCGACGGAGAGCGGCTTGCGCGACCGCAGCGCCTCGGCGATCTCGGGCTGGTCCGCCTTGGCGAGGTCGTAGCCCTCCGGTGGGAGCGTCACGCCACCACCGACGGCGGCGGCGACCTCGAGCCGCTCGCCCTCGGCGAGCAGGATGGCGCCCGCGTCGGCGCTGAGGGCTGCCACCGAGGTGTGCAGGATGGAGCGGAGGACCCCACGCGGCTCGAGGCTCTGGCCGATGTCGCGCATGGAGTCGCGCAAGAGCTCTGCGACCTGGCGCTGGCGACGCTCGCTGGCGACCGACAGCTCCATCTCGGCGAGGCGGGCTGTTTCGAGGGCGAAGGCGACGTTCGAGGCGATGGCGCTCAGGATCTCGGCGTCGTCGCTCGTGAAGATCCCCTTTGCGAGCCGGCTGTCGAGATAGACGACGCCGAGGAGGCGATCCTCGATCTGGAGGGGGGCGACGAGGATCGAGCGCAACCCGTGGGTGACGGCGCTCTCCGAGCCGAGGGCGGCGCCCTCCTCGGTGCCCGTGAGCACCATGGGCTCGCGGGTGGCCACGACCCGGTCGACGACGGTGGAGGAGTAGCCCGTGAGCTCCTTCAGGTCGTTGCCGGCAGCGTCACGCCCGAGATGGGGGCGCACGAGGCCGGAGTTCTCGTTCGTCAGGAACAGCAGGGCCCGCTCGGCGTTGAGGATGCGCACGGTCTCGTCGAGGGCGAGACGGGCGAGCTCCTCCGGGTCGAGCACGCGGGCGGCTGCCGCCCCGACCTGCAGGAGAGCCTCGAGCTGGCGGGCCGCCCGGCTGGCTACGCGCACACCGCCGGCCCCGATGGCGTGGAAGCCGGACACCCGCACGTGCGCCCCGCCCATCGACTGCCGGGCCGAGCGGGCGAGCGGCCCTCGCCGCGGGCGTTCCGAGAGGGGGGGCTGCACCCAACGGACGAAGGCGGTGATGCCGAGGTCCTCGGCGAGGCGGCTGGCGGCCACCGCCATCCGCTCGGACTCCTCGTGATAGCCGGCGCCACCGAGGGCGCGGCTGCGGGCCATCTGGATGGCCATCTCGACACCGGGACCGTCGAGGCCGATGAGGAGCGCCTGGCCTTTCGAGCTGGCGCGCAGCGCCGCCTTGTAGCGGCCCCTCGCCACGAGCAGGCCCGTGCGGGCGGCGTAGTAGTGCGCCCGCATGAGCGGCGTGCGGGCGGCGATGTGCAAGTCCCGCACGGCCCGCCGCGCCTGGCGCCGGCGCTCCTTGCGGTCCTTGTCGACGCAATTGAGCAACTGGGCGAGGCGGCCGTACGCCTGCACGATCCAGAACGAGGACAAGTTGTACGGGCAGTTCCAGGGCGGCAGCTTCTGGGATCGAAACTCCGAGATGGCCTGCTCGAACGGATCGCCCAGCTCGTTCAAGCCGAAGTGGAAGGTCGTGAGGGCCACCTGGTAGCCGGCCATGGAGATCCTCGACTGCTGTGTGCTGGCGAAGCGCTCGTTGACCCGCGTGATGCGCTCGAGGCCGAGGGTCGGCTGCTCGAGGAGGCCGGCGATCCCTATCCCGACGAAGTCGAGCCCGTTCACCGTGCCGTCGGCGATCCTCGTGGCGGTGCCCGAGTGCCAGGTCGCCTCTTCGACCCAGGCCACCTGTTCGAGGATGCGACCGCGCAAGCCGAGCCCGATGCAGGCGGCCAGCACGCCGCTCAGGTACTCGCCCGGCTGCAGCCAGCGCGTCTCGTGGCGGAGCACGTCGGCGAGCACCTGCTGAGATTGCACGGACTCGCCCTGGAACTCGAGGCTGATGGCCTCGAGGAGCTTTGCATGCACGACCGTGCCGCGATCGCCGGTCCGCTCTGCCACCCGGGTCGTGTGGCGGGCGACGATGCGTGCGAAGTTGACGAGGCGTATCTGGGCGAGCACGACGCCGAGATGGGCGTAGACGCCGACGTACTCGCGGGAATGGCCGAGGCGGTTGGCCGGCAGGAGCGCCCGCAGGGCGGCCCCCACCGACAGGAACGAGCGGTGCTCGAGATCGGCCGAGTCGCCCGCCACCTCGAGGAGGCGGCATTCGAGGCGGACCTTCTCTCGTTGCCCCCGCCTCGCCCCCCCGAAGCCGATCCTCGTGACACCGAGCAGGAGGCCGAGGAAGCACTTCCACAACGTCGAGAGCACCACGAGGGCGTTGTTCGACGGCAACGGCTTGCCCAGCTCCGCCAACCCGTCGCGGGCGTGCTTGAGGCCCATGGTGCCGTTCGTCTGGGCGAAGTAGACGCGGGCGACGTGTTCGTGGATGCGCGCCTTGCCGATCCGCTCGCGCTCGAGGCGAAGGGCGTTCTCGTAGTGCTCGAGGGCGAGGCTGACCTTGCCGCCGCGGGCGAGGGCCGTCCCGTAGTCGGTCTCGAAGGCGCTGCCGACCGACAGGTGGTACTCGATGGCGATGGTCTCGGCCATCGCGAGGAACGCCAGGGCGTCGTCGTCGGCCTGTGCCGCCAATGCCAGCCTGGCGGCCCGGTGGTTGGCCTGGAAGGACCGCCTCGGGTCGCCGGCGATCTCGCCGAGGGCGTAGTGGCGGGCAATGTCGTAGACGACCTCCGGCCGGTTGTCGCCTGTCTCCTGCAATGCCCGTGCCAACAATTCGTGGGCCTTGCGGGAGGCGCGCTCGTCGATGGAGCCGAGAAGGACCTCGCGAACGCCTTCGTGCAAGAAGGCGTACCGCTCGCTGCCGTGCGCCTCGACGACGCGGGCGCGGGCGGCTTCGCCGAGGGCGACGTGCACGTCGCCCGTCGGCCAGTGCGTGATCGTCGCCAGGAGGTCGACGCTGAAGCTCGACCCGATCACGGCGGCTTCGGTCAGCAACCAGCGCGTCGCCGGGCGAAGGGCGTCGAGGCGGCGCAGGGCGAGGCCGCGCACGTCGGTCGGCAGGTCGAGGCTGGCGAGGGCCTCTGCGTCGACGGAGAACGTGCCCCAGGAGGGGCGCAGCACGCCCGCTTCGAGGGCCGAGCGCAGGTACTCGACGGCGGCGGCCGGGTTGCCGTTCGCCCGGATCGTGATCTCGTTGGCGAGGCTCGGCTCGAGGGCGTCACCGCCGAGCTGCCAGGTGAGGATGCCCTCGATCTGCTCGTCGCTCAGCACGGGCAGCTCGATGCGGCGCCTCACCGCCTCGCCCATCTCGGCACGCAGTCGCCCGAGGGCGGGGGCGTTGGCGGGGTCGCTGCGGGCCGTGAGGACGACCACGAGCGGCAGCCGGTCGAGCTCGGGAGCAAGGTACGACAGGACGCGGTGGGTGGCGTCGTCGGCGAGGTGGGCGTTGTCGATGACGAGGAGCGCCCCGCTCGAAGAGGCCAGGGCGACGGCCATCAACAGGTGGGCCGCCTCGATGACGGCGAACTCGTGGTAGGAGGCTTCGGCTCCCCGCTCTGCGGCGACCGACACGAACCTGTCGAGGTCAGGAGAGAGGCCGACGAGCGACGTTGCCGCACCGGCGCGGTCGAGGCCCATCTCCTGGCGCAAGTGGGCGAGCCGAACGGGATCGCGCGTCTCGAGATCGGCGAGGAAGCGCCCCAAAGCCTGCGCGAGCGGCCCGAGGGGACCCGGGTGATCGAGGCCGATGTGGGTCTCGAGGACGGTCATGCCGTTGCCACGGGCGATGAGCGCCAGCTCGGCGACGAGACGGGTCTTGCCGCCTCCGGGGTCGGACTCGACGAGCACGGCCGATCCCATGCCGGACGAGCGACATTCGTTCGCCGTCTCGAGAAGGGCCGACAACTCGCTGTCACGCCCGATGAGGGTGACGATCGAGTTGGGGCGGTCGGCGACGGAGTGGCCGAGCGGTGCCTCGACGGCGAGCGTCCCACGGCGGAGCGCTTCGATGTCGGCGAGGAGCGAGCCGGCGTCCTGGTAGCGGTCGTCCGGATCCTTGGCGAGGAGCCGGTCGATGATCCGTGACAGCTGGAGCGACACGTTCGGTTCGATCGTGCGGGCGTCCGGGGGGGCCTGCACGGCGTGCATGCGGACGACCTCGCCGGCGTCGGAGGCTCGGAAGGGCGGACGCCCCGTCACGCACTCGAACAGGACGGCACCGAGGGAGTAGAGGTCGGAGCGCCGGTCGACCGGCCGGCGGACCATCCCGGTCTGCTCCGGCGCGCTGTAGAGGACCGTGCCGATGACGGCGTCCTCCGGCTGGCGCGTGCCCGTCTGGGTGGCGAGCCCGAAGTCGATGAGCACTGCCCGCCCGTCGGCTCGCAGGACGATGTTGCGGGGGGCGACGTCGCGGTGCACGAGACCGACACGGTGGGCGACGTCGAGCGCCGAGGCCACGTCGGAGGCGACCGAGAGCACCCGGGACTCCGGGAGGGCCCCCTCCTCCTCGACGGCCTGGGCGAGGGTGCGGCCGCCGATGAGCTCCATGGCGAGGTAGGAGACGCGGTTCGTCTCACCGACTTCGTAGACCTTGCCGAGGCAGGGATGCCGGATGGCGGCGAGGATGGCGGCCTCACGGCGGAAGGTGAGCCGGGACGGATCGTCCGGGCCGCTCAGCTCCTGGATCTTGACGGCGTACTCTTCGCCCTGGCGAACGGCGCGGTAGACAGCCGTCGTAGCGCCCCGACCGAGCTCCTCGACGAGCTCGAACCCAGGAATCGCGTTCCTTGACGCCTCGGCAGGCACCTATTCACCCATCCAAGGTTGTAGGAAGTGGTGGTCAACGGACCACCTTGGGCGATGTGAGCATACTCGGTGGGGTTCCGGCATCCCTGAATCACCTGGGGATTCGTCTCGCCGTGCTCTCGTGGAGCCTGCTCGGCCATCCACGCCCCGCCCACTCGCGGCCGACCGCCCGCCGGCGAGGACTATGGCTGAGTGGCGAGGGGAAGCTTCACGACCGGAGATCCGCCCGCCAGGACGCTGATCATCTCGGGGGCGTCCTGCACCATCCCGAGCTCCCAGGCCCCGACGCCGGCGATGTGGAACTGGGCTGCCAGCGCCGTCTTGAGGGCAATCGAAGCCGGGTTGTCGAACCATGTCTGATGCCATGAACCGGAGCGGCGGAAGACCGTATAGGGCGTCTCCGTCACCGGATCCCAGAGCGGTTTGTGGCCATTGTGGGCGACGGATTCGACAATGGCGTCGTAGGTGACGGCGTACGGCGGACCGCTCGCCTCCGCCCCGACGTTGGAGCCCTGGGCCGGGAAGTCGTAGCCGTAGAACGGTGTCCCGAGGATCGTCTTGTCGGCGAGGCCGGCGGCCGTGTAGCTCGCAAGGGCACCGACGACGCTGAGGGCCGCCCCCGTGAGCGGAGCGTTGGCAGAAGGGATCTCGGTGTCGTCCATGTCGTAGGCCATGACGAACAGATCGTTCACGGAGCGGGCGAGTGCCGGCACGTCGAAGAAGCCCGTCGTGTCCGCCACCGACTGGGGAAAGGTGTTCAACATGATCGTCCAGGTCGGGTCAAGTGCCCGCAGGCGTGAGGAGAAGGCCGCCACGAAGGCGACGAAGCCACTGCGATCGGATGCGTCCTGACCCTCGAGGTCGAGGTCGACCCCGTCGAAGCCGGCGCTCGACAGCTGCGGCGCCAGCTCGTCGGCGAGGCGCCTGCCGGCGCTGAGCGGATGGGCGGAGAGCGCCCCGAGCACGGCCTGGCTCTGCGAGAACACGCTCAGCAGGACGCGATCACGGTCGGCGTGCCCCACCGTCACGAGCTCGCCGGCGCTGCCGTCCTGCAGCGACGTCCACCCGGCGGAGGAACTCGTCTCCTCGAGGGCACCGTTGCGCTCGACGTTGAGGGCGTAGTACACGAGGTCGGTGAAGGCGGCGAGATCGGCGTTGCCGAGCGAGCCGAGCTCGTAGTAGGGGACGAAGCCGACGACTTGATGGCGCCCGAGCGGTTTGCGGTACGGCCGCTTGCCGAGCGGGGGGGCGGCCGCCCCCTGTCGGGTCGGGAGCGTGACGTTCACGGCCTGCGCCGCGGCCAGCAGCGTGCGCGACTCCTCAGCGGCGTACGGGTTGGTCGTGGTCGGGATGCTGGGGGCGGTCGTGGTCGTCGTGCCGCTGCCGGAGCCGCCGACGTTGCTCACGACGACACCGACGGCGGTGAGTGTGCCGGCGAGCACGACGACGGCGGCGATGGCGATGCCGGTGCGTCGGCGTTGGGTCATGGCGCGCCGAGCGTACCGGTGACCAGTGCCTGCCGGGTGTCGAGGGGGCCGGCGCCCCTGGGCGCCCTGTCGTCGACGCGCCCCGGGCGGTCATTACGCTCTCGCCAGTGGTATTCGTCGAGATCCTCCGCCTCATCGTCGTCGTCAGCGGCGCCCTCGTCGGCCTGTCCGTCACCGAGAACGCCTCCTCGGGCGGCCGCGTCCTCGGGGCGACGATCGGCGTTCTCGTCGCCTACGTCATCGGCGGCGCCTTCGGCCGCATCGTGGAGCGCCTCTCGCAGACGGCGACTCGCCGCTGGCGCGACCTGCCGGCGACCGAGATACTCGCCGGCGCCCTCCTCGGCGGCCTCGGCCTCCTCCTCGGCTGCGTCGTGTGCATCCCCCTGTTCGTCTTCGTCAAACAGGACTTCGACTACCCGATCGCCGCCGCCGTGGCGTGGATCGTGGGGTACCTCGGCCTCCGCGTCGGGATGTCGAAAGGGCGCCAGCTCTCCGACGCCGCCCGCCTCTCGCGGCGACTGGCCGTGGGGGACGCCGAGGCCAACGCCGGTGCTCTCATGGCGGACACCTCGGCGGTGATGGACCGGGCCTTTCTCGTGCTCGGGCGCGCCGGCCTGCTCGGCACCGAGATCCTCGTGCCCGAACCGGTCGCCGACGAGTTGCGCACCCTGGCGGACGGCCCCGACCCCGTCGCCTCCCGCCGAGCCAGGCGCGGGCTCGAGGCGCTGGAGGCGATCCGCGAGGCCGGCGTGACCGTCACGATCGTCAGCGGCGACGTGCCGGCGGCCGCCATGACCGAGGAGAAGGTGCTCGCCATCGCCGACCGCCTCGGGGTCCGGGTCGTGACCTCCTCGGCCGAGGTCGCCCGCCAGCAGGCGGCCATCGGCATCCCCATCATCGACATGCGGGCGCTGCTGGCGGATCTGGCGCCGGACCACGTGCCAGGTGAGCGCCTCCGTGTCGACCTCGTGAGAGCCGGCAAGCAGCCCCGCCAGGCCGTCGGCTACCTGCCCGACGGCGACATGGTCGTCGTGAACGACGCTGCCCACCGCATCGGCGAGGACGGCGTCGACATCTCCGTGCTGTCGACGCGTCCGACGAGCCAGGGCCTCATCGTCTTCGGCCAGGCGATCGACGCCTCCAGCGAGATGGGCGGCGAGATCGGCGACGAGGGCGACGACTGGGACGGGGCGGCCTCCGAACGCTGACTACAGGTGCTTGATGGCCGTCACGATCTTGGAGAGCGAGTCCTTGGCGTCGCCGAACAGCAGCGTCGTCTTGGGATCGAAGAGCAGCTCGTTGTCGATGCCGGCGAAGCCCGGGCGCATGGAGCGCTTCAGGAAGACGATGTTCTTCGCCTCGTCGACCGAGAGGATGGGCATGCCGTAGATGGGGCTCCCGGGAGAGTTCTTGGCCGCCGGGTTGACGACGTCGTTGGCGCCGACCACGAGGGCGACGTCGGCCGTCTGGAACTCGGGGTTGGCGTCGTCCATCTCCTTCAGCTGGTCGTAGGGCACGTTCGCCTCGGCGAGGAGCACGTTCATGTGACCCGGCATTCGGCCGGCCACCGGGTGGATGGCGTAGATGACCTCGACACCGCGCGCCTCCAACAGCTCGGCCAGCTCGCGGGCGGTGTGCTGCGCCTGGGCGACGGCAAGGCCGTAACCCGGCACGATGATCACCTTGCGCGAGTACGCCAGCAGCACGGCGATGTCGTCGGCGCTCGCCGAGCGCACGGCGCGGTCCGTGGCGCCCTCGGCCCCGCCGGTGGCGGTGATGACGGAGCCGAACGCGCTGAAGAGGATGTTCGGCAGCGATCGGCCCATGGCGGCGCTCATCATCCGTGTCAGGAGCGTGCCGGATGCTCCGACGAGGGTGCCGGCCACGACGAGCACGACGGAGTGCAGCACGAAGCCGCTGGCGGCAACGGCCAGGCCCGTGAAGGAGTTCAACAACGAGATGAGCACCGGCACGTCGGCGCCGCCGATCGGCAGCACGAAGGCGATACCGAACAGGAGGGCGAGCCCGGCGACGACAGCCAGGAGCCAGGTGTGCGGGCTCACGCAGGCGATGACGCCGAGCGCCAGGATGGCGGCGCCGACGATGCCGTTCAGGACCTGCTGACCGGGGTAGGTGACGGGCCGGCCCGTCATGAGCTCCTGCAGCTTGGCGAAGGCGATGGCGGAGCCCGAGAACGAGACGCAACCGATGATCACTCCAAAGAGCACCTCGACCACCTGGTAGACGGCGAGCTGCGACGGCGTTGCCTTCAGGAAGGTCGTGAGGGCGATGAGGGCGGCAGCGCCGCCGCCGACGCCGTTGAAGGCCGCCACCATCTGGGGGATGGCCGTCATCTTCACGAGCCGGGCGGCCGGGAACCCGACGACGGCTCCGATCGCCATGGCGCCCACCATGAGGGCGAAACGGGAGAGACCGGGCGTGGCGAACGTCATCCCGACGGCGATCGTCATGCCGGCAGCCCCGATGAGGTTGCCGGCCCGCGCCGTCTTCGGTCCGGAGAGGCCGCTCAAGGCGACGATGAAACAGACGGCGGCGATGAGATAGGCGAGGCGGATGCCGGTGTCGATGCTCATGACTGGCTCCCCGTCTCGGCCGCCTTGCCCGCCGCCGGGGCATTCGGGCGCCCCTTGAACATCTCGAGCATGCGGTCGGTGACGACGAAGCCGCCCACGACGTTGATCGTCGCCAGCACGACGGCGGCAAAGCCCAGCGAGATTTCGAGCGAACCGTGTGCCGACCCGAGCACGATCATGGAGCCCACGAGGACGACGCCGTGGATGGCGTTCGTGCCCGACATGAGCGGGGTGTGCAGGATGCTCGGGACCTTCGAGATGACCTCGAAGCCAACGAAGGCCGAGAGCACGAAGATCGTGATGAGCGTGAGGATGTCTGAGCCGTTCATGCCTGTTCTCCTTCGAGCAGCCCTCTCGTGGGCTCGTGACGAACCTCGCCGCCGAAGGTGACGCAGCAACCGGCGATGATCTCGTCGGAGAAGTCGGGGTTGAAGGCACCCTCCGACACGAACAAGCCGAGCAGCTCGGCGATGTTGCGGGCGTAGAGGAAGCTGGCGTGCGTCGCCATCGAGCTGGCGAGGTTGCTGGCGCCGTAGACGGTCACGCCGTTCACGATGACGTCCTTGCCGGGCTCGGAGAGCTCGCAGTTGCCGCCGCTCTCGGCGGCGAGATCGACGATGACGCTGCCCGGTTTCATGCGGTGCACCATCTCGGCGGTCACGAGCAACGGTGCCGGGCGCCCCGGGATCGCTGCGGTCGTGATGACGGCGTCGGCGCCGGCGACTTCGTTCCCGATGAGCTCGCGTTGGCGGGCGAGGAACTCCTCGGACTGCTCGCGGGCGTAGCCGCCTTGGCCTTCCTGGGTCTCGAGCTCCAATTCGACAAAGGCCGCCCCGAGTGACTTCACCTCGTCTCGGGCGGCCGGGCGGACGTCGTAGGCGCGCACGACGGCCCCGAGCCGCCGCGCCGTGGCGATCGCCTGCAGCCCGGCCACGCCGGCACCGAGGACGAGGACCTTGGCGGGAGGGACCGTGCCGGCCGCCGTCATGAACATCGGGAAGAAGCGGGGGAGCCGGTCGGCGGCGATGAGCCCGCCGCGGTACCCCGTCACGGTGGCCTGGGAGGAGAGGGCGTCCATCGCCTGTGCCCGCGAGATGCGCGGCAGCAGGTCGAGGCTGAAGGCGCCGATTCGCCTCGTCTGCAGGACCTTGACGAGCTCCAGGTTCGCCGCCGGCTGCAGCATGCAGATGAGGGCGGAGCCCTCCGGGAGATGCCCGGCTTCTGCGATCGTGGGCGCCTGTACCTTGCAGACGACGTCGGCCCCGGCGTAGGTGGCGTCGACGTCGGGCGCGATCGTGGCTCCCGCTGCCTCGTAGGCCTCGTCGGCGAACAAGGCGCCGTCGCCGGCGCCCGTCTCGATGGTGACGTCGATGCCCTTGGCGAGCAAGCGTGGGAGGGCATCAGGGACGGTGGCGACACGACGCTCCCCGGGCGCGGTTTCGCGTGGAACGGCTACGTGCATAATTCCAGGTCTAGCAGCGATCGCCGCATTAAGGCGACCTGCCGATGTCTGTCCGACCGCCAAAATGCGGTAGGCGCTCGCGTCGCTTAGAATTCACCGGAAGGAATCGTGAGGGGTGCAATGGCGACGCCACATCTAGACAGAGACGTCCTCCCGCGCTGCCGGCCGCCCGCACCCCGTGCCTGCTAGCCCCGTGCCGATGCCCACGCCTGCTGGCGAGGGCTTCGACCGTACCGCTGCCCAGTTGCGGGGCGTCCTGCGCCTCGCCCGGTCGCTCGCCTCCATGGAGGACGAGCAGACCCTCATCCATATGGTCGTGAACACGGCCCGCTCCGCCCTCGGCTACTCGGCCTGCGTGCTGGCGTTGAAGGGCGACGACGGCAACTTCCACCACCGTGCCGCCGCCGGCGTGCACGTGGCTGATGACCGGGCCTTCCGGAGTCTCGTCGTCAGCGCGGCGGCCTTCGAGGCGCTCACCCACTCCTCCATCGCCCTCGGCGGCGTCCACTGGGTGCCCCCGGGCCATGCCGTGCGAGACCGCGAGGACGTGCGGGCGGCCATCGTGTCGACCGGTGTCTCCGTGCCGCCCCGCACCTGGCAACCGGGCTCCCTCCTGTTCGCCCCGCTCATCGACTCCGACGGCAATGCCATCGGCTTCATCAACCCGGACGACCCGCTGTCAGGGGAGCTGCCACAGCCCGAGCAGGCGCTCATGCTGGAGACGCTCGCCGAGCTGACCGTCGTCGGCCTCGAGATCGTGCGGGCGCGTTCCACGGAACGAGCCGCCAGGGCAATCGCCGAGGCGCAGCGCGGGCAGCTGGAGGCTTTGATGGCCGCCAGTGCCCGCGTGCGCGGCGACGTCGCGCTCGACGAGGTGCTGCAGGGCATCGCCGGTGCCATGTCGAACGCCGGTGGTTTCGAGCGGGCCGCCATCTACCTGCTCGACGAGGGCGAGCGCCTCGAGATGCGGGCCAGCATCGGGCTGTCGGCGGCCGAGGACGCCGAGCTGCGGGCGAACGCCGTCTCCCTGGCGGAGTTTGCCCCCGCGATGCGGCCGGACATGGTCATCTCGCGCTCCTTCCTCTTCGACCACCGCCGCTTCAGCATCCCGGCCGAGCTCGACGCCAAGCTCAACACGCCCGAGCCGGATCCTGATTGGAAAGAAGGCCAGTGGCACGCCGAGGACATGCTGACGGTTCCCCTCGTCGGCATCGCCGGTCAGGTGATCGGTCTCATCTCCCTCGACGAGCCGAAGAACGGCCTCCTCCCGGACCGCGCCCACGTGCAGGCGCTGGAGTTCTTCGCCGACCAGTGCGCCACGGCCGTCGAGCACGCCCGCGAATTCGAAGCCGTCCGAGTGGAGGCGCAGACCGATCCCCTCACGGGCCTCGCCAACCGGCGTGCCCTCGTGATCGCCGTCACGCGGGCGATGGAGCGCCTGCGTCAGCGTGACGAGCCGAGCACCGTGCTGTTCATCGACATCGACCACTTCAAGCCCGTGAACGACACCTACGGCCACTCGCAGGGCGACCTCGTGCTGCAGTGGATCGGGCGCGCCCTCTCGGACCGCCTGCGCAAGCGTGACATGCTCGCCCGCTACGGCGGCGAGGAGTTCGTCGCTCTCCTCGGCGACACCGAGCTCGACGAGGGCATGGCGATCGCCGAGGCGCTGCGTGAGCGCATCGCCTCGCTCGACTCGACGAAGCTCACGGGCGAGCTGCCCATCCGGATATCCATCGGGGTGGCCCCCATCTCGAAGGACTTCGTGACGGCCGACGACGTCCTCGCCCTCTCGGACGCCGCCATGTACGAAGCCAAGCGCCGAGGCCGCAACCAGGTCTGGGTGGCCGGGCTCGGCGGCGCCCCCGACGAGCGCCCGTTCCGGGCCCGGCCGTCGCGGGAGCCACCGGCGACGTGATCGACCACGTCAACGTGCAGGTCTCCGATGTGGCGACGAGCCGCCGGTTCTACGAGCCGCTCCTCATGACGCTCGGCGTGAGCGTGGCCGCGGGCGAGGACACCTGGGTGGGATTCCTGTTCGGTGGGGACGGCGGCTCGTTCTGGCTCATCCCCGCCGAGCGCTCCGGCGACCGAGAGCTGCACGTCGCCTTCAGGGCGCCGTCGCGGGCACACGTGCGCGACTTCCATGCCGCCGCCGTCGCCAATGGGGCGGAGATCCTCTACCCGCCGCAGCTGTTTCCCGAGTACCACGAGCACTACTTCGCCACGTTCGTCCGTGACCCGGACGGGCACAACATCGAGGCCGTCTGCCACATCGCCGAGACGTGAGCATGGCGGCGCAGGGGTGGCAGCTGCTGCCGCCGTCGTACCGCTCCCGGTCCGGCCGGGTCGGTCTCGTAGACTCGCCGGCGTGAGCGACGACGTGGCTGGTGACGCGAACTCGGGCAACTGGGACGAGTGGCGCCGACAATTCGAATCGTCGTCCATACGGAAAGTCGATTACGAGACGCTCTCGGGCGTCCCCCTCCAGCCGGTCTACGGGCCGGGCGACGAGCTGCCCGGTCTCTACCCCTACACGCGTGGCCCCTATGCGTCCATGTACCGGTCGAAGCTCTGGACGATGCGCCTCTTTGCCGGCTTCGGCACGGCGGAGGACACCAACGTTCGCTTCAAGGAGATCCTCCGCTCCGGGGGAGACGGCCTCTCGACTGCCTTCGACCTCCCCACCTTGATGGGACGCGACTCCGACGACCCCGAGTGCCTCGGCGAGGTCGGGCGCTGCGGCGTGGCGGTCGACACCCTGGCCGACGTGGAGGACCTCTTCGCCGGCATCGACCTCGCCGAGGTGACGACGTC
Source organism: Acidimicrobiales bacterium (assembly GCA_052143575.1). Lineage (GTDB taxonomy): Bacteria > Actinomycetota > Acidimicrobiia > Acidimicrobiales > Bog-793 > JAKACA01. The sequence continues at coordinate 109,078 of JBKQSP010000014.1, forward strand.
CATGACGATCAACTCGCCGGCAGCGGTGCTGCTGGCGATGTACCTGGCGGCGGCCGAGAAGAACGGGACAGAGCGAGCACGGCTCGGCGGCACGATCCAGAACGACATCTTGAAGGAGTACCAAGCCCAGAAGGAGTACGTCTTCCCGCCGCGGCCCTCCGTGCGCATCGTCACCGACATGATCCGTTACTGCTCGGCGGAGATGCCGAAGTGGCACACCGTGTCGGTCTCCGGCTACCACATCCGCGAAGCCGGCTCGACGGCCGCCCAGGAGCTGGCCTTCACGCTCGCCAACGGCTTTGCCTACGTGGAGGCCGCCGTGGCGGCCGGTCTCCCGGTGGACGAGTTCGCCCCCCGTTTGAGCTTCTTCTTCAACGCCCACCTCGACTTCTTCGAGGAGATCGCCAAGTATCGGGCGGCCCGGCGCATCTGGGCGCGTTGGCTGCGGGAGCGGTACGGGGCGGTGAGCGAACGTTCGCTCCAGCTCCGCTTCCACACCCAGACGGCCGGCTGCTCGCTGACGGCGCAGCAGCCCGAGGTCAACATCGTCCGCACCGCCATCGAGGCCCTCGCCGGCGTCCTCGGCGGCACGCAGAGCCTGCACACGAATTCGATGGACGAGGTACTCGCCCTCCCGACCGAGAAGGCGGCTCGCATCGCTCTGCGGACCCAACAAGTCATCGCCCACGAGATCGGCGTCACCCACGTCGCCGACCCGCTCGGCGGCTCGTACTTCGTCGAGGCGCTCACCGACGAGATGGAGCGCCGGGCGGAGGAGGTCTTCGCCCACCTCGACGAGCTCGGGGGCGGGTCGATCCTCGAGGGGGTCTACGCGGGCATCGAGGCCGGTTGGTTCCAGGGCGAGATCGCCCAGGCCGCTTACGACTACGAGCAGAAGGTCTCCTCTAACCGCCGCGTCGTGGTCGGTGTGACGGGCTACTTCGAGGGCAACGAGGAGGGGCCGCCCCCGATCCTCCACATCGGCCAGGAGGTCGAGGAGCTGCAGAACAAGCGCCTTGCCGACGTCCGGTCGCGTCGCTCCGGTGAGGCCGTCACCGCTGCCCTCGACGAGGTTCGGGCGGTCGCATCCCAGCCCGACGCCAACCTCATGCCGGCGATCCACCGGGCCGTCCTCACCTATGCGACCGTCGGCGAGATCATGAACGCCCTCGCCGATGTCTTCGGCCGCTGGCACGAGACGGCGAGCATCTGAGCGATCGAGCGGCGGTGGCGAGATCGAGGGTCAGCGCCGGCTTGCTCCTGTATCGCCTCGGTCCCGGCGGGGGGCTCGAGGTCTTGATCGCCTTCCCGGGAGGGCCGATCTTTGCCCGCCGCGACGAGGGCTACTGGACCGTGCCGAAGGGTGAGTACGAACCGGAGGAGGAGCCGCTGTCCGCGGCGTGCCGCGAGTTCGCAGAGGAGCTCGGGAGCGCACCGCCCGAGGGCGAGCGCATCGACCTCGGCTCCATCACCCAGAAGGGCGGCAAGGTCGTGCGCGCCTGGGCACTGGAAGGCGATCTTGACACCTCGACCGTCGTGAGCAACGAGTTCGAGATGGAATGGCCGCCCCGTTCGGGCACTCGTGCCCGCTTCCCCGAGATCGCCCGGGCGGAGTGGTTCGCCCCCGAGGAGGCCAGGCGCAAGCTCAAGGCAGCCCAGGTTCCCTTCCTGGACCGCCTCGAGGCGGCGCTCCGCTCCGCCGGGCGCCTCTGAGGCCCGCCGTCACCTCTCGGCACACAGCGCTACCGTTGGTCGGCGTGAAACAGGAACATGTTTCAATTGCCACCGAGCTGCGCGGTACCCAGCAGGCGCGGCGCCGCCGCGTGATGGAGGCGGCCATGTCCCTTGCTTCAGAAGGCGGATACGAGGCCGTGCAGATGCGCGACGTCGCCGAACGAGCGGACGTCGCCCTCGGCACCGTCTACCGGTATTTCAACTCGAAGGACCACTTGCTGGCGGCGTCGCTCGTGTACTGGAACGACCAGCTCGCCGACGTGCTGCGGGACGCCCCGGTCACGGGCGGCGACGCCGCCCAACGCGTCGCCAACCTGCTGGAGCGCTCCATGCGGGCGATGAGCCGGCAGCCTCGGCTCGTGGCCGCCCTGCTGGCGGCCATGTCCTCGCTCGAGCCGGGCGTGACCGAATGCCGCGAGCGCGTGGCCACGACGATGGAAGGCCTCATGGTGCGAGCCGCCGGCGACGGTGCCCCGCCCGACATCGCCGAGCGCACCCGCATCCTCGGGCACGTCTGGAACTCGGCCCTGCTCAGCTGGATCCACGGCACGCTCGACAGTCGCAGGGCCGTGGCGGATCTCGAGGTCGCCTGCCGGCTCCTGCTCTGAGTCGCCGGCGGCCTCGCCGGTCTGGCGGTGTCGTGGCCGCCGGCTCAGCGTCCGGCGGCGCGGGCTTCTGCCCAGGACTTGCCCGCCTCGACGTCGCTCTCGTGCGGCAGGCCGAGCACCCGCTCGGCGATGATGTTTCGCTGCACCTGCGAGGTCCCGCCGCCGATCGTCAGGGCGGGGGCAAAGAGGTACCCGTAGGCCCAGGTGGCGTTTCCATCCCCGAACGGGGCGGCATCGGCCAGCATCCCGGCGGCGCCGCAGAGATCCTTTGCGAGCGCCATGATCTCCTGGCCGTGGTCGTCGGCGAGCGCCTTGCGGAGGGAGGCCTCCGGCCCGGGGGAACGACCGGCCAGCGTGGCGACGAGCGTCCGCAGCCGGATGAGGCGGAGCGTCTCGGCGTGGATGTAGAGCTGCGCCAGGCGCTGACGCAGCTGGGCGTCGGCGCAGCCGCCGGAGCGGCGGACGAGTTCCACGAGATCATTTGCCGTCGGCCCGCGACCCCAGAGGGCACCCTCTCCCGAGAGCGAGACGCGCTCGTTGCCGAGGGTGACTTTCGCCAAGGCCCAACCGGCGTTCTCCTCCCCCACGCGGTTGGCGACCGGGATGCGCACTTCGTCGAGGAACACCTCGTTGAAGTTGTGCGCCCCCGTCATCTCGACGATGGGGCGCACGGTGACGCCGGGGGCGTCCATCGGGCAGATGAGGTACGTGATGCCGTGGTGCTTTTGGGCCGCCGGGTCGGTGCGGCAGATGAGAATGCCGAAGGCGGCCGCGTGGGCATACGAGGTCCAGATCTTCTGGCCGTTCACGACATAGGTGTCGCCGTCCCGTGTCGCCCTCGTCGAGAGGTTGGCGAGATCTGATCCGGCGTCCGGCTCGGAGAAGAGCTGGCACCAGATCTCCTCGCCGGCGAGCAACGGGAGCAGGTAGCGCTGCTTCTGCTCCACTGTGCCCGCATGGATGATCGTCGGTCCCGCCCAGCCGATCCCGATGGCGTTGTCGGGCCGTCGCACCCCGGCACGGCGGAGCTCGTCGTCGATGACGAGCTGATGGATCGGGTCGGCTCCGAGGCCCCAGGGCTGTGGCCAGTGCGGGGCGACGTAGCCCGCCTCGGCGAGCTGGCGGCCCGACGGGCTCGGGTGTGACTCGAGCCATGCCCGCACGGCCCCCCGCCGCGGATCGTCCTCACCGGGCAGCGACAGGTCCATGGCGAACGGTAGCCCGAGAGACGGCGGAGCTGCCGCACAGCGGCCGGCGCCGCCGCCGAGCGGCCGCAGCGCCAGGCCGGCGTCACCGGCACGAAACTAGAATCTGTTCTAGTTTTTCCGCATGGAGCTGCTGCGGGCGCACCACGTGAGCGAGTACCCGTACCACCGCTCGGTGGGAGCGGTGTTGGGGGGTTTCTTCTCGGGTTTGCGCGACGGGCGCATCGAAGGCGTGCGAGGCGACGGGGGCCGCGTGATCGTCCCTCCGACCGAGTACGACCCGCTCTCGGCGATGCCGACGGGCGAGAGCGTGACGGTGAGCGACGTCGGTACGGTCACGACCTGGTGCTGGGTCGCCCATCCGCTGCCGCACCATCTGCTCGACCGCCCGTTCGCCTTTGCCCTCGTCATGCTGGACGGCGCCGACACGGCTCTTCTGCACTACGTCGACGCCAGGTCGATGGAGGCCATGTCGACGGGCATGCGGGTGCGGGCCGTCTGGCGGGCCGAACGGCACGGCCACATCTGCGACATCGCCGCCTTCGTGCCCGAGGCCGAGGCGGGCGACGGCCTCGTGCCCCGCAACACGGCCGAGCTGGACGAGCCGGTCCCTCCCGTCAGCCAGATCGTCACCCCCATCCGGCTGGAGTACGACGTCACGGCCGGCCACGCTCAGTCGGCGTTCCTGCGGGGGCTCGTGGACGGCAGGTTCCTCGGCCGGCGTTGCCCGGTGTGCCACAAGGTCTACCTCCCGCCGAGAGGGGCCTGCCCGACCGACGGCGTGCCCACGACCGATCTCGTCGAGTGCGGGCAGCGCGGTGTCGTGACAACGTTCTGCATCGTCAACGTGCCGTTTCGAGGCCAGGCGATCGAGCTGCCGTACGTGTGCGCCCAGGTGCTGCTCGACGGCGCCGACATCCCCTTCATGGCCCTGATCCAGGAGTGCGCGGCGGCGGACGTGCGAATGGGCATGCGTGTCGAGGCCGTCTGGCGGGAGCCGGCGGATCGCCTGCCGAGCCTCGAATCGCTCAAGCACTTCCGGCCGAGCGGCGAGCCGGACGCCCCCTACGAGTCCTTCAAGGCTCATCTCTAGGATCCCGAGGAGACCCGGAGGTGACCGATGAGCCGTGACGTCGCCGTCGTCGCCTTCGCCCAGACGCCCATGGTGCGCCGGGTCGAGGACGCCAACGAGGTCGAGCTCGTGATGCCCGTCGTGACGGAGGTTCTCCGGGCGACGGGTCTCGGGATCGCCGACATCGGCGTGACCGTCTCGGGTTCGACCGACTACCTGATGGGGGTGCCCTTCAGCTTCGTGGGCGCCCTCGACGCCGTCGGTGCCTGGCCGCCGATCGAGGAGAGCCACGTCGAGATGGACGGCGCTTTCGCCCTCTACGAGGCCTGGGTGCGCCTGCAGCTCGGCGACATCGACTCGGCCCTCGTGTACTGCTTCGGCAAGTCCTCGCCGAGCGCATCGCTCGCCGAGCTGCTCACCTTGCAGCTCGACCCCTACGTCATGGCACCTCTCTGGCCGGACGCCCTCTCGGTGGCGGCGTTGCAGGCCCGCGCCGGGCTCGACGCCGGCCTCTACACCGAAGCGGACATGGCCGCCGTGGCCGCCCGGAGCAGGGCGGCGGCCGCCTCCAACGTCTTCGCCCAGCTGAAGGGCTCACCCCCCGCAGAGGCCCTCTTGCAGGAGCCGTACCTCGTCGCCCCGTTGCGGCGTCACGACTGCCCACCGGTGAGCGACGGCTCGGCCGCCGTCATCCTCGCCGCCGGCGACACCGCCCGCCGCCTCGCCTCGAGGCCCGCTTGGATCCGCGGCATCGACCACCGCATCGAAACCCACTCGCTCGGCGCCCGCGACCTCACCACCTCGCCCTCGACGGTGGCAGCCGCCCGGGGAGCGGGCGCCTTCGGCCAAGAGGCGGGCGGCGTCCCTACGGCCGGCGTCGACGTCGCCGAGCTGCATGCCCCCTTCAGCCACCAGGAGCTGATCTTGCGCGCCGCCCTCGGCCTTCCCGACGACGTCTCGGTCAACCCGTCGGGGGGAGCGCTCGCTGCGAATGCACTCATGGTCGCCGGCCTCGTCCGCATCGGCGAGGCGGCCGCCCGCATCTCGTCGGGTGAGGCCCACCGGGCGCTGGCGCACGCCACCTCGGGGCCGTGCCTGCAACAGAACCTCGTCTGCCTGCTGGAGGGGGAGTGATGGCGAACGCCTGCGCCGTCGTCGGAGTCGGCCAGACGCGCCACGCCGCCCGCCGCGACGACGTCTCCATCGCCGGCCTCGTCCGCGAGGCGGCGGAACGGGCCCTCGAGGACGCCGGCATGGACTGGGGCGACATCGACGCCGTCGTGATCGGCAAGGCACCTGACTTCTTCGAGGGCGTCATGATGCCCGAGCTGTACCTGGCGCCCGCCCTCGGGGCAGTCGGCAAGCCGATGATCCGCGTGCACACGGCCGGTTCCGTGGGCGGATCGACGGCCCTCGTGGCCGCCAACCTCGTGCGCGGCGGTGTGCACTCACGCGTGCTGACGGTCGCCTTCGAGAAACAGTCCGACGCCGACGCCATGTGGGCCCTCTCCTCGCCGCAGCCCTTCGCCCCCCCGCTGCTCGCCGGGGCCGGCGGCTACTTCGCGCCCCTCATCCGCGCCTACATGCGCCGCTCGGAGGCGCCGCCTCACATCGGCATGCTCGTGGCCGTGAAGGACCGCCAGCAGGCGCTCCTCAACCCCTACGCCCACCTCCACATCGAGGGCATCAACCTCGAGATGGTGGAGGCCTCGCCGATGCTGTGGGACCCGATCCGCTACCTGGAGACGTGCCCCTCCTCCGACGGGGCCTGCGCCATGGTGCTCGCCGACGCCGCAACGGCGCGGGCGGTGGCGGCGTCGTCGCCCGCCGCCGGCCGCCCGCCGGCGTGGATCCACGGCGCCGCCATGCGCAGCGAGCCGACGATGTTCTCCGGACGCGACCAGGTCGACCCACGGGCGTCGCGCGACTGCGTGGCCGACGTCTACCGGCAGGCGGGCATCAGCGACCCGATGGAGGAGATCGACTGCGCCGAGGTCTACGTGCCGTTCTCGTGGTTCGAGCCGATGTGGCTGGAGTCGTTGGGTTTCGCGGCCGATGGCGAGGGATGGAAGCTGACCGAGTCGGGCGACACCAGGTTGGGGGGTCGCATGCCCTGGAACATGTCGGGCGGCGTCCTCTCCTCGAACCCCATCGGTGCCTCCGGGATGCTGCGCTTCGGCGAGGCTGCCCTGCAGGTGCGCGGGGCCGCCGGCGCCCACCAGGTCGACGGCGCCCGCTGCGCCCTCGGGCACGCCTACGGCGGCGGCTCGCAGTTCTTCTCGATGTGGATCCTGCGCAGCAGCGAGCCGTAGGCATCGGTCGCCTGGAGCCAGCCCTCGGCTCTGGGTTTCTTGCCGTTTTCGACCGGAACGGTCGGCCGGGGTCGGCCGACGCCGTCCCCGGCCCGTACCATGGCGTTGACGCCGAGCCGATCAGGAGGGCCTCGTATGCGAGTCATCGTCGACTACGACCTGTGCGAGTCAAATGCCATCTGCATGGGGATCCTCCCCGAGGTCTTCGAGGTGCGCGACGACGACTTCCTGTACGTGCTGAACGAGCACCCGCCCGAGGAGCTGCGCGGCAAGGTGATGGAGTGTGTGAGGTCCTGCCCGAAGCAAGCGATCTCGGTCGAGGAGTGAGCGCCGAGGCGGCGCTCCCGTCCCGGCCCGTCCGGGTCCGCATCGCCCCGTCGCCGACCGGCTACTTCCACGTGGGCGGGGCGAGGACCGCCCTCTACAACTGGTGCGTCGCCCGCCAGAGTGCCGGCACCTTCATCCTGCGCATCGAGGACACCGACCGGGAGCGCCACCAGGAGGAGCAGTACGAGGGGATCCTGGAAGCCCTCCGCTGGCTCGCCATCGACTGGGACGAGGGCCCCTACCGCCAGTCGGAGCGGGGTGCCATCTATCAGGCGACCCTCGACCAGCTGTGGGAGGGCGGTCACCTCTACGCCTGCGAGTGCACCCGCCAAGAGGTGGAGGCGCGTACGAAGGGCCGCCCGACGCCCGGCTACGACGGCTTCTGCCGCCACCGCGGGCTCGAGCGCGGGCCCGGGCGGGCGTTGCGCTTCGCCGTTCCGGACGAGGGCGTCACCGTGGTTCATGACCTCGTCCGTGGCGACGTCGAGTTCGCCAACGAGACGATCGAGGACTTCGTCGTGGCGCGGTCGAACGGGGAGCCCCTCTTCGTGCTCGCCGTCGTGGCCGACGACCGCGACATGGCCATCAGCCACGTCATCCGTGCCGAGGAGCACCTCCCGACGACTCCGAAGGCCGTCCTCATCTGGGAGGCGCTGAATGCCCGGGCGCTCGCCACCGGCAGCGGCGCCGTCTTGCCGCTGCCTCACTTCGCCCATCTGCCCGTGCTCGTCAACGAGAGCCGTCAGAAGATCTCCAAGCGGCGCGACCGGGTAGCGATCGAGGACTACCGGGCGGAGGGGTACTTGCCCGAGGCGATCGGCAACTACCTGGCGTTGCTCGGCTGGAGCTTCGAGGATGGGCGGGAGTTCTTCACGCGCCACGAGCTCGTGGAGGCCTTCCGGCTGGAGGACGTCAACCACTCGCCTGCCTTCTTCGACATCCAGAAGCTCCAGCACTTCAACGGCGTCTACATCCGCCAGCTGAGCGACGAGGAGTTCACACAGCGGTGCCGGACCTGGGCGGCCGAGACGGCCGACCCGCTCGGCACGGACCTCTACGACACGCCGGCATGGTCACTGCTCGCCCCCCTCGTGCGTGAGCGGGTGGGCATCTTGAGCGACGTGCCCGGTTACGTGGCCTTTCTCTTTGCCGGCGAATTCGTCGTGGACGGGGCCTCCTTCGCCAAGGCCGTGGCGGGCGACGAGACCGCCGGCTCGATCCTTGCAGCGGTACGAAGCGGCTTCGAAGAGCTGGGCGATGACGGCTGGGAAGCGACGACGCTGAAGGAGATACTGACTGCGGTGGCCGAGGCGCACGACCGCAAGCTCGGCAAGGCGCAGGCGCCGGTGCGGGTGGCGACCCTCGGGCGCTCGGTCGGCCTCCCGCTCTTCGAGTCCCTCCAGGTGCTCGGGCGAGCAGAGACGTTGCGCCGCCTCCGCCACGCCCTCGACCGGCTGCTGCCGCCTAATGTGGGCGCGCACGCCTGAGGACCGATTGGGTGCGGCGCCGGTGAGCGGGCACGACCGATCGAGCTTTCGGCGTGCGGAGGGAGCGAGGATCAGTGGGTTTCTTGAGGGTATTCCGGTGGATTCGGCGCCTCGTCTATCTCGTCGTGGTCGTGGCCTTCGTCTACCTCGTCGTCAGCTCGGCCCAGGTCGTGCTCGCCTCCCGCTCCACCGTCAGCGCCGCGCAGGCGAAGCCGGCGGCGGCCATCGTCGTGATCGGGAGCGCCACCGGCCCCGGCCCGCTCTCGTCGGACCTCACGCTGCGCTGCCGGGAGGCGGTGGCGCTCTACCAGTCCGGGCGGGCTCGGCTCGTCATCACGACGGGGGCAAGCTCGAGCGCCGGCGCAGCCACGGAGGCCTCTGCAGCAGCTGCCTGCCTGCGGGCCAGGGGCGTCCACAACGTCACCCTCGTCCCTGTTTCGCCGATCCCCTCCCAGCTCAGCTCGATCGCCAAGCTCCTGCCCGCCTCAGACGGCGGGCGCGTGATCCTCGTCGCCGACCCGCTGCAGACGAAATGGCTCACCGAGCTCGCGACGGCCGAGAAGCTCCATGCCCAAGTCGTCGCCGTGCCGGCGCCGAAGGGGAGCTTCTGGGGCGACATCGGCACGATCTGGGGACAGGCGGTCGCTGTCGCCTTCGGCCGGCTCGTCGGCTATCAGAACACCGGCTGGATCGGGGGCTGAGCGCCGAGGGGGGTCATCGGCCTCCCCGCTGGACCGGTGGCCGGATCAGCGCCCCCTCGGGCAACTGTTAGCATTCTGCACGCCCATTCGGGGGTGGTGTAATCGGCAACACGACAGGTTCTGGCCCTGTTATTAGGGGTTCGAGTCCTCTCCCCCGAGCTCTCGAATCGCCGGGACCACCGCCTCGCCGGTGGTCCCGGCATCTCGGGAACGGCGGTGGCGTGCGGGCGAAAGGGGCGGTGATGCGAGGACTTCGATGGCGAGCACGATTCGGCCGCGCGGGCGCGACTGCGCTGTGCCTCGTCGCCCTCGTCGCTCTCAGCAGCGCCTGCGGGCTCGCCAATGACGCCAGCAGCGCCGCCACCGGGCCGCTGCTGGCCCTGAAGGACAGCGACACCGTGGTGGAGACGAACCTGAAGACGGTCGTGACGGCGCTGCAGACGGGCGAGTCGGCCTCACAGAGCGGCATCGCCACGACCTCGGGCCCCTCCACGGGTTATGGCGACGTCAGCGTGAGCGACGCCACCGGCCAGGCGACCGTGCTCGCCGGCTTCAACCAGCTCTCCAAGGACTGCCTCGGCGTCGTCTACATCACGACGGCGGCCTCGTCGGTGCTCGGCCAGTCACAGCCGGGCACGTACTACTTCTGGGTGGTCAACACGACCTCGCCGGGATGCGACGCCGCCAGCTTCGCGGCGACGCCGTCGGCGCCCTCCGGCTGGCCGGCCGGTGACCCGTCCGGGACGGGATGGCCGCTCCCCTGACCCTAAGGTCGTAGGCCGGAGCCCATCACGAGGAGTTGACGGCAATGGACAACGGCCCACCGCGGGGCACCCGCGACCTGCTCCCCGACGCCGTCGGGCGCCGGGAGGCGGTGATCGCCGAACTGGCGCGCACCTACGGCCGTTTCGGCTTCCGTCGCATCGAAACCCCCTCCATCGAGGACATCGGCCGCCTCTCCTGGGGCGAGGGTGGCGACAACGAGAAGCTCATCTACCGGATCCTGCGCCGCGGGCTCGACGCCGTCGTGCCAGCCGGCACCCCGCTCGGTGACCTCGTGGATCTGGGGCTCCGCTACGACTTGACGGTCCCGCTGACGCGTTTCTACGCCAACAATTCGGGCAAGCTCCCCTCCCCCTTCCGCTCGATGCAGATCGGCTCGGTCTGGCGGGCGGAGCGGCCGCAGAAGGGCCGCTATCGGCAATTCACCCAATGCGACATCGACACGATCGGTGAGCCGAGCGTGCTGGCAGAGAGCGAGCTGCTCGAGGGCACGCTCGCCGCCCTCGGCGCCATCGGCATCGACCGCGTGACCGTACGGGTGAACGACCGGCGGCTGCTGGCGGCCATCGCCGCAGAGGCGGGCGTCGCTGAGGAGGCCCTGGGATCGTTCTACGTCACGCTCGACAAGCTCGACAAGATCGGTTGGCAGGGCGTGAAGAGCGAACTGGCCGGGCGCGGCTACGACGAGATCGTCGGCGGGCGCTGCGAGGAGATCATCGGTCTGCTGGCGAGCGCCGAGACGCCCGTCGAGGCGGTCGACCGGGCGGCTGACCTCTTGCCGAGGCTGCCGGAGGCGGTTCCGGCGGACCTCGTGACGACGTTCGAGGCCCTCGAGCGCATCATCTCGGCGGAGGCGGCAAGAGGGCACGATGCTCGCCTCGACGCCACCATCGTCCGGGGTATGGGCTACTACACGGGCCAGATCTTCGAGTTCGCACACCCGGACGCCCCGAGCTCCATCGCCGGCGGCGGTCGCTACGACGACCTCATCGGGCGCTCACTCGGCAAAGCGGTGCCGGCGTGCGGCATCTCCATCGGCTTCGACCGCGTCGTCGAGATGGCGAGTTTCGCCACGCCCGATCTCGGCGTCGCCGTCCTCTACGGCGACGACGAACCGGCCACAGACGTGCTCGAGACGGCCCGCCGCCTTCGCTCCTCGGGCGGATCAGCCGCCCTCGTCGTGCGTCGCGGCCAGACGAGGCTGCAGCTGGAGGCCTTGAAGACGGAGGGCTACACGTCGTTCGTCGTCGTGGAGGCCGGTTCGGTGACCGAGGAACGACCCTTGCGGGACTGAGGCGGCGACTGCTCAGCCGCCGGCGCCGGTCCCACCGCTTGCCAGCTTGAGGGTCACGAGCTCGAAGGGGCGCAAGCCGAGCGCCACCTCGCCGCCCGCTCCCAGCTGCACGGCGGAGAGATCTCGCTCGAGGGAATCGGTTCGCCTCGCCGCCTCGATCGGGCCGAGGCCCCCTTCACCGAGACGCAGCGACAGCCGCCGGTGAGAGCCGGCAGGTTCGAAGAGGCGCACGACGACGCCGGCGCCGTCGTCTGCCTGCTTGATGCTCGAGACCATCGCCCCCTCCACCTCGACGATGGAGGCGCGCGCCGGCCGGTGAGTGCCCGGCGCGGCGGCGCGAGGGAGGGCGACCGGGCGGAGCCGAAGGTTGAACGCCTCTGCCTCCTCGGTGACCGAGCCCGGGCGGGCCATCGACGACGCCAGCCCCTCGTGGGGCAGAAGGGCGTAGGAGAAACGGTGCGTGCCTCTGTCCGCTTCCGGATCCGGCCACGTCGGACCGCGGAGCAGCGACAACCGCATGACCGAGGCGCGCACGTCGTAGCCGTACTTGCAGTCGTTCAGGAGGGCGGCACCGCAGCCCGGCTCGCTCAGGTCCGCCCAGCGCTGCGCCGGCACCTCGAAGCGGGCGGCGTCCCAGGACGTGTTGGCGTGCGTCGGCCGCTGCAGGTACCCGAACTGCACCTCGTAGGTGGCAACGGGCGCCCGGATGGCAAGCGGGAAGGCCACCTTCAAGAAACGGTGGCGTTCTCCCCACTCGACCTCGGTGGAGAACTCCAGCCGCCTGGCGCCGGCGCTGAGGCGAATGTCCTGGCTGAGCCGCGAGTTCCCGAAGGCGTGTACGACGCGCACGGCGACACGGGCGGGACCGTTCTCGACGACCTCGATCGACTCGGCGCCCCGCAGCTCGGTGGCGCGGGCGAAGGCGCCCTGGTCGACGTCCCAGGCATCGGCGTCGTTCGGGAGGTCGTGATGCAGCTGAAAGACGTTGCCCTCTTCCCCGGCGGCGACGAGCTGCCTGCCGGTCGTGAGGTCGAGGAGGGAGGAGAGCGCTCCGTCCTGATCGAGGCGCGCCGAGAGGAACCCGTTCGTCAGCACGAAGGCACTCCCGTCAGTCACGACGGCGGCCGCCTCGACGCCGGGCGCGGCGGCTCCTGGCGCCAGGGCGTAACGTGCCCAACCGCATCCTGGCACAGAGGCGACAAAACCCAGCTTGCCGTCAGCCAGCTCCTGCACAGGCACGGCCGTGCCCCCGGCGTCGCGCGCCACGAGGGCGCCCCCGGGCAGCTCAGCGCCAAGGGCGGAAGGCTCCAGCTCGACGAGCTCGCTCCGGGCGTGCGACCCGGCGTTGAAGACGACGACGCCGGCGCCGGCATCGGCGGCCTCGATGCCGGCAGCGATCGCCCCGCAGGCTCGTTCGATGACGTCGTCGGCGATGAGGCGGACGGTGGCGTAGTCCGCCTGCGAGTCCTCGTGCACCCAGTGGATGCTGGATCCCGGCAGCATGTCGTGGAACTGGTGAAGGAGCACGAGGCGCCACGCCCGCTCCAGCTCGCCGTACGGGTACTCGCCGGTCAGGCCGGCGACCGCCCACATCTCCGCCTCCCGCAGGAGATCCTCCGAGCGGCGGTTGCCGAGCTTCACCTCTGCCTGTGTCGTTTGGACGCCGCGGTGCTTCTCGAGGTAGAGCTCGCCGACCCATACCGGCAGGCCGCCGCCACCAGGCGAATGGGCCGTGGCGACCGTGCCTGGACGAGCCGTCGCGAGGGCTTCGTCGGCAGCTCGTGCCTCGGCTTCGACCGCTCGGAAGAAGCCCGCCGCCGTCCCGAGCTCGACACGCGGCAACGGATCGAGGTCCTTGACGCGCTCGTAGGACTCGAGCATCGACCGCGTCGGCCCGCCCCCGCCGTCGCCGTAGCCGTAGGCATAGAGGGAGCGAGCGGAGAGGCCGTGCTGGGCGAAGTCGCGCTGGCCCTTCAACAACTGGGCGATGTGGAACTCGCCGTTGTAGGTGTCCGTCGGTGGGCAGTGGGCGAGCACGCGGGAGCCGTCGATCCCCTCCCACCAGAAGGTGTGGTGAGGGAAGCGGTCGATCTCGTTCCAAGAGAGCTTCTGGGTGAGGAAGAAGCGGACGCCGGCCGACTGCAGGATCTGGGGCAGGTTGCCCGAGTAGCCGAAGGCGTCGGGCAGCCAGCAGTCCTGTGTCTCGATGCCGTAGTGCTCGAGGAAGAAGCGCTTCCCGAACACGAGCTGGCGCACGAGCGACTCGCCCGAGGGCAGGTTCGTGTCGGGCTCGACCCACATGGAGCCCACCGGCTCGAACTGGCCGGCGGCGGCCTTCTCCTTCATCTCCTCGAACAGGCTCGGGTACTGCTCGGCCATCCAAGCGTGCTGCTGGGCCTGCGAGCACACAAAGACGTAGTCGGGCCATTCCTCCATGAGCCGGATGGCCGAGGAGAAGGTTCGGGCGCACTTGCGGCGGGTCTCCCGGATGGGCCACAGCCAGGCGGAGTCGATGTGGGCATGCCCGACGGCGGTGGCGACATGCGACCGGGCGGCGCCCGGCGACTGCAGCAAGGGCGCCCACGTGGCGTGCTGGGCAAGGAGGGAGCCACGCACGTCGCCGAGGTCGAGGGCGAGGGCGACCTTGTCGAGCGTGCGCACGATCTCGATGGCGCGGTGGTCGGCGGCGCCGAGGGCCTCGGTCAGCTCGGCGAGAACGCGCAGGTCGTTCCAGGCCGATTCGAGCTGGCGGTCAGACACGGCCAGCTCGGCGCGCTCGAGGCGGTAGAGGGGGGCGCCTTCGTAGTCGGGGAGCAGGAGGGGCCATTCGATCCCACCCCACGGCACATATGGGTTGGCGGCCGCTTCGAGGTGGAGCTCGACGAGCTCACCCCCGAGGGCCGGTGCGGCAACCGTGATCTCGTTGTGGCGGGGGTTGATGCCCTGCAGCGGGCGTTCTCCGTCCCACAGGAGGCCCTCGCCTCCGAAGCCCACCATGCCGTTGTAGCCGAGCCCGATGCGGGCGACGACGTGCCCGCCCGCCCAGGCGTCGGGGACGGAGCCGGAGAGACGGAACCACGCCGTCGACCACGCCCCGCCCCAGGCCTGCCCGATGCTGAAGGGCCGGAAGTCACGGGCGTAGGCCTCCGCCGCCTCGATCGGCTCGCCGGCAACGAAATGCGCGCTGACCTCGAGCGGCGTCGTCATCGGATAGAGGAGAGGAAAGACGACCTCTCGGATCAGTCGCCGGATGCGCTGGCGCTGGATGTCGGTTTCGCTGCCCACCGGGCCTCCTCCCTGGCTGTGCGAGATGATGGCACGGACCGTGTCAGGAGGCCGGTGAGGCCAGCGCCGCCGCCACGGTGGCGAGCAGCCCGACGTCGTAGCCGGCCGGCAGCAGCCCGTCCTTGCCGAGTGCGGTCGCCTGGGTCTGCGCCTCGGCGACGAGATGCCCGAGATAGATCCGCCTGTCGCGCTCCCCTCGCCCGAGCACGTAACCCGGCCCGAGCGGATCGAACGGCAGCACGTAGCCGCGCTCGGCCACAGCGACGCCGAGGGCGAGGAGGCCGAGGGCCATGACGTCGACGGCGTGGTAGCCGAGGCCCTGCTCGCTGTCTCGGTAACGGGCGTCGAGGAGGGCGAGAACGATCCAGTAGTGGAGATCGGCGAGCCAGGCGAGCCGGCGGGTGGCCGCGTCGGCGATCGTCGTGCTGTCGCCCGGGTAGGCGGTGCCTCCCTGCAGGTCGAAGGCCGGGTAGTCCGGGTTGCCCGGCAGCCAGATGGTTCGGTCGCCGCCAAAGGCGGTTCCCGTGAACATGGCGCGGAAGAAGCCGTAGTGCCCCACCTCGCCCTCCTCGGCGATCCATCGCATCTGCTGCAGGTGCGTCGCCCAGGGCAGATCGGCCCGCAGCCCGGCCGGAGGCGTGGCGGAGACCGCCGTCGCCAGCGCCAGGATCTGGTGGTAGAGACTCCCGACGTGGCTCCTCTCGCCGTCTCCCGGCCCGGGAAACGATGAGCCGGGTCGCTGCGAGAGAACGTCGCGCACCTCCTTCACGAGGGCGGCATCGGGATCGGTCTTGCCGGCGCAGTCCGCTGACAGGCTGAGGGCGCAGGCGTCGGCCTCCACCCACATGAAGGTGGCGACCGCATAACGATCGAGGCCGAGGGCAGGAATTTGGAACGGGTAGAGGTCGTCCACTTCGGGGAAGGGGTGCGGCAGCAGGCACGGGCTGGCGCCGAGGGCAACGAGAAAGCGGTTCACCCCGTCGAGGTGCTGCATCTCCTCGATGGCGACGTCGAGCATGGAGTAGGGGCCGTCGAGAGCAGCCGTCCCAGGAGGAGCCTCCGGGTTGCGCTCCAGGTAGTCGAGCGGCCCGAGCGTCCCCCGCACCGTCTCGTAGCGCGGCTTGATCGAGATCAGGCACCGCAGATCGGCGAGCAGGAGCGTGTGCTCGAGCTGGGCCGCCTCGGTCAGAAGGCGCACGAGCTCGAGGTAGGGATCGGAGAAGGCCGGTTCGATGGCTACCGCCGGCGGCTCGCTCTCGCCCATCGTGCGGTAGAGGCGGATGCTCATCGCGGCGGCCGCCGAAGCGGAGGCGCCGGCACGTCGGAGAGGGCGTCCGGCGTTGGAGCTTCGAAGGGGGCGGCACCGTCGGAGGCTCCGGTGCTGTCCCTTCGTCCCGGGCGCTCTCGGACGGTCGCCGCCGGCGCCGAGGCGGGCCCCGCACCGCCCGTTCCGCCCGCAGGGGTCGGCCCCGAAGGCGACGGCGTCGAACCGGCGGCCGGGCGCGCCGTGACGAGGCGGCAGAACCGTTGCAAAAGGGCGCGTCGCGGGGCGGAGAGGTCGCGGGTGCGCGGCATGGAGAGGGGGGTCGCCCACAGCTCGGGCGCCGTGACCTTCAGCAGGTAGTGGGCAGCCGACGGAGTGGTCCACAGCGTCGGGTCGCTCAGGTCGAGCCGCTCGCTCATGGCCGGGCACAGCAGGTGGTAGTAGCGGAGAACCTCGGAGTAGACGAGCGGGAACGTCACCTCGTCGTCGGACAGCCCGCTGTAGTCGTCGTAGGGCAGCACCCGCACCATCGTGCGGGCGTCTTCGCCTGTCTCGGAGATGAAGTCGCCTGCCTTGAGGGTCGCCGGCCACCAGCCGGGCGGCACGAGCCGGTAGTCGTAGATGCCGTGCTCGGGGGGCGGTCGCAGGTCCAACCGGGCGGAACCGTCGTGCACGACGAGGCTGCTCGTCTGCAACAGGCGCGGTGTTCTCGAGTTGGCCTCGACCGCTCGCCGCCGCAACCCCATCTGCCACAGCTCGACGCCGAGCTCGACGGCGCCTTCGGCCGGACGACCGCGGCGGTGCAGGCGGACGGGAACCTCTCCGTCGAAGGCGCCGTCGGAGACGCGGGCGGGGTCGTTCGCATCGCCGGGTTCCCAGCCGTGACCCGGTAGTGGTTCCTCGAGATAGCTGGCGGCGCAATCGGAGGCGACCATGTACTCGCTCTCCGACAGCAGGACCACGGCCGAGCCGCCGCGGCCGCTCTGCACGACCAGCTCGAAGCCGTCGTCGCCGAGGAGCCGGCGCTCGTCTTCGCTCAGGTCGCCGAGTGGGAGGTCCCAGAGACCACCGGAGCGCAGGTACGCCTCCCGGTCGTTCACGACGACGCCGAGCGTCGTCACCGGCGCCGGGTTCTTGGCGGGATCCGTCCCCGGCGGCGTGACGGCGCGCACGCCGAGGCCGAGAGGCGAGAGGTCGAACTTGTCACCGCCGATGCCGTCTTCCGGCAGGGAATTGACGAAGTCGACGGAGAGGAGGTCGCCGTCGGCGTCGTGGCAGGCGACGGCCGGCCCGAGCTCGTAGGAGGCTCCTTTCAGGTACGGGTTGGGGTAGGTGCCGGCAGGTCTCAGGTACCTACCCATCGTCACGCTGGCAGGCTCCGACTGGCGCCACGGCGCCAGTGTTCCGCAGACGAGCCCGTACGCCGGGTTGTGGAGGGGCTGTCCCTTCGCGAGGGCGTCGGCGACCACCGGATCGGACAGCAGCGGGTGCGTCATGTACAGCGTCATGCGGAACACGAGCCCACGCCAGCCGGGAGACCGCAGCACCTCCGAGAGGGCCGTCGCTCCTGGGGAAGCAACCTCCGGCAGGAGCTTGTGAAACTGCTGGCTTGCCCCCATGCTGAGATCGTCGCCGGCGACGAGATCCTCGGGGCGCACCTCGACGGAGAACTGAAAGATGGCGGAACCACCACCGGCGTGGGCGCTCGAAGTGGGCCCGATCGCGCTCGTGAAGGAGACGTTGCGGCAGAAGTTGAGCTGGCGCAGCGTGGCTCGCGTGGGGGGGCGGCTGATGAACAGCCGGTCGCGCAGGCCCCCGGCTGACTCCAGTTGCAGGCTGCTGGCAAAGATCTGCGTGGCGTCGATCCCCTCGGGATCGATGTCGCACATGACGGCGTCGGTCAGGCTGAGCTTGCCGCCGATGAGGGGGTCCTCAGCGGCGTCGACGAGCATCCGCCCCGCTGCCACCTGCACCCCGGTCACGCGCACGTCGAGGAAGCGCAGCGTCATGTCTCCGTAGTAGTTCCAGGAGCATCGCAGCAGCCCCTCCTCGTTGAGCCCGGTGATCCAGGAGCTGAACTCGGCGTCGTCCATGGGGCCGGAGACTGCCCTCACCGTGCGGGTGTCCGACACGTAGGACCCGGGCGGGACGTCGTTGTTGGCGGTCGGAGGGTCGATGAGGTACGTGCCGGCCACGTTGATGCGGGGGAAGTCGAACACCGACATCGTCCTGCCTCCGTCTCGTCGATCTCAACCTAGTGTGCGGGCGCCGCCCGGCATCGGGCTCAAGCCGTCGCTTCGGAGCGTCCGATGCCGACGAGGTAGAGAGGCCATTCGTCGGCGCTCAGCTCGAGCAGGTCGTGCAGCCGGTCGTCGTAGAAGCCGCCGACAGGGAGCGCCCCCAGGCCGAGCGCGGTCGCGACGAGGCAGAGATTCTGGGCGAGGTGGCCGGCGTCGAGGAGCATGAACCGGTAGCCGCGCTGGCCGTACTTGGTCATCGTGCGGCGTGGCACGCCCACGATCGTCACGACGGCGTTGCAGTCGACGAGCATCGCGTGCCGCAACGTGGCGGCGGTGAGCCGTTCGCGCCAGGCTCCGAGACGCCGAGCCTCGAGCTCGTGGGCGCGGGGGTCGTAGTGGTAGAGGCCGTCTGCGAGCTCACCGAGCGACTGGGTGAGAACGTGCAGCTCCAGTGGGTAGCGCCCCCCGGCCGAGGGTGAGGGCCGGCGGTCGGCCGGCTCGTCGGGACCTGGCCGGGGGCGAGGCTGGATGCCGAAGGAGGCGTGAAGCAGGGCACCGAGGAGCTCGAGCGGCATGGGGTCGCCCGCGACGAAACGCCGTACCGTCCTGCGGCCGGCGAGGGCGGCGCCGAGGCTTGTTTCGAGCGGCGTCTCCCGCCCCGGCAGGGCGACCCGGGCGGCGCCGGGGTAGGTGGTCGCCCAGCCGGTCACCTCGTCGGGGTCCGCCGGCTCCGGCAGCACGTCCTCGTTGTAGGACGAGTGGCGGTGGTAGAGCGAGGCGATGTCGGGTTCGTGCGCCGCCATGGCTCAGGCGAGTGGATGAGGAAGCGGGTTCATCGGCCCCTGCAACCATCGTGCGAGCCGGGGATTGGCCCGTCGTTCCAGCCCCCAGCCGAAGTGGATGCTCTGAGCGCCCGCCCCGAGGGCACGGGCGACCCTCCATCCGCTCGAGCGGACGTCCGGTGACGTCACGTCGGCGACGGCGAGAGAGACTCCCGCCTCGGCGAGCCGCCGGCCGCACTCCTCGACGGTCGAGACAGGCGCCTCGACCAACTCCGCGACCGGAATTGGGGCCTCTGTCGGATCGAAGAGGAACTCGACGTCGTCGGACCGCCCCGGCGGGGCGAAGAGGAGCGCATGGTCGCGGGGCGTCCGCACGGCTTCCGGAGAGGACGGCACGACGCCGCCGCGGCGAAAGGCCCGGCTCAGGGACGGCCCAACGTGCCCGTGCTCCAACACGGCTCCCTTCGCCGCCGCCACGAGGTCCGGCCCGGAGGACGCCGAGAGGGTCACTGCGGGCCAGCGCACGCCGTCGCCGAAGCCCACGCAGGCCACGACCGGCACACGGACGCCTGCCGACAGCATGGTGAGGCGGAGGCGAGCGCCGCAGGCTTCGAGCTGGCGGGCAACCTCGAGGACGTCGGCGCCGAGGCATCGGTCGAGGGCGAGCTCACGGCCCGGCCGGCGGGCGAGCCAGTGAATCATGAGGGCGTCCCGCTCGATGAGCTCGAAGGCCGCCTTGCGGGCGGCCGCCGCAGCCGAGACGCCGGCGGCCAGGCCATTCGAGGTCACCTGCACGAAGTCGTCCGCCGCAGGTATGGGCAGGCCGACGTGCGTCGAGAGAGCGGGCAGCCACGCCGGTTGCCAGGACGGCACCCACCAGCCGGGTGCCCACCAGAGCGACCGGTCCGGATCGAAGGGGGCATAGGCGAAGCCCGGGCGCCCGTACTGATCCCGGTCGTACAGGCCGAGATCACGTGGGTCGAAGCGCCCTTCCGGGGGCAGCTCGTCGAGCCGCGCCCAGACAAGATCGGCCGGGCGCACCCGCGAGGCCGAGTAGCGCTCGATCGCTTCGCCGACGGCCCCGACCATCGCTGCCCCGGCGCTCATGCCGCTGCCGCCCGCCGTGTCGATCCCCTGCGCCGGATCCGCCCACCAGCTGAGCGTCGCCGTCGCCGTGAGGGGAAGCGCAGGCTCTCCGGGCAAGGGGTGATCGATCGTCAGCGAGCGCACGACGCCGACGTGGTTGTCGACCCATCCCGCCAGCCTGTCTCGCACCTGCGCCGGCGTTCCCTCATCGCTGAGGCGATCGTCGGGATTCCCCCCTTGCTGGGCAACCGCGTCGCATCGAGGATCGCTACCCCCCCATGCCGCGCTGCCTGCGGCTCCGCCGCACACGTCGCACCAGGGGAGCTGCACGAGCCGGTGCCAGCTCGTCTCGAGCGAGGCGAGATCCTGGATGAGCACGCGGCCGAGCAGCCGGGACACCGAGGCGGGATCGAGCAGCTTGACCGCTTCGAGGGCGATGAGGCTGCCGAGCAGGGCGGCGGCCGCCGGCGGGCAGGCAGGAGGGGCGGCGGCCCGCTCGCCCTGGTGAAAGGCCCGGTCGAGGGCATCGGCAGCCCACGGGCTCTCCACGGCGGCAAGGCGGCGGTAGTGGTAGCACTGCCAGCAGGCTGTGGAGCCCGGGGCGACCCCCGGGCCGACGACGGCGTCGGTGCCCTGCAACGAGGCGGACATCGAGCGGAGCCCCAACCGCTGAGCCGCTCGGGCGACGCCGAGCAGCAGGTCGAAGTCGTCAGCGGCCCCCGCCACGATCACGAGGTCGAACCGCTCAGGCGGTAAGGCGATCTCGCCGTTCCTCGTCAGCTCCACGGCGCCAGGCACGACCCGACTCGAGGGGAACCGGCGCCCGAGCATGCGGGCGAAGGCCTCGGAGCGCCGTGACCCCAAAAGCTCGCCTCGTGAGTCGCCGAGAGACGACGCATCGGCCGGGACGATCTCGCGGTCGTCGAGGGCGTGGAGCTCGCCCACCCCGGATGCCGCCAGCGTTGCTCCCGCCAGGAGTCCCCACGGCTCGAGACCGACGAGGGCGATCCGTGCGGCCGCAAGAGGCGTGCCGGGGGCTCTCGTTTCACCGCCGACTTCCTCCACGACTCCGTGCTCGATCAGGAGATCGAGCAGCGATGCGATGCTCGACCGCGAGAAGCCGGCAAGGCGGGAGGCGACGTCGTCCACCGTGACGGTTCCGTCGAGAAGGGCGGCGATCTGCTCGACGACCTGGGCGTGCCGACCATCGAGCATGAAGCGGCCAGAGTCGCCGGACACGAGCAAACCACCGGGTGACGGGACGATCGTGGCCGCAGGCGACCATCGCAATCGGCGGGCCGACCCGCCGGATGACTCAGTCAGCGGCAGGGCTCGAGCCGCTCTCGGTGCCGGTGTCTGCCGGGGCGCTGCCGCCCCCGCCCGAGCCCGGGCTCTCCGCCCGGTACCAGCACGCGGTAGCACCGCCGGAGGCGGCGGGGCCCGCCCAGCATTCGGTGTGCGCCGAGGCGGTCGGTCCTGCCCAACATTCCGTGTGCGCAGCAGCCGGTCCCGCCCAGCACACCGTGTGGGCCGCCGCCGGTCCCGCCCAGCACACCGTATGGGAGGCCGTCGGCCCCGCCCAGCACACCGTGTGGGAGCCCGTCGGTCCGGCCCAGCATTCAGTGTGGGAGGCAGCCGCCGGCCCGGCCCAGCAGGGCGTCTGCCCACCGGCCTGCCCAGCCCAGCACGCCGTGTGGCCACCCGTTTGCCCGGCCCAGCAGGCGGTGTGGTGGTGCCCTGCTGACGGCCCGGCCCAGCAGGCCACGACGTGAACATGATGGTGAACGTGCTGGTACCAGCACGGATCGCCCACTTTTTGCAACGACGAAGCAGCGAGCTGATCAACCCGTTGTTCCAGTCGTGTCAGGCGGACGTCGAGGTCCTCTGGCTCGGCTTTCCCCTCATCAGACATGGCTCACCCCCGTCGCGATTTCGCCTGGATCATGGCACATCGAGCGCGCCGTCGCTCCGCCCGTTGTCGCCTGATCCCTCGCTCCGTTGAAGGAAGCGGACGGGTTCTTCGTCTCGCCCTCGCTCCGACTCGGACTCGAAGACGGCGTCGCCGATGGCGAGGCGCAGCCGCCTTTCGAGGCTGGCGCTCAGCTGCGACTCGATGATCCCCCATTGCACGTCGAGTGAGTGCAGGAGGAGCTGCGCACAGCCGTGCATGCGGGCGGCGAGCCGGTCCTCGCCTGCCTCGGCTCGACAGAGGGCCAAGCCAAGTATGGCGTGGGCCGTGCTGGAGCGATTGCCGACTCGCAGCGCTTCGGCCAGGCATCGGTCGAAGGATTCGCGAGCGGTGTCGATCTCGGCATCGAGAAGCTCGGCGACGCCGAGGTTCAGTGTCACGTATCCGGTGAGGCCGTCGGCCCGGAGCGCCTCGGAGAAGTCGAGCGCCTCGGTGAGGGCAGCTCGCGCCGCCGCAAGGTTCCCCGCCGCCATATCGAGGAGCGATAGGTGCATGAGGGCGAGCGCCTGGCCCAAGGGCGCCCGGCTGGAGCGGAAGAGGGCGAGCGCCTCGGCGGCGTTGGAGCGGGCGGCGGCCTCGTCGCCGGACATCGCCAAGGCGACAGATCGGAAGTCGAGCGCCGTACCGAGGTGGGTGGCGTCGCCTCGGGCACGCGCCAGCTCGACCGCCTCGTTTGCAGCGGTCTTCGCCACGGCAAGATCGCCGGCGACCGCTGATGTCAAGCAGAGCGTGGCCAGCAAGTCGACGGTAAGGAGAGGGTCACCGACGTCGCGGGAGATGTCGATGCCCTCTTTGAGCGGAGCTACGGCGCCGGCAAAGTGCCCACCGACATGGTTCAGATCGGCGACGACGAGGAGGGCGGCGGCCCGTAGCCGGCTTCGAGGTCGGGCACCGGGATGGTCGAGGACGTCGCGGACCAGCTCGAGCCCCTCGGCGACGTCACCTCTCACCTGCCAGAACCGCCGCATGGCGACGACAGATCGCAGGGCGAGCTCCGCACCGTCTTCTCGTCCGAGACAAAAACGCGTGACGGCTCGGATGTTGGGTCGCTCGAGATCGAGGTCATCCAGCCAATCGACCGCCCCCGAGTCGTACAGCGAGAGCTCGGCCGCCGCCGCGGCGGCCTCGGCGTAGAGCACGAAATACTGGGCGTGCGCCCACCGGGAGGCCATGACCTCTGCCTCGCCGTAGCCGAGAAGCTTCTCGGCTGCATAGTGGCGGATCGTCTCGAGCAGGCGGAACCGCATGCCGGAGCCTGATGGCTCCGCCTGCACGAGGCTCTTGTCGACGAGGATGCCGAGCACCTCGACGATCTCGTCGGCGGAGACGTCGTCGTTCGCACAGACTCGTTCGGCAGCCTGCAGTGACCAACCGTCCACGAAGACCGACAGCCTGCTCAGTGTCCGCATCTCGGCGGGTCCGAGGAGGTCGAAGGACCAATCGACGGTGGCGCGTAGCGTCTGCTGGCGAGGCATGGCCGTGCGGCTGCCGCCCGTGAGCAAGCGGAACCTGTTGTCCAAGCGCTCGGCGATGTCGGTCACCGAGAGCCGGCGCAAGCTCGCCGCCGCCAGCTCCAACGCGAGAGGGATACCGTCTAGCTGCCGGCAGATGGACGTCACCGCGTCGGCCAAAGCACCGGTGGGCTCGAGGTCGGGCACCTGCTGGCGGGCGCGATCGAAGAACAGCTGAGCAGCTTCTGAGTCGCGAAGGTCTTCACCTCCGCGGGGAACCGAGAGCGATGGCACTCGGTAGATGCGCTCCGAAGGAATCGCCAAGGGCTCCCGGCTCGTCGCCAAGATGGAGATCTCCGGACACGACCTCAGCAACGTCTCGGTCAGCTCGGCACACGCCTTCACGACGTGCTCGCAGTTGTCGAGCACGAGCAGGGCCCGCCGGGCGCGGAGGGCGTCGACGAACGAGTCGATGATCGGCCTGCCCGGTTCCTCGCGCACATCTGCGGCGGCGGCGGCCGTGGCCACGACCAACTCCTCTTCCCGGATGGCCGCCAGCTCGACGAGCCACACGCCGGCTGTCGTCTCCTCGAGGTCGTCGTTCGCCAGTTGGAGGGCGAGGCGCGTCTTGCCGGCGCCACCGGAGCCGGTGAGCGTTACGAGCCGGCTCTCACGCCTGAGCGCCCGAATCTCGGCGAGCTCCCGAGAGCGCCCGACGAAGGAAGTGAGGGGAGCTGGCAGATTGTGGCGAAGCCGTGGGAGCCCGGCCGAGCGAAGGGGCGGGAAGTCGCGTTGCAATCCCGTCGCCACGAGCTGGAAGACCCATTCGGGCTGCCCGAGATCCTTCAGCCGGTGCTCACCGAGGTCCAGGAGCGACACGTCACCCGACAGCGACGGGCGCAAGAGCGCAGCGGTAGACGCTGATACGACGGTCTGTCCGCCGTGCGCCGTGGCGGCGAGCCGAGCAGCTCGGTTGACGGTGGGCCCGAAGTAGTCCCCGTCGCGCTCGTCGCACACTCCTGTGTGCAGGCCCATGCGCACGCGCAGCGGCGCTGGCAGTGGCCAGGGTTCGGCGTCGAGGGCCCGTTGGCAGTCGAGCGCCGCCGTGGCGGCTTCGGACGGGTCGCTGAACGCGGCGCAGAATGCGTCACCCACGGTCTTGAAGACGAAACCGCCGCGTGACTCGATGGCCTGCCGCATGAGGAAATCGTGGCGGGGGAGTGCCACCGACATGGCGGCGGGATGTTCCTCCCACTTCCGGGTCGAGCCCTCGACGTCGGTGAACAACAGCGTCACCGCGCCAGTAGGCATGTCCATGTGCACGGACCCCCTATCAAGCCTCACCCGTCGGTCGCGCGGCCGCTGTCTCCTGCGAGCGAAACGCAATCTACTGCAGGTGCTCGGCGAGCCCTCACCCGCTGGACTTGGAGATCGGCGCGCACGCCACCATGGGCAAGCCTCCGGGCTGCGCCGTCGTGACCCGTTCAGCGGGCGACGGTGCCGCGCCATGCCTCGGCGGCAGCTTCGTCTCCGAAGATCTCGATCTCGCCGTCGGTCGGTCGGCCCCAGCACCACCGTGCCAGAGCCCAGGCCGACCCTCGGACGGCGGCATCGGCTTTGGCGTGCCGGCGCGAGACGGTGCGAGCCGCCATGTCGATGGTCCATTCGGCACCGTCGACGTCGCTGGCATGGAGGTGAACGCTGCCCGCCGGAACGCCGGCACCCCCAGGGCCGGACACCGACTGGCTCGCCGCCGTATCGGTCACGTCGGCGATATGGGAGATTGCAAGCAGCTCCGAGACCATGTCTGCGGCGATGTCAGCTTCGAGCGGTGAAACGGCCACGCCGGCAGCCAGCTCGGCGTCCATGCGATGCACGGCTGTCTCGTGCGCCTGCCTGCGATACCAGAACGCGACCCCCGCGGGTGACTCGAGACCGAAGTTCCAGATGGAGACGTCGTTCGGCGTCTCCCGCAGTGCGCCGACAAGCCGAGCGAGCCGGTCCGCCATCCAGTCGGTAGGGCTCATGGTTTCAGGTCGCTGCGGAATGGCTCCGCCGGGCGACGCGAGCAGGCCATCTGCGACGATCGTCCCGGCCCAGTTATAGACGCGGCCGAGATGGATCACGACGTCTTCGAGATCCCAGCCGGGGCAGGACGGCACCGGGGCGGCGAGATCGGCACCTGGCGCAGTTGCCAGCGCGAGCAGGCGTCCTGCTTCCCGTTCCACGATGGCGACAGCTCGATCACGTTCCATGCTTTGAGTCTGCCTTCTCGATGCGCGCTGGAGCACGACGAGCGGTGACGCGTCTCGATGGGGGTCGAACATGCCGCGCTGGCGCTGTCCTCGATGCGAGACGGCCGGCTCGGACCGCCGTCGAGCCAAGATGGAGGCATGCCCCCCCAGGTCACACCGTCCGCTCTCGCCGCCGCCTTGGAGCGCTATGAGCCTGTGGGCGAGCGCGAGGAGTTGGACGTCCGGCGATTGCTGGACCTCGTAGCCAGCGGCGCTGATCCCTGGTCACGATCAGAGCCCCTTCATGTCACGGCCTCGGCACTCGTCGTCGACGCACGGTCGCAACGAGTGCTCCTGCGCTGGCACGAGCGCTTCGGGCGCTTCCAGCAGGTCGGCGGTCATGGGGATGCCGGAGAGGACGACCCACTCGAGGTGGCCCTGCGCGAAGCCCGGGAGGAAACCGGGCTGGAGGACGTCTATCCATTCGTGAGGCCCGGCCGGCTCGGTTCGGGCGACCTCGTGCATGTCGCCGTCGTCCCGGTACCGGCCCGGCGGGACGAAAGCGCTCACGAGCATGGCGACCTCAGGTATCTGCTCGGTACGGACCGTCCCGAGGCGGCCACGGCGGAGCACACCGGAGCTCCGCTCCAATGGGTGTCGTGGGACGACGCCGCCGGGCTCACGGCGAGCGCCAACCTCAGCGTGTTGCTCAGTCGTTCCAGAGCGCTACTCGAGTAGTCCCGGCGCCGTCCGTTCGCGAGTCCGAAGCGTGCGGTCAGTGCGTAGATCCTGGTCGGGCTCGTGCGCGCCGGCGGCTACGATGAAGCGCTCCCAGACACCGGACCAGGCGTCCGGCGGGAGCCGCCGGGAACGCTCTGCGAGCACCCCGGCCCCATCGTCTAGAGGCCAAGGACACCACCCTCTCAAGGTGGAGACACGGGTTCGAATCCCGTTGGGGCTGCTCAGGATTCTTGTCCATCAGAGCAGGTCAGACGTGATTTCTGACTTCGCCGTACTTTACCGCTCGGCACCCTCAGCGCCCGACTTTTCCCGTTGCTTAACGCACGGATAATGCACGACGGAGTCATTGTGCTACACCGCGCACCGCGCACCGCCGCAGACTCAGCCGGATGCGGTCAGGCAGGCGGGCGGAATCGGGACGGCGGCGATCACCTCCGACGGCCCACCGTAGGCAGCAACGAGTAAGTCTCGATGGTGCGATTCGATCCCGACGGGATACCCGCCGCCCAAGGAATGCTCAGTCGTGATTTGAGGTCGTCGGCCTGTTGAGCGTTGGTGCCGAGTGTCGCTCAGGCGGCTTGTATGGAGTCGAGGATCTCGAGAGCTGGGATTCCTGAGCGGCCGAGGCTGAGTTCGAAGACGACAGGGTAGGTCCTTCCGGGCACTTGGATCGAAAGTGTCAAGACGTCGGTCTCTTCGCTCGAGGTGGCGACGCACGATCGGAGACCACTCAGTTCGAGGCATGGCCCCACGACAGCTTTGCCCACCCAGACGGTCGCCTTCGGGCCTGCCCCGACGAGTACCCCCGTTCCGTACTCTGCGGACGAAGCATTCGGACCAGCAAAGTTCGTACAGACGCCCGCGAGCAGGCGCCTCGCCGAGCTGAGCACGACTTGGTCCGGGCTCACGTAGATCGGAGGACCGCACTCGGCGCCCCAAATCGCCGTCGTGGTGTCACGCCAGGTGCTCGGCACGCTGAAGCGGATGCCGCCGAAGGTGACCGCCCGCCAGGTTCTCGGTGCGCCTGCGCCTGCGCCTGTTGAGCCGAGGACGTAGGACAGCGGCGAGTACGTCAGGGTGTGCACGACCTTTTCGGCCAGCGGCCCGATCGCGTCGACCTCGACCCCGAGGCTCGGGGCGTCAAGGACGTACAAGGTACGACTTCCTGCGCTCGTAAGGAGGAGCCAAGCAGTGATGCCGTTCACCACGACTTGCTTCGCCTCCGCTGGACGTGGCATCGGGGCTGGAGCGATCGACGCCTCGTCGGCTGTGCCGCCGCTGACAGGACATCCCTGAACAGGGAATTGAACACCGGTGAACACCTCACCGGCACTTGTAGAGCACTCTTGCTGCCTCGCCAGTCCCCAGTCCGACGGCACAGATATCTGGGCATTGTCGTACGCGACAGGGGACCAGCCAGGTGGCGTGGCCGTAACGTCGACGGGCGGCGACCGATGGCCTGCGGGCGAGAGGGTCGATCCGCCGCGCAGGGCCAACGGTATGGCCACGGCGGCAACTGTGACGGCCGCCACTGCGGTAATGACGAGTACGCGCCGCACCTGCGCCGAGTGTCGACGCCGGGGTGCCTGCTTGAAGAAGCTCGCCTTCACCTCCCACGGTGCCTCCTCGGCAACGGCAGCGGTCCGCCGTAGCAGAGTTGCCACAACCGACCCCAGCTGCTCGTTTTCGTCGAAGTCGTTCATTTCACCTCCGTCTCCTTCGTCCTCGATTCGGCTGGCAACTCGAGGGTGTTAGCAAGAGACCGCCGGCCTCTCGAGAGCCAACCCCTGACCGAGCCCTCTGGTGCCCGGATCTCCAGCGCTGTTTCGTTGACGCTGAGACCGACCAGGTCGTGCAGTATGAGGACGGTCCGCTGCCGTTCCGGCAACTCCCGCAGGGCTCGGGCGATATCGAGGTGACCGATGCCTGGGGCTGACTCCACACGATCGCCCTCGGCCAGGGGGCGGTTCGGCGACCGGCCGCGCAGGCGGCGCCACCGACCTATCGCGAGGTTCCTGAGGACGAGCCGCGCCCAGGCGGCCGGATTGTCCATGGCGGCGACTCGATCCCACTTCCTCCAGGCCCGGAAGAACACCTCCTGAACGAGATCGCGTGACTCCTCGAGGTCCCCTGTGAGGACGAACGCTTGACCGAGCAGCGACTTGTGCTGCTCAGCGAAGAATTCGTCGAAGTCGTCCATCTGGCTGTGGGCCTCCCCGACAGCTACTCGATACCTTCCTACCTAGAGACACGCGCTTCGTGGGCTCCGCGCTACAGCAACCGGACACGCAACCTGGCATAAGGCGAACTTCGCCAATAAGGCACGCCCGGCAACGCCAGGCGTGCCAGCCGCCCGCAACTCAGGGAGACCTCCGACCAGCTCCTTCCGACGAGAGAAGGTGAGGATGTCGGTGTCACCCTCACGCGGGCCTCCTCCCCGGTGCCTTTGGCGATCCTTCTCCAGCTTTGCGCCGGCCGGCGAGAAATGGAACGTTCGCGCCGGTCAAGTGCTCTTATGTATAGGAGGAACGAGTGGAGGAGGCGGGCGAGCCGGTGATCATGCCGCTCGATGACGACGAGTTCTCGGCGTTCGTTCGATTGCGTTATGCCGCCCTCGTTCGTTATGGCGCCTCCCTCCTCGGCGACCCGGCCGGCGCAGAGGATCTCGTGCAGCTCTCGCTCGTGAAGCTCAACCGGGCATTCGATCGCGTCGATCCCGAACGGCGAGAGGCATACACGCGAAGGGTGATGGCACGTGCAGGGTGGCGGCAGGCTCGCCGGCGTTGGAACGGCGAGGTCCCGACCGCGCACGTTCCCGAGCGCGCCGGACTCGGTGATGGAGAGGTCGTCGTCGACGACCGGGACGCCCTTCGCCGAGCTCTTGCGGGGCTACCGCTCCGCCAACGCGTCGTCCTGACGCTCCGCTACCTCGACGAGCTGTCGGAGGCAGAGACCGCCGACGTTCTCGGCTGCTCCGTCGGAACGGTGAAGAGCCGCGCGGCCCGCGGGATCGAGGCGCTGAGGCGGTCGGGGCTCGCCTCCGAACACGAGGTTACGCCCCGAATCGGGCAGCAGGGAGTTGAACCATGACCGAAGCCGAGCAGATCCGGCAGCTCCTCCTCGAGGCTGGCGATGGCGTCGTCCCTCGCGCCACCGACCCCGTCGAGGCTGTTGCCCGAAGACGAAGCCGCCGGAAGGCGAGCAGAGTTGTCGCCCTCTCCGCGGCGGCCGTTCTCGTGGCGGCCACAGCCGTGGCGATTGCCGTCTCCGGGCACTCCATTGGTGCGAAGACCCCGGCAGCGACGACGACTTCGGTAGCGCAGAGGAAGGTCTCGGCCGTTGATACCAAGCTCTGGGTCATCAGTGAGCAGTCGGTGCTCGGACGCGGGAACCGTGCCACAGGCACCCGCTGGGCTCTTGGCCCGCTTCCGGTCAACAAGGCCCAGCAGATATCGGACAGCGGAGGCTCGGCGACTAATCCCGTCTACGTCATCGAGATGCGGGGATCCTTTCTCTGCGGCGGCTGCTCGGGGCACGGCACGGGGTCGGTTCCGACGTATCACGTGCTGACGCTGTACGTGCTGGCGTCGAACTTCACCATCCTCGGTGTTGGGCTCGACAACACTTGGTACGACCTCAACCGGCTGGGCAAGCCCTTCCCTCTCGTCGAACCGCCTGGCGGTCTCACGCCGCTGGAGCGGCACCCGAACATGGCCCCCTTTGTAGGCACGTGGCGTTCGGCAAGCGGGATTCTCAAGGTGACGCTCGGTACCAATCGCCTGAACTATGGCGGACCGACATGCCTGGAATTTGCCAGCGGAACTCCGCAGTGTCAGAGCATCACCTTCACGACCCGAGGCGTCGGGATCGGAGCCGACGCCGGCAGAAGCTACCGCTCGCTAGTTGGCGTGATCGCCAGCGACACCGTCGGTCTCGCCGTCGGGTCGCAGATCACGCTCACGACGGCTTCGGGCGACGAGCTGATCGTCTCGACGGGAGGGAAGCCATCGGTTCCTATCCCGAACCCCTGGTGCGGCCCGAGCGCTCGAAAGGCGGCCTGCTAGTCCGACTGTCAGCCAGTAGGCAAGACGGCGTTCATTGCCCGCTCAGCTAGGGCTCACGTACGGAGGCGGCTACAGCTGCGGACCCAGCGAGGGCGTGTCCTGCCGTTGCGGCCCAGGTGTCGACGCCGTCACCGGCGGTTGGCGGAGACGGGCAAGGGTCCGTTGGTCGACCGGCGGTCGAAGAATGCCGTAGAGGTCGTTCCGGTGCTCCTCGAGGCGGCCAGCGAGCCGCGAGGCGCTTCGCTGAAGACTCCCGGCCTCTTCGAGGAGCTGCCGGGCTGTCGTTTCCTGACGCTCGTGGCGTGCGGTGAGCTGCTCGAGCGTGGCCTTCTGCGCAACGATCAGGTTGTCGAGGCGGGCGATCTCCGGCGCCACGTGGGTTCCCCAGCTTTTTAGGGCTTGAGCTTCGCGTTGGCTGCAGCCCTCGAGGTGTTTTGCTGCGCTGCGGCGGTTCCGCCAACTTTGGCTGTCCTCGGCCGTCTGCTGTGCGATGGTCCTCGCGACGTGGGCGGAAGTGAGTTCAGCTACGGCTCGCCCGGCGTCGGTGTGCCGATAGACGCCGCATCCCGCAGCGAGATCGGTCCTTGCCCGCCGCGTCCCATCAAGGGCGTCGCGAGCCTCGGCCAAGGACGGGGCGATCGCTGGTCGCCCGATTGCGGCCAGAGCGCGGGCGGCGAACTTGGTCTCGGCGTGGGCGACAGCCGCGATGCGCATCTTCTCCTCTTCTGCCAGGTCGGCGACGACCTCCTTCGTCAGCAGATCGGAGGCGGGCAGGCCGGTGTCGATGGCCCAGGTGGGTGTGCGCTCGCTCGACCAGTCCCGCCGCAGGTCCTCGGCGGCTTGGCCGAGGTCGTCGGCGACCACCCAGGCATGGGTCGACTCGCGAGCTCGGCTCATGGCCACATAGGCCAGCTCGCGTCCTCCGCCGTCGGCAAACAGGTGGGCTCGGGCCACCGTGGCACCCTGGCTGCGGTGAACAGTCGTGGCATAGCCGTACCCGAGCCGGTCGGCATTCGCCTCCTCTCCGCTGAGGCGCACCTTGCGCCCCTCAGTAGTGCGGATATCGAGTGTCCCCTCGACAGGGTGAACGGCTTCGACCACGGCCCGCTCGGAGGTGACGAGGGTGCCGCCCGGACCGGGGGCGAGCGTGACGATTTCGTCGCCGGCTCGGTAGGCGTTGCCGCCGGGGCAGACGAGCTCGGGGCCCGAGAGGCGGCCGGTCGATCCCATCCAGCTCCTCGCCAATGAGTTGAGCTCGGCGACGCTCGCCCGCCGCCAGGCGTACAGGCCGGTTCGATGCCCGTCTGCGACATCAGCAGCCCAAGCGTCCACGACGGCCTGCAAGGCGTCGGCCCTGTCGGCCGTGGCGTGGATGCGGTCGTGTCCGACATAGAACGAGATCGCCTCGGCAACCTCGCCGTCGCGCAGAGCCGCCAGGGCCTGCCGTTCCTTGGGGTCCTGCTGGCGGCGGTTCTCCATGAGGTGATGGACGGCGCTCGGGTGGCGGGACACAAGAGCGCCAAGCGCACCGCCGGGGCCGACCGGGCCGAGCTGGCGGTGATCGCCGAGGAGGATCAGCTTGGCCCCGGCCGCCTCGACGTGGGCGGCGAGGCGGACGAGGTCGACGTCGTCCGTCATTCCGACCTCGTCGAGGATGACGACGGCGTGTTCGGTGAGGGCGAGCTGGTGGTGGTCGAGCCGCCAGATCAGGCTCGCCAGTGTCCGCGACTCGCCGATGTCTGCTTTGTTCGAGAGGTTGCGGGCCGCCTGGCCGGAGGTGGCGGTGCCGATCACGTCGCAGCCAGCCTCGGCAAAGGCGGCGGCCACCACCTTCAGCATCGTCGTCTTGCCGGCGCCGGCGACCCCCTCGACGAGCTCCGCCCCCCGCCCGGAGGTGCAGATGGCGAGCACTGCGGACCGCTGCTCCTCCGACAGCTGGGCGCCGAGGCTGGCCTCGGCGGCAGCGATCGCCGCCTCCACAGCCGCTTCGTTGACGGCGGGGGCATCGCTGCGGGTGAGCTGTCGCCGGAGGCTCTCGGCGATGGCGGTCTCGCGGGCGAGCACCGAGGCGAGGGAGTGGACCTTCTCCCTCGCGCCTTTGACGCCGACGAGAGGGACCACCTCGGGGTCGGCGAGGGCCCGGGCGACGAGTGGATCGAGGAGCGCCGGGTCCTGGCCATACAGATGCGGTGCGAGGGCGACGATGACGTGGCGGCGGGAGAACACCTTGCGGCGGGCGAGGTCGCCATCGTCTCTCAAGAGTTCGGACAAGAGCCGGCGAGCGTCCTTCAGCCTCATCGGCCGAGCGTCGCCTCGGGCGGCCTCGACGGAGGCAGTCAGCCGCTCGACCGGCCAGCCGGCCGCCTCGAGCTCCGCCCTCCAGCGGGCCACCAGCTCTCCCTCTGCCTGGTGCTCTTTGGCCGACCGAGTGGTGCGGGCGGCCACGCCTCTTGCGCGATAGGACGTTTCGCCCCGGCGCTGGCACTCGGCCTCGATCTCTGCAGCCCGCTTGGAGTGCAGCTCAAGGGCCTCGTCGGGGATGCCGGCGATCCGCCAGTGTCCGAGCCGCCCCGACGGCCCCGGGTCCGCTTCGATCCCGTAGCCGAGCTTGACGGCTGCTCGAGCCGACGCCACCCGCCCGATCATGGTGGCGGCATGCAGGTGCTCCCGCCACAGCGTCGTGTCGGCTGCTTTCCAGCCACCCCGCTCATCGCCCATCTCGACCAGGTTCGCCAGAAGGACGTGATCGTGCGGGCAGGGATCCCCGGCCCGCGATGTGGCATGGCGGGTGTGGGCATAGATGAGCCCGCCGGTCTCGGTCGCCTCGGCGGCTCTCCCTCGCCGGCCGCCCATCTGACGGGTGACGCGATCCAGATAGGCCAAAGTGGCGTCGCGTTCGGCGTCCATGATGGCGTGCATGTCCTCGGCTCGGCCGATTACACCCAGCTCTGCCACGCTCTTGTGCGCCGAGATCACGAGCTCCATGCCCGGACGGCGCGTCGCCACGAGTCGGTCGAAGGTGGCGGGATGGCGGGCGCCGCCCGGCCCGAAGACCGTCTCGTACGATTCCGGCGACACCGGCCCGGACACACCGAGGCCCACCGCACCCGACCCGCCCCACACAAGCGGGGTCTCGCCCCGAGAGGCGTAGTACTCGAGCGCCATGCCGGGGTGGTCGTCGGCGCGCTCCAACACCGTGGCCCGGTGGTACTCCACCGACTCGGTCCCCATCATCCGCATCCACGCCACAGCTCTGTCCCCACTCGAACGGCGACCGGCCTCTGGCAACCCCATGGGTTGCAATCGTGTTCGCCTTCTTAGGTGTTTATAGCAGGAGTATATGGCTTGAGTTAGGGATAAATGGTCGCCGGTACGAGGTGGATAATAGTGGTAAATGAAGGTAGTAAGGCGGGGTCGAGGAGTCGTCGATGGCTGGGCTTGCGCGCTGATGGTGTGCCAAATGTGGAGGGCGATTCGACCTAGATAGCGTGGACCTCCCAGCTGCCAAGGGTGCAGGCTCCTGCACCGGTTGTCACGGCCGCCGGCGTTGGGCCTCGTCCATACACGGAGCCCTCTGAACGGAGACGACAATGACCGACAGCGACATGTTGCCCCAGCTGCTCACCATCGATCAGCTCGCCGAGCGGCTCGGCGTCAGCACCCGCCACATTCGCCGACTCATCGCCGAGCGACGGGTGCCTTACCTCAAGGTCGGGTGGCTGGTTCGCTTCGACCCCGCCGAAATCGCCAGCTGGCTCGACAACGCACGGCACCCTCAACACCCCAGCCACGGGCGGCCGGCTTGACGCCACCAGCCGGCGTCTGCTGGTTGCGCTTCTACTGGGGCGCCACGTTGCGTAGCAGTTCTCACCGAGGTGCCGGCAGCCGACTGGACGTACGAGGGCAGGCTGAAGCTGCCTTCCGCGCAGACCGTCAGGAGCCGGTGACTTTCAGGAGCATCGCCTGGATCCGGGTCTCTAGCCGACCCGCCGCCGCGGGCGTCAGTTCCTTCGTGATGGCCGTGATCGACGGGCCTCGTCGTCCGAGTTGTTGGCGGAGGAACGCGCCGAGGTCCCCGATGACCGGATCGGCGGGGAGGTCGGCGGGTGTGACTCCCTCGGCAGTAGCGACCTCGAGGCATCGCCACAAGTCGGTCGAGTCGCGCTCCTCGTTGCGGACCTTTCTCGCGCCGGCCTTGAGGAGGAGCATTCCCACGGCATCGGGGAGCAGCACCTCGGTCTCGATCGCACGCCCATGAGAGAGGACGAAGCGGACCGGCAATTGCACGGGCGCGCGCCTGAGCGCCTCGGCGAGGCCGGGCACCTCAGTCGTCACGACCTTGGTCCCGTTGCTGTCGATCTCCTTGTTGACTCGCGGCCGTGAGGTGTACGCAGGTATGAGCAGATCGGTCGACGCCGTCCGCCGTTCGTCGAGTACGCGCTCCCATGTGCAGCCGCTGGTCTTCCTGTAGCCCATGGCTTCTAGTTCCTCGACGAGGCGACCGGACTTCAGTACGAGTGGCGGAACTCCGAAGTCGGCGTCGCCTGTTCTCCGGAGGGGCACGTCGATGCCGAGGCGCTGGATGTGGAGCATCACGGCGATCCCGCCGAGCAGCCGGTAGTCGTCGCCCAAGTCCGCCAGCCCCGCCGCCCTCGTCACGTCCGCCATCGCAACGAACCCGCCATCGTCTGCAGCCGACGGACTCATCATCACCAGCCGATCCGTCCCGCCGCCAGAGACGGCGAGGATGTCCTCGACCGGACGCAGGTCCGACGACGCGGCAGTGGGCGCACGCGGAGCCTGATTGTCGGGGGGCGAGACGCACAGGTGTCCGGCACTGCAGAAAGCCGACGCAACGTCGACCTCGATCTCGCATGGCTTGCCGTCGATCGTCTCCAAGGACATGCACTTACGCGTCGCCATGGGATCTCCCGTCGTCGCGGTCCTTGCGGTCGCCTATCGTCATCGCTCCTTCGCCACTGCTGACGCGGTCGGTTTGTCGCATTGCCACCTTCAGAGGGTGCCTATCACGACGCGGCGCATGAGCCGCTCGGAGGCCTCGAACCTGTCCTCTCCACCGAGGTCACGGAGGTCCCATATCTGCTGCAACGGGTGCGCAAGGGGGAATGGCGCCTCCCTCGGAGCTTCCCAGGGTTCGAGCAGGCTCGCGTCGGACACGTGGCGGAGGACGATGCTCGCCTCACCCCTGGCCATGGCGGGGACGAAGCCAGCCGGGTCGAGCGGCGCGTCGAGGTCGGTGTAGATGACCGTCAGCGTCGGCGACCGCCACGGCGCGACGAAGTCGGGGGCGGCGTCGGCAGAGACGACCGCCACGGCGCCGGCTTCTACTAGGTAGGCGACGGCACGGGCGACCTGTTCGTGCGAGGGGTCGATGTCGTACCAGAGTGTCTCGGTCACGACCGCTGGAGCGTGATGGAGCACGTAGAGATGGACCAGCCGAGCGCGTTCGTCCGCCTCGTGCACATCCGCGAACCTGACGCCCTCGGTTGCGAGGAGTCTCCCGATTTGTGAGACGCGCGGCTGGGTGATGCCGAGCTCCCTGGCGAGGTCGACCTGCAACGTGGGGACAGTGCGGACCGCGAGGAGACGGACGGCGCGAGATGTCGCCTCGCCCCATCTGCGCGTCTTGGGTCGCTCGGTTTCCACCGTCATGCAGCGAGTATAAGTGTTCCTTGCCCTCAAGGCAAGAAGACTTATATTAGTGTTCTGAAGCTACGACGCGGCCATTCTCGCGACCAGCATCTTGGCTCGCTCAACTTCGGCGTGCTGGTACCGGCTAGCTGCCGCTGGGCTTGCGTGGCCGGCCTGGTGCATGAGGTCCGCCTGGGTAGCGCCAGCTTGAGCAAACCACGTCAATCCAGAATGTCTGAGGTCGTGGAACCGGAGATCTTCGCGGCCGGAGACCCGTCGAGCCCGCTCCCACACACGGGAGAAGGTCCGATGGATGACGGGCGCAGTGCCGTCCTTGTTCGGGAAGAGCCAGGCACTCGCCTGCGGCCCGACATAGGTCGCAAGGTGTGCCCGCAGCGCCGTGCGCACGTCTTCGGTCATGTAGAGCGTTCTGTCGCCTGCCTCGGTCTTTGGACCTTGTTGGCAACGCTTGCCGTCAGGAGCTACCACCCAGGCTCGACGGACGTGGATCGAGCCCGCGTCCAGGTCGACATCACCTCGTTGTAACCCCAGCACTTCGCTCCGGCGCAATTGGCACCAGGCCGCCAACAAGAGCGCTGCTCGGTAGCGATCAGGCACCGAGTCGACGGCCCGCTGCAGCTCGTCCCGGGTTATGACCGGACGCTCTGTGGAGACCTCCGTGGCGCCACCTTCGACGCGGCAAGGTGACTTTGCGATCACGTCCATCCTGACCGCCGTGTTGCAGATCGTCGCCATGAGCCGGTACGCGCCGGCTGCGGTCGAAGGGTGCTGGCGCTTGAGCGGGTAGTACCAAGCCTCGACCTGATCCGGGTCGATCTCGGACAAGTTGCGGTCGCCAAAAGTCGGCAAAATGTGGCGATCGAGCAGCCCGCGGTACTTTGCTTCGGTCGTAGCCCGCAGCTTGGTTCCCGAACGCCGAGCAATCCAGGACTGTGCGTATTCAGAAAAAGTGGTGTCCTGGGCTTTCGAAGCCTCCATCCACTTGCCACGGTGGAGATCGGCCTCGACGATGGTGAGCCACTTGTGAGCGTCCGCCTTAGCGCCGAAGGTGCTTTCACCCTTGAACTGCTTGCCGTTGTGCCAGTACGTCGCCTGGTAGCGACCCGAGGACAGGCGACGGACACCCCCGAAGGCCCTCCTCGTTCTGCGCATGCTGGCCATGGTCCGACCCTAACGCACGGGGAACGCACGAGGCAAGAAAATATGGCCTTGACCTGGGTGTGAATCTACCCTCTCAAGGTGGAGACACGGGTTCGAATCCCGTTGGGGCTGCCAGTAAAACTCCAGTCAGGCAGTGTATCTGGTGACCCGGGACATCCTCCTGGTCCGGAGAATTGGTCCGGACGACCTCGTCGAGTTCGATGAGTCGACGGCGCCCCCGCCGGCGAGAAGGGGGTCACCTGCGACGAAGGCCCGGCGAGGCCGATCAGCACGCCCGCTCCAAAGGGCGCTTACATCTTGTGGCCATTCCAAGCGAGGAAAGCTGCCTCAGGTAAGGGGCGGTGAGGCGCGGGCTGAGC
The DNA here is from genome assembly GCA_052143575.1 of Acidimicrobiales bacterium. Classification (GTDB taxonomy): domain Bacteria; phylum Actinomycetota; class Acidimicrobiia; order Acidimicrobiales; family Bog-793; genus JAKACA01. The sequence continues at coordinate 146,910 of JBKQSP010000014.1, forward strand.
ACCGACGGCGACAGGGATCGCCATCCCGCTGACGATGCGGACCGCTAGGGATCCGGTTGCCGCTGCTTGGCTGAGGCGAGCTGTTTAAGCCGAGTGAGATCGTCGGAACCGCCGAGCACCATCAAGCGGTCTCCGGCACAGATGACCGTGTCGCCGGTCGGTCGGATCACCTCGCGGCCGCGTTCGATGGCCGTGACGAGGACACCTTGAGGGATCGCAGCTGCGCGCAGCGATGTTCCAACGATTGGGGAGCTCTCCGCAACGACGACGTCGAGCGAGCCGCTCGGCCCGCTCAATTCGGAGACGCGACGCAGACTGTCCTGCAGACTTCGCCGGTAGCTGGCGATGAGATCCGAGGTTGCGATCGTGCCGATGACTCGTCGTTCGTCATCGACCACAGCCACCCAGGTTTGCGGGGTGGCTGTCAGCGTGTCGAGGACGACGTCTAAGTGCACCGCTCGGTGAATCGGCAAGAAGCTGGTGTCGACCAGAGTGGCGAGGGCGGGTGCGTCCGGCTGCGCGCTCGCCCTCCGTAGCGCCGCGAGGGTCACGATGCCCACGTAGCGTCCCGTTGCATCGACGACCGGTGCAGCCTCGACGCCGCTTCCTTCGAGCAGGCTTTGTGCAGTGGCGAGGTCGAGCGACTCTGAGACGACACAACGGGGTGCTGCCATCGCCTCGGAAGCAGAAGCGGCACTGAGTAACGGGAGACCGGTCAGGATGCGGTGCGCAGGCGACTCTGATCGGCTCCGCAGCTGGCTCCGGTAGATCGTGTCGTCGCTCCGTCGGACGATGAGGGTTGCGAGCCCCACGGCCACCATCGCCGGCACGATGAGGGTGAGCGTGCCCGTCATCTCGGCAACCATGAGCATGACGGCGAGCGGCGCCCGGGAGATGCTCCCGAAGCACGACATCATCCCGACGATGACGTACGGCGCTGGGTCGTGGCCGAGGCTCGGAACAATGGGCTCTAGCAAACGCCAGACGGCAGCGCCCACGAACGCACCGATCACCATGCCCGGACCGAAGATGCCCCCTGAGCCCCCAGAGCCGATGGAGAGGCCGGTCGTGGCGATGCGGGCGAACGGTAGGACGAGCACGATCCAGAGCGGTATGTGCAGGAGCTGCAGCCCGAAGCTCTCTTGTATCCATCCGTAACCCGTCCCGAGCACCTCTGGGATGGCCAGTCCGATGCAGCCGACTACGAGGCCCCCGAGCGCTGGCCGCACCCATCGCGGGATGGGAAGACGACCGACGAGGTCTCCGATGCCGTAGAAGCCCTTGGCGTACAGCAGGCCGATCAACCCGCCGAGGATGCCGATGAGGCCGAACCAGAGGAGCTGACGGGCGTCGGTCAACCGGTAGCTCTCGACGTTGCCGAACAGCGGGCTGAAGCCCTCGATGGAGCCAAAGACCACGTAGCCGACGATGGAGGCGATGAAGGAGGGCAGGAGCGCCTCGACCTCGAAGTCGTCCCGGTACATGATCTCGGTGGCGAGGACCGCACCCCCGAGGGGGGCACCGAAGATCGAGCCGATTCCCGAACCGATCCCGCTCGCCACAGCGATGCGGGCGTCTGATGGGCTGAGGTCGAAGAGGCGGGCGAGAAACGATCCGAAGCCCGCACTGATCTGGCCCGTCGGGCCCTCTCGTCCCCCCGAGCCACCTGAGCCGATCGTGAGGGCGGAGGCGACGATCTTGACGGCGACCGCCCGCAGGCGGATGCCGCGAGGGTTGTGGTGCACGGCCGAGATGGCGGCATCGGTGCCGTGTCCCTCCGCTTCGGGTGCCACCCCGAAGACGAGGATCGCTCCCGCCAGGGCTCCGACGCATGCCACGAGCGGGATCGCCCAGGGTCGAGCGAAATGAGCCGAGGCAGCTCGACCTCCCTCACCTACCGGTGTGGGAACCGTGTATCCGGCGATCACTCCGAGGAACAGGTGGGTCGCAGCCCGTAGTGCCTCGTAGAACACGACAGCGCCAAGGCCGGCGGTGATGCCGATGAGGGCGCCGAGCACGAGCCATTTGCGCCCGTAGGAGGCCGAGGCGAGCCAACGGGTCGCCCGGGCCTGCAGCGACCGCATCGGCGCTCGCCATCGGTATGTCAAGGTGAGGATGCCACGGCTCACCTACAAGTCCCACCCCGTCGTCCAGTCCTGCTCTGGCACCTCACCGGCAGTTGAGGCGAGCCGACCGAGCGCCTGTACGAGGACGACCTGCTCCTTAACGGGGATTTCGCCCATTATGCGTCCGATCTCCCGCCGGCGACGATCGGTGACGGCATCGACCAGGGACCGGCCCTTCGCCGTCAGCGCCACCCGGAGGTGGCGCCGATCGTCTCGCTCGGTCCTGCGGCGAATGAGGTCCTTTCGCACGAGCCGGTCGCACATCCGGGTGGCCGTTGCTGGCGTCACCCCCACCGCCTCGGCGAGCCCTGCAAGGTTCTGAGGTCCGCGGGAGGCCAGCACGACGAGTGTCCGGTACTGGGTGAGAGTGACCTCCTCGGCGACATCCGCCAGAGACCGTGCAGCCACCGCCACGAGGACCCGGCTCGCCGACAGCACGGCATCGACTACCGAGTCGGTGGTGTCGCCTGGACCGGGTGGTTGGCCATTCATACACCAATCGTTACCTATGCTAATGACTGACGCAAACGGTCCCCAGGCTCAGCCACCGCCTGGTCGCGAGTTCGGAGAGCCGACCGCCGCTCATTCCCCGAGCTCGGAGCAGCGCAGCCACAGATCGCCGTGGGAGAGACCGGCGTTACGGCGAACCGGTCAAGCAGGTAGTCCGCTGCTCGGTCACCGAGGTCTCAGCCATGAGGGCGTTCCTTCGGTTCGGGGTCGGGTTGGAGCCGCCACGTGGAGGACACCGCGTCTCCTCCCACCCCGAAAGTGACCGGTTCGACGTTCGACGAATAGTCAAGCATGCTCTGGGCGTCATCGGCTTCGACACCTCCGCGTTCCATGATCACGCCTTTCGCAGGGGGTGTCAGCCATCGCAGCAATTGCCGAGGACGGTCGATCGTGGGAGCGTCTCGCTCCGACCCCGATTCAGGTCGCGGCCGCCACTCGCGGTCAGCGGGCGCAGCGTGATCAACCTGCTTACGATGCTGAGCGAAGGGCAGCGTTGAAAGGGGGACGAGCATGAAGCGCGTAGCCCGCAAGTCGACCCGAAGACGTGGTAGCGGAACGGCCCTACCCAGCAACGGGTCGATCACAGAAGTCCCTGAAACTAAGCCCGGCTCACAGCCAAATGCGAACGACGACCTGAAGACCCTCCCCCTGGCGGAGGTCGAGAAGCGACTCGGGTCCTCGCCGGACGGTCTCACTCAGGTCGAAGCGACAAAGCGACTCGCCCAATACGGCCCGAACGAGATCGAGGAGAAGAAGGTCAGTCAGCTCCTCAAATTGCTCGGCTACTTCTGGGGTCCGATCCCCTGGATGATCGAGATCGCGGTGGTCTTGTCGGGGGTGCTCCGGCACTGGCCGGACTTTGCGATCATCCTCGTCCTCCTCGTCGCGAACGCCGTCGTCGGCTTCACCGAGGAACACTCCGCCGGCAAGGCCATTGACGCCTTGAAAGCTCAGCTCGCGGTGACGGCCCGCGTGCAGCGTGACGGCACATGGGTCACCCCTGCGGCGAGAGAGCTCGTGCCGGGCGACGTCATCCGGATGCGTCTCGGCGACATCGTTCCGGCCGACGGGCGCCTGTTGGCGGGTGACCCCGTCGAGGTGGATGAATCGGCGCTGACGGGGGAATCCCTGCCCGCCACGCGCCAACCCGGCGAGGCGGTGTTCTCCGGCTCGATCATCCGACAGGGTGAGACCAGCGCCCTCGTCTACGCCACGGGCACGAACACCTACTTCGGTAAGACCGCCGAGCTGGTGCAGGAAGCCGAGACGGTGAGCCACTTCCAGCGCGCCGTGCTTCGGATCGGCAAGTTCTTGATCCTCCTCGCGCTCGTGCTGGTCGTGATCATCACCGTCGTCTCGATCATCCGCGGCGAGTCGATCCTCACGACGCTGCAGTTCGTCCTCGTGCTCACTGTGGCGGCGATCCCCGTCGCGATGCCGACGGTCTTGTCGGTGACGATGGCGGTCGGCGCGCGCCTGCTCGCGCAGAAAAAGGCCGTCGTGACCCGGTTGGTCGCCATCGAGGAGTTGGCCGGCGTGGACGTGCTGTGCACGGACAAGACCGGCACCTTGACCGAGAACAAGCTCACCCTCGGCGATCCCTTCGCCGTCGACGGTGTCACCGCGGGAGAGGTCATTCTCGACGCGGCCCTCGCTTCGCGCGCGGACGACAACGACACGATCGATCTCGCCGTCATCGGAGCCTTGAGCGACCACAAAGCCCTGACCGGGTACAAGGTGGTCCACTTCCAGCCGTTCGACCCCGTTGGCAAGCGGACCGAGGCGACCGTCAAGGCCGCCGACGGGGCGACGTTCAAGGTGACCAAGGGCGCACCGCAGGTGATCCTCGAGCTGTCCGGCGATTCGGGGAGTGTCGAGGGCGCAGTCGACACAGCGGTCGGCGAGTTCGCGGCACGCGGCTTTCGCTCTCTCGGCGTGGCCCGGGCCGAGGGTGAGGCGCCCTGGCAGTTCCTCGGTGTCCTGCCGCTCTTTGACCCGCCGCGTAAAGATGCCAAGGCAACCATCGCGACGGCGGAACAGATGGGTGTCGAAGTCAAGATGGTGACCGGCGACGCGATCGCCATCGCCCAGGAGACCGCGAAGACCCTCGGAATGGGCAGCGACATTCTCGATGCTTCCGGCCTTGGCGACACAAAGCGCACCGAGACCGCGGCGACGGCCGAGTCGATCGAACATGCCGACGGCTTTGCCCAGGTATTCCCGGAGCACAAGTTCCACATCGTCGACGTGTTGCAAAAGCGGGGCCACATCGTCGCGATGACGGGCGACGGGGTGAACGACGCGCCGGCGCTGAAGAAGGCCGACTGCGGCATCGCCGTGTCGGGCGCGACCGACGCCGCACGCGCCGCGGCGTCGATCGTGCTGATGAGCCCGGGGCTGTCGGTGATCATCGACGCGATCAAGGAGAGCCGCAAGATCGTCCAGCGGATGAACAGCTACGCGATCTACCGCATCTCAGAGACGCTTCGCGTGCTGGTGTTCGTGACGCTGACGATCCTGATCTTCGACTTCTTCCCCGTGACAGCGGTGATGATCGTGATGCTGGCGCTGTTGAACGATGGTTCGATCCTCTCCATCGCCTACGACAACGTGCACTACAAGGAACAGCCCGAAGCCTGGAACATGCGCCTCGTCATCGGGATGGCGACGGTGCTCGGCCTCGTCGGCCCCATCGCAGCGTTCGGCCTGTTCTACCTGGGTGACCATATCTTTCATCTCAACCATGCCCATCTACAGACCCTCATGTACCTGATGCTGTCGGTGGCGGGCTCGTTGACGATCTTCCTCACCCGCACGCGCGGCCCGTTCTGGTCCATCCGACCGAAGCGGATCCTCCTGTTGGCCGTACTCGGAGCCGAGACGATAGCGACGCTGCTCGCAGCGCTTGGGATCCTCATGCCGCGTCTCAGCTTGGAATGGGTCGCGTTCGTGTGGGGCTACGCGCTGGTGTGGTTCCTCGTGACCGACCGCGTGAAACTGATCGGGTACCGGATCCTCGATCCCGTGACCGTCGCGCCGGCGACAAGCGGCAATGCCTCTGCGGAAGCACCCGCCGAGACAGTCCGTTCAGATGCTGAGCATCCGACAGCGCCTGGCGCAGATGCGACGGTTCCCCCGTTTCACACCGACACCGATCCTGAGGAGCCCGTCTACCACGACAACAGCGACTGCCCCTACGGCCAAGCGATCACGCGCAACGGGAACAGCCAGCCTGGCAAGGACGGAAGGCGACGGTGCGAATGGTGCACCGAGCATGCGGGTCATCCGGCTCCGCTCGACGCAGAAGTACCGAGAACATGACCGCCGCGCCTGTTGCGCGTTTCAAGCTCGTTCCGGAGCAGATCGACCGCGGTGAGCTCAACAGGGAGGTGGGTGCGTGAAGCTACCCAAAAAGGTCATCGGAGATCTCATGGTCGCACCCGGCGACAAGGCGGACCTCGGAAAGCGGAGCACGAGCGTGACGAAGAGTGCCTGGCTCGATGCCGCGGGTAAATCGCGATCGAAGGACCTCGCCGAGGAGGACCTCGAAGCCTTCAAAGAAGAGCTTGCCGCCGCACAAGAGCTCCTCTACGCGACCGACACCTACGCACTGCTAGTGATCTTGCAGGCGCTCGACGCGGCCGGCAAGGACGGAACGATCAAGCACGTCATGTCGGGCGTCAACCCTCAAGGCTGCGATGTCGTCGCGTTCAAGTCCCCCTCGGCTGAGGAGCTCAACCACGACTTCCTCTGGCGGTGCTCAGCAGCCCTTCCCGAGCAGGGAAGGATCGGGATCTTCAACCGCTCCTACTACGAGGAAGTCCTGGTCACTCGCGTCCACCCTGACATCCTCGCCGGTCAGCACCTTCCGCCGGACACAGCCACGGGAGACAAGCTCTGGCACCAGCGTTACAACGAGATCAACGCTTTCGAGCGACATCTTCATCGCAATGGCACTCGCATCGTCAAGCTCTTCCTGCACGTCTCCAAGGACGAGCAGAAGAAGCGACTGCTCGAACGTCTCAACGATCCGACCAAGTACTGGAAGTTCTCGAGCGCCGACCTGGCCGAGCGCGCGTTCTTCGACGACTACATGCGCGCCTACGAGGCGGCGATCACCGCCACCTCGACGTCCTGGGCTCCGTGGTACATCGTGCCGGCTGATCACAAGTACGCCGGGCGGGCGCTAGTCGGCGGCATTCTTGTGCACGTCATCGAGCATCTCGACCTGCATCTCCCCGAGATCACCGACGAGGAGCGTGCGACGCTCGAGGCAGCAAGACAGGTGCTCTTGACCGAATGACTCTGCCCGAGAGCGTCGGGCAGAAGGACTCTCAGCCGGCGGAGGAGCGGTAACGGCGCCGGTCCAGGGGCTTCGAGATGTTGGTAGGGGGCTTGATCACGCCAAGGTTGCCTGCGGAATCACCGCAGTGCCGCGTCTGCGAGATTCTTCTACTCCAGGACATTCGATCACCTCGACAACGGTGGCGCCACGCCCGCTTCGATGAGCTTCACCCGGTCCGCTAGGCGGCGGCCCGCCGCTTCGAGGCTCGGTCCGACTACTTGGCTGATCTGCCGGTCGATCATCACTTACCCCAGCCGGGCGTCGGCCGGCGCCTCGGTGACCGACGACTCCCGCGTTCGACGGCGCGGGAGCGGCAGCTGCTGGGACAGGGTGCGGTTCTCCCCGGGATCCAGCACCGAATGCTGGACGTATGCCGGAAACTAGCTGACCCGTTTCGGGGTTGTGCCATCGCGTAGGAACAAGCACTCAGGCGCTCTTGGGTTTCTTTGATGCGGGGGTTGTCGCTCACCTCGCCCTTCTCGAGCAGTTCCCAGGCGGGGGCGACGTCGTTAACGTGCATGAACCTGTGCATCACGAAGGTCATGGGAACGATCCGTTGCCGCAGCAGCGCTCGTGGCCCTCCCACTCGCCGGATGGTCCGACCGAGCCAGCCGAACGCCATCGACACGAGCTCGGGATGAGCAGCGGCCACGCGAGCCAGGCGTACGAGGAGCAGGTGCCTCGGCGCGTTGAAGTGCACCCCACCCAGGTCGGCGAGGTAGGCATGACGCACCCCAAGTCCTTCGGGTCCTCGTCGTCGAGCAAGCTGTACCAGCGGTCGCCGAGGAAGAAACCCCAGGCCGTCCGGTTGCACCGCTCATCGCCGACCTGGAACACGCGAAAAGGCAGGCGTGCGCCGGCGCCGGCTTCGATCAGCTCCCACACCTTGTCGGGTTCGAGACTGCGGTAGTCCTCCTTCCAACGGCGCTCGTCGCCGATGTGGGCGGCCGGCTGGAAGGAGAACATGTTGAACCCGATGGCCTTGCAGCGGGCGACCACGCCGGCGATCTCCTCGACGTTGGCCGGAGGTTACCGGTACCGGCGACCCACCCCAGTGGGACCTATCGCCGCCTTGTTCGTGGCCGGACCGAGCGAGTTCCAGTATCGAAGATGGCGGACCGGGTGGCTGCGGTCATGGTCGTCCCCTACCCTCCGGGCATTCCGATCCTCATGCCCGGCGAAAGCGCCGGGGGCGCTCGACGGGCCGGTGCTCAGCTACTTGCTCGCCTTGGAGGCCTTCGACACCAAGTTCCCAGGTTTCGCCCATGACATCCACGGGGTCGAGCGCGATGAGCACGGCACCTTCTCGATCGAGTGCCTCAGCGACGAGACGGGGTGATGCTGCGGGATCGAGTTGTGGTGACCAAGAACACGAGGTCGCGCTAGCGCGGGTCCGACGGATCGCCTGCACTGACGGCGCCGAGTTGCATCGGATCGTCCGCCAGGGTGATTTGACGGTCCAACTCCAGACCAACGCAACCACGCCGCTCTCGCCTCCGCGATCGACTGCCATCCCGCCAACATTCCGCCAACCGACTTTGGCCCGCAGGCGTCCGCGCCGCCGGCGCTGCAAACGGTCCGGCCGATGCGCCGAAAGCCCAGCTCAGCCCTCTGGAGCGGTCAACCAGCCACCCTCTCAAGGTGGAGACACGGGTTCGAATCCCGTTGGGGCTGCCAGAAAAGTCCAGCTCACAGAGTTGCGCACCTCTCGTCCAGCTCAGGATTGTCCATCCGCCGGACGGCCGAAGGCCCCGTCGTCGCGGCGGATCGAATGCCGACTGGACGCCGGGTTACGCTGACCACACAGCGGAGAGGGGTGGTCATGCGTCCAAACCCATGGCAGGTGACGACCTTCTGCGTGGCGACGGCCGTCGCCGCCCTGTGCGCTCCGGTCGCCGCCATCGGGGCCTTGGGCGCCGATCGGGCGCCGGGGATCACTGGCGTCGTCGCGGCTGGAAGCGCGAGAGGAGAAAGCGGGCAGCCGATCCCGCTGCCGCCCCGGGTGACAACGGTGGCGGAGGCTTCGGGGCTCTCCGGTGTCAGCTGTTTCTCGCCAACGGATTGTGTCGTCGTCGGAGGCGGAGGCACGACCAGTGACCGTCGTGGTCTCGCCGAGCAGATCCTGACGGGCCGAAAGACGACCCCGGTGCTCGTGCCTCAGCCGGACTCGAGTCTGGACGCCGTCAGCTGTCCCGAGTCCGGTCTGTGTCTCGTGGCAGGCACGGCTCAGGTGGCGGCGAAGGGGGCGACCGTCGGTGACGGCCTCCTCGCCGTCTTCTCACACGGGGCATTTCACGACGTCAGCCTCTACGGCGCGGGAACCGGCAAGAGCCTCATGTTTAGAGGAGTGGCCTGCAGGACAGTCGAGAGCTGCTACGTGGTCGGCTACGTCGACGGATTGGACAATCTCCTCGAAGGCGCCTTCGTCGAGGTCGCCCTCGACCCGACCGACTCGACCTTCATCGCCAGCCTTGGTTACATCCCTCGCACTGCCGATCTCACGGGCATCACGTGTCCCACGAAAGTGCGCTGTTACGCCGTCGGGGCGGCGCCCACGCGGGACAACGTGTACCAGGCGGCTGTCATCACGATCGTGAAGGGCGTCATCGACAGTCCGGTGGCGACCGACCTCACCGCCTATGGCGGGGACGAAGCGGTCGCCTGCAGATCGGCCACCGTCTGTACCACCGTCGGGCAGATCGAGACGAACGAGTCGGAGTTCATCTTCGAGGCCTACATCGAGCCGCTCGGGTCGGAGGGCGGCGGAACGGCCCACCTGCTGTCGAGCCTGGAATACCTGTGGGGCATCGCCACCCTCGATCCCCATCACCAGATCGCCGTCGGAGATGAATCGGGCGGCATCCCCATCACCGACCTCGTGACCAACGGCGTCGCCAGCGCACATCTCGCGGGCGTTGGCGCCAGTCTTGCGGGCATCAGCTGCCCGAGCACGACCTACTGCATGGCCGTTGGCGCCGTCGGAAGTCCCAACGCCAAGGGCGCCATTGTGCGGTTGTCCTACGAGAACCTCCCCGGGGCGCCCGGGCTCGCCCTGACAGCCGTCGCTGCCACGAGCGTCGACCTCGAGCTCACCCCACCGGGCAGCACGGGCAACGCCAAGCTCTCGAGCTACCGGCTGGTCGTTCAGGCATGTCGCGCCCACCACTCGGGTTGCGTGTCGATCTCCTCACGCACCTTGATCCTCCGGGCGTCTGGAACCGTGACGGTGGACAACCTGAAGCCCGGCACGCGCTATCGGTTTCAAGCCTTCGCCAGCAATGCCGTCGGTATCGGACCGGGCTCATCGGCCCTGGAGGTGACGACGAAGGCGAGCTGAACCGCCGGTGAGTTTCAGCTTCGGCTTACTGTTTGGCTGCCATCCCGTCCCATCGCGCCTCTCCTCCTGGCGTGCACTGCAGCGGGATAACGTCGCATCGAGATCGTCCACGATCCGGGAGGCAGTGAGGGAGACAGAGGCGCCCGCCTACCGGTTCTGTGGATGCGTCGGATTGCGGCCGGCGCTTTTACGTCAAATCCGCTGGGAACGGTGAGTCGCGATCGTCTACCGCGCGAGGGCGGTAACGTCGCCGTGCGTTCGAAGCGTCGTCTGCCGGGGGGTGGTCGTTTTCTTTCCGGTCGGATGAAGTCTGACCTCGCCGGAGCGAAGGAGGCAGGAGGAGCCCATGGCCGACCACAACTTTCTCGTCGTGAAGTTCCCCAACTCGAGCGACGCCTTCGAGGCCTTCGCCTTGCTGGGTTCGGTCACCCAGGTGAAGGCCGCCGCCGTGGTCGCCCGCGACGAAGAGGGCAGACTCTCGGTACCCGAGGCCACGGGAGTCGTCGGCCATGCTTTTTGGACTGGCAGCCTTGTCGGGGCGCTCGTCGGCATCCTCGGCGGGCCGCTCGGGATCCTGCTCGGTTGGTCCGCGGGCGCTCTCATCGGCATGGGTGTCGAGCAGGAACGAGTCGCGGACGAGGAGGACACCCTCACGCTGCTCAGCCGGCAGATCGACCGAGGATCGAACGTGTTGATGGCCGAGGTGGAGGAGTCCAATCCGACCGCCGTCGATTCGGCGCTCACCAAGCTGCAGGGCCGCACTCTGCGCCTCCCCGCCAGCGAGGTTCGCGCCGAGGTCGAGCAGGCCAACGAGCAGGCCAAGGAGGCGGCTGCCGCCGCCCGCAAGGCTCGCCGCGCCGGCCGGCGGGAGGCCCTCCACGAGAGGGTCCGCAGCTGGGTCCACCACGGGAGCTGACGCCTCGAGACGGCGCGCCGTCGAGCGCCTGCTGGCCGCCAGCTCGGCGGCCAGGTCCACCGTCATCGTCGGCGAGCGGTCACGGGGCGAGTGCGGCGGAGGCGAGTCGTAAGCTGCTCCACGAGAGCTGGCGTTCCACTCCGTCACGGACTTGATGGAGGAGCTCGTGTCACTCACGGCGTAACGGCCGCTGACCGCCCAGCCACTTCGGTCGGGTCATCCTTCTATCACGCGCCTCGAAGCCCACAAGCCGTGCCACGCGATGGCACACGGCGTCACGCCCTTCAGGGTACGAGAGGGTCACGCCTTCCGGGATGAGAGGTTCGCTATGGTCCGAGCTCGTTTCTTCATTGCGGTAGTCGCCACCCTCGTCGTCTTCGCTGGGCTCGTCCCTGTTGATGCGGGCGCCGCCGCCCCTCCGGCCAGCGGCGGGCGATTCGCCTCGGCGGCAGCCGCGGCGGCGCGGGCTGCCCGGGCGGCCCCGGCCGCTCCGCAGAAGCTCAACCGTCGGGAGAGCACCAGCTCGTTCGCGGGGGTTTCGTGCCTGTCCGGCTCGTTCTGCATGGCTGTCGGCAGCTTCGAGGCAGAGGACACGGAGGCGCCGTTGGCCGAACGTTGGAACGGCCATGCATGGTCGTTCACGACCGTACACCTGCCCGTTGGGAGCGCATATCTGAATTCGGTTTCCTGCGTGTCTGCTGACTTCTGCATGGCCGTCGGCGCCGGATCAGGCGGTGCGGTCGCCCTGATGTGGGACGGCTCCTCTTGGAGTCCTGTCGATGTGGCCTCCGGGTACGACAACGCCTCGTTCTTTGGTGTCTCCTGCCCGACGGCCTCCCTGTGCGTGGCCGTGGGCGAGACCACGTCCGGAACGGCTCAAGCCCTTGTCGAGTATTGGCAGGGAGGCTCAACTTTCACCCTCGGCGCGGCGGCGAACGAAGCCGGCGTCGACCTTCTCACCTCCGTCTCCTGCACGACCGTGTTCTGCATGTCCGTTGGCTGGAACGAGGCGAGTGGCACCCCGGCGACCCCTTTGACCGAAGTGGACTTCCTGGGAACGTGGGCGGTGGAGCCCACACCTGACACATCGACGACGCGCTGGAACCAACTCACGGGCGTCTCGTGCACGAGCTTCACCAGCTGCCTCGCCGTCGGCCACTCCTCCTTGCAGAACCAGTACCGCAACATCAGCCTCACGTGGGACGGGACATCGTGGAAGAACCGGTCGACGCCTCAGCCAGGCTCCGCAGCCGACGATCTCGATGCCGTCTCGTGCGTCGGCCCAGGGCTCTCCGACTGCACAGCGGCTGGAGACGAGACGAGCAGGAACCTGCAGAGCGACCACACCTCGATTGTCCATTGGAACGGCTCGTCCTGGTCGGTTCGAGGGACGCCTGCGGCGGCCCCTCAGGAAATCTTCCTTGGCGTCTCTTGTTCCTCCGCCTCACAATGCGTCGCCGTCGGCAACGAGTCGGACGGCGTCCAAACCCTCGTCCTCGCCGACTCCCTTTCCAAGGGGAGCTGGAGCGCCGACCGCGTGCCCGATCCCGTGCTGCTCGCCCAGATACTGGCGGGGGTTGCCTGCGCCAACCGCTCCAGCTGCATGGCCGTCGGCCAATATCTCAGCCCGGAAACCCAGCTGGCACGACGCTGGAACGGCCATGCTTGGATTGGTTCGGACCCCGCGCCGGAAGGAGCCCTTGCACAGCTGACGGGCACCTCTTGCCCGACTGTCCGCTTCTGCGTCGCCGTCGGCGTCACCAGCCCCACTTCGTTTGAGTACTTCGATGTGCCAGCGAACGCCAATGTTGAGCGCATCGCCTACGCAACGACCTCTCAGGCACTCATCGAGGTCTGGAACGGGACCTCCTGGAAGCCGACCGTCGTCGGCAACGGCCTGGGAGTCGACGAGTCCCTCTCCGACGTCTCCTGCGTAGGCACACGCTTCTGCATGGCGGTCGGGGTCGAGGACGGGTTCAGCCCCGATTCCTTCGTCTGGCGAGGGCAAAAGTGGGCAGAGGTCGCCCTGCCGGCGAATTCCTACTCGGACTCGATGTCGGCAGTCAGCTGCGTTTCCCCTTCGTCCTGTATCGCCGTCGGCTCCTCCGCCGATGGCGATGCGGGCCTCGCCGAGCGTTGGAACGGCAGGTCGTGGTCGATCACGCACCTCGCCCAGCCCTCGATGCCCTACTTCGCTCTGGGGGGCGTTTCCTGCGTGTCCTCCAGCCGGTGCACGGCGGTGGGATCCAGTTTCGCCACCTTCACGACACAGTCCGATCTCGTCGAGTCCTGGAACGGCAAGTCCTGGACGGTCGTACCTTCCCCGAACCCGACGGGCGCCTATGGCGGCCTCGCGGCTGTCTCTTGCGCCTCGGCGGCGTCGTGCCTAGCCGTCGGGCCCTCTGACGATCAGGAGTCGACTTTCGGCGTCGTCCTCCGATGGAATGGGACAGCCTGGACCGTGGTCCCCCTGGGGACGCTCGTGACGGGCGAGGTGAATCTTCAGGGAGTGGACGAGACATCGCCCGGCCACGCCGTCGTCGTTGGCACGAAGTTCGGCACCTTCGGGTTTCAGCAGCTTCGTCTCGTCGAGTCGGGCTCAACCTGGAAGGCAACCTGAGCCTCTCCTCTCCCGCTGCCCACCTTCGATCCGACCCTGTCTCCGAAGCTCCACGAGGCGGCCACGCCCAACACCAACCCAGCTGGATCGTGCGACGTCATGCCGTCTCCTCGTATTGCCTGCGACGGTGCAGCTCCTCAATCGGCGTCGCTGGTACCGGCGCTAGCGATCGCGTCGGATAGCTCCTGTGGCAGCAATCACAGACCAGGGAATGGGTCTTCGAGAGGCCGGATCACAGAGGTGCCGCCGGCGCTTGCTCGCTCGTCGGTCGAGTAGTGGCCACTCGCCACGCCCACCGGTGGAGGGTCTCGTCGATGTCGAAGAGCACGACCACGGGCTTCGTCACCCCAGCGAAGCCAGTTAGCCGGCGATGCTGCCACGCGTCTGTAGGCCGCCGCTCGACTGGCCGGAGCGTCAGTCGCGCAGCACCCATAAGCACTGTGCAGAACTGTCTCCCACGTTGCGCCAAGCGTCGATGCCGCGACGGGACGCCAAGAGCGTTTCGCCGCGCCGAAGGACAGGCCGGCCCGAGCTGAGCAGGACCTGCACGAGGCCATTGACGACCCCGACGAGCTCAGAGCCCTTATGGATGAAGGGCGCCTCGACGCTCGTCCCGGGCGGGATAGAGACAAGGTAAGCGCGCATACCGGCCTCGGCGTCGTCGAGGAGCGGGAGTACCGATCCCGTGGCCTCGTCGGCGAAGATACGACGCCGTCCGATCCGGTAGTCGGGCGTGATCTCACCGCCGAGAAGCTCATCGATCGTGGCGTTCAATCGCCCGGCGAGATCGAGCAGCGTCTCGAGCGAGAGTCCTCGTTCCCCTCGTTCTACTTGAGAGATCGCGCTCGGGGAGACCCCGGCGAGTCGGGCAAGGCTGCTCTGAGTCAGTTCACGACGGAGACGGTAGGCACGTAGCGCGGCGCCAACCCTGGCCGCGGTCGGAGCTGGCTGCAGCTGCAACGTCCCTTCGTTGACGGCGTAGCGGAAGAGTTGGCCCTGAACTCCCGGTGGGCGCCCTTCCGCCTTGGCGATGCGGATTCGATTCTCTCCGGCGACGATGATGCATTGCGTGACCTGCTCAATTCCGTGGTGCAGGGTTCGGAACTGGCGCGATCCCGGGACCGACCAGTAGGCGATGGCGCCGAAGTCGAGCAGCATCGGGCAGCATCGGCCGAAGAACTCGCTCGCAATCTCCACACCCCACCGATTTGACATGGCCTCCAGTGAATCGAAGAGCAGCAGTGGGCGGCGCGCTCGGAGGCAAAAGCGACGTACTGCGTCTATCAGACCGCCTGGACTGGCGATCGGCGACCCGGGGCCGGCGTCGATCACCTCGATCCAGGGCCACCGGGTCGCGATCGCGGCAGGATCACTGGAGACGACGATGTACCCGGCGGCGCCGAAGTCGTCCCTGCGTCGCGTGATGGCTCCGTAGAAGTGCTCCTGGGCGGAGTCGTCGGCTCCCTCCCACATCCAGACGACGTTGTCGCCCCAGTACAGGCCACCAAGGGCGCTATCAAGCTCGGCGATGCCCGTTCCAGTGGCTTCACTTAGTAGCAATGCTTCATAGGTTAGGTCAAGCCGGAAGCCTTCGCTGTGTCAGATGCTGATCGTCGAGAGGGAACAGTCGCCGCCGGCCGATCGGAGCGCTCCTCCTTGTCTGAAGCATTGCTATCAGAGTGATCCGAATCTCACCGTATTGCTTTACTCTGTCGACAATGTCCCTCCGCATGTTGCTGCCCCTGAAGGGAGCTGAGGAGCTGGAGGCTCAGCTGACGCTCGCCCTCGATTTGGCTGTGACCTCAGTCAGCGAGGTTCGGGTGTTGCACGTGACTCCGGTTGAGTTCTTCGGCCGTGCCCGCTTCAGCCTTGAGACGCCAGCGGAAGCGTCCTACCAGGTCGAGTCGGCAGTCTTCGAGCTGCGCATGGCGGGCATCGGAGCACACGGAGACATCCGTAGAGCCTGGGTCGACAAGATCTACGAGGAGATCTCGCTCGACGCCGCCGCGTGGGTTCCAGACGTGATCGTGCTCGGGCCTTCTCGCCGAGGTCCGCTCAGGCGGCGGAAGGCCGGGAGCATCTCGGGACGGCTGGCGCGGGTGGCGTCGTGTCCGGTGCTCGTCGCACCGGCCGCAGGACGGGTGATCGGCACGCAGAGTCCGCTCTTGGCGCCTCGATTGCCGCGTTAGCGGCTCGCAAGGCGGGTTCGCCGAAACGTTGAGGTCGGCTGAAAAAGCCCTCCCCATTCAGGAAACGCGCGACGTCCTTGCGCCATCGGAAGGCACAAGCTGATTCAATTGCCGCGATGGGCGGGGTCACAGACACTACGGGCAGCTCAGAGGCGCTTCTCGAGATCGCCGAGCGGAGCCGTCGAGCCGGTCGTCTCGCCGAGGCTCGCCGGGACTTCCTCGAGGCGGCGACGGCCGCCAACGAGAGCGGAGACAAACGGCGCCTCGTGGCGGCGGCCCTCGGTGCCGGTGGCCTCTGGGTCCACGAGCACCGTGACGTTCTGGAAGGCGCCAGGGTGCAGGCCCTCTGGGCACAAGCCCTCGACACGGCCGTGCCGGGCTCGCTCGAGGAGGCGCGCCTCGTCGTGCGCACGGCGGCCGAGGCCGTCTACAGCGGAGCGCCGGTCGAACCGGTGGTCGCTGCCGTGCAGGTCGTGCGCGCCTTTGGGGAGGACGAGGCCGTGGCGGAGTCCCTCAGCATCCTCCACCACGTCTGGCTCGGGCCCGAGCACGCCTACGACCGCTTGGAGCTGGCCGGTGAGGTGATCACTCGCGCCGCCGGGGCAAAGGATCCGCTGCTGGAGCTGATGGGACTGTGCTGGAGAACCGTCGACCTCTTCCTCGTCGGCGACCCGCGGGCTCGCCAGTCGCTCACCGAGCTGGCCGAGCGTTCGACTGCCGCAGACTGCGCCGCCCTCAGCTTCATCTCCGAAGTGCTCGAGGCCATGTTGGCCGCCCGTTCCGGCAAGCTAGAGGAGGCTGAGCGGGTCGCTGCCCTCGCCCTCGAGCGGGGCATCTCCGCAGGGGACCCGGATGCCCCCGCCTACTACGGCGCCATGATGTCGGCGCTCAGATGGTGGCAGGGCCGTGCAGGGGAGATCCTGGAGGTCGTTCGCGCCATGGCGGCCTCACCACGCCTCGGGCTCAACGACCATCCCTACGTGGCGGCCGATGGCCTCCTCTCGGCGACCGTTGGCGACATCGACGCCGCCGAAGAGGCGCTCGCCCGTCTCAACGGGATCGGCCTTCACAACCTGCCCCGCTCGAGCAGCTGGCTGACGACCCAGTTGCTCGCCAGCGAGACGGCCTACCTGCTCGGCGACGCCGAGACGGCGGTCGCCGCCGCCGAGCAGCTGCGGCCGTACGCCAAGTTGCCCGTGATGCCGTCGCTGGCGGTGGTCTGCCTCGGCTCGGCCGAGTACGGCCTCGGGGTGGCGGCCGTGCTGACGGGCGAGCTCGACGACGCCGTCGCCCACCTGCACTCGGCGCTGCGTCTCGACCGCCGTCTCGGTAGCCGGCCGATGACGACGCTGACCGAGCACGCCCTTGCCGAGGCCCTGACGGTGCGGGCGGCTCCCGGCGACGCCGAGCTGGCGAGCGATCTCGAGGGGCGGGCGCAGGACCGGGCAGAACGGATGGGCGTCGCCCTGCCAGAGCGCCCGTCGTGGCTGCGGGCGCGAAGACGACGGTCAGGTGGCGAGCCCAGGCGGCAGGCGGTGATCAACCGGGTGGACGGCGGCCGCTGGCGCATCGAGGTCGACGGCAGGAGCACCCTTTT
>JBKQSP010000015.1:0-3779 GCA_052143575.1 Acidimicrobiales bacterium
CCCGAGCCTGCCTTGTTGCAATGCTGCTCGGCCTCGGAGCCGCCGCCGTACCAGTTGCGTCGGCCGCCAGCATTCAGCCGCGGCCTCACGCGCCGCTGGGGTTCCAAGCCCACGCCGCGACAGTGACGGCGGCTGCTGCCGGCGCAGGCTGGATCGCCCGCGACTTGAGCGCGAGCGGAGCGCTCATCGACGCCGTCTCGCACAAGCCCAGCGTCGGCGACACGGCGGACGCAATCTTGGCCCTGGCCGCCGCTGGCGATGGTGCCAAGCAGGTCAAGGCCGCCACTTACTGGCTCGAGCAGCACTTCGGCTCCTACGTCTCTGCCAAGGGCGTCGACATCCCGGGAGGGCTCGGTCTCGTGATCCTCGCAGCGGTCGCAGCGGGCGCGGACTCGGCGCGCTTCGGTGGCGAGGCCAGTTCGAACGACCTGGTTGCCAGACTCCAAGCAACCGAGCAGTTGAAGGGCGCATACGCCGGAGTCTTCGGCGCCACCAGCTCGGCCAACGCGTTCAGCCAGTCGCTGGCAGTTCTCGCGCTCGTCTCGGCGAAGGGCTCTGCCAAAGCGATCCACCTCGCTCAGGCCTATCTGGCGAGCCGCCAGTGCACCGACGGGGGCTGGGAGTACTCCCTCACCACGCCTTGTGCCAAGGCGGACCCGAAGACATACGCCGGTCCCGACACCAACTCGACGGCACTGGCCATCATGGCGATCGTGGCCGCCGGCGGGCACTTTGCCCATGCCCCACTGCGTTTCTTCAAGAGCTCACAAGAGGCCGATGGGTCGTTCGGGTACTACGGCGTGGCCGGGGACGGGCAGCAGGGCGATCCTGACTCGACAGGCGAGGTGGTCCAAGCCCTGATCGCCCTCGGCGCGCTCAACGACCCCCAGTTCGTGCGCAACCGCACGACGCCCGAGCAGGCCCTTGGGCAATTCCAGTACGGCTGCCAATCGCCGGTGAGCGAGCGCGGTGAGTTCTCCTACGACGGCGCCCCCAGTCAGTACGCCACATTGCAGGCCGTTCCCGGAGCAGCGGGCGTCGCGTTCCCCCTCGCCGCCCACAAGCTGTCTGCCGCTGAGCCACAGCTCAACTGCGGTGCGGGCTGACTCGAGGCCGACCGGGGCTGTCAGGTTGCTGGCGGTCGCGGTTGTCGCAACCGCCCTCAGCGCAGTTGTGTCGCCGTGTGCGGTGGGGTCCGCAGCGGCGAGTGCGGCTCGGCGCTCAAAGGACCCCTCGCCGTCATGCACGGTTCCCGCACACGTCGCCGCCGACCAGATCGTCGTGCCCGTCGTCGCCGATTTCGGCGGGATGAACGGCAGGGTCCTGGTCACTTGCGTTGCTGTCCAGGCCGGTGACAACGGCGAGCAAGTGTTACAAGCCCAGGCCGCGCTCCTGCGATACCCGTCTCCCCGTTATGCCCAGTCCGGCTCCGGCCTCCTGTGTGACATTGACGGCTACCCGACGAGCGGTTGCGGGAACCAATCGGGGGCCCATTACGCCTACTGGGCCTACTGGCACGGCGGGAAGCGATGGCAGTACGCGAGCCAAGGACCCGGCGAGTGGAAGATCTCAAAAGGCGACGTCGAGGGGTGGCGTTTCGAGCCGGCTGGCAGCGCGACACCGGCCGATCCTCCTCCGCGGGCCGCTTCGAGCGCGACTGCCCTCGAGACACCCTCCACTGCCACTCCAAAGACGTCGTCGCCACCCTCGGGCGGACATGGGGCCGGCCCCATCGGCTCCTCGGGCGGCGGCAGGAAAGACACAGTCCCGATCCCGTTCATCCTCGGCGTCGCCTTCATCCTCCTGATCGGCGCCGCCGCCCTGCTTCGCTCCCGGCGCGCGAACGACCGTGCCGCTTAGATGCTGAGAGCCCGCCTCCAGCCGCTGCACCCGATCGCCTGGTGGTGCTGGGCCGGGGCCCTCGCCGTCGGCGCCAGCCGCACGACAGACCCGCTACTGCTCGGTCTCATCCTCGCCGTGGTTGCCTGGGTAGTCACCACACGGCGCGACAACAGTCCCTGGGCACGCTCGTTCGGCACGCTCATGCGACTTGGGCTCGTTGTCATCGTCATCCGCGTCGTCATCCAAGTCCTGTTCGGTGATCGGGTGCCGGGCGCCACATGGTTCACCCTTCCCTCGGTCCCACTGCCCTCATGGGCCGCCGGTGTGACAATCGGAGGGCCCGTGACGGCTCAAGCAGTGATCGGGGCTTTCTGCCAGGGCCTGCAGATCGCAGTGATCCTGGCCTGTTTCGGCGCCGCCAACTCCCTGGCGAGCTCGTTCCGGCTCTTGCGTTGCGTGCCAGCCGGCCTGTACGAGGTGGCCGTGGCAGTGACCGTGGCGATCTCGTTCACGCCACAGGTCGTGGTATCAGTTGCCCGAGTCCGTGACGCCCGGCGCCTAAGGGGCCGGGGCACGACCGGGCTGAAGGGTTGGCGTGGCCTGGCGGTGCCAGTTCTCGACGGCGCACTCGAGCGCTCGGTCGCATTGGCGGCTTCAATGGACGCCCGTGGGTTCGGGCGACGCTTCACTTCGCCAAGGCGCCGGCGGGCGACCGCGGCGGCGACACTCGGGGGTCTCGTCGGGCTCGGCATAGGACTGTTCGAGGTGCTCGACTCCGGCTCGGCTTCGGGAATCGGACTTGCCGTCGTCCTGGTCGGAGGCGCCCTCGTCATCGGGGGCCTCGTCGGCGCATCGCACGGCTCGAGGAGCCGTTACCGACCCGATCGCTGGCATGTCGCCGAATGGCTCGTCGTGGCAGCGGGGCTCGCGGCCGTTGCCGGGATCGTGGCAGCAGGCAGCAACGACCCGAACGCGCTCGTGCAGCCTCTCTATCCCCTAGCGCTGCCACAGAGCCCGGCCGTCGCGCTGGCCGGCATCCTCGTCGCCACCGTGCCCTCCGCCATCGCGCCGGTACCGGCGCCGGCGCGCACCGAGCTCAAAGAGGCCTGGGCGTGATCGTCTTCGACCGCGTCACGGTCACCTACCCCGGTGCCGGCGCGCCCGTCCTCGCGAACGTGAGCTTGGAGATCGAAGAAGGTCATCTTGCCCTTGTCATAGGCGCGACCGGTTCGGGGAAGTCGACGTTGCTTCGCTGCGTCAACGGCCTCGTCCCCCATTTCTCCGGCGGCCGGCTCAACGGGACCGTGACCGTCGACGGGCGCAGCACCGAGCAGTACCGTCCCCGCGACCTGGCCGACGCCGTCGGTTACGTCGGCCAGGACCCTGATGCGACCTTCGTCGCCGACACGGTCGAAGACGAGCTCGCTTATGCCATGGAGAACCTCGGCGTTGACCCGGCGACGATGCGACGGCGGGTCGAAGACGTGCTGGACACCTTGAACCTGCACGCACTGCGCCATCGGGCCATCACGACGCTGTCAGGCGGTCAGCGCCAGCGCGTCGCCATCGGCGCCGCGTTCACCGCCGCGCCTCGCACCCTCGTGCTCGACGAGCCGACGTCATCGCTCGACCCCGTCTCGGCCGAGGAGGTGCTGGCGTCACTCGCACGCCTCGTCCACGACCAGGGCACGACCATCCTCGTCGCTGAGCACCGTCTCGAGCGCATCGTGCAGTTCGCGGACATCGTCGTCGAGCTCGGTACCGCTCCTGGTGGGGTCCGTAGCGGCACGCCGGGCGCCGTCTTCGCCACGGCGGAGCTGGCGCCGCCGGTCGTCCGTCTTGCCCGTGTCGCCGGATGGTCGCCCGTCCCGCTCTCGGTGCGAGACGCGCGCCGCCATGCCCCCGAGCTCCGGCACCGCCTCGAGCCAAGGACGCGC
>JBKQSP010000016.1:0-24998 GCA_052143575.1 Acidimicrobiales bacterium
CGAGGTTGGGCATGAACCATACCGTGAAGATGCGGTGAATGCCGCCGTACCGGTTTTCGAGCGGAATCGGGGTCATGCCGTGCATCTCAAGGGTGAGCTCACCCTCTCGAGTAGGCATGCTCCCGCCGTAGATATCTGGCTCTGCTGGCATAGCGCGGCCCTCTTTCTCGCGGAGAGTGTGAGTCACCTGTTTCGCCCAGATCGTCCGCCGCGGCCCCGTCCCCCGACAGAGGCGAAAGTCCCAAGTGCCGCGGGCCCCGCCGCCCGGGCTCGTGGCCGACTGGCTCAGTTGGTGAGCAGGGCGGCGCCGACGACGATCCCGGCCCCGGCGGACACGAGCAGCACGCGGTGCGCCTCCTGTAGGCGCCCTTGTTCGGCGGCGGCCGCCAGGCCCACGAGGAGGGCAGCCGTGTGAACCTGGCCGGCGCCCTCGAGGACGAGGAGTCGCTCCATGCCGATGCCCACGTGGGCGGACAGCCCCTCGAGGAAGGCGGGCGTCAACGGGTTGGCGACGACAAGGTCGATGTCGGCCGGCCCCAGCTCGAGATCGGCGAGGAGCGATGTGGCGACCTTCGCCGCCCACACGGCGGCGCGGCCGTCGAAGTCGGGGTCCCGCTCGACGTGGAGCACGTTGCGCCCATGGTCGAGACCGATGCGGGAGCTCACCGGAGAGCCGTCCTCGGGGGCGACCTCCCACCGGAAGCCGGCGAGGCCGGTCGGGCTCTCGTCCCAGCTGCACACGACGGCGGCGCTGCTGGCCGCGAACGGGAAACCAGGAGCCATGCCGCGGCCTGGGTGGGCGTCGCTCGCCACCACGAGGGCGTGCTCAATGGCCCCTGACTGCAGGAAGCCGTCCGCAACCTGGAGCGCCGTGAGGACGCCACAAGCGCCGTTGGCGACGTCGAAGGAGAAGCTGCCGTGGCCGTCCGCGTGCGGGTCCTCCGGGTTGATGCCGACGTCCTGTTGGATCATGGCGGCTAGAGCCGGCTCACCGAGGTTGCGCTCGTGATAGATGCCGGCGTTGATGAGCAGGTCGATGTCCTCGAGTTGCAGGCCGGCGTGCTCGATGGCGGCCCGGCTCGCCTGGTCGGCCATCTTGCGGGAACTGCGGTGAACGGGCTGCCGTCCCCGCAGGACGGCGGGGAAATCAAGCGTCGTTGCCATAGCGGCTCACCAGCTCCTCGTCGACGGTGAACAGGACGACCCCGATCTCGATGCCGGAGGCGAGAGCCAGGAGGGCCACGCGATCACCCGCACGGATGTGCCCTTCCTCCAGCTCCTTCACGAGGGCGACACCGTGCGAGGTCGACGCCGTATTGCCGTAGTAGTCGACCGTGATGACGGCGGGGTTGGTGGGAGCGCCGCCGAGCGTCTCGCAGACGTCCTTCATGCCCTTCTTGATGGCTCGAGCGGAGGTCTGGTGGGGGATGACCCAGTCGATGTCGCTGATGGTCAAGCCGGCGGCGTCGAGCACCTCCTGCAGGAGAAACGGCGTGTCGGCGATGGCGGCGCGCTGGATGGCTCTCGACTTCGTGAACATGCGAGCGCCTGCGTCGTGCCGGGCCGGGTAGGCCCGGCAGAGCCGGCTGTAGCCCGACACCGTCGTGAACCCGGTCACGGAGATGCCCGCCACGCCCTCCGGCGCTCGCTCGATGATGTAGGCAGCCCCGGCGTCTCCGAGCGTCAGCGAGGCGAGCTCGGCGCTCATGATGTTGCGGACATGCTTGGCGGCGTTGCGCGAGAGCTGGGTGATGTACTCGCCGCTCACGACCATGCCGCAGTCGATCTCGCCTCGCCGAATGCGGTTCGAGACGACGAAGACCCCGGTCAGCATCCCCGCACAGGCATTGGAGATGTCAAAGGTCGTGGCCTTCGTCGCCCCGATCTGTTGGGCAATGGCCACGCTCATCGGTGGCTCCAGCCACGACTCGAGGCCGCCTCGGTACTTCGTGATGCTGCAGCTGACGAGCATCTCGAGGTCTTCGGCGCCGTGGCGGGAACGCCTCAGGCAATCGAGGGCGGCGCCGGTTGCGAGGCCGAGCGAATCCTCGTCAGCCGCCGCGATGCGCCGCTCGTGGATGCCCGTGAGTCGCTCGAGGTCGACCCGCGTGTGGTGGCGGGTCGAGGCCATGAGCTCTTCGCTCCCGAGCTTTGTCGTGGGCAGTCGCCGGCCGATGCTCTCGAAGCGGGCGACGTGAGGAGCTTTGCCCCCGTCTGGGCTCCGTTCCATCATCAGCCAGGTGTTCGCCATGCCGATCCTTTCCTCCCCCAATGTGCCTACAGGGGCCGGACTCGGACCAGAGCCGAATGGCCCAAATCGCGCCCCGATGACTTTCGCCTCTGGCGAGTCGCTCGAGCGATGCCGAGCATGAGGGCATGGACGTCCGGATACCGCCCCCGGCGCTTGGCGAGCTCGGCCCCCTCGCCCGGGGCGTCGCCACCATGATCGGCTGGGCCACCATCGGCGACCCCCCTGGCGTCTTCACGACGCTCGGCCGTCACCGGCGGCTCTTTCGGTCGTGGCTTCCCTTCGCAGGCACCATGCTGTTGCGAACCCACCTGCCCCGCCGCGACGTCGAGCTCGTCGTCCTGCGCACCGCCTGCAACTGCGCAGCGCCCTACGAGTGGGTGCAGCACGTTGCCCTCGCCCGAAGGGCGGGCCTCAGCGCCGAGCTGATCGACGCCATCCCCAGCTGGCAGGAGCACGACGCCCTCACGGGGCGAGAGCGCCTGCTGCTGACCGCCGTCGACGAGCTGCACGCCGGCCGGGTGCTTACCGCATCCACCTGGGGGGAGCTCACCGGCGTCTTCGAGGAAACCGACCTCATCGAGCTGTGCATGCTCGTCGGCCACTACGAGATGTTGGCGATGACCCTCAACAGCCTTGGCGTGCAACCGGAGCCGTCTGCCGAGAGCGCCCTCCACGAGGACGCCCGCCAGACGGAGAAGTCGCTTCTCGCCACGCTGGACTCCCGAGCCGGCTGAGTCGCTCGCTCAGACCGACCGTTCAGCCAGCCTCGGCACCTGAACTCCCAGCCTCGGCACCTGAACTCAACGGGGCTTCGGCGTCCGCGTACCTCGAGCGCGAGCGGGAGTCGACCGGCCCGTCGCCGTTCCGCGTGAACGCGCCGCAGTCCCCCGCGAGGGAGAGCGATCAGGCGGTGTGGAACCCCTGGCAGATCGACGCGGGCCGCGGCGCATGTCGTACATGACCAGGGCGATTGCTGCGACCACCAGGACGATCACGAGCACCACCATCTTGGCGCACCTCCTCTCACGTCCGGCGCCGCCCGGGGGGCGGCGCCGCTGGCCAACTTAACCTCGCCGCCACGCCTGCAGATCGCTGTAGACAAGGCCGGCGTTCGACACGATGAATCGCTGGCGCCCGCTTTCGGTGACGAGCGTGACCTTCAGCTTGCGGAGGGTTGGCTTGAGCTCGATGTCGCTCAAGGCGGAGAACTCCCACGACACCGCCCGGGCACCGAAGCGGGCATCGATGCCCTTCGGTTGGAAACCGATCCGGTCCTCGGTCGTGTAGAGAAGGCCGTTGCGCGCCACCCCGTGCTGCAGATGGCTCGCCGGCCGCGACCACCGCAAGCCGGCCATATCCAGCTCCGGCAGGGTGAACCAGCCTTTCAGCGTCGTCAACACGAGCTGATCACCCTCCCCGGCTCAACGGGACGCCAGGGCGCCGGCACGGGCGGCGAGGGCGTTCACGGCGTCGACGAAGACAGAAGCGGGCGGGCTGACGATGCCGGCACCGACCTGACCGATGCCGGGCTCGCGGCCGGCGATCCCGGTGTTGACGACGGGGAGCACCGCCGTCCGCACCACGAGGGTGACGTCGATACCGGCCGGAGTCCCCCGGAAGGAGAGGGCAGGTACCTGGTAGAGCGGGTGCTCGGCGAGGGTGATCTCGTACATCCGCTGCGTCGTCTCCAGGGCGTCGGCCACCGTGCCGCCGATGAAGCGCACGATCGCCGGCGCCGCTGCCATGGCGAAGCCGCCGAGCCCCACCGTCTCGGTGATGGTGGAGTCCCCGAGGTCAGGGTTGGCGTCCTCCGGGCCGAAGCCGGAGAGATAGAGGCCTTCGGGAACGCCGCACGGACCCGTGAACCAGTCGTCGCCGGTGCCGGAGGTTTGGATCCCGAAGTCGGTGCCGTTGCGTGCCATGGCCACCACCATGGTGGAGCCGGCGATGTCGCGGGCGGCGTCGGCCGCCGCCTTGCCGGCCGCCATGACGAGGTTGAGGAGGAAGTGGTCGTTGCCGTTGATGAAGCGCAGCGAGGCGGCGATCTCGGCCGAGGGGGCGTCGATCTCGACAAGGTCGGCGACGATCTCCCGTATGAATAGAGAGGTGCCTGCTCGGTTGCGGTTGTGGCCCTCGTCCCCCATCTGCAGCGACTGGGCGAGGATCGACGTGAGGTCGACCGGCCCATGTCGCTGCAGGGTGTCCGCCAGTCGCGGCGCCAGCACGGCCTGCAGCCAGCGCAGCCGCTCGATGACTTCGGGGCCGTAGGCGCCGAATCGGAGGACCTTGCCGAGGCCCTCGTTGAGCGTGCTGTAGGCCGTCGTGCCGAAGACGTCGTCATGGACGACGAAGACCGGCATCGAGGCGCTCACAACGCCGGCCATCGGGCCGACGGCGCCTCGCCCGTGGCAGGGGGCAAGCGACACGGAGGGAGCAAGCCGCTCCGCCTCTTCGAAGGTCGCCGCCAGGCCTTCGTAGATGAGGGCACCGATGAGGGCGCCTCGTACGGGCCCGGACGCATCCGCCCACGAGATGGGCGGCCCGGCGTGCAGGAACTCGCCACGCCCCAGGCCGAGCGCGTCGGCCGCCGTGGCGATCCCGACGAGCTTTGGGCGCGACATCGTGAGGCGCCGGCTCGCCTCGGCGTTGGCGTCGGCCACCTGTGGGTCGGCCGCGATGGCGGCGAGGGCATCCTCCGTGCCGGCGAGCGGAGGCCGCCAGAGGACGGGCGTGACGGCCACAGCCTGCTCCCGCAGCGCCTCCGCGAACAGGTCGAGCCCGACAGTGGCAACGGCTGGAGCTTCGTCGAGCAACATCACACAGTCCCCTTCACGAGGGCGGCGGCCGCACGTGCAGCAGCCGCATTGGATAGGTAGACGCTCGCCCCGGCCGCCTGCAGGGCAAGGGCGGTCGGTTGCAGGCCCTGCGGGTCACCGGAGGTCCCGATGAGCGACACGACGACGGCAACACCGCTCTCGGTGGCGAGCTTCACGGCCGGCGCCAGCACGTCGGCCGGAGCCGCATGCGAGCCGAAGCCGAGCACGACGTCGACGAGGAGCACGCCGCAGTCCGGGTCGGCCGCCTCCTCGGCGAAGCGCTCCAAGCGCAGCGTCCAGTCGATCATGGGGTGAGGGCGTCCCTGCGTGAGCTGGTCGTCGCCGAAGTCGATCATGAGGTGGCCGGGTGCCTTGAGGTCCGGGCCGAGCGCCCAACTCGGGTCGAGGGGAATGTTGGAACGGATGGGACCGAGGAGGTCACTCGCCACCACCATCGCCTCGTCACAGAGCGTGCCGCCGGAGAACAGCCCGCGGACGGCACCGTGGCGGAAGTTCCCCGGGAGGGGCGAGAGCCATTGCGGCGGCTCGAGGGGCGGCAGACCCAAGGCGGCCAGCACCTTGCCCGTGAGGGCGGTGAGGTCGTCGCGACCCGCCCCGAGGAAGCCCACGACGGCCGGCGTGCTGAGGGCGGCGGCGGCGGCCTCCACCAGCTCGGCCATGTCGGACGGCGGCGGCTTGGAGAGCATGACGACGAGGTCGGTCCCTGCGTGGGCGTCGAGCATGGCCATTGCGTCGAGGCTGGAGCGCGCACCGACGGCGCGAGACAGGTCGCGGCCCCCGGTCCCGAGGACGGCGCTGACGCCGATCCCGGCGGCGTCGAGGAGGGCGCACACCTGTTGGGCGCCCGTGCCCGAGGCGGCGACGATGCCGACTCGTCCGGGACGCATGACATTGGCGAAGGAGAGACCGACTCCGCCGACGATGGCGGTACCGCAGTCGGGGCCCATGACGAGAAGGCCCCGGCGGTGCGCCTCCTCCTTCAAGCGGATCTCCTCCGAGACGGGCACGTTGTCGCTGAAGAGCATGACGTCGGCACCTGCTTGCAGGGCATCCATGCTCTCCACGAGCGCACTGCGACCGGGCACCGACACCATGACGAGGGGGGCTCCGCTGCGCACGAGGGCGCTACGAGTCGTCCGGGGCGGGTGCTCGACTGTTTCGCTCGTGAGCGCCCGGGCGGCAAAGAGCTCCTCGAGGCGGGCGAGCGCCGCCGCCAGGGAGGCCTCGTCGTCGGCCCGTACAGCGACGAGGAGGTCATCGGGTCGCGCCTCCGGCAGCGGCTCGAAACCCAGTCTCGGCAGCAGCTCGAGGTTGAGGGGGGTGGCCATCGCAATGAGCGCAGACGTGACGCCGGGGAGCTCGGCGACGGTACGGGAGATCTGCATGAGCGCCACCGAGTCCCGGTAGAGACCCCCGCGTAATTCGACGGTGCAGCTGCTCATGGCGATGACCTTTCTGTCGGGCGGAGGGCGCTCGGGGTGCTGACGGCGCCGGTCCGGCTGGCGGAGACGAAAGTGCTGCGGAGAGGAGTCATGTCGGACCACCGGCGCCAACAAGGAGCGTGCCGAGCTGGCCGGACCGGTCGAGCGGGTGGACGCCGAGGGCAGCGGTGAGGCCGACGGCCAATGCCGTACCGGACGTCGAGCCCACTGCCCGCAGCCGGCCGAGTGCCGGTTGCACGCCGCCGCAGCTGAGTGCCCGCAGGAAGTCTGCGGCCTGCGGCACGACCTGACCGGCGGCCGCGCACGACAAGAGGGCGGCTGACAGCGCCGTCGTGGCGTCGCGAGCTCGGCTCAGCAACCGGCCGACGGCGACAGGCGATGGCCCGCCACCTGACAACGCACAAGCGGCGAGGGCGCCGGCGACGACGTCGTCACCTGCGGGTGTGAGGCCGGGTCCAGCGCCGAGCAGCTCGCCGGCGAGTTCGCCGTCCCCGCGCGCCAACGCCTCCGCCGCCGCCCAGGCGCGACGGGGATCGAGGCCGACGTCCGATTCGTTCAGGCTCAGCAGCAGCCGGGCGACGTCGGCCAGCACCGGCGCACTCACGGCCCGCAGCGGGCGCGGGCGCGGATCGAACCATCGCAGCGGATGCCAGACGTGAGCTGCGACGCGAAGGACGCCGCCGCCGACGACGGCGCCGTCGAGGCTCCCGTCCGGCAGCGGGTCGGCGCTCACGACCGCAATCGGCAACCGGACTGATGATGCTGGTAACAGCGCCACGACGCGCGGGGCGGCAGCGCCGACCGCATCCGTGAAGCACAGGTAGAGCCCCGCCCGGGAGGATCCGAGCACGTGACCGGTGCGCGTCTCGCCGCCAACTGCCTGCGAAACGGCCGTACTCATGGCCGCTCCGTGATGGGTGAGGCCGTTGACCGGCATACGACCCAGCTAAGCACCCTTGCATCAGTAGCGCTCGTCGAGCGGTGCGGTCGGGCACGTCTCATGGCGCAGACCCGCCACAACATCGTGACGACGGCCTGCCAGCCAGCCCGGAACTGATGCTCGGCCTGCGATCGAACCCGACGCCTGGCCGTCAGATTGATGACATTGGACCCTAGTGAGATCCGAAGTGCATGGGTACGTTGCCCATCGAAGGGACAAAGCGTGTCAAGGGGAGCGATTGTCCGTGGCCGGGAGGCCCAGCGCGAAACGCGGCAGACCCCCGAGCCCGTGGCATCGGCCCGTGATGAAAGAGGGTACCGCTATGAGCGCGCACGGATTATGGACTGTCCACGGCGATGGGAAGCACATTCCCCCCACGGAGGTGGTGGCGCCTGACGAGCGCCTTGCCTGGCCTCAGACCGTCGGTCTGGGCTTCCAGCACGTGCTGGCGATGTTCGGGGCGACGTTCATCGTGCCGGTGTTGATTGGCTTCCCGCCCAACACCACGATCTTCTTCTCCGGGATCGGCACGCTCATCTTCCTTGTCGTCACGATCGGCCGCGGTCAGCGGCTCGGCCTGCCGAGCTACCTCGGGAGCAGCTTCGCCTTCATCTCGCCGGTGCTGGTCGCCAAGGAGCACGGAGGCATCCCCTCCGCCCTCGCCGGCATCCTCGTGGCTGGTGCCGTCTTCTTCGTCGTCGGTCTCATCGTCAACAAGTGGGGTACTCGCTTCATCGAGTGGATGATGCCGCCCGTGGTCACTGGCGCCGTTGTCGCACTGATCGGGCTGAACCTCGCCTCGAGCGCCTTCAACAACTTCAACCTGCAGCCCTGGACCGCATTCGCCACCCTGTGTGGTGTCGTCCTCGTCACGGTGCTGTTCCGAGGGTTCATCGGCCGGCTCTCCATTCTCGTCGGCGTGGTCTTCGGCTACCTCATCGGTTGCGCCCAGCACCAGGTCCACTTCGCCAGCGTGAAGTCGGCCGCCTGGATCGGGCTTCCCCACTTCACGGGTCCGCACTTCAGCATGCGGCCGATCTTCCTGATCGTTCCGGTCGTGGTCGTCCTGATCGCCGAGAACACCGGCCACATCAAGGCCGTGGCGACGATGACGGGACGCAACCTCGACCGTTCGCTGGGACGCGGCTACATGGCTGACGGCCTCTCCACGATGCTCGCCGGCCTCGGAGGCGGCAGCGGGACGACCACCTATGCCGAGAACATCGGCGTCATGGCCGCCACCAAGGTGTACTCGACGGCCGCTTACTACGTGGCCGCAATCGTGGCCATCTGCTTCGGCTGCATCCCGAAGTTCGGAGCGCTCATCGCGACGTTGCCGGCTGGTGTCCTCGGTGGTGCCGGCACCATCCTGTACGGCCTCATCGCCGTGCTGGGCGGGCGTATCTGGGTCGAGAACCGGGTCAACTTCAACAACCCGGTCAACCTCATCCCCTGCGCCATCGGCCTCGTCCTCGGCGCCGGTAACTACACGCTCATCTTTGACCACGGCAACGTGGAGTTCAACGGCATCGCGATGGGTGCCTTCGGCGTCATCATCATCTACCAGGTCATGAACGCCATTGCGAAGCGTGGTGTCTTCCACAACGGGATGCCGGCGCTCTTCGCCACGACGGTGATGCCGACGGCAGACCAGCCGGGGCCAGCCACCGACACGCTCCCGACCGAGCCGCCGGTTCCGGTCTGAGTCGTGTATCCCGTCCCGGTCGCCTCTCCGCCAACCGCTCAGCTCGACGAGGCCCCTGGCCTCCTGAGCCAGATCGGCGCAACGGTGAGGGCGATCCGGGGCGGGCGCTCAGTTTCACCCTCATCATCAGGTGACCCAGCCCGGCTGACCGGTCGACATCTCCCGGGTAGCCGGGCTGGACGCCGTTGAGTTGGCGCTCGCCCTCCTCGGAGGGCTCCGCCGGTTCTTCAGCTGCATGACCGCCCAAGCGACACGAGTTCTGAGAAGGAGTTTCTTGCAATGCTGCTCGATCCGCCAATGAAGGTCTCCCAAGACCACCTCTCGATCGACGTACGAGAGATCGAACCCTTGCTGCAGGGCCCGGCTCTGCCGATGGCCCGCTGGCCGGGCGCCACCATCCAGCTGAAGGACGGCCGCACCATGTACATCCGGGAGGCGACCCTCGACGAGGCGCCCGCCCTCATGGACTACATGAAGAAGGTCATGGACGCCGACCACGACTTCTACGACGTCGTGGGCGCTCGCGTCTACGCCGAGATCGCCGGTTGGTACCGCAAGCGTTTGAAGGACCCCTACACCCTCGTCGGTCTCATCGACGGGCAGTGGGTGGGCTTCTGCAACGGCCGGCTGATGAACGAGGACATCAACATCAGCCTGCACACGATGGCGCTCGCCCGCGGCGGTCGCATCGGGGCGATCATGTACTACGCCAAGACGTACTACGCCTTCGAGGTCCTCGGGAACAAGGAGTTCTGGGCGACCTACGAGAGCTACAACGGTTGGCACCGCTGGGGCCTCGGCATGGCGCAGCCCAGCTACCCCTGGCCGGACGTCCAGCATGAGCTCGGCGGCGCCCGCGTGTACTACGTCACGAAGAAGTACTGGGAATCGACCGTCAAGCACTACGTGCAGCAGATGGTCGGTGCCGACCTCGAGTTCGACGTGCCGGCAAGCGTCGTCGAGGCGAACGCCCACCTCATCGTTCCCACCGAAGTTCTCGTTTGAAAGGAAGAGATCCGATGACGGATCCAATCGAAGTACGAAAGGTACCCCTCGAGAGTGTGAGCGACGCCTCCGGGCTCGCCCGGCTCATCGACGAAGGAGTCATCGAGGCCGATCGGGTCCTCGCCGTCGTCGGCAAGACCGAAGGCAACGGAGGCGTGAACGACTACACGCGGATCATCGCCGACCACGCCTTCCGTGACGTGCTCGTCGCCAAGGGCACGCGCACGATGGCCGAAGTCGGCCAGATCCCGGTGCTGTGGTCGGGCGGGACCGACGGGGTGCTCTCCCCGCACGCCACGATCTTTGCCACCGTCGACCCCGCCGGCTTCGAGCCGACCGACGAGTACCGCCTCGCCGTCGGCAGCTCCATGAGCGAGCCGATCCTGCCGGAGGAGATCGGCCGGCCTGAGATGGTCGAGAAGATGGCGGCCGGCGTCAAGGAGGCCATGGCGCGAGCCGGTATCGCCTCTCCGAGCGACGTGCACTACGTCCAGACGAAGACGCCGCTGCTGACGCTGCCCACCATCCAAGAGGCAAAGGCGCGGGGCCGCACGGTCTGGACCGAGGACACGCTGCGGTCGATGGACCTCTCCAACGGCACGGCCGCCCTCGGCATTGGCGTCGCCCTCGGTGAGATCCAGATGCCGACGGCCGAGGAGATCCTGACGAACCTCTCGATCTACTCCTCGGTCGCCTCCTGCTCCTCCGGCGTCGAGCTGGACCAAGGCCAGATCGTCGTCGTCGGCAACGTCCGAGGCGTCGGCGGCAAGTACCGCGTCGGTCACGGCGTCATGCGGGACGCTCTCGACGCCGACGGTGTCTGGGATGCCATCCGCTCTGCCGGCCTCGAGCTGCCCGAGCGGCCGCACCCGGACGACCTGAAGGGCCGTCTCGTCAACCTCTTCCTCAAGTGCGAGGCGGATCCGACCGGGCGCGTCCGTGGACGGCGCAACATCATGCTCGACGACTCCGACGTGCACTGGCACCGGCAGATCAAGGCGTGCGTCGGTGGCGTCGCGGCCGCCGTCTGCGGCGACCCGGCCATCTTCGTGTCCGTCTCCGCCGCCCACCAGGGTCCGGCGGGAGGCGGCCCGGTGGCCGCCATCGTCGACCTGAGCTGAGTTCACGCGGCTCGGGCGGTCCGTCGGGACGGGCTGCCCGAGCCGTGCAATTTGGCCAGTCGCCCCGAGCGGAACACGTCCGAAGGAGAGGGTATGACGGACATCTTCAAGTACCGCTCCCCCGTGTCACGGGCGGAGCTGCTCGGCATCCTCGCCGATCACGGTGAGGATGCCCGTGTGCTGGCAGGCGGCACCGATTTGCTCGTGGACGTGCGGAACGGCTTCGCCCGCCCGAAGGTCGTTGTCGACCTGAAGCGGGTCGAGGGCTTCTCCGACATCTCCTGGAGCGAGGCGGAGGGCCTCATCATCCGGCCCGCCGTCACGATCAACGACCTGCTCGGCCATCCCAAGGTGCGCGACGCCTACTCGCTCCTCGTGGCCTGTGCGCAGGACCTCGCCTCCCACCAGATTCGTAACCGGGCCACCGTCGTCGGCAACGTCGTGAACGCCTCCCCCTGCGCGGACATGGCACCGGCGCTCCTCTGTCTCGGAGCCCGTGCCGTCATCTCGTCCCGGGCGGGCCACCGCGTCGTGGCCTTCAAGGACTTCTTCACCGGCGTCAAGTCGACGGTCCTTCGGCCAGGCGAGATCCTCGAGGAGATCATCGTGCCGCCGGAGACGGCGACCGCCCGCGGCTCGTACCGCAAGCTGAAGCGGATCAAGGGCCACGACCTCGGGATCGTCGGCGTGGCCGCCATGAAGAAGGACGGCCTCCTCCGCCTCGGGATCAGCTCCTGCGCTCCGACGCCGCTGCTCGTCGAGGGGCTCTCCGACACCGACCCCGTCGAGATGGCCGTGGCGGCCGCCCAGCTCGCCATCCACCCGATCAGCGACCTCCGTTGCAGCCGGGAGTACCGCGAGCACATGGTCGGCGTCTTCGTCCGCAGGGTGCTGCAGGAGGTGGCGTGATGAGG
This sequence comes from Acidimicrobiales bacterium, assembly GCA_052143575.1. Taxonomy (GTDB): domain Bacteria; phylum Actinomycetota; class Acidimicrobiia; order Acidimicrobiales; family Bog-793; genus JAKACA01. The sequence continues at coordinate 12,216 of JBKQSP010000016.1, forward strand.
ATCTCGGTGACCGTGAACGGTCATACCTACGAGCGCGACATCGAGGAGCACTGGACGCTGCTGCGCTTCCTCCGCGAGGGCATCGGGCTGACGGGCACCAAAGAGGGCTGCGCCGCCGGAGAGTGCGGTGCCTGCACCGTCTTTTTGAACGGCAAGACCGTCAACTCCTGCTTGGCCCTTGCCGCCGAAGCCGACGGGGGTGCGGTCGACACGATCGAGGGCGAAGCCCGCGACGGCCGCCTCTCCGCCATCCAGGCGGCCTTCTCGCGCAACCACGCCGTGCAGTGCGGCTACTGCACCGGCGGCATGATCCTTTCGGTGAGGGATCTCCTCAGCAAGAACCCGAAACCGAGCATCGATGAGATCAAAGCGGGCATCGAAGGGAACTTCTGCCGCTGTACGGGCTACCAGCAGATCATCGAGGCCGTCCTGGACGTGTCGGGGCAGCTCACCCCGGCGACGAAGGGGGAGTTGAAGTATGCCTGAGAACCCGAACCCCTCGGAGATGCCGAACCCCTCGGACATACCGAATCCTTCGGACATGCCGATCCCCTCGGACATGAGGGCCGTCGGCGTCAGCCATCCCCGCCTCGAGGTCGTCGGCAAGCTGACGGGGGACGCCCTCTACACCGGCGACCTCGTGCTGCCCGGCATGCTCTGGGCCAAGGTCAAGAAGAGCCCGCATGCCAGGGCGAAGATCCTCGCCATCGACACCTCGAAGGCCGAGCGCCTTGCCGGAGTGCATGCCGTGCTGACCGGCCACGAGCTCGACTACCGGCTCGGGCTCTACATCGTCGACAAGGACATCCTCGCCAAGGACGACGTCCGCCACTTCGGTGAGGCCGTGGCAGCCGTGGCGGCGGACAGCCTCGAGGTGGCCGAGCGGGCCGTCGAGCTGATCGAGGTCACCTACGAGGTCCTGCCGCCCGTCCTCGACCCGATGGAGGCGATCAAGCCGGAAGCCCCCCTCGTGCATCCCGACCTCAGCAGCTACTCCTATGTCGAAGCGGCCTTCAGCCCGCAACCCGGCACGAACGTCGCCAACGTCACGCGGATGCGCAAGGGCGACATCGAGGCGGGTTTCTCGGAGGCTGAGTGGATCATCGAGCGCCAGTACACGAACCCCTCGGTGCAGCACGTCCCCTTGGAGACCCACGTCGCCATCGTGGCGTGGAAGGCGGGCGACGAGGTGACGATCTGGACGAGTGCCCAGTCGCCCTTCACCGTCCGCAGCCTGTTCTGTTCGGCCATGCGCCTGCCCCTCAATCAGGTCAGGGTGATCGTGCCCCATGTCGGCGGCGGTTTCGGCGGCAAGGCCGGCATCCACCTCGAGCCGCTGCTTGCCTGCCTCTCGCGCAAGGCGGGCGGGCGGCCGGTGAAGTTCCAGGCGACGCGGGAAGAAGAGTTCAGCCTGCTGCCCTGCCGCAGCGCCCTCACGTACCGGATCAAGACCGGCGTCCGCGCCGACGGCAAGATCACGGCTCAGCAGATGACGATGTACTGGGACGCCGGCGCCTACGCCGATTACGCCGTCAACGTCACGCGTGCCTCGGGTTACTCGGCGGCCGGTCCCTACGAGATCCCGAATGCATGGGTTGACGCCTACACGATCTACACGAACAAGCCCTACGGCACGGCCTACCGCGGCTTCGGGCACGTCGAGTTCTTCTGGGGCCTCGAGCGGCACATGGAGCTCGTCGCCCAGGTCATCGGCATGGACCCGCTGGAGTTCCGCATGAAGAACCTCCTGACGCCGGGCGCCACGACGCTGACGGGGGAGAGAATCACCGAGCACACCGGTGACCCCCGCAAGTGCCTGCAGGCGGCCGCCGAGGCAATTGAGTACGGCCGGCTCACGCCCGAGGAGCAAGAGCGCCAGGAGCGCACGGGCCGCAAGATCGGCAAGGGCCTGGCGACACTGCACAAGGCGCCGGCGATGCCCTCGTTCACGGCGACGGCCGCCGTCGTGAAGATGAACTCCGATGGCTCGGTCGTCCTCAACATCGCCCTCACCGAGATCGGCCAGGGTTGCGCCACGGCCCTCGGCCAGATCGCCGCAGAAACCCTCCGCTTCCCCGTCGGCAAGGTGAAGGTTGCCATCGAGACCGACACCGACAAGGAGCCCTACGACTGGCAGACGGTGGCCTCCAAGGGGCTCATCCTCTCCGGCAACGCCACGGTAATTGCCTGTGAGGATCTCCTCGAGCAGGCCTACGCGGTGGCGGCTCAGGTACTGCGAGCCCACCGCGACGATCTCGACCACGACGCCGAGAAGATCTTCCTCAAGCACAACCCGGAGTCATCGGTGAGCTTCGCCGCCCTCTCCATCGGCTACGCCTACCCCAACGGCAACGGCATCGGCGGTCCCCTCGTCGGTGTGGGCCGCTACGTCGCCCAGGGCTTGTCCAACCTGGACAAGGAGACGGGGCAGGGGCTGCCCGCCCTGGACTGGACCTATGGCGCCCACGGCGTCATCGTCGAGGTGGACCCGGACACCGGCGAGTTCGACGTCCTCAAGATCGCCTCGGTCTTCGACGTGGGCAAGGTCATCAACCCCGCCATCATGCGCGGCCAGTGCATCGGCGGCATGATCCAGGGCCTCGGGACGGCGTTGTGCGAGGGCTACATCTACGACCAGGAGGGGCACCTGCTCAACCCGTCGTTCACGGACAACAAGATCCCGACGGCGAAGGACCTCCCCGCCGTTATCGAGAGCGTGGCCGTCGAGACGGCCCAGATCGACGGGCCGTTCGGGGCGCGCGGCGTCGGCGAGCACCCGATGATCTCGGTGGCGCCGGCCCTGGGCAACGCCATCCACCAGGCGACGGGCGCCGAGCTCATGCACATGCCGATGCGCTTCGAAGACGTCTGGCGGGCCTTGCTCGACAAGGAGCCGATCGACAATTGGATCACCGAGTCGCCGTACGGGTCCTGCCGGTCCGACCTCCCGAACGCACAGAACCCCTTCGTGGCGGGCGCTGGGCCGGAGTTGCAGCCGCGGGAGGCACCCGTCGCAACGGCGCCGGCATGACCCCGCCGACGACGGCATTCATCGGCGCCCCTCCGACAGCCGCTGGGCACGGCGGCATGCCAGATGACGCCCTCGAGTGATGCGTTCGACCTCGTCGTAGCGGCCGCCGCCCTGCGCGGGACCGAAGGTGAGCGCTGGATCGGCGTGCGAGACGGCGCCATCGCCGCCATCGCCGCCGACCCGCTGCGCGGCGAGCGCGTCGTCGAGGCGGACGGAGCCCTCGTGACGCCTGCCTTCGTCAACGCCCACATGCACCTCGACAAGGTGTACACCCTCGACGTGCTCGGCGACTCGACCGTGACGGCCTACAGCGGCGGGCAGATGGGCTCGGCGATGGCGTCCATCGAGATGGCCTCGGTGGTGAAGGACCGCTACGGGGAGCTGGCGATCGAGGCGAACGCCCGGCGCTGTCTCCTGTCCGGCCTTCGCCACGGCGTGCGGCACGTTCTCGCCTTCGCCGATGTCGACACTCGTTCCGAGCTGCGGGGCGTGACACCGCTGCTGCATCTGCGCGAGGAGTTCCGCGGTGTCATCGACCTGCAGGTCGTGGCCTTCCCCCAGGACGGGCTGCTGCGCGACCCGGGCGCAGAGGACCTCGTACGGGAGGCGGTCGAGCTCGGCGCCGACGTCGTGGGCGGCATCCCGTGGATCGAGTACACCGACTCGGACGCCCGCGAGCACGTACGGCGCCTCTGCGAGCTCGCCGCCTCGACCGGCCGGCGCGTCGCCATGCTCGTCGACGACGCCGGCGACCCCACGCTGCGCACGACGGAGATGCTTGCCGCCGAGATGCTCAGGTGCGGGCTGCAGGGACGCGGCATCGCCAACCACGCTCGGGCCTTGAGCCAGTACGGCGCTCCGTCGTTGCTGCGCCTTGCCCGCCTGGCGCGCCAAGCCGGTTTGGGCTTTGTCAGCGACCCGCACACCGCTCCCCTCCACCTGCCGGTCTTCGAGCTGCTGGCAGAGGGCCTGCCCGTGGCGCTCGGCCAGGACGACTGCGAGGACGCCTACTACCCCTTCGGCCGCCAGAACATGCTCGAGGTCGTCTTCCTGGCCGCCCACCTCCTCGGGGCCACCGTCGGCCCCCGACTCGACGCCTTGCTGGACGCCGTCACGACGACGGCGGCCCGCGTCATGGGGATCGAGGGGCACGAGCTGGCGCCGGGTGGCCGGGCGGATCTCGTCGTGCTGGACGGCACGACGGTGCGTGAGGTGGTCGGGCGGCACTCACCGCCGCGCTACGTCATCGCCGGCGGGCGGGTCGTCGCCGAGAACGCCGACTTGCACACGACGGTCTTCGACGCCCCCTGAGGCGAGAGCACCCCGGCAGGGGCTCCCTCGGGCAGACCGGGACGGGGGCTGCCGTCCTGACTAACGTGCGAGCGATACCTCGAGTCCCGAGCGGCCAGAACGGCCAGGAGGTCGTCCCATCGCTGAGATCGAAACCGTGGCCGGCCCCGTCCCCCTCGACTCGCTCGGCCCCACCCTCATGCACGAGCACGTCTTCGTGCTCACCACCGATTACGCCCAGAACTACGGGCCGGGGCAGTGGTGGGACGAGGACGAGCGCGTCGCCCACGCGATCGACCGCCTGCGGTCGCTCCACGACAAAGGAGTGCGGACGATCGCCGATCCGACGGTCGTCGGCCTCGGGCGGTACATCCCCCGCATGCAGCAGGTAGCCGCCGCCGTGCCCGTGCACATCATCGCCGCCACGGGTGTCTACACCTACGGCGAGCTCCCCTTTGCCTACCAGAACCGGGGCCCGGGCACGACGTTCGGGGGCGAGGAGCCCATGGTCGGCGACTTCGTGCGAGACCTCCAGGTCGGGATCGCCGATACGGGCGTGAAGGCAGCCTTCCTCAAGTGCGCCGTCGAGCACGCCGAGGTGTCTGCCGGTGTCGAGCGCGTGCTGCGCGCCGTGGCGAAGGCGCACCTCGAGACGGGGGCGCCCATCACCGTGCACACCTCATCGGCCGAGCAGACCGGTCGCTATGTCACCGGCGTGCTCGCAGAAGAGGGCGCCGACCTGACCAAGGTCGTCGTCGGGCACGCCGGCGACTCGAACGACCTCGATTACTTGATGGAGCTCGGAGACACCGGGGCGCTCCTCGGCATGGACCGTTTCGGGCTCGACTTCTTCAACTCGACGGCCGATCGCGTGCGGACGATCGCAAACCTCGCCGAGCACGGCTACGCCGACCGCATGGTGCTCTCCCACGACGCCTCGTGCTGGATCGACTGGTTCGGCCCGGACGTGCTCGCCCTGCGCGAGGCCGTCATGCCGAACTGGCACTACGAGCACATCTCTGACGACGTCCTGCCCGCCCTGACGGCGGCCGGTGTCACCGACGAGCAGATCCACCAGATGATGGTGGAGAACCCCAAGCGGTACTTCACCCGGAGCCGCTAACCGCCCGTCGTGGCGGCATCGGTGACGGCCAACGCCTCGTCGAGGATGGCCAAGCCGGCGCGGGCCTCCTCGTCGCTCACCGTGCAGGGCGGCACGACGTGCAGCCGGTTGTAGTTCGTGAACGGCAGCAGGCCGCCTGCCTTGCAGGCGCGCACGAGCTCGTCCATGGCGGGGCTGGAGCCGCCGTAGGGGGCCATCGGCTCCCTCGTGGCGCGGTCCTTCACGAGGTCGAGGGCGAAGAAAACGCCCAAGCCGCGCACCTCGCCGATGGAGGGGTGGCGGGCGGCCAACTGGGCGAGCCCCGGCCGTAGCACCTCCTCGCCGATGCGAGCGGCGTTCTCGAGTATGTGCTCCTCAGTCATGGCGGTGATCGTGGCGACGGCGGCCGCGCAGGCGAGCGGGTGCCCCGAGTACGTGAGGCCCCCCGGGTAGGAGCGCGTCGCGAACGTCGCCGCGATGGCATCGGAGATGACGACGCCACCGAGCGGCACGTAGCCCGAATTGACGCCCTTGGCGAAGGTGATGAGGTCGGGTACGACGTCGTAGTGCTCGAAGGCGAACCACCTGCCGGTGCGACCGAAGCCGGCCATGACTTCGTCGGCGATGTAGACGATGCCGTGCTCGTCGCAGATCTCGCGAACGCCAGCGAGGTAGCCGGGTGGCGGGGGCATGATGCCGGCCGTTCCCGGGATGGTCTCGAGGACGATTGCGGCGATGGTGGCGGGACCCTCGAACTCGACGACGTGGCGGAGGTGCTCGAGCGCCCGCTCGGTCTCTTCCTGCTCGTCGCTCGAGTGGAAGGGTGACCGGTACAGGAACGGCCCGAAGAAGTGCACGACGCCGGCGCTGCCGTAGTCGTTGGCAAAGCGCCGCGGGTCACCGGTGAGGTTGATGGCCGTCGTCGTGGCGCCGTGGTACGAGCGGTAGGCGGACAGCAGCTTGATGCGGCCCGTGTGCAGCCTCGCCATCCGGGTGGCGTGCTCGACGGCTTCTGCCCCGGCGTTCGTGAAGAAGACCTTGTTCATCTGCTCCGGGGCACGTTCGCAGATGAGGCGAGCGGCTTCGCTGCGAACGTCGTTGGCGTGCTGGGGTGCCACCGTGCAGAGGCGGTCGGCCTGGGCCTTGATGGCGGCCACTACCTTGGGGTGCTGGTGGCCGATGTTGGTGTTGACGAGCTGGCAGGAGAAGTCGAGGTAACGGTTTCCGTCGTAGTCCCAGACGTAGGAGCCCTCCGCCCCGGCGATGACCATGGGCTTGATGAGCTCCTGGGCCGACCAGGAGTGAAAGACGTGGGCGCGGTCGGCGGCGTAGACGCGGGCACCCTCTTCGGCGGTCCCGATGGTCGCGGTCATAGATGTCCTTGTCTCGTCGATGTCGTGGCTGGGAAGAGTCTGGGTGCCGCAGGTGGTGTCACGATGTCTGCGGGAAGCCGAGGTTGATGCCGCCGTGGCTCGGGTCGAGCCAGCGGCTCGTGACGACCTTGCCGCGGGTGTAGAAGTGCACCCCCTCGGTGCCATGGGCATGGCTGTCCCCGAAGAGGGACGCCTTCCAGCCGCCGAAGGAGTAGTACGCCATGGGGACCGGGATGGGCACGTTGACGCCGACCATGCCGACCTCGACGTCGTACTGGAAGCGGCGGGCAGCTCCGCCGTCGTTGGTGAAGATGGCGGTCCCGTTGCCGTAGGGGTTGCCGTTGACGAGCTGCAGGGCGGCGTCGTAGCTCGGCACGCGCACGACCGAGAGGACGGGACCGAAGATCTCGTCGGTGTAGACGGACATCTCGGGCGTCACCTTGTCGAAGAGCGTCGGCCCGAGCCAGTAGCCACCGGCCTCCCCGTCGATGTCGCTCGAGCGGCCGTCGACGACGAGCTCGGCGCCGGAGGCGACGCCGGCGTCCAGGTAGCTCGCCACCTTGTCACGGTGCGCTTTGGTGACGAGCGGCCCCATGTCGACCTCTCTCCGGCCGTCGCCGGTCTTGAGCGTCGCCATGCGCTCGCCGATCTTCGCGATGAGCTCGTCTGCCACGGGCTCGACGGCCACGAGGGCGGAGATGGCCATGCAGCGCTCTCCGGCCGAGCCGAAGCCGGCGTTCACCGCCGCGTCGGCCGCCAGGTCGAGATCGGCGTCCGGCAGCACGACCATGTGGTTCTTGGCGCCGCCGAGCGCCTGCACGCGCTTGCCCGCCCTCGTCCCGGTCTCGTAGACGTAGCGGGCGATCGGCGTCGAGCCGACGAAGGAGACGGCCTTGACGCCTGGGTGCTCGAGCAGGCTGTCGACGGCCACCTTGTCGCCGTGCACGACGTTGAAGACGCCCTCCGGCAGCCCGGCCTCGGCCCAGCGCTCGGCGAACCATATCGAGGCCGTCGGGTCCTTCTCGCTCGGCTTCACCACGACGGTGTTGCCGCAGGCGATGGCGATGGGGAAGAACCAGCACGGCACCATGGCGGGGAAGTTGAACGGGCTGATGATGCCGACGACGCCGAGCGGCTGGCGGATCGAGTAGACGTCCACTTGCGTGGAGACCTCCTCGGAGTAGCCGCCCTTCAGCAGGTGCGGGATGCCGCAGGCGAACTCGATCACCTCGATCGCCCGGTTGATCTCGCCGAGGGCGTCGGAGAGGACCTTGCCGTGCTCGCTCGTCACGATGGCCGCCAGCTCGGCAGCCCGCTCCACGACGATCTCCCGGAAGGAGAAGAGCACCTTGGAGCGCTTGGAGAGAGAGGAGTGTCGCCAGCTCTGAAAGGCCCTCGTGGCTGCGTCGACCGCCTGGTCGACGTCGGCGGCCGATGCGAAGGCGACGTGCTTGGTGGGCTCGCCCGTGGCCGGGTTGTAGACGTCACCCATGCGTTCGGTGCTGCCGTCGAAGGGCTTCCCGTCGATCCAATGCCGCACGAGTGGGACTGAGGTGGGGGCAGAACCGGTCATGAGAGGATTCTCGCGCCATCGCGGCCCGCTGCGGTCATCGATGCGTGCCGAGCTGCCCTCGCCCCCCGGCGAGGAGCTCTCAGAGCTTTCCGGCGGCGGGGATCACCGTTGTGCGATAGGCCTCGAAGGTGTCGTGAGCCGAGTCGTGCATCAAGTAGAGGGCGAACTGGTCGACGCCGAGGGCCCGCAGCTCCGCCAGGCGAGCGATGTGGTTCTCCGTCGGCCCGAGCAGGCAGAAGCGGTCGATGATGTCGTCGGGCACGAACTCGGCGGACGGGTGCCCGGCACGGCCGTGATGGGCGTAGTCGTACCCTTCGCGGCCCTTCACGTACTCGGTGAGGGCGCGTGGCACGACCGACGACTCGCCGTAGCGAGCCACGAGGTCGGCCACGTGGTTGCCCACCATGCCGCCGAACCAGCGCAGCTGGTCGCGTTGATGGGCGAGGTCCTCGCCCACGTAGGCGGGGGCGGCTACACACATCGTGAGGTCGGCCGGGTCCCGGCCGGCGGCCGTCGCCGCCGCTCGCACGGACTCGATCGTCCAGTGGACGATGTCCGGGTCGGCCGCCTGCAAGATGAAACCGTCCGCCCGCTGACCGATGACCTCGAGCGCTCGCGGCCCGTAACCGGCGCCCCAGACGGGGAGACGGCTCTCCCCGGCCCACGGGATGCGCACGGCCGTGCCGTGATGGATGGCTTCACGGCCCTCGGCGAGATCCTTGATGATGGTGATGGCCTCGGCGAAGGCCTGCATGGTGCTCGGTTGCCGACCGATCACGCGCAGCGCCGAGTCGCCGCGCCCGATACCGCACACGGTGCGGTTGCCGAACATGTCGTTCAAGGTCGCGAAGAGGGAGGCGGTCACCGACCAGTCCCGTGTCGCCGGGTTCGTCACCATCGGCCCGATGTGCAGCCGCGAGGTGGCGGCGAGGATGCGCGGGTAGATGACGAACGGCTCCTGCCACAGCACGCAGGAGTCGAAGGTCCATACATGGCTGAAGCCGGCGTGCTCGGCCTTGACGGCACGCTCCACGACGAGGTCCGCCGGCGGGTCGGTCTGCAGCACGAGGCCGATGTCCACGCTCGTCTCCGTTCAGCTCAGCCGAGGCGCTGGCACAGTTGGCGGGTGACGAAACGGCCATGGCCGGCCTCGCCGGTGTAGGCGCCTCCCCCGATGATCTGCCGGCCCCGCGACAAAACCGTGTCGACGTGCCCGGTGATCGTCATGCCCTCGTAGCACGAGTAGTCCACGGCCATGTGGTGGGTGGCCGCCGAGATGGTCTGTGTGGCGAGCGGGTCGTAGATGACGATGTCGGCATCGGACCCGGGGGCGATGGCGCCTTTCTTGGGGTAGAGGCCGAACATCTTGGCGGGGTTCGTCGAGGTCACCTCGACCCATCGCGGGAGCGTGATCTCTCCAGCTACGACACCCTGGAAGATGAGATCCATGCGGTTCTCCACACCCGGTAGGCCGTTCGGGATCTTCGTGAAGTCACCGACGCCGAGCTCCTTCTGCTCGGCAAAGCAGAACGGGCAGTGGTCCGTCGCCACGACGGAGAGGTCGTCGGTGCGCAACCCCCGCCAGAGGGCCGCCTGATGATGGCGGGGGCGAAGGGGCGGCGTGCACACGAACTTGGCACCTTCGAAGCCCGGCCGTGCCATGTCGTCCTCCGACAGGAACAGGTACTGCGGGCAGGTCTCGGCGAAGGTGTTCTGACCGCGGTCGCGGGCCGCCACGACGGCGGCGAGGGCCGGCTCGGAGGAGAGGTGGACGATGTAGAGAGGGGCCTTTGCCACCTGCGCCAGGGTGATGGCACGGTGGGCGGCCTCGCCCTCCATCTCGGCCGGTCGCGTGAGCCCGTGGAAGATCGGGTCGGTCTGACCCTTGGCGAGGGCGGCCGCGACGATGGCGTCGATGGCGATGCCGTTCTCGGCGTGCATCATGATGAGGGCGCCGTTGCCGGCGGCGCGGTCCATGGCTTGGAAGATCTCGCGGTCGGTGGCGTAGAAGACGCCCGGGTAGGCCATGAAGAGCTTGAAGCTCGTGACTCCCTGCTCGACAAGCACGTCCATCTCCTTGAGGGACGACTCGTTGACGTCGGAGATGATGGCGTGGAAGGAGTAGTCGACGGCGCAGACACCGTCCGCCTTGGACTGCCAGGCATCCATGCCGGCGATGAGGGACTGGCCCTTGGACTGGATGGCGAAGTCGATGATCATCGTCGTGCCGCCCCAGGCGGCAGCCCGTGTCCCGGTCTCGAAGGTGTCGGCGGACATCGTCCCCCCGAACGGCATCTCCATGTGGGTGTGGGCGTCGATGCCCCCGGGGATGACGTACTTGCCAGCCGCCTCGAGCACGCGGTCGGCGCCCTCCTGCCAGCTGCCGGCCAGCTCGGAGCCGCCGGCGGCGAGGGCGACGACCCGCTCGTCCTCGACGAGCACATCCAGGGCGGAGGCGCCCTCGGCGCTCACGACCGTGCCGCCCCGTATGAGGCTCCGCATCGCTCAGGCCTCGCAGAGCGGGCCGTAGGTCTCCGGCCGGCGGTCCCGGTAGAAGGCCCAGAGGCGGCGGACGTCGTCGATCATGCCGAGGTCGAGGTCGCGTACGACGACGGCGTCCTCGGTGTCCGAGGCGGCCTCGCCCACGAGCTGGCCCCTCGGATCGACGAAGTACGACTGGCCGTAGAAGTCGTTCGTACCGAGCGGTTCGACCCCGACTCGGTTGATCGTCCCGACGAAGTACTCGTTGGCGACGGCGGCCGCCGGCTGCTCGAGCCGCCAGAGGTACTCGGAGAGACCGCGGCTCGTGGCCGACGGGTTGAAGACGATCTTCGCCCCGGCGAGGCCGAGCGCGCGCCACCCCTCGGGGAAGTGCCGCTCGTAACAGATGTAGACGCCGATGCGGCCGACGGCCGTGTCGAACACGGGGTAACCGAGATTGCCGGGCCGGAAGTAGAACTTCTCCAAGAAACCCGACACCTGCGGGATGTGGTTCTTCCGGTGCTTGCCGAGATATGTGCCGTCGGCGTCGATCACGGCCGCCGTGTTGTAGAAGACGCCGGGGTGCTCGACTTCGTACACGGGCACGATGAGGACGGTGCCGGCCTCGCGGGCGACGTCTCGCATCTGGCGGATCGTCGAACCATCCGGCACCGGCTCGGCCCAGTCGTACCACTCCGACTCCTGTACCTGGCAGAAGTACGGTCCGTTGAACAGCTCCTGCAGGCAGACGACCGTGGCGCCCTCGGCCGCTGCCTGCTGCACGGCGGCGATGGCCTTCTTCGTCATCGTCTCCTTGTCGCCTGCCCAGCTGGCCTGCACCAAACCTGCTCGCACCACTTCAGCCATCGCCGTCCCCTCTACCCTCAGGTGCCCGACCATCCCGACCGATCAGCGCTCGCCACACTCGCACGAGGCTCTCGGACTGTCAACGAGTCCGGCGGGCTCAGGTGTCGAGGCGACGCCGTCCGGCGTCAACTCGCAGGCGACAGCTCACGTCCCGCCTCGGAGCGTGCCGTGGCCCGTCGGGTTCCGGCCGGCTCAGATGTGGCCGGCGACGGGATGGGGTACGTAGGGGGCCTCGAGCTGCTTGATCTCCTCGTCGGTGAGCACGAGCTGCTCGCCCGCAAGGGCATCCTCGAAATGGGCAAGCTTGGTGGAGCCGACGATCGGAGCCGTCACGCCCGGACGCTGCAGGAGCCAGGCAAGGGCGACCTGGGCGGTCGGCACGCCGCGCCCGGCTGCCACGGCCTCCGCCGCCTCCACGACGTCGAAGTCCGTCGGCTGGTCGTAGAGGAAGTCGGCGAACTGGTCCGTCTCGGCCCGCCTCGTGCGCCGCTCGCCGCTGCGTGAGCGGTTGCCGGCCAGCAGCCCGCGTGCCAGCGGGCTCCACGGGATGACACCGACTCCCTGGTCGATGCATTGCGGGATCATCTCGCGTTCCTCTTCTCGGTAGACGAGGTTGTAGTGGTTCTGCATCGAGACGAAGCGCGTCCATCCGTTCGCATCGGCCGTGTACTGCGCCTTGGCGAACTGCCAGGCGAACATGCTGCTGGCGCCGACGTACCTCGCCTTTCCGGCCCGCACGACGTCGTGCAGGGCTTCCATCGTCTCGGCGATCGGCGTGCGCTGATCCCAGCGGTGTATTTGGTAGAGATCCACGTAATCCATCTCGAGTCGGCGGAGCGAAGCGTCGATGCCCGAGAGCACGTGCTTGCGGGAGAGCCCGCCTCCGTTCTGTCCCGGCGTCACCGGCATGAACACCTTCGTGGCGACGACGACCTCGTCGCGGCTGAGGAACTTGCGAAGGAGGTTGCCGGTGACGATCTCGCTTGCACCTGCCGAGTAGACGTCGGCGGTGTCGAAGAACGTCACCCCGCCCTCGACGGCTGCCTTCACGATCGGTTCGGCCGCC
>JBKQSP010000017.1:0-12271 GCA_052143575.1 Acidimicrobiales bacterium
TGGCCTGCAACGGCTCGGCGGCCTGCACTGCTACGACGTCTTTGCCGGCCCGCAACGCATCGCCGGTCTCTTCGAGGAGGAAGCGGGCAGCTATCTCCTCACCGACTTCCTCGTGCGCAGCTTCAGCCGCAGCGTCGTGCGCGAGCTCGGCCTCGACCGTCACCCCGAGCTGTGGGGGGACTACTTCGGCAATTACCGCCGGCTCGTCTGGCTGGCGCAACGCCCGACGGCGGAGCTCGAACGCCTCGCCGGCGAGATCGCCGGCCGTTTCGGGCTTCCCCTCGAGGTCGTGCGGACCGGCAGCGGCCGCCTCGACGACGAGCTGGAGCACCTCCTCGAGCAGGCGGCAGCAGGAGCGCCGTGATCCGCCGGGGCCTGCGCGCCGCCACCGCCTCCCTCGTCGCCTGCCGCTACGAGGTCATCCCGACGGCCAGCATCGAAGGCGCCGTCCTCGAATTCGTCCCCCGCGAGATCACCGTCGCCGTGACAGCATCGCCGACGAAGGGCCTCGAAGCGACGATGGAGCTGACGGGGCGCCTCGCCGGCGCCGGCTACGACGTCGTGCCCCACATCTCCGCCCGCCTCGTGCGCGACGGCGCCCACCTCGGCGAGATCGTCGCCCGCCTGCACGAGCTCGGGATCGTGGACATCTTCGTGCCGGCCGGCGACTCCGATCCGCCGGCGGGGAAGTTCGACAGCTCGCTCTCGCTCCTCGAGGCGCTGCACGAGATGGGCGAGCTCCTCGACCGGCCGCTGCCTCGCACGGGCATTACGGGCTACCCGGAGAGCCACCCGAAGATCGACGACGACGTCACCATCCAGGCGATGTGGGACAAGCGCCGATACGCCTCCTACATCGTGAGCAACCTGTGCTTCGATGCCCGCACGCTGCAGGGCTGGGTGCACCGGGTACGCGCCCGCGGCGTCACGCTGCCGCTGCGGGTCGGCATCGCCGGTCCCGTCGACCGCACCAAGCTCGTGTCGATGGCTTCCAAGATCGGCCTCGCCGATTCGGTCCGCTACCTCCGCTCGCACTCCTCGACCGTGCTGAAGCTCAACGCGCCGGGCGGATACGCCCCTGACCGGCTGCTCGCCCGGATCGGGCCGATGCTGGCAGATCCCGCCTCGAAGGTCGAAGGCCTCCACGTGTTCACGTTCAATCAGGTGGCCGAGACGGAGCGCTGGCGGCGCCAGCTCCTCGAACGGCTGGGCGAGGCGCCGGCAGCGAGGCGGTGAGGGGCGGGGGCGCGGCCGGCCGGCCGGCCGGAGCTGCGAAACGATCAGCGACGGTCGCGCAAGGCCTCCACGAGTGCCGGCAGGACGGCGTTGAGGTCACCGATGACGGCGTAGTCGGCCCTGCTCATGATGGGCGCTTGCGGGTCGGTGTTGATGGCCACCATCACCTTGGCACTCTGGCAACCCGCCAGGTGCTGGATGGCGCCGGAGATGCCGCAGGCCAGGTAGAGATCGGGGGCGACCCGCGTACCCGTCTGGCCGACCTGCTCGGAGTGCGGCCTCCAACCGAGGCTCGTGACGGCCCGCGAGACGCCGACGGCGCCCCCGAGGAGCTGTGCCAGCTCGTCGAGGGCCTCGAAACCCGCCACGCTTCCGACCCCGCGGCCGCCGCTCACGACGACCTTGGCGTTGGCGAGCGAGACGCCCCCGCCGGCGTCACGCGATTCGACGGCCCGCACGGCGAGATCGGTCTCGGCGAGCTCCGGTGTGAAGGTGCGAGCCTCCGGCTCCGTCGCCACGAGGGCCGGAGTCGGCATGACGGCATCGGCGGCGACGGTGAGCAGCGCCACCGACGCCTCCAGCGTGGCGTCCTCGATGAGGCTGCCTCCCCAGCGATGCCGGCTGAGGCGCAGCGTCGTCGGGGCGAGGCGGTCGGCCTCGAAGCAGTTGGCGAGCATGGGCAGATGGCTGAGGGAGGCGAGGTGGGCCATGACCTCGTTGCCGTGGTCGGTGGCGGCGGCGACGACGGCGGAGGCTCGGGCGGCACCGGCGAGCTGGGCGAGCCCCGTGGCGAGCGCTCGCGGGGCGTAGCCGACCGTGCGGGGCAGCACGAGCACGCAGACGTCGGCGACACCGTAGGTGGCGAGCGCTTCGTGGGCGTCACGGGCGACCCCGATGGCGGCCGACCCGCCCCCTCCGCCCGCCGGTGCCGGGGCGGTTCCCCGCGGGCGCACGGCCACCACGACGGCGAGCACGTCCTCGCCTGATTGGGAGGAGAGGGAGCGGGCGAAGGTGAGCGCACGCAGCGACGAGTCCATGACGACACCGTCGCTGTCTTGCTCGACGAAGCAAACGACGCTCACGACAGCATCCCGAGCTGCTCGAGCAAGTCGACGAGGGCCGGCACCGCCTCGACGCCACGGCCGAGCACGACGGCCTGGCGGCGTTCCGACTCCGGCACGCGGAGCGAGTCGAGGTGGATGCCCTCCTCTCGCCATTCGGGCTCGATCTCCTCGATGAAGGCCTTCTTCGCCCGCATGCGCCCGGGCAGCGACGGGTAGCGGGGGAGGTTGATGCCTTCCTTCACGCTCACGACGGCGGGCAGCGGGAGCTCGAAGAGCTCCGTGGCGCCGCGGTACTCGCGACGGGCGTGGGCGCCGTGCACGTCGATCTCGAGGTTCTTGATGCCGGTGGCGCAGGGCAGGCCGAGGAGGTGGGCGACACGTACGGCGACCTGGTAGTCGCCGGTGTCGGCCGCCTCGTTGCCGAAGAGGAGGAGGTCGTAGCGCCAACCCGTGTTCTCCTCGTGCCGCTCCGCCACCGCCGCGATCGCCTGCGCCGTGGCCTGCGGGCCCCACTCGCGACCGTCGGTGCGAAGCAGGATGCCGCCGTTCGCCCCGACGGCGATGGCGTCGCGCAGCTGGTCCACCGCCTCGGTCGGACCGAGGGTGAGCACCGTCACCGAGCCGCCGTGGCGCTCGACGAGCCGAACGCCTTCCTCGACGGCGCACTCCTCGTGCGGGCTCATCGTGAAGGCGAGCGAGCGGTCGTCGACGCTGAGGCCGTCGGCGGTCACGACGATGCGACCGCCCACCATGGGCACGCGTTTCACGCAGACGAGGACGTCCATCAGGACCTCACGCGGGCGTTCTCGGGATCGAAGAGCGGGGTCGATCCCGCCACCGCCACGGTGACGGGGAACTGCTCGCTCATGTACTCGACGGCGAGGGCGGTACCGGCGACGGCCAGCTCGGGCGGGAGGTAGGCAAGCAGGACGTGCTTGCCGAGCGACGGCGCCGAGCCGGCGCTCGTGACGTAGGAGGGACGGCCCTTCGAGTCCACGATGCGCTCGCCCGCCGGCGTGAGCACGGGCTCGCTCCCGAGCGGGTAGCGCTTGCGGCCGTCGGCGGCCGTGTGGTCGTCCACGGTGAGCGTGCAGAGGGTCGCCGCCGGGGGCTGCTGGCGCTGGGCCAGATAGGCGGCCTTGCCGACGAAGTCCTGGCGTTTCACCGAGGGTCGCGTCATGCCCGCCTCCACGAGGCTGTACTCGGGCGTGAGCTCGTTGCCGAAGGCCCGGTACCCCTTCTCGAGACGGCCGGTCGTGCCGTAGACGCCGATGCCGACCGGGACGAGGCCGTGGGCCTGCCCCGCCTCGTGCAGGCTCGTCCAGACCCGCTCGCCCTGCTCGAAGGGAACGTAGATCTCCCAGCCGAGCTCGCCGACATAGGAGATGCGAGAGGCGATGGCGACGACGCCGGCCAGCTCGATCGGCCGGCAGGTGGCGAACGCGAAACCCTCGTGCGAGACGTCCTCGGCCGTCACTTCCGACAGGGTCCGGCGGGCGTTCGGGCCCCAGAGGCCGATGGTCGTCCAGGAGGACGTCAGGTCGGTCAGCTGGGCGGAGCCGTCGGCGGGCAGGTGCTCGGCGATCCAGTGACGGTCGGCCATGCCGTCTGCGCCCCCCGTCACGACGCGGAAGTGCTCTCCTGACAGTCGCATGATCGTGAGGTCCGCGAGAAACCCGCCCGCCTCGTCGAGGAAGGACGTGTAGACGACCCTGCCGGCGGGCACGTCGAGCTGGGCGACGGCGAGCTGCTGCAGGACGGCGAGGGCGCCCGGCCCGGTGACGTCGAGGACGGCGAAGGCGGAGAGGTCGACGAGGCCGCAGCCGTCCCGCATGGCGAGGTGCTCGGCGTTGATGATCGGAGACCACCACCGCGACTCCCATTCGGCCTCACGCGCCATGACGGCGTCGCCGTAGCGGTCGAGCAACGGGGCGTTGCTCTCGTACCAGAAGGGCCTCTCCCAGCCGGCCGTCTGGAAGTAGACGGCGCCCAGCTGGCTGGTGGCCGCGTGCATCGGTGCCAAGCGGATGCCGCGCTCCTCGGCCCACTGCTCGGCGGGGTGCACGATGCCGTACATCTTGTTGAAGCTCTCGCTCGCCCGCGAGATGACGTGGCGCTGCGTCGTCTGGAACGGGTAGAAGCGGGCGATGTCGGCCTCGTGGATGTCGATCTCCGGCTGCTCGCCGTTCATCCACTCGGCGACGGCGCGCCCGATGCCGGGTCCCTCCTTGATCCAGCTGGCCGCCACGGACCACAGCCCGCTCACCTCGGGCGACTCGCCGAGGACGGGGTGCCCGTCCGGCGTGATGGAGATGAGGCCGTTGATCGCGTAGCGGATGCCGACGCTCTCGTCGCCGAGCAGCTCGGGCATGAGCTCGAGCGCCTCGGCGAGCTGCGGGTCGAAGTCGTCCTGGGTGAAGGGCATCTCGGTGGGCGAGAGCGATGCCTCCTCGTTGGAGGGGATGTCGTCCGGCCGCACGATGATGGGGCGGTGGGCGTAGGAGCCCACTTCGATGTCGCCGCCGTGCTGACGCTCGTACATGTTCGTGTCGACGTCGCGGATGATCGGGTAGCCGATCTCGCCGACCGTGCCGGCGAAGAGGGGGATCGGGCCCACGCTGATCATCTGGTGCACGATGGGCGTGAGCGGGATGTGGGCGCCCGCCATGGCGGCGATGCGCGGGCTCCAGACGCCGCAGCAGACAACGACGATGTTCGTCTCGATGTCACCGCGCGTCGTGCGCACGCGCTCGATGACGCTGCGGCGGCCGGCGGTGGCCGTCTCGATGCCGAGCACCTCGGTGTTCGCCCGCACCTCGAGGGCGCCGAGCCCCTCCGCCCGCTCCCGCATGATCGTGCCGGCGCGCAAGGAGTCGACGACGCCGCAGGTCGGGAAGTGAAGGCCGTTCACGATGACACTCGGGTCGAGGTAGGGGACGAGGTCGGCGACGGCCGCCGGCGAGATGATCTCGACGGGGATTCCCCATGCCTTTGCGACCGAGGCGCGCCGGCGGAACTCCTCTTGGCGTTGCGCCGTGCGCGCCACCTCGATGCCGCCCGACTCGATGTGGACGCCCATCTCCTTGAACCGCGCCGTGCTGTCGGCCGTGAGGTCCGTCATCATCTTCGAGTAGTCGATGGGGAAGATGAAATTCGAGGCGTGCCCGGTGGAGCCCCCGGGGTTCGGCATGGGTCCCTTGTCCACGAGCACGAGGTCCCGCCACCCGAGGCGGGCGAGGTGGTAGGCGATGCTGTTCCCGACGATGCCGGCGCCGACGATGACGGCGCGCGCTGTCGTGCCAGGGCGGCGGCCAGTCGCCTCCCCCGTGGCGGCGGCGCTCGTGGGCGGGGCGGATTCCCGTGTCGTGTCGCTCATGATCTTGATTCTGGCTGGTCTGGGCGCACGCCGCAGGTTGAGCACGGGAGCCCGGCCGGCGCCCGTTCGGGCGCCGGCCCCAGAGGCACGAGGCGGCTGCCCACCGGCGCCCGGCTACTCGACGGGAATCTCCCGGTTGATGAGGCCGAGGTCGATGCCCTGGCGTTTGCGCACGAGGCGGGCGACGACGTAGAGGATGATGGCTCCGGCGTAGAGACAGCCCATGAAGACCTCGGACTTGTGATTGTTCACGCCGTAGGTGCTGTTCGTGAGCCACTCGTAGATGTTGAAGCCGAGCAGTCCGATCGTGACGACGGCTGCGACCGGGACGACGGGCACGCCGAGGAGCTTGATCTTGCTTGCCGGCGACGCCGCCCAGAGGTCGCGCTTGATCCACGGCAGCAGGAGGGCGGCGATGGCGCTGAACAAGTACGTCACGGCGATGACCAAGGTGGCATCGAGCGTGTAGGTCTGGAACTGCAGCGAGTAGGCGTACACGGCCGACAGTGCGACGGCGGGCAAGAGCATGAGGACGAGGGAGGCCATCGGCACCTTGCGCTTCTCCGAGACCGTGGCGGCGGCGTCGGGCAGGACGCGGTCGAAGGCGGCGGCGAAGATCACCCGCGTCGAGGAGAGGAAGAGGGTGCCCACCCAGGCGATGAACCACAGACACATGACGAGGATGAGGATCACCTGGAAGGCGCGGTTGTGGATGAGCCAGCCGACCATCATGATCGGGTACGGCCAGATCGAGATGGCAGGTGTGGCGGCATGCGGCACGGCGTAGTAGTAGGTCCACCAGGCGGCGTTGGCGTTGTTGTAGAAGCCGTAGCCGATCGTCTTGGCGACGAGGAGGAGGAAGGCGACCGAGAGGGCAACGGTCAGCCAGAGACCGCTGAACATCCCGGCGAAGACGCGCTTGAAGTCGCTCGCCCCCCGGATCTCCCCGTACAGCGTCGAGCCCCAGTTCGGCCACAGCAGGTAGAACATCATGAACGGGATGAGCAGCATGCTCGGGCCGAGGGGACCGAGGCTGAAGGGCGGCGAGACGTAGCCGTCGGTCTTGGCGGCGGCGTTCGTGGCGGCGTAGGCGTTGTTCGTGTGGAAGAGCGCCTTGCCGTAGGTGTCGACGGCGCTCACGAAGCTGCCGTGGCTCGAGAAGAGCAGGAGGGCGAGGATGACGGCGAAGCCGAAGAGGCCGCCGGCAAAGCACCACTTCTGCACCTTGGCGTAGCCGTTCATCCCGAGCGACACGAGCAGGCCGGCGAGGGCGATCGTGATGAGGCACACGACGAAGTCGCCGGTGTGGGTCCCGAACCAGGAGGCGGCACCCGGGTGCCCGAGCGTGATCAAGAGCGGCTGGAACAGCTCCTCGTTGAGGACGGCACCGTAGATGGGCGCCCAGAGCCAGAGGATGAACCACCACCCGGTGGTCGCCATGACGAAGCCGAGCGGCCCGGCGAGGATGCGGCTCTGCCAGACGTAGTCACCGCCGGCGCGCGGGATCGTGACGATGAGGCCGGCGTAGGTGACCACGAGGAAGGACACCCAGACCCCGGAGATGAGGATGGAGGTGAGGAGCTGACCCCGAGGGATGAAGGAGTTGTACGACATCTCCACGATGCCGAGCGTGACGACGTTGGTGGACAGGCAGGCATAGATGATGGAGTCCCGCACAGACCAGCCCCGCACGAGGCCGGTGGCCTTTCGCAGGAACAGCGTCGGTGCCTCCGAGCCGACGCGGCCACCCCCGAGACTGCCCGCTCCTTCGACCGTTGCCATGTGCCCCTCCCCCTCGGATCAAGCTGTTTACAAGGATCAACCGTTCACAAGGATGTATCTGTCGACTTTGCCCTTTTTCATGTTGAGGTCGATGACGGCACCCTGCAGCACGCCGTCGCCGTAGACGCTGCCCGGGTTGATGGCCAGTGTGCGTCCCATCTTCTTGATCCCGCGGCTCTCGTGGATGTGGCCGTGGATCGACAGCATCGGCTGGTTGTCGACGATGGCGTCACGCACGGCGGTGGAGCCGACCGCCTTCATGACGACGCCGCCGTGCATGGGCCGCAGGTTGGCGTCGAGGGCGGGGGCGTCGTCGAGCCCGGTGCCGTAGGGCGGGGCGTGGAAGTTGAAGATCGCCCGACCCATGTCGGGGATCTGCTGCACGACGTCGTCGATCCGCTTGCGGAGGTCCTCTTCCGGCGCCTCCCGAAACGTGTCCCACGGCGTCGGGTTCGTGTAGCCCATGGACACGAGGGAGAAGCCGTCGAGGTCGACGAGCTTGCCCTCGGCAAAGGTCACGCACGGCGAGGCTTCCACGACGGCGTCGATGTCGAAGGTGTCGTCGTTGCCGCCGTTGACGATGCAGGGGATCTCGCCGCCGCGCAGCTTGCCGTCGGCCATGTCGAGCCAGCGGTCGAGCGTCGAGATCATCTCGGCCGTGAAGCGGCGGTCGATGGAGCCGTCCTCCTCGTTGAGGGCGGCCAGCTCGTCCGGGTCGACGCGGGTCGGGTAGTAGCCGCGGTTGCGGATCTTGCGCTCGACCTCCTCCAGCTCGGCCTCCGTCTCCAGCTGCTGGGTCTCGCCGCTGAGGACGACCTGCCAGTACGTGCCGTGGTTGACGATGGGCACCATGATCTTGCCGGTGACGTCGCCGCCGAGGATGACGAGATCGGCCTTGTAGAAGGCGGCCGAGTTCAGGAACTTGCGCCAGCAGACCTCGGAACCGTGGATGTCTGTGGCGAAGAAGATCTTCACGGCTGGCCTCCGTTTCGGCAAAACGAGTACCACCCAGCGGAACTCCGGTCAAGGAAGGTCCACATGGTGGAACCTCCGTTCCGCCTGCCTTGCTGTCAATGGTCGACCTCTTCAGGCAGCTCGTACCAGCGAACCTTCTCGCCCACCTTCGAGCGCACCTTCCACTGCAAGGACTTCGGCGTCGCGTCGGCGAGGTCGATGAGGCGTTGCGCCGTGCGGAGCGGGTCGTGGCGGGCGTCACTCGGCAGCAGGTCGGGATGGTCGCTCGCCAGCAGCGGGAGCTTGGAGAGGTTGCCCGTCACCGTGCGCCACCAGCCCCAGTCAGAGCCGAGCACTTTGCAGAAGCGATCGCGATTGATCTCGAGGCCCTCCTCGCCGGGGCTGTCGCCGCTCACCGGGAAGGCCGAGAGGAGGTGGAAGATGTCGCGGGCGTCCTTCTCGTTCAGCTCGAAGATCTGCAGCTTCGTGAGCAAGAGGTCGACGACGTCGAGGGTGAAGGGCAAGAGGGAGAAGTTGGGCCGGAAATCCAGTGTGTGGCACATCGTGAGCCGGTCGACCATGACGTCGATGGGGCGCCCGGACGGGGCGTTGAAGTACATCTGGCGATCACCGTTCAGGCCGTTGAAGCGCTTGTCCGGGACGCAACCGCTCTCCTCGAGGTAGCTCATGACCTGCTTGCGCTCCTTGCCCAGGCAGGCGAAGTCGATGTCCTGGTCGCGTCGCAGCCGGGGCGGGAAGTCGGGGCAGAGCACCCGCACGGCGAGGCCTCCGATGAGCCGGAGCGGCAGCTTGGCGGCGAAGGCACCTTCGGCGAGGGCTCGTGCCTCGACGAGCGGGTCGTCGGCCGTCCCAACGATGTCCGCCGCGGCGTCAGCGTCCCCCATGTCCTCGTCTCCTCGTCGCGCCCGTCGAGTCTGCGACGCAACGGTACCGCCGGCGCCCGCCCCGTGCTCAGGAGAAGGGCGCCGCCGCGGCAAGGACAGCCGCCGGCGCCCACTCAGGCGCCGGCGGGGCGGCTCCCTCGCGGTGCGGGCAGGACGATCGTCTTCGGCTCCGTGAAGGCCTCCATGACGAAGCGGCCGCCGACACGCCCCCGGCCGCTCACCGAGCCGGCCCGGCCGCCGAAGGGCAGGTGGGACTCCCACAGGTTCGTGGAGGCGTTGATGTTCACCCAGCCGGCGCGGGCCGCCTCGGCGAAGGCGAGCGCCCGCTCCAGATCCTCGCTGAAGACGGCGGCCGTGAGACCGAAGGGCGAGGAGTTCGTGAGCGCAAGGGCCTCCGACATCGACGACACCTCGACGACCGGCACGACCGGGCCGAAGGTCTCCTCGCGGGCGATCTGCATGTCGGGAGTGACGCCGTCGAGCACCGTCGCCTCGGCATAGAGCGGTGTCGGCCGGTCCGGCGCACGCCGCCCGCCGATGCAGAGGCGGGCGCCGGCGGCGACGGCCCCGGCGACGTGCTCGTCGAACTTCGCAGCCGTCGCCTCGTTGTTGAGCGGGCCCATTGTCGTCGTCGCGTCGTACGGGTCGCCGAGCCGCACCCGCTCTGCCGTCGCCGCCACGACGCGTTCCACGAACTCGGCGCGCACGGAGGCGTGCACGAGGAACCGCTCGCCCGCCGTACAGCTCTGACCGGCACACAGGTAGGCCGCTTCGAGGGCGGCCTCCGTCGCCAGCTCGAGATCGGCATCCTCCAGCACCACCATGGGGCCGTTGCCCCCGAGCTCGAGTATCTGCGCCTTGCCGGCTGCTCGTGCTGCCACGCGGGCGCCGGTGGCGACGGAACCGACGAAGCCGACGCCGTTCACGAGCGGGTGGGCGACGACGGCGTCGCCGACGACGGCGCCCGGGCCGGAGACGAAATTGAGGACGCCGGCAGGGGCACCGGCTGCGGCGAGCGCCCCGGCGAGCACTTCGACGAGGAGCGCCGAGCACGCCGTCGTCGTCGGCGCCGGCACCCAGACCACGGTGTTGCCGGCGGCAAGGGCGGGAGCGAACACCTCGGCCCCCATCGTGTAGGGCCAGTTCCAGGGGGAGACGACGCCGACGACACCGAGGGGGAGGCGCGCCGTGAGCACTCGTCGCGCCGCCGAGACCGACGACGGCATGCTGCCCTCCATCCGCTTGGCGTCCTCGGCCGCCATCGAGAAGTAGACGGCGAGCTCGTCCACCTCGTCGTAGGCCTCCGCCACGAGCGGCTTGCCCTGGTCCTCGGTGAGGGCACGGGCGAGCTCGTGGCGGTGCTCGAGGACACAGGCCGCCAGCGCGGCGCACACGGCGGCGCGCTCGAAGGCGGAGGCGGCCGCCCACTGCGGCCAGGCGGCGGCGGCGGCTTCCACCGCCCGCCCGGCCTGGCTCTCGTCGGCGACGGCGACGCGGGCGAAGGTCTCGCCCGACGACGGGCTGACGGCGGTCGCCGACGAGGCGCCCGCCACCCACTCGCCGGCGATGAAGAGGCCGTGCGATCGTTCAGGCACCGGAGGACTCCAGCTGGCCGGGGCCGGAGGCAGTGCCGTGGCGGTAGAACTCGACGTGCAGGGGGGCGAGCGGCGTGTTGCCGAGGATGAGGTCGGCCGACTTCTCGGCGATCATCATGACGGGGGCGTAGATGTTGCCGTTCGTGACGTAGCGCATCACGGAGGCGTCCACGACGCGCAAGCCGTCGAGGCCGTGCACCCGCATGGAGGCGGGATCGACGACGGAGAGGGCGTCGGTGCCGAGCCGGCAGGTGCAGGAGGGGTGGAGCGCCGTCTCGCCGTCGCGAGCCACCCAGTCGAGCACGTCGGCGTCGCTCGAGACACCGCTGCCCGGTGAGAGCTCGCCGGCGTTGAAATCGTCCATGGCAGGTTGGTTGAGGATGTGGCGGGCCATGCGGATCGCCTCCACCCACTCGCGGCGGTCCTGCTCGGTCGATAGGTAGTTGAAGCGCAACGCCGGGTGGCGCCCCGGGTCGGGCGAGACGATCTTCACGCTCCCGCGCGAGTCCGAGTACATCGGCCCGATGTGGACCTGGTATCCGTGCCCGCCGGCCGGCGACGAGCCGTCGTAGCGGATGGCGATGGGCAGGAAGTGGAACATGAGGTTCGGGTAGGCCACCTCGTCGTTGCTGCGGACGAAGCCGCCGCCTTCGAAGTGGTTCGTCGCCCCCGGACCCCGCCGGCGCAGCCACCAGTCGAGCCCGATGAAGGGGCGGCGCCACATCTTGAGGGCGGGCGCTACCGAGACCGGCTGCTTGCAGGCGTACTGGATGTACACCTCGAGGTGGTCCTGCAGGTTCTCACCGACGCCGGGGATGTCGGCGACGACGTCGATGCCGAGCCGCTCCAGCTCGGCGGCGGCACCGACGCCGGAGAGCTGCAGCAGCTGGGGGGAATTGATGGCGCCCCCGCACACGATGATCTCGCCCGCCCGCACCCGCTGCAGCGGGCCGCGGCCGGCGCGGTACTCGACGGCGACGGCCCGCCCGTTCTCGAAGACGATGCGCGTCACAAAGGCACGCGTCTCGACCTCGAGGTTGGGACGGCGCATGACGGGGTGCAGGTAGGCCCTGGCGGCCGAGAGGCGGCGCCCGCGGTTGATGTTGCGGTCGAAGGCGGCGAAGCCTTCCTGCTGATAACCGTTCACGTCGTGGGTGAGGGGGTAACCGGCTTGCTGGACCGCCTCGAAGAACGCCGCGAAGAGCGGGTTCGTCGCCGGGCCCCTCTCGAGCACGAGCGGCCCGCCGCCGCCTCGGTACTCGTCGGCTCCCGCCAAGCAGGTCTCCATCTTTTTGAAGTAGGGCAAGCAGTGGGCGTAGTCCCATTCGCCCATTCCCTCGTCGGCCGCCCATCGCTCGT
>JBKQSP010000018.1:0-5661 GCA_052143575.1 Acidimicrobiales bacterium
ACTTTCCTGCCGCGACCCATGCAACATGAGACGGCAATATGTGTGTTCCGGTACGCCGGGACCTGGACACTGCCCACGGCCTGCGCCGCTGCTCGCCAGGGGGTTGGAGTAGGGCCCTCGAGGTCGCCGAGCGACCGGGCAAGGAACAGGTGCCTTGACCAGCCAAAACGTTGTAATTTTGGCAACGAGTGGGGACGGAGGTCTGAGTGGAGGTAAGGAGACGCTATTCCAACCCCCTGACCAGGCCCGTGACCAGGTAGAACGGCTGAGGCGGCTCCTCGATATGGTCGCAACGATGCCTCCAGATAACGAGATCGCGGTACCAATACAGCTCCATCGCCGACTTCGCGAAGAGGAGGCCGGCAAGCTGGTGGCCGGCTACCTATCGGGCACCGAGGTCGGCGAACTCGCCGAGCGCTACGGCTGTCATTGAGACACCGTCAGCAAGGTGCTCCACCGAGCCGGTGCACCGCGTCGCCAGAGGGGTGTGCCTGCCAACCGTGTCCAGGACGCGGTCGATGCCTACGTTGGCGGGGCCTCGCTCGCCACGATCGGTGCTGAGCTGTCGGTTCATCCGACAACGGCGGCCCGGACTCTGACGGCGAACGGCGTCCAGATCCGCCCGCGACCTGGTTGGCCGCGCGACCGGTGACTCGACCGGCAAACGTTTGTCTGTTGCGCTAGTCGAGCGAGCGGGTCAACACAACCGAACGCCGACTCGGCGCTCTCCGCCCTCCTGGTCGAGCGTCGTTCTGTGCTTGCCCACGACCCGGCGTTCAGGGATGCACCTGACAGACTGGCGAGGCCGGGAAGTCTTCCAACACTGCCATGCACGATGACTCCGCCGATCGGTGGGCGTTTGACGGACGACACAGCTCTGAGCCGTTTCGCCGGACGACCAGAAGGGAGACGCAATGGACATCATCAACTTGGGTGCGACGGACTGGCTGCCTCCAGTGAACTGGGCAAATATCGTCAAGGAACTCGACGCCGGATCGCCGCCAGATCCAGGCGCCCACAACGCTCGCACGACGTGGCTCTCGACCGTCAACGAGGATGGAAGCCCGCACGTGACGGCTGTCGGTGCACTCTGGCTGGACGGAAGCTTCTGGTTCCAGACCGGATCGGGTACTCGGAAAAGCCTCAACGTCGCCCGCGATTCGCGCTGCTCCATCGCTGTGTCGATCCGCGATGCGGATGTTGTCGCCGAGGGTGAGGCAGGACGCGAAACCGACCCGGTCACACTGACACGCCTTGCCAAGGCCTGGGCGGATCAGGGATGGCCCGCCGAACTGGATGAGTCCGGCGCCGGAATCACTGCCCCGTTCAACGCGCCGTCGCAGGGTCCTCCGCCGTGGAACGTCTATCGCATCAAGACACGTTCGGTGACCGTGACATTGGCTACTGAGCCGGGCGGACTGACCCGCTTCTACTTCTAACCTCAGCCCAGCGAGGGGCCTGCCCGGTCTCGCCCATCGGCGAGTTCCTCGGGTCACAACTCCGCTCGCCTCGCCGCACCCTCGGCCCAGGTTCGGATTGCACAGATAACGACCCGCTCCCGGCGGTAGGGGGCAGTCGGCAAGCCTTCGTGGATGCTCTTGTACGATCAGGCATCGGAAGGTGCGGGTTCCGATTGTTGCGCAATCTGCAACCACCCACCGACAGCCCCAGGCGATCAGAGGGACGAGGTTCTCGACGTATCCGTGAAGCCGTTGTCGAACAAGTCGGCACTCGTGACGGGAGGGTCACGCGGTATCGGTCGAGCCATCGTCGAGCGGCTCGCCCGAGACGGAGCGACGGTCACGTTCAGCTATCTCCGAGACGATGAGGCCGCCGCTGAGGTAGTCCAGTCCGTCAGGGCAGCCGGCGGCGAAGCCTGGTCGCTGAAGGCCGACCAGGCCAAGAGCCGCGACATCAGGGAACACTTCGATGCCGCACGGGCGCATGGCGGTGGATTGGACATTGTTTGTCAACAACGCGGCGATCGGAGTCGGGCTCCTGGCCGATACAACGGACGAGGACTTTGACCGCGTGATGGCGACGAACCTGAGGGTACGTTCATCTCGTTGCGCGAGGCTGCTCGACGGATCCGGGATCACGGTCGCATCATCAACATCTCCACGGTCAATACCGTGCTCCATGAACCGGGTATCGGCCTGTACGCGGCGAGCAAGGGAGCGATCGAGCAGCTCACCGTTGTCGCTGCTCATGAGTTGGGAGCCAGGGGAATCAACGGTGAACACCGTTTCTCCCGGCGCCACCGACACGGACATGCTCCGATCGCTCAATTCGACCGAGGAACTCGATGCGATGGCTCAGATGACTCCATTGGGTCGGATTGGCCAACCTGAAGAGGTGGCTGACGTTGTCGCCTTCCTCGCCGGCCCGGACGGGGCCTGGATGACCGGCCAGAACCTGCGTGCCGGAGGAGGCATTCGGTAGCCGTCCCTGGCGGACATCAATGGCTAATTGAATGCCCGACCTTCCCCACCGATCCGGCGGTGGGTGACACTTCCGGGCTAGCCGCAGCTTGCCCAGGCAGCCGACGATCGGCTCTCGCTCATCCACCCGGAGTCGGCCAGCTCCGCTACTCGGGGTGGGCTCAGTGGCTCCTCTACGATCGGCCTCTCCTGCGGCGGCCGGATCGGTCAGCTCGCATGGGACGGCAGCGCGGATCGACGGGCTTCGCCTGAGCGCTCGTTGTGCTCGCCGAGGAGGGCGACGCCGAGCGTGCCTGATTGGCAGACCGTAGGAAGCTGCAAGCGACCGGTCAAGCGATCGGACACGAGAAATGTCCGTTGAACAGCCAGAACGTTGTGATAACGACAACTGAGTGGGGACGGAGGTGTCTGAGTGGGGACGGAGGGACTCGAACCCTCACTGGAGGCGTTTTAAGCGCCCTGCCTCTGCCGTTGGGCTACGTCCCCCTGGCCAGCGACCGCACGTGATCGAGACTCAAGGTCTCCCGCTCGCCGTAGGGCCCGAGATGACCATCCAACCACGCCCGCTCCGTTTCCATAGGCGCCATGAGCGGCTCGATGACCCGGCCGAGGCGCATCGTGACCCGTGCAGTCGCCGAGTAGGCCGGCCAGGCGGGTCGGTGCCCGTCGCCGAGGGAGCCATCCGGGCTGGGGTCACCGCTGCGGGCGAAGGCGACCCAGGCTGACCGCATGACGAGCGACAACGCCTCGGCCTCCGGCCCGCTCCCGGCGAACAACGCCACAAACGGGTTATCCACGGTGCCAAAGACGAACGGGAGCTCGAGGGCGTGGCACGATCCGAGGATCCCGCCGCCGAAGGCCGTTTCCCAGTCGAAGAGGTAGGCGAAGGTGCGGGGGTTGTGAGCAGCTTGCGCCGCCGCGAGGCGCATCGAGGGGACGCGAAACACCCAGTCGGTCCCGAGCGCCGTGTAGAGGCTGGGCGGATCGACGGGGTCGCCCCGGCTCGCCCGAGCCGTCCGGAACGTCTCGATGAGCTCGTCGGCGGGCACCGCCCCGGCGGGGCCGGCCGCCCTGACCTGGGCACGGACGAGCTTGCCGAGCCGAACCTCGTCGATCTCGTGGGCGGCAGCGGCGGCGAAGGTGAAGAACGTCCACTCGTCACGGTTCGTCCCGACGAGCACGTCGACTCCCCCGCAGGCGCCGGCGGCGATCTCGGCGGCGGGATGGCGCGAGAGGACACCCCCGTCGACGACCGGCTGGAACGCCAGGCCGTTGGCTTGCTGGGAGGCCGACACCCTCTGCTGGGCGGCGAGGAGCTCCTCGACGGGAACCGCCGAGAGCGCCTCTCGCGTCAGCCCGGCCATCCCGAGCTCGAGGGCGAGGGCCTCTGCCACACGGGCCGCCTCGGTCACGCCGATCGCCGCCGCCGCACCGCTCTGCATGATCGCCCGCCGGTACAACGGACGCGCCTCCTCGGCAGCCAGCAGTGCCGCCACGCACATGGCGCCGGCCGACTCTCCGAAGATCGTGACGTTCTCGGCGTCCCCACCGAAGCGAGTGGCGTGGGCGGCGACGAAGCGGAGGGCGGCGATCTGGTCGCGCAAGCCCCAGTTGCCGGTTCCCGCCGCCACCGAGCCGGGATCCGCCAGCGCCGGATGTGCCAGCCAGCCGAGGGCGCCCAAGCGGTAGTTCAACGTGACCACGACGACGCCGTGCCGCGCCAGGGCGGCGCCGTGGTAGGCGCTCACCGAGGAGGCACCCCCGATGAAGCCCCCGCCGTGCAGGAAGACCATCACGGGCCGCCGCTCATCGTCGAGGCCTGGGGTCCACACGTTCAAGCTGAGACAGTCCTCTGACTGTTCAACCGGGTCGCCGGGGATGGCCTCGAGACCGGTGGTGGCAGCTTGCGGGCACATCGGTCCAAACGACGAAGCAAGCCGCAGGCCCGCCCAGGCAGCGGGCGGTTGCGGTGCCCGCCAGCGGAGGTCTCCCGACGGGGCGGCGGCATAGGGAATGCCGCGGAACACGACAAGACCGTCCTCGTCGGTGCCACGGATACGTCCGTAACGGGTCTCTACGACCAGGCCTGGCATCTCACCTCATTCGGGCTGGCATCGCTCGATCGCCCCGCAAGGTCGCCCGCCAGCTATAACGATCCTGTTACAGAGGTGCTTAGAGTTGACATCTGTGGCTGATGTGGCCAAAGTTGATTACATATGATTTGGTGGCAGCGTTCGTCCGGGAGGCTAGTAGCCCTCACGGTCGCCGTCACGATGGCGACGAGCTCCATCGCCGTGCTGGGCATGTCCGCTCCGGCCTCTGCCTCCGGCCCGACGCCCACGCCGGGCCGGATCAGCCAACTGCAGCAGGAGGCGAACGCCCTTGCCGCCACGCTGACGATCGACCAGAACAAGATCCAGGCAGCGTCGGAGGCCTACGACGAAGCCGTCATCACCCTCGGCGCCGACCGCACGAAGCTGCGGCGCACGCGAGCCGCCCTCGCCGTCCTGCACGAGAACCTCCTGCAGGCGATGGCGAACCTGCGCAACGCCGCCATCGACGCCTATGTGAGTGACAACGGCGCTGACGCCGCCTTTGCCGTCATCGACGGCACCGCTTCGGACGCCGGCAGCATCGCCGCCTACGCCGGCAGCGTGAGCGATCAGCTGCAGAACGCCGAGACGGCCATCGTCATCGCCAAGGATCGCGTGGCGGCCGAGGCGGCAGTCCAGACGACGCAGGAGCGCGCCGCCGCTGCCACCGTGGCCACCGAGGCCAAGGCCCGCAACACCGCCGTGACCGAGACGGCACAGGTCACGAAGATCCTCGCCCAGGTGAAGGGCCGTCTCGGAACCCTCATCCTCGAGCGCCAGCGCGCCCTGGCGGCTGCGGCCGCCGCGGCGGCCCTCAGGCGGGAAAGGGCGGCTGCCGCCGCCGCGGCCGCCGCCGCCAAGAAGAAGCAGGGAGAGGGCGGTGGGAGCCAGGGCGGCTCGGGAGGGACGACGGGTGCCTACCAACCCCTCGTTCCCGCCGGCAGCAACGCCGCCGGCAACGCCGCCGTCAAAGCTGGGGAGACCTACATCGGAGTGCCCTATCTGTGGGGCGGGGCCAGCCGTGCGGGCGTCGACTGCTCCGGGCTGACGATGCTCGCCTGGGCGGCCGCCGGCGTGAGCCTCGAGCACGGCGCCACTGCCCAGTACGCCGAGTCGACCCACATCTC
>JBKQSP010000019.1:0-46917 GCA_052143575.1 Acidimicrobiales bacterium
CCCGACGGTTTCGCTGATCCGGGCACGGCGCCGTTTCGGCGACCGCGGGTGTACCCGGACGAGACTTCGAACGATGTGAGAGCCGAATGGACCTCAGCGCACGATCGTAGCCGCTGCGGGTGCCGACTCAGAACGCCCGTCGCGGTGGCAAGCCCTGAGCAGCTACGGAGTCGACCGGTCAGGAAACCTGATCGCGCAGCTTGTGGCGGAGCTGGTGGACGGCCTTCGTGTGGATCTGGCACGCCCGGCTCTCGGTCACCCCGAGAATCTCCCCGATCTCGGACAGGTTGAGGCGCTCGTAGTAGTAGAGGGTGAGGACGGTGCGCTCGCGATCGGCCAGGCTGGCGATGGCGCGGGCGACGAGACGGCGGGTTTCTTGCAGCTCGAGGCGGGCACCCGGGCCGTCGTCGTTGTCGGCAATCGTGTCACCGAGGGTACGAAACCCCTGCCCGCCGGTGAACAGCACTTCGTCGAGCTGGAGGACGCTGGCTCGCGTCGTCTGGCGCAGCAGGGCGTCGAGCTCCTGCTGGGAGATGCCGAGCTCGATGGCCAGCTCCTCGTCGGTGGGCGAGCGTTGCAGCTTGTGCTCGAGCTTCGTGTACGCCTGATCGGCCGCGCGCGCCTTCGCCCGGACGGATCGGGGCACCCAGTCGATCGAGCGCAGCTCGTCGAGGATGGCTCCGCGGATCCGGGGTACGGCGTAGGTCTCGAACTTGAAGCCCCGCTCGGGATCGAACTTCTCGATCGCGTCGATGAGCCCGAGGATTCCGTAGCTGACGAGGTCGGCACCGTCGAGAGTGTCCGGCAGCCTCGAGAGCACGCGGCCGGCGACGAACTTCACGAGCGGCGAGTAATGCAGGATGAGCCGGTCACGCGTGGCGCGATCGCCGAGGGCCTTGTACTCGGCCCACAGCTCATCGACCGTCTCTACGCGATCAACGCTCACGGGAGTCATGCCCTCGGGTGAGCGCTGCGGTACGCGCCCACCAACCGCTCCGTCGAGACGTGCGTATAGATCTCTGTCGTCCGCAAGCTGGCGTGGCCGAGCAGCTCCTGCACGACGCGCAGGTCGGCTCCTCCGTCGAGCAGGTGCGTGGCATAGGTGTGCCGGAGGGCGTGCGGGTGCGTGGGAACGGGCGAGCGGCGGTCGAGGACGCGGCGGACGTCACGCGGGGTCATCCGGCGGTGCCTCGAGTTGAGGAAGACGGCCGAGGCGTCGCCTGCGGAGTCCTCGGGGCGAGTCCCCGCACCCGTCGCCGCCTCGGCGCCGCGAGCATCCGGAAGAAACCGTGACCTGCCGCCGGAGAGATAGGCGGCGAGCGCCTCGACGCTCGGCTCGCTGAGGGGGACGCGACGCTCCTTCGAGCCTTTGCCCCAGACCGTGACCGAACGGGAGGCCAGGTCGAGGCTCGTGAGATCGAGCCCGCAGAGCTCCGCCACGCGAAGGCCGCTGCCGTAGAGCAGCTCGAGGAGGGCGTCGTCACGCTGACGGCGGGCCGGATCGGCCTCGTCTGCCGCCCGCGGCGCATCCAGCAGCTCGTTCATCTCGGCGGTTGAGAGGACCCGCGGGAGGCGCGCCTCGCCGGCCGGGGCGCTGAGACGGCGCGAGGGATCAGAGGCAAGCGCACCGGTGCGCCGGAGCCACGCGAAGTAACAGCGCAGGGCAGACGCCTTGCGGGCGATGGTGCGGCGGGCGTACCGCCGCGTGCTCAGGAACGCGAGGTATCGCCGCAGCACGAGGCGGTCAACACTCGCCGGACCCTGCAGGCCAGCTCGTTCGAGCCATTCGAGAAAGCCGGCCACGTCTCCCTCGTAAGCCTTCCGTGTGGCCGGCGATTGCCCGGCGAGCGAGCGCACGAACCCATCGAGCTCGAAGCCCATCGCTGCAAACGGTACCTGTTCGCCGCCCCGGGTTGTGGTTCCGTCCCTCACCACGTCACCAAACCGGTTCCGGCCAGGGCGACTCGCCCCGGCGCACCACCTCGGATGCTCAGGGAGTGACCCGCCCGCCCTGCTCGCCGGGCCGTCACGCCAGCGCTCGCAATACGCAGAACTCGTTGTCCTCAGGGTCGGCGAGCACCACCCAGGTGGCGTCTGCTCCCTGGCCGACGCTGATCCGCCTGGCGCCGAGCGCCTCCAGCCGGCCTACCTCCGCCGCCTGGTCGTCCGGGCGGAGGTCGAGATGGAGGCGGTTCTTGACCGACTTGGCCTCCGGCACCCTCAAGAAGAGCACGTCCGGGACGACGCCGTCCTCGGGACTGCCCTCGGGCGGCTCGAGCACGACCTCGTCGTCGTTCGCGAAGGTCCGCCTCCAGCCGAGCGCCTGCTCCCAGAAGCTCGCCAGAGCCGAGGGATCCTCGGCGTCTATGCAAACACACTGGATGCGGATCATCAGCCTCAATCGTAGGGTCCGGCGGCGCCTCCCGAGAACCAGGCGCCCCTGGACGCGCATCGGGTCGCGATGTGGGCGAAGATGGGGGCATGGCAAGCCGAATCCTGCTGGTCGAAGATGATGAGCGCATCCGTACCTCGATGCGGCTCTCGCTCGAGGACGAGGGCTACGACGTCGAGGAGACCGAGAGCGGGGAGGATGCCCTCGAGGCGCATGCCCGCTCGCTCGTCGGCCAGAGCTTCGACCTCATCGTCGTCGACATCATGCTGCCGGGCATGGACGGCTTCGCCGCCTGCCGTGAGCTCCGCAAGGTCAGCAGCGTCCCCATCATCATGGTGACGGCCCTCACCGACACGGCCCACATCGTCGCCGGCCTCGAAGCCGGCGCAGACGACTACGTCACGAAGCCCTTCGAGCCCAAAGAGCTCGCAGCTCGTATCCGTGCCCTGCTGCGCCGGGCGCGCACGACAGACGACGGTCCGGTCTCGCTCGTCTTCGGAGACCTCGAGATCCTCCCGGAGGCAGGTGAGGTGCGCAAGGAGGGGCAGGAGGTCCACCTCACGAGGACCGAGTTCCTCCTGCTCTGCGAGCTGGCCGCCAACGCTGGCAAGGTGCTGTCGCGCGAGCAGCTGCTCGAACGGGTGTGGAGCTATGACTACTTCGGCGACGGCCGGCTCGTCGACGTTCACGTGCGCCGCCTGCGGACCAAGGTCGAGAATGACCCGAGCGATCCCCGGCACGTGCTCACCGTCCGCGGCCTCGGGTACAAGCTGGCGCCGTGATCCGGGGGGGCACCCGAGGGCCCGACGAGGGCGCGGCGGCGCGGGCAGACGATGCCCCTCACGTTTCGCACGTCGCCGGCGAAGCGGCGCCATCGCTTCCTCGAGGTCGGACGCGACGCCACCTCGGGCTCGCCGCACGGGTCACGACCACCTTCGCCCTCGGCGCCCTCGTGCTGTCGGGCACCCTGGCGTCGATCACCTACTTCTCGGTGCGGTCCTCCCTCATCAATCAGGAGGAGACCTCGCTGGCCCACGAGGCGGTCGCCACGGCCGAAGCCCTGCAGGGCCAGAGCGAAGCCGGGCAGAGCGTCGTGTTCGCTCTGGCCGAGATCAACGGGAACGCCGCCTCCATCCTCGAGCAGGCCGGTCAGTGGTATCCCTCCTCGCAGTCGGTGCAGGAGAGCAGCGTCCCAGCAGGCCTCCGGAGCCTCGTGTTGAACAATCACCTCGGCGAGCAGCTCGTCGACCTCGCCGGCAAGCCCGTTCTCATCGTCGGGGTGCCGTTCCGCGCCGCCGGCGGGCCTGTCGCCTACTTCCAGCTCTTCGACATGAGCGAGGTGGCCGGCACGCTTCGCACGCTGCTCGGTGCCCTCGTGCTGGCGTCGGTCGTCACGACCCTCGGAGGCGCCGTCGTCGGCCGCTGGGGTGCCCGGCGAGCCTTGCGACCACTGCGCGAAACCGCCCAAGCCGCCTTGTCGATCGCCGGCGGTCAACTCGACACCCGGCTGGCCAGTGACGCCTATTCGGATCTTGCCGTCCTGACGTCGGCATTCAACAAGATGGCAGACCGCCTGCAGGAACGTATCGAGCGCGACGCCCGCTTCACCTCCGACGTCAACCACGAGCTGCGGTCGCCCCTCACGACGGTGGCGACGGCGCTTTCCGTCCTCGAAGGCCGCCGCGCCGAGCTGCCGGAACGGGCCGCACAGGCACTCGACCTGCTGAGTGCGGAAGTGCGCCGCTTCCGCCGCCTCGTCGACGATCTCCTCGAGATCTCCCGCCTCGACGCCGGCCTCGGGGACGTCAACGCCGAGGAGGTGACGCTCGGTCCTCTCATGAAGTACACGCTGGCAGCCGCCCGCTATCAGGGCATCATCGACATCCCAGCCTCCGTCGGAGAACGCCGCGTGCTCGTGGACAAGCTGCGGTTCGAGCGCGTGCTGGCCAACCTGATCGAGAACGCCGACCGCTACGCCGGCGGCCCCGTCCGCGTGGCGGCCGAGGCGGACGGGGCCTGGGCTCGTATCGCCGTGGAGGACCGCGGCCCCGGCGTTCCCGCCGAGGAACGTGAGCGCATCTTCGATCGCTTCTCCCGCGGCGCCAGTGGGCGCCGGCGCGGAGCGGGCGACGGCACCGGCCTCGGGCTCGCCATCGTCGCCGAGCACGCCAGACTGCTCGGCGGCCGCGTCTGGGTGGAGCCGAACGGCTCGAGAGGCGCCCGCTTCGTCGTGGAACTTCCCGTGCAGCCGCCGGTGGGGCCGGAGAGCGACGAGCCTGCGGCCGGTTCGGCGGCCGCACAGCCACCGTCTGCCAAGAGCGCCGTCCCGCTGAAGTCTCCGACTCACGGCCGTCGACCGTCCACAGCCCCTGCGGCGCCGTCAACGGGGGCATCACGGGTCGTGCAACCACCGGGCGCCGTGACGACGGCCGAGCCACCGGCGAGCGAGCCATGAAGGTCCCGGCAGCGGCCGGCGGTGGCGTCACCGTGCGGCGCCGATCCCCTGCGCGTGCCCGCCTGCTCGGTACCGGTACGGCCCTGTTCGTGACGGCCCTCCTGGCGACCGCCTGCGGCATGCCCTACCAGAGGTCCCCACAGGCGCTCGACGTGCAGATGCCGCCCCAGCTCACGACGCCGACGGAGGTGACACCCAGCACGACGCCTCAGGCGGGTGCCGTCGCCAACCTGTACTACATCAACAGCGACGACAACCTGCTGACGCAGTTCCCAACCCAGGTCGCCAAGCCGGAGACCTTGTCCGAGGTCCTAGCGACACTCGAGGCAGGCCCGACCATCCGACTGGCCGGCCTTGGCGCCCGGAGCTACCTGCCGCCGGCATCGCTCGGATCATTCACGGCCGGGCCGGTCGTCCGGCGCGTTGCCTATATCGGCCTCGTCAGGACGTACTTCGCCCTCACCCCGGCAGAGGAGGTCTTCGCCCTCAGCCAGGTCGTCTACACGGTCGTGGGAACGTTCTCGCCTCAAGTCAATGCCGTGCAGTTCGAGTACAACGGCGAGGACGAGGAGGTCTACAACGGGCACGCCCAGCTCGTGCGGGGGACAGTGAACGAGACGACTTACTGCCTGCAGGCGGGCAACTGCAAGACGTCACCGTCGAAGTAGACCCTTCCGGCGGTTCGCTCGCCTCAGGAACCTCAGGCTTCGATCCGGTCCAGCTTCGACTCCCAGGCGAGCCGGG
This sequence comes from Acidimicrobiales bacterium, assembly GCA_052143575.1. GTDB lineage: Bacteria > Actinomycetota > Acidimicrobiia > Acidimicrobiales > Bog-793 > JAKACA01. Next base: position 5,592 of record JBKQSP010000019.1, read on the forward strand.
GGGCGTCCGACCAGAGGCGCTCCAGATCGTAGAAGGCCCGCGCCTCCTCGCTGAAGACGTGAACGACGAAGTCACCGAAGTCCATGAGCACCCAGCGGGCGTCGTCGAGTCCCTCGACGGCCCGCGGTGAGGACCCACCGTTGCCCTTCACCTGGCGCTCGACCTCCTCGGCGATCGCTCGCACTTGACGGTCGTTGCTCCCGCTCGAGATGACGAAGTAGTCCGTGATGGCGATCAGATCACCTACCTCGATTACCACGATGGGCTCGACGGTCTTGGCGGAAGCTGCGCCCGCCGCGACGGTGACAAGATCGGTGGTCAACGGCGCCACTCACCTCCTCGACACGGGCATCGGCCCGCAACGCCAATCATTGCTCGACAACATACAGGGACCGTTCCCGCAACAGGCGGATGGCCTCCACGGGGACGAGGAAGTCGAGAGGGCGCCCGCTCGCGGCCCGATCCCGCAGATCGGTGCTCGAGATCTCGAGATCCGGTATCTCCACGATGCTGAGATCCCAGCCCTGCAGGAGTGCCTGGTCGGCCGTGGCGGCGCCTGGCCGGTTGACGACGACGAGGCGGACGCGCCCGCGCAGCTCGTCGACGCGCTCCCAGGTGTCGAGCGTGCCGGCGACGTCGGCGCCGATGACGAGGTAGATGTCCGAACCGGGGCTGGCCCTCTCCAGCTCGTCGACCGTGTCGGCCGTGTAGGAGAGACCGCCCCGTTCGATCTCGATGGCGGAGGCCTCGACGCCCGGGCAGCTGCTGACGGCGGCCTCGACGAGGGCGAGGCGGTCGGCGGCGGGGGTGACGGGCCGCGCCCCCAGCTTCTGCCAGGGCTCGTTGGCGACCACGAGCAGGACGCGGTCGAGGCCGAGCTCGTGGCGGACGTTCACGGCTGCCACGAGGTGACCGACGTGCACCGGATCGAAGGTCCCCCCGAGGATGCCGATCCGCTCGCGCCGCTCGAGGGGCTCAGGCATGCACCCGACGAGCGAGCACGGGGGACGCCGGGTGGGTCGCCGCCAATCGAAACGGGCTCATTCGGCGAGGTTAGACGTGACGTGAGCCACTCCGGTGCCCTCTAACCTTGCGCCATGGACGTGGCAAGTGAGCACATCACGGTCGGCCGACCCTGGCACCCGGCGTCCTGGCGCGCCCACGAGGCGACGCAGCTCCCGATATGGCCGGACGCCGCCGTCGCCGAGGAGGTGCACGCCGAGCTGCGCAAACTGCCACCGCTCGTCTTCGCAGGTGAGGCGCGCCGGCTGACGCGGGCGCTGGCACAGGTCTCCGAAGGGCGCGCCTTCCTCCTGCAGGCGGGCGACTGTGCCGAGTCCTTCGACGACTTCTCGGCCGACTCCATCCGCGACAAGCTGAAGGTGATCTTGCAGATGGCCGTCGTGCTCACCTACGGCTCCGGTGTCCCGGTGCTGAAGCTCGGGCGGATCGCCGGCCAGTTCGCCAAGCCGCGCTCATCGCCGACCGAGCGGGTGGGCGATCTCGAGCTGCCCGCCTTTCGCGGCCACATCGTGAACGACGACGTGCCCATCCCGTCGGCGCGCATCCCCGATCCCCGCCGGATGCTGCGCGCCTACCACCAGTCGGCCTCGACCCTCAACCTGCTGCGCGCCTTCACCAAGGGCGGCTTCGCCGATCTCTCCCAGGTGCACTCCTGGAACCAGCAGTTCGTCGCCTCCAGCTCGGAGGGACGCCGCTACGAGGCGATCGCCGAGGAGATCGATCGGGCGATGCGCTTCATGAAGGCCTGCGGCGTCGACCTCACGACCGACTCGCCCATCCACCAGGTCGACCTCTTCACGAGTCACGAGGCCCTCTTGCTCGACTACGAGGAGTGCCTCACCCGGCAGGACTCCCTCACCGGTGACTGGTACGACTGCTCCGCCCATCTGCTGTGGATCGGCGAGCGCACACACCAGATCGAGAGCGCTCACGTGGAGTTCGCCCGCGGCATCGGCAACCCGGTCGCCGTCAAGCTGGGGCCGGCGACCGACGTCGGCGAGGTGCTGCGGCTCTGCGAGCACCTCAACCCCTCCCGAGCGCCGGGGCGCCTGACGCTCGTCACGCGCATGGGCGTCGACAACGTGCGGTCCGCCCTCCGGCCGCTCATCGCCGCCGTCACCGAGGCCGGACACCCGGTCGCCTGGGTGTGCGACCCGATGCACGGCAATACCTTCGCCAGCGAGTCGGGCCGGAAGACCCGTCACTTCGACGACGTCATCGGTGAGATCCACGGCTTCTTCGAGGTTCACCGGTCGTTGGGCACCTGGCCCGGTGGCGTCCACGTGGAGCTGACCGGCGACGACGTCACCGAGTGCCTCGGCGGCATCGGCGACATCCTCGAGGAGCAACTGCCGCTTCGCTATACGACCACCTGCGACCCGCGCCTGAACGCCCGCCAGTCGATCGACCTCGCCTTCCGGGTGGCGGAGCTCCTCCGCTCCCGATAGGGCGAAAACGCCTCAGGCCGTCGCCGGGTTCTGCCGATAAGGCCTTGAGACGGTTCCCCGGCCCCAATCGGGCCGAGGACCGAAAGAGACCAACGCTCGACAATCGTGGGCAGCGAACCGGGGCGGGTTTCTGGCTGCGTGGGCTCGGGACCCAAGGGCGCCCCAAACCCGAGGCCAGGTCGTCGTGGCATCCGGTGCTCATGTGTCTGCTGTCTTCAATGTGACCAAAGTGGAAGACGTGATTCGTGTGACATACAATGTGGCAGCCGGACCGCCGAGGGGGGCTGCGTCACGATGTGGATGAGAACTCGGCAGGACGGCCACTCGAGCTGCATTGCGGACGGTGGCCCCCGCCGGCACGGCGCCCGGCGACGAGCCATCACCGTTGCGGTGACTGCCCTCCTGGCCACGGCCTGGCTGGCGACGGCGGCCACGGCGGCGAGCGCTGCCGGCAAGCAGCCTTCGAGCGCCTCGAGCGGCCGCACAACGGGCAAGCGCGTGGCGAGTGCCGCTTTCAGCTACGACCTCGTGACGGCCCTCGGCAACGTCTATGCCTTCGGTGGCGCCGGCTACTTCGGCGACGCCTCGTCCCAGCACCTCGATGCCCCGATCGTGGCCATGGCGGTCACGCCCGACGGCCACGGCTACTGGCTCGTCGGATCCGATGGTGCGGTCTTCAACTTCGGCGACGCCCATTGGTACGGGTCGCTCGCTTCACAGCCACTCGACGTCGGCCAGCAGATCGTCACGATCGTGGCCACCCCTGACGGCAAGGGCTATTGGCTCGTCGACCAATCAGGTGCCGTCAGCTCCTTCGGCGACGCCGCCGTCATCAACGGCGGCCAGCCGCTACCGGCCTCCGAGCTCGCCACGCCCATCGTATCGGCCGCCATCGCCCCCGACGGAGACGGCGCCTGGTTCACCGACGCTGTCGGTCATGTCTACGGGTCCGGCGAGGTGCAGTGGTTCGGATCGCGGGCGAACAAGCAGCAGCATCCCATCACGGCCATCGCCCTCGTGCCTTCCGGTGGCGGGTACTGGCTGGCCGACGCCGCCGGGGACGTTTGGGGCTTCGGGGACGCCGCCCACGGAGCGCCCGGCCCGACCGGCCTCGCCGGCAGCGCCGTCGGCCTGATCCCGGCACAGAACGGCCTCGGTTACTGGGTGGCCACTTCGGCCGCCTCGGTCATCAGCGGCGGCGACGCCACCGGCCGGACGGCGCCCACGCTGCCGGGTGGCATCTTCGACGTCGTCGGCATCGCGGCGGCCCCCCGTGTCGAGCCATCGAAGCTGCCGGCGGGCGCCATCGGCTACGACATCAACTGGCCGCAGTGCGCCTCGACGGGGTCGCCCGAGGCGGGCACGCTGCCGGGCCCGCCTGCCAACGCCTCCGGCTCGCGGGCGTACTCGATCGCCGTCGTCGGGGTCGACGGATGGGCCGTCGGGCCTTACAACTCCTGCCTCGGCGCCGAGGTGGCCTGGGCGAAAAAGGCTTCGTATCCGGCCGGTTCGGGAAGCACGGGGGCGCCCCCCTACGACCTCTACATGTTCCTCAATTCACCGTCTCCGGGCACGCCGATCGACCAGACCGGTCCGGGCGGGACTTGCGACACGCTCAGCGGCAAGGCCTGGCAGACGTGCCTCGTCTACAACTACGGCTACAACTCGGCGCTCGCCGCCGTGAGCTATGCCGCCTCACAGGGCGCCCACGCCAAGGTCTGGTGGCTCGACATCGAGAACGACAGCTGCGCTCCGGGCATGTGGAACGACGCCGGCAACGGGCAGTGGTGGTCCTGTGATCTCGGGCTGAACGCCACCACGATCCAGGGAGCCCTCGATGCCCTCCGCTCCCTTCACCTGACGCCCGGCATCTACTGCACGAGCGTGCAGTGGGCCGGCATCACCGACAGCTACCTGCCGACGGGCGGCGCCCCGCTGATCTGGATCGCCGGCGCCTACTGGACCTCGCCGCCCTACCCGCAGAGCTCGGGCTACCCAGGTCCGGGGCAAAACACGAGCTATTGCACCGAGGCGCAGTACCGCTTCGCCGGCGGCACGCCCGTGATGCTGCAGGAGACACCGGGGCCGAACAACTACCCCTTCGATCCCGACATCTCCTGCTGAGCTGACGGCTCCCGCCGACTGAGCTGACGGCGGACAACTCTGAGGTTGCGGCGGCCGCCGAGGGAGCGGGTGACGCTATTCCACCTCGAACTGCACCCAGTCGGGAGCCGGGATCCGCAAGCCGTCCGCCTCCGCCCAATGTTGCGTGTCGAGATGCCCGCCGTCGTTGTAGCGCACGAGCCACCAGCGCACGCCCGTCCAGGCCCACTCCGTGATCGAGGAGTTGTCGGGGTGGCCGCGTAGGCCGGCGCCGTGGTCGGAGAGCCCGAGGAAGCGCACCATGGACGCCCCGATGATCCCGCCGTGCCCTGCCACGACAGCGAGCTGCCCAGGGTGGCGTACCATGACGTCGTAGAGCGCCGACTCCGCCCGGTCGAGAAAGGCGATCCAGGACTCGCCGCCGGGGGCCATCTCCCGTTCGGGGTCGTCGCCAGGTTTCATGACGCCGTAGCGGGCCTCGTACTGGCGCCACGTCATGCCGTCGGCCTCGCCGACGTGGCGCTCGCACAACTCGCAGCTCTGCTGCACGGCGAGATCGCCGAGGGCCGGCGAGAGGATCTCGGCCGTCTCGACCGCCCGCGGGAGGATGCTCGAGTAGAGAGCGACGGCGCCCGCCAGCTCCTTCGTCCGCCGTAGGCGGGTGGCGAGCGCCTTCACCTGGCGCCGCCCATGGTTCGTGAGTCCCTTGCAGGTCAGGTGCCCGGCGATGGTGTCCTCGGCGTTGCTGACGGCCTCGCCGTGGCGGACGATGACAAGCCTCGACCCGGCGGCGAGCTCAGGACGCCTCACGCCGGGCATGCCACGCACACTATCGGTGAGGCTGGCACGATCCCCCTGTGGATTCGGGCCGCCCGAGAGGATCCGGACGGCCCCGCGGGCGGCCCGGCGAGTGGGCGACCCTCAGACGAGGTGCTCGACGAAACCTTCCAGCTGCCGCAGGTTCCGGCACTCGTAGACGCCGTCGCAGAACTGGGCGTACTGCTCGACGATCGAGTCGCCGCTCCCCCAGTACGAGCGCGGCTCCGGGTTGAGCCAGTAGACGTGGCGGGCGCGATGGCGCAGCTCCTTGACGACCCAGGCCTCCGGCGCGTGGTAGTTGGAGCGGGCGTCACCGAGCAGGATGATGCTCGTCTTCGGGCCGACTTCTTGTCCCCAGCGCTGCCAGAAGACGTTGAGGGCGTGCCCGTAGTCGGAGTGGCCGTCCACCCAGACGACGTCAGCCTCCTGGTTGACGCGGTGGATGGCCTCGCCGACGGTCTCGGAACGCTCGAAGATGGACGTCACTTCGTCGATGCCGTCGATGAACACGAAACTGCGCACCTGGGAGAACTGCGCCGCGATGGCGTGCACGAGATGGAGGGTGAACCGGGCAAAGGCGGCGACAGAGCCGGAGATGTCGGCGATGACGAAGATCTCCGGCTTGGTGGGCTTTGGATGGCGAAAGCGAGGTTCAGCCGGCACGCCGCCATAGGAGAGCGAGTGGCGCATGGTGGCGCGGAAGTCGAGGGCACCGCGGCGGAGGTGGCGGCGCTTGCGGGCGAGGCGGGCCTGCAGCTTGCGGGCGAGGGGGGCGATGGCCTTGCGGATCTGCACGAGCTCCTCCCGGCTGGCGTGCATGAAGTCGACGTCCTCCGGCAGCGGCTTGCGCAGCGAGCGCGCCAGCGCCTCCACGCCGCGGTCGGCCACGAGACGGCGGCGGATCTCCGCTTCGATCTCGCGGCGCAGCTGGTCGATGCGCGCCTTGTACTCGTCCTCCAACAGGCGCTGCTCGAGGGCCGTCAGCTGCCCGGCCGGCCTGCCCCGCAGCACCGGGCCAGCGGGCGTCTCCACGCCGGTCTCGCCACCGCTCGCGAGCATCCCGGCGGCCGCCTCTGCCGTGAGCCGGGCGAGGACGCCGTCGAGGTCGAGGTTTCGCAGCGTCCGGTAGAGGTAGTAGGTGCCGCCCACCGGCCGTCCCGGCTCCATGCCGGCGTAACGACCGACGGCGAGGCGGGCCACGGCCGAGAGGACCGCCTGGTCGCCGTCCCGCAGTGCCTTGTAGAGCATGGCGGCGATCTCCTCCGGCGTCACGAGCTCTCCGCCGCCCGCTCCCGCCTCGCCTTCACCGCGGCCGGCGCCTCGCCCGGATCCCCTCGCCGACTCCTCATCGCCCTCCTGGGACGGCTCGCCCTCCATGTCGTACTGCGGCCCCCGCATCGAGAAGTACACCTCGAAGGCCGTGTCGAAGGCCCGCCAATGCGAGGAGGACTTCACGAGCGTCGCCCCGAGGGCGTACTTGATCGCCTGACGGTCCTCGAGGGGGAGGTGGCGGATGGCCTCGGCGGCATCGGCGGCTTCTGTCACCGACACCGGCAGCCCGGCTCGGCGCAGCTCCTGCACGAAACCCGTCAGCACGTCAAGCACAGGCCCCCCACCCCCTCACGCCAACCGCCCACCGGACTCCGGCGAGCTCACGAGCCCGGCTTGGTTGCGTTGAGCTCCTTGGCGGCGGCATCGATATCCGAGCGGTACTTGAGCAGGAGGTGAAGGGTGTCCGTCGCCGTCTTCTCGTCGACGCTCTCGATGCCGAGCAGCACGAGGGTGCGAGCCCAGTCGAGGGTCTCGGAGATGGAGGGGTGTTTCTTCAGGTCGAGCGAGCGAAGCGACCGAACGATGCGGGCCACTTGGTCCGCCAGCTCGGTGGAGATGCCGGGCACTTTCGTGAGCACGATCTGCCGCTCCCGCTCCACGGAGGGGTAGTCGAGGTGGAGGAAGAGGCAGCGGCGCTTGAGGGCCTCCGAGAGCTCGCGTGTGTTGTTCGAGGTGAGGAACACAAGGGGGATCTGGGTTGCCTTCACCGTGCCCAGCTCCGGGATCGACACCTGGTAGTCGGAGAGAATCTCGAGCAGGAGCGCCTCCGTCTCGATCTCGAGGCGGTCCACCTCGTCGACGAGGAGCACGACGGGCTCGGTCGCCCGGATGGCTTCCAGGAGCGGGCGGGTGAGGAGGAACTCCTCGGTGAAGATGTCGTCCTCGATCTCCTGCCAGCCGGCGCGGCGCTCCCCCGGCTCGGCAGCGTTCTCCACCTGGATGCGTAGGAGCTGCTTCTTGTAGTTCCACTCGTAGAGGGCCTTGGACTCGTCGAGGCCCTCGTAGCACTGCAGCCGGATGAGGCGGGCACCGAGCACGCGGGCGACGGACTTCGCCAGCTCGGTCTTGCCCGTGCCGGCGGGCCCTTCCACGAGAACCGGCTTGGCGAGGCGATCGGCCAGATAGACGACGCCGGCGAGGCCGTCGTCGGCGAGGTAGGCAACCGTCGCGAGGGCCTCGCGCAACTCGCCAATGGACTCGAAGCGGGGCGCCCCCGTCGGGAGCCCGTCACTCCACGGCGGTATCGGCGCGGCCTCCGTGGCCCTGGCGGCTTCGTCCCTCGCGTCCGTAGTGTCCGCTGCCGTTCCCGCAGTCACGTCCTGACCTGCCCTTCTCCGTAGACGACGTACTTCACCGACGTGAGCGCCTGCAGACCCATGGGCCCGCGGGCGTGCAACTTCTGGGTGGAGATGCCGACCTCTGCTCCAAGGCCGAGCTCTCCCCCATCGACGAACCGGGTCGAGGCGTTCACCACGACGGCTGCGGCGTCGACCTCACGCACGAAACGCTGGGCGGCACCGAGGTCACCTGTCACGATCGCCTCCGAGTGCCCGGAACCGTAGCGGTCGATGTGCCGGATCGCCGCATCGAGGTCGTCGACGACGGCGACAGAAGCCTTCAGGTCGAGGAACTCGCGAGCGAAGTCGTCGTCAGTGGCGGTGCCGATTGTCGCCACGAGGGCACGCGCCCGCTCGTCGCCCACGAGGCTGACGCCGGCCTGCGCCAGTCGCGCAGCGATCCTCGGGAGGAACGTCTCGGCGATCGAGGCATGGATGAGGAGCGACTCGGCGGCGTTGCACACGCTCGGGCGCTGTGTCTTGGCGTTGACGACGATGCGCTCGGCCATGTCGAGGTCGGCGGCTCCATCGACATAGACGTGGCAGTTCCCGTCGCCGTCGAGCACGTAGGGGACGGTTGCCTTCTCGAGGATCATCTCGATGAGGGCCCGGCCGCCCCGTGGGATCAGGCAGTCGATGACGCCTCGCAGCTGAACGAACCGCTCAGCCGTCTCGTGCCTCGTGTCCTCGACGAGGAGAACGGAATCGGCGGGCAGGCCGGCCTTGGCCGCCCCGTCACGAAGAGCGCCGGCGATGGCCTTGTTCGACTCGAGAGCCCCCGAGGACCCCCGCAGCAAGACGGCGTTTCCGGCCTTGAGGCACAGCGCCGCCGCGTCCGAGGTGACGTTCGGCCGGTTCTCGTAGATGATGCCGACGACACCGAGCGGCACCCGCACGCGCTCGACGCGCAGGCCGTTCGGCCGCACGTGGCCCTCGACGACCTCACCGACCGGGTCCGGCAGCCCCGCGACGGTGCGAAGACCAGCGGCCATGGCCTGCAGGCGCCCCGTGGTGAGCCGGAGGCGATCGACGACGGTGGCGCCGGCACCGTCCCTCTCGGCCCGTTCGGTGTCACGGGCGTTGGCGGCGAGGATGTCGCCCGAACGGTCCTCGAGCAGCTCGGCGGCGCAGGTGAGTGCTTCGTCCTTCTGCGCCGTGCCGGCGAGGGCGACGCTGCGGGCGGCCGCCAGAGCTCGCCGGCCCAGCTCGTCGAGCGATGCCTCCTCGTCACGCACCGCCGGCCTGACGACGGCGGCGGCTGGCACGTCCCCGATGGCTGGCACGTCCCCGATGGCTGGGCCCTCAGGCATGGGACAAGCTACCAGCGGGGCTCTAGCTGCCCCGCAAAGCCTGCAGAAGGCGGTCCCGTTGCCAGGCGCGCTCGGCAGCTGCTCCGTCGCTGCCCAAGGCATCCCCGACGGACTGACGGGCCCGCTCGGCAGCCTCCGTCGCCGCCACCCAGGCCGGCACGGCGCCCCGGCGGAGGCCGGCGTGGAAGGGGCCCCAGGGGGTTTCGAACGTGGTGCTCACCGCCTCGTGCTCGCCCTCGCTCTCCTCGTAGCGCGTGTTTTCCGCTTGCACGAGGTGGGGGGCCGAGTCGTGGCGGACCGCCTCGACCGCAGCCAGCACGGCGTCACGGGTAGCGGCCACAGCCGTCCAGTTGGGGTCGTCGAGCATGTCGACACCGGCCGCCTCGGCGTCGATGGCAAGGTCGAAGGCGAGGTCACCGATCAGGTCGCCTTGATGCCGCAATCGCCTCGCCATTGCGAGCCTGGAGTAGCGGCCGAGCAGGCCCGTGTCGGCCTCGGCGGACCGCTCCAACCAGCTGCGGGCGGCCGCCACGACCCCGGCCAGCGTGCTGGCTATCTGCGGGGACGAGGAGCTCGTACTGGCCAGCACGTGCTCGGCACAGTCGAGGGCGAATCGGGCCGCTACCGGCAGCGACCATTCCGTCTCGCCCGTCAGCTGTGGACCGTCCTCGCCGTCGGCCGCCACGAAGATGTGAGCGCCGAGATCCTCGAGGAGGGTGTCGAGATCGAGCAGCTTCACGCCGTCGGGGGCCGCATCGGTGACGCGGCCGGGCGTCACGGTGCCGTCCGGAGCGGTTTCGGGGAAGGACCAGATCGTGACCTCTTCCTCGTAGGACTGCCGGCCGCGCTCGTCCGTGGCTACGAATCGGGAATCGCTGGCGATGTTGAACGTCACTTCGGTGCCTCCGACTGGGGTCGCCGCCAAACTAGCCCCATGAAGCTGCAGGCGGTCCATGATGGAGCAATGGACTGGCTGGAACGTGCCTTCGAGCAAGCTGGCGTGAACGAACGACTCTGCAGGCAGCTGCGCTTCGTGATGGAGCTCGATCGCGCCAAATCGGTCCTCCGGCGCACCTACATCACCGACGGGACCCGTCTCGAGAACGACGGTGAGCACATGTGGCACGTCATGCTCGCCGGGCTCGTGCTCGCCGAGCACGCCGACGAGACCGTCGACCCCGTACGGCTCGCCCTCATGCTCGCCGTGCACGACATCGTCGAGATCGACGCCGGCGACACGTTCGTCTACGCCGGCGCCGCCGAGCAGGCCGAGAAGGTCGTGCGCGAGAAAGCGGCCGCCGCTCGCATCTTCGGCCTCCTGCCGGCGGACCAGCGCGACACCTTCGCGGTGCTCTGGGAGGAGTTCGAGGCGCGCGAGACGCCGCTCGCCCGCATGGCGGCAGCCATCGACCGGCTGCTGCCCCTCATGATGAACCGGGCGGGCGGCGCGCGCACCTGGCGGGAGCACGGTATCAAGGCCGCTCAGGTCTTCGGGGTCAACTCACGCATCGGTGAGGGTTCCTCCCCCTTGTGGTCCTTCGGTCGCGCCGTCCTCGAGGCTGCCGAAGCCGACGGTCTCCTCGAACGCTGATGCGTGGCGCAGGTGAGAGCCGGCCGCCTCGTCATCGGCCGCAGGTCTGCATCATGGACGTGGGTTCGGGAGGCCGGTCTCCCTTTGCAACGTCCAAATTGTCTTTGCGGGTTCGGCGCCGGCGTTTCCGCCCGGGACCGCCCGAACCCGCCGGCGGCGCCGACAACTCGGACACCGTCGCCTCGGTGGCGACGTGACGGCTCGGCTCGACGCCGTCGTCGTCGGGGCGGGCCCGAACGGCCTGGCGGCGGCCGTGGTCCTGTCCGCCGCCGGACTTGCGGTGCGCGTCTACGAGATGGGGCCGACGCCGGGGGGAGGGTGCCGGACCGAGGAGCTGACCCTTGCCGGCTATCGCCACGACGTCTGCTCGGCGGTGCATCCCCTCGCGATCGCCTCGGGTTTCTTTCGGCGCTTCGGCCTCGAGTCGAGAGGCGTTCGCCTCCTGCAGCCCGAGATCGCTTTCGCCCACCCGCTCGACGGAGATCGGGCCGGCGCCGTCCTCCCATCTCTCAGGGACACCGCCACCGGGCTCGGGGAAGACGCGGCCGCCTGGCGGCACCTGTTCGAGCCGCTCGTTGCCCATGAGACCGCCATCACTGAGGCGATCCTGTCCTGCCCGCGAAGTGTGCCCCGCCACCCTGCCGCCGTCGCCCGCTTCGGCGCCCTCGCCGTCCGCTCAGCCGCCGCCACAGCAGGGCGATTCTCGAGCGAGCAGGCACGGGCCTTGTTCGCCGGCGTGGCGGCCCACGGCATGCTCCGTCTCGACCGGCCCGTCACCGGTGGTGTCGGCCTCTTGTTGGCAACCCTCGCCCAGGCCGTCGGCTGGCCAGTGGTCGAAGGTGGCAGCGCAGCCCTGGTGACGGCGATGGTCGGCGCCATCGGGGAGCGGGGCGGCGAGGTCCTTACGGGCGAGCGCGTGGTCTCCCTCGCCGAACTGCCCCCCTCGCGCGCCGTCCTGCTCGACGTCACGCCGACGGCGCTCGTGCAGCTCGCCGGTGGTCGACTGCCGGCGCGCCACCGCCGCTGGGCGGAGCGCTTCCGCTACGGCACCGGTGTCTGCAAGGTGGACTGGGCCCTCTCCGGACCGGTGCCCTGGACGGCGGAGGCGTGCCGGCGTGCCGGCACCGTCCATCTCGGCGGCACCTTCGAGGAGGTGGCCGCCTCCGAAGCCGACGTGGCCGCCGGCCGGCACGCCGAGCGACCGTACGTCTTGACGGTGCAACCCGCCGTGGTGGACGCCACGCGCGCCCCGGCGGGCGCCCACACGCTCTGGGCCTACTGCCATGTGCCGGCGGGATCCGGGCTCGACCGCAGCGAGGCGATCGCCCGACAGGTCGATCGTTTTGCGCCCGGATGGCGCGACCTCATCATCGCCACCTCCGTGCGGACAGCGGCCGAGGTGGAACGCCACAACCCCAACTACGTCGGGGGCGACATCGGTGCCGGCCTGCAAGACCTCCGCCAGACCTTCGCACGTCCGGCCGCGCGATGGAACCCGTACCGCACAGGCATTCCCGGCGTCTACCTCTGCTCCTCCTCCACGCCGCCGGGCCCCGGCGTGCACGGCCGTTGCGGCGAGCTGGCGGCGCTCTCCGCCCTGCGGGACGTCTTCGGCGTGAAGCGGCCTCCCGAGATCGGGCCGGTCGTGAGCCCGTCGCCATGATCCGCCAGGCGTTTCCGGCCTCGTGCTGGGCAACGAGTGAACTAGGCGTCGGTCAACAGCACGAGGTCGTCGCGGTGGACGACCTCATCGGGCAGGTCGGCCGGTAGCTCGTAGGTTCGACGCCCCAACCACTCGCCCGACCGGTTCGCCGCCACGCGCACGATCCCCTTCGCGAACACGACGCCGTCCGGCCCCCGGATCTCCACGGCGTCGTCCTCCAAGAAACCCCCCAGCACCTCGCGCACCCCGGCTGCCAGCAGGCTCGTGCCCCGCTCGACGAGGGCCTGGCGAGCACCGTCGTCGACGACGAGTCCCCCTGTCGGCTTGAGGGCGAAGGCGATCCAGAGCTTGCGAGCGGACAGGGCGCGCTCGTGCGGGCGAAAGGTGGTGCCGATGCCGGGCCGGCCGTCGGCGGCGTCCAGCAACACGTCGGGGCGGTCGGCGCCGGCGATGACGGTGCGCACACCCGAGAAGGCGGCCATCTTGGCGGCGGCCAGCTTCGAGGCCATGCCCCCGCGGGCGGTGTCGCTGCCGGGACCGCCGGCGGCCGCCTCGAGCTCGTGATCGATCTCGATGACGGACTCGATCAAGGTGGCGCCTTCGTCCAGCCTCGGGTCGGCGCTGAAGAGGCCGGCCGTGTCGGTGAGGAGCACGAGCAGGTCCGCCCGGATGAGATGGGCCACGAGCGCCGCCAGCCGGTCGTTGTCGCCGAAGCGGATCTCGTCGTCGGCAATGGCGTCGTTCTCGTTCACGATCGGGACGACGCCGAGCTCGAGCAGGCGGAGCAGCGTCTCGCGGGCATGCAGGTATCGCTGGCGGTGACCGAAGTCGAGCGGCGCCAGCAGGACTTGGCCGACGTGCAACCCGAGAGCGGCAAACGCGTCGTCGTAGACCCGCATGAGACGGTGCTGCCCGATGGCGGAGAGCGCCTGCAAGGTGACGGGATCGATGGGGCGCTCGCCGTCCGGCCAGAGGGAGGCGACGCCGGCCGTGACGGCACCGGAGGTGACGAGGACGACACGGTGATCGCCTTGTCGCACGGCGCGGACGTCGGCCGCCAGCTTCTCGATGGCGGCGGCGTCGATGCCGCCCTCGGGCAAGGTGACCGAGCTCGTGCCGATCTTGACGACGACGATCACGACCTCACCAGTCAGGCTCGTAGGAGAACTCCATGCGACCGATCTGCACGGGGTCGCCCTGTTTGGCACCCGCCCTCGCCAGGGCGCGGTCGACGCCGATCCGCTTCAACCGGCGCTGCACGTGAGCGAGGGCGTCCGGATCGTTGAGATCGGAGACGGCCACGGCGCGAAGCGCCTCCCGCCCCGAGACGATCCAGACGCTGCCCGGGCGGTCGACGCTGACGCCCTCCGCCGTGGGGCGGTGGATGACGGGCGAGGTACGCGGCGCCGGCGCCTGCCGGCGGGCATCGGAGACGAGCTCCATGCAGCGACCGACGAGCTCGCTGATGCCCGCCCCCGTCACGGCCGAGATCTCGAGGTCGCCGCCGTAGCTTTCGAGAGGCGGCCGCTCCGCCTCCGGGCGGGCGTCGAGTCTCGACCCGACGACGAGCCTGCGGCGCTCGAGCAGCTCGGGCCGGTATCGCTCGAGCTCGTGCAGGAGGGTGCGGAGCTGGTCGGCCGGGTGGCGCCCCTCCGACGGAGCGAGATCCTCCCGCTCGGCGAGGTCGACGAGGACGAGGAGCACGCGGGCGCGCTCGACGTGGCGGAGGAAACGGTGGCCGAGCCCGCGTCCGTCCGCAGCACCCTCCACGAGACCCGGGATGTCGGCGATGACGAACTGCGACGGCGCCGTCGTCGCCGAGCGAGCGCCCACGTAGACGACGCCGAGATGGGGAACGAGCGTCGTGAAGGGGTAGTCGGCGACCTTCGGGCGGGCTGCCGAGACTCGCGACACGAGCGTCGACTTGCCGGAGTTCGGGAACCCGACAAGGGCCACGTCGGCCATGAGCTCGAGCTCGAGGTCGAGCCAGCGCTCCTCGCCGAGCTCGCCCTGCTCGGCAAATGCCGGTGCACGCAGCCGGTTCGTGAGGAATCGGGTGTTACCACGCCCGGCCCGACCGCCTTCGGCAGCGAGGAACCGGTCGCCGGTCGCGACGAGGTCTGCCAGCAGATCACCCTCCAGCGAGTGCACGAGGGTGCCCTCGGGAACCTGCACGATGAGATCGCTGCCGCGGCGGCCGTGACGTCGCTTGCCACTGCCGTGGGTGCCGTCGCCGGCCCGGCGGAAGGGGTGCTCCTCGAAGCCGAGGAGGGAGACGACCTGGTTGGACGCCTCGAGGAAGACGTCGCCCCCGGGACCGCCATCGCCTCCGTCTGGGCCACCTTTTGCGACATAGGCCTCGCGCCGGAACGAGACGGCGCCGGCGCCGCCATTGCCTGCCTTCACGTGGACCTGGGCCTCGTCGACGAAGCCGGGCATCAGTCCGGCATCAGTTCAGCGAAGCATCGACAGGGTGGCGGGCAAGCACGGCCAGCCAGCCGCCCTGGCGGCGGAGGACCCGTTCCCACAGCTCCTCCGGCTCGGCGGATAGAACGTCGGTCTGGCGAGCCTCGACGACGAACCAGGCGCCCGCCTCGATCTCTTCCTCGAGCTGTCCGGGCCCCCAGCCGGAGTAGCCGGTGAAGACGCGCAACCCGGCGAAGGAGACCCCGATCTCCTCCGGAGCGCGGTTGAGGTCGACGGTGCCGAGATCGCCGACCAACGGCGAGAACCCGTCCGCTTCGTCCTCGTCACCGTCGGTGAGACCGGTGCCGGCGTCCTGCAGGCGCGCCCCCTCGTTGGTGCGGCCGACGCAGATGGCGGCATTCGGCTGGACGGGCCCGCCCACGAAGAGCACCGGCGGCTCGGAGGCGTGAGAGCCCCAGTGTGGCACGACCTCGTCAATGGCCGTTTCGCTCGGTCGGTTCAGCACGACGCCAAGAGCTCCGTCGTCATCGGCGGCGAGCAGGAACACGACGGTGCGATGGAAATTCGGGTCCTCCAGCGTCGGTGAAGCGACCACGAGACGGCCCTTGGCGGGAGGTGCGGACATCTCCCGCCCTCACTCAGTTCCCGAGCGGACCGGTGCTTCCGCCGTTCGCGACCGATCCGTCGGCCGGAAGGATATCGACGAGCCGACGGCCTCGCCGGGCACCGAACTTGACGCTGCCGTCAGCCGTGGCAAAAAGCGTGTCGTCCTTGCCCTTGCCGACGTTCTCGCCTGGATGGAAGTGCGTTCCCCGCTGACGCACGATGATGGCCCCGGCGCGCACGACGGTGCCGTCGTACACCTTGACGCCGAGGCGCTGGGCGTTCGAATCACGGCCGTTGCGAGTGGAGCCACCACCCTTGGTCTTGGACACCTCGAGTCCTCCTCAGTCCTGCTCGGTCGTTGCGGCGTCGTCGCCCTCGTCGCTCCCGGCGGCATCGCTCGCCCCGATGCCCGTGATCTCGAGCGTCGTGTAGCGCTGCCGATGGCCGTAGCGCCGCCGCTGCCGTGTCTTCGACTTGTAGGTGAAGCCAACGATCTTCGGGCCTTTCACCTCACCGACGACGGTCGCCGTCACGCTCTTGGCGGCGAGCGCCTCCGCCGACACCGTCACCTCGTCGCCGTCGACGACGAGCAAGGGGGTGAGAGTGAGCTCGTCGCCGGGCGACACGTCGAGCAGCTCGACGTCGACGAGCTCGCCGACCTCGACGCGCTCTTGCTTTCCTCCGGCGTTGATGACCGCATACATAGGGTGACCACCCTAGTACGCCGGCCGGCGCCCTCCGGACGGCCGACCGGCCTGCGAGAGAGGTTGGCGGCCGCCGATGCGGCTACTCGGGCTCGTCGAAGACGATCCCCCGCCCGTTGCACATCGGGCAGGTCTGCGACAGCGTCTCGACGAGTCCTTCGCCGACGCGTTTCCGCGTCATCTCGACGAGGCCCAGGTCAGAGATGTCATACACCTGTGTCGGTGTCTTGTCGCGAGCGAGAGCTGACTTGAAGGCGGACGTCACCGCCTGCCGGTTCGCCTTCACTTCCATGTCGATGAAGTCGATGACGATGATCCCGCCGATGTCGCGCAGCCGCAGCTGGCGGGCGATCTCGGCGGCCGCTTCGAGGTTGTTCTCGAAAACGGTCTCCTCCAGGCTGGAGGAACCGACGTTCTTGCCCGTGTTGACGTCGATGACCGTGAGGGCCTCCGTACGCTCGATGATGAGGGACCCTCCGGAGGGCAACCACACCTTGCGGTCGAGTGCCTTGTGCAGCTGCTCGTGCACGTGATGGCGCTCGAAGAGCGGCAGGGGCTCGCTCCTCGTGTCGTACAGCTCGATGCGTTCCGCCAAGGCCGGTTCGAGCTCGGCGACGTAGGACTTCACGATCTCGTACAGCGTCGGGTCGTCGATGAGGACCGAGCGGTGCTCCTCGGTCAGCTCCTCCCGGATGATGCGCACGGCCATGTGCGGTTCGGAGTACAGCAGCGCAGGCGCCGGCAGGCGCTTGGCGCGCTCGTCGATCTCGTCCCACTTCGCCACGAGCTGGAGGACGTCGTGACGAAGATCCTCCGCCGAGGCGCCGGCCGCCGCCGTCCGCACGATGAGCCCGTGGCCCTCCGGCCGCACTTCGTCGAGGATGCGGCGAAGCCGCCTGCGCTCGCTGTCGTCGAGGCGCCGGGAGATGCCGTAGGTGTTCGACTGCGGGACGAGCACGACGAAGCGGCCGGGCAGCGACACCTCCTGCGTCAGCCGGGCGCCCTTCAGCCCGATCGGGTTCTTCGTCACCTGGCAGACGATCGTCTGACCGGGACGCAGGAGGTGCTCGATCCGGTCCGCTCCGGGCTGGCGCTCGATGTCGTCCCGGTCGAAGGCGACGTCTCCCCAGTACAGCACGGCGTTCTTCGGCGTCCCGATGTCGACGAAGGCGGCCTCCATGCCCGGCAGGACGTTCTTCACACGACCGCGGTAGATGTTTCCGATGATCTGGAGCGCCTCGTCCTGAGGTCGCGCCACGTAGTGCTCGACGAGAGCGCGACCTTCGAGGACAGCGATCTGGGTTCGCTCCGGCTCCACGTGCACGCACATGAGATAGCGCCCGAGCGGCTTGCCCCGGCGCTCTCGTCCCCGCCGGCGCGCCCGCCCGGCGGCGTCGTCGGTGTCGTCGTCGGCGAACGACTCGGCATCGGGTGCCTCGACCCCGCCGCCGGCCATGGCCTGGCGTGCCTCCTGGCCCTTGGCGTGACGCCCGCCGCCGCCGGCAGTCCCGTTGACCACAGGGCCAGTAGCGGAGCTCGCAGCTTCCGCATCGGTGTCATCGCCCGACGACGGGCTGCCTCCGCCCCGAGGCGCCCGTGAACCCGCCTGACGCCCGCTGCTGCCACCGCTCCCGCCCGGGCGGCCGCCCGTGCCTCCGGCACCCGTCCCAGCCGCTCCAGCAGGCCCTCCAGAGCCGCCCGAGCCGCCGGAGCCGCCGCCGCCGGAGCCGCGCCGTCCTCGCCCACCGCGCCGGCGGCGCGAACCGCCGCCACCTGAGCCACCGCTGCTCGAACCACCGGTGCCGGATGTAGCGCCGCCCTCGGCCAAGTCGCTCTCGGGGCGGGACGCCGGTGCGCCGTTGCCAGGACGCCGTGCGCCGTTCGGCGGTACGGGAGCAGCGACCGGAGGGGCCGGGCGGGAATCCCCGATGCGCGGCCGGTTGGCCGCTGGCCCACGGTCGAGAGGGTCAGTCGGAGGCGGTGACTCCGGGCGTCCTCCGGCGGGCGGCTCGCCGCCACCTTGTGTCAGAGGCCGGGGAGCGGCCCGTGTGTCCGCCGAGGCATCGGCGGCTCCGCTCGCCGGCGGTGTGCTGGCCGGGCGGTCTGGGGAGGTATCCCCAGGCACACGCTCGGCCGGCCCCGGGCGGCCGGTCATCGAGTCCGACATCGGGAAGATCCCTTCTCGAGGGCGCGCCATCGCGCGCCGGTCGCACCCGGCAGGCGGCTGGCGCCGCGCACAGCGTCGCAGCGGCGCGCCAGCCTGGGGTGCTTTCGTCAGTGACGAGCACAGTGTCCCGACCGTCCCGGCGGTGGCTGGCGGCGCCGCAGGAGGCGGCGTACCGGTCGCGCAACACGACGAGAACGGAACAGACGACGAGCGCGGGAGCCACGAGCGTTGGCTGCGGCGATCTCGGCGTTGTCATCCTGGCAGGCAGCCTAGTGCCGCCGGAGCGCCAGAAAGAGCGTTGCTCACGCCCCGCCGGCCGGGGCGTGCAGGTCGAGCTTCCGGATCGGATGCTTGATCAGGTACTCGAAGACGTCGCGCACGACAGGGGCCGCCGCCTTGGCTCCGTAGCCGGCGTCCGGGATGATGACGGCGGCGCAGTACTGGGGGGCGCCGAACGCACCGGTGGCAGGCCCGAAGGCAACGAAGAGCGCCGTCGTGTTCGTGGAGGCGGCATTGCTGCTCGTGGATGCCGTTCCGGTCTTGCCCGCCAGCGGCAGCCTCGAGTTCGGGTATCCCACGAAGGCGCCATAGGCCGTGCCGGGCGGGTTCGAGCTCGTGATGGCGCCTTCCAGGCCGGCCAAGATGGCCTCGTAGGTGCTCGTGGACATCTCCACGTGACCGAGCACCTTTGGCTTGATGACCTCGATCACCTTCCCGGTCGGCGAGATGACGGCGCCGGCCACTTCGGGCGCGTAGAGCGTGCCGCCGTTGGCGAAGGCGGCGTAGGCATCGGCCAGCTGCAAGGGGGTGACGAGGGTCTCACCCTGACCGAAGGCGGTTTCGATGGCGTCGCCGACGCCGTAGTACGTGTAGGGGAAGGCCGTCGGGTACTCCTTGTGCTGGGCGACGCGCAGCTGGGGACCGTCGACCTGCCCGCTGTAGGCGTTCGGCAGGTCGACATCGGTCGGCTGACCGAAGCCGTAGGCGGCGGCGTACCGCTGGATGCCCTCCTGGTCCTGCTTGATCGTGTCGGTGAAGAAGTCGTAGCCCATCGTGTAGAAGAAGACGTCGTCGGAGATCGTGAGCGCCGTCGTGACGTCACAGGACCCGCCCGGGCAGCTCTCGCCGTCGTTGTTGAAGAGCCTGCAGAGTCCAGCCTGCGGGTTGCAGTTGGGGATGGGGAAGTACCCGGGGTCGCTGATGGGCGTGTACGGCGAGATGATGCCGTCCTGCAGCGCCGCCGTCGCCGTGGCGAGCTTGAACGTCGAGCCGGGCTGATAGCCGCCGGCGATCACGCGGTCCAGCAGCGGGTCCTCGGCCGACTTGGCGTTGAGGGCCGTCCAGTGCGCCGTGCTCATGCCGCCCACCCACCACTCCGGGTTGTAGGTCGGGTACGACACCGTGGCGAGCACGGCACCGTTCTGCGGGTCGATCACGACGGCGGCGCCCGAGCTGGCCGGTTGGCCGCTTCCTCTCAGGGTGGCGATCTGATTGGCAAGCGCCTGCTGCAAGGCGGCTTCCAGGCCGGAATCGATGTTGAGAACGACATCGTCGCCCGGCGTCGGCGCCGTCTCCGACTGCATGCCGACCGCATCGCCGAAGGCGTCGACCGTGAGCACCTGCTTGCCCGACTTGCCCCGTAGGAAGTGCTCGTACTGGGCCTCGATCCCGGACTGCCCGACGACGTCGCTCGGGAGGTAGCCGTCCTTGGCGAGGGCCTTGAGCTCGCCGGCCGTGATGTCGGCGACGTTGCCGAGCATCTGCACGCCCACCTCCCCGGCGGGGTAGCTGCGCTCGGCGACGTAGCTGACGGTCACGCCGGGGAACTCCGAGCGGTGCTCGGAGAGGTACATGATCGTGCTCATGTCCACGCCCACCGCCACGGGCACCGGCTCGTAGATGCTGTCCTGCTGGTCGCTCAGGTCGGCGTTGACCTGCGAGGACGTGATGCCGAGGGCGACGGCGACGCGTGCGACGAGGCCGGGGTCGTTGGAGGCGTCCTGCCGGTTCAAGGTGACGACGGACATCACCTTGTTGGCCACGAGCACCGTGCCATTGCGGGAGAGGATGAGGCCGCGCGGCGGCGTGACGAAGAGCGTGCGCGTCGTGAGCTGGTTGAGGGCGTTGCGAGCGGCCGGGCCCTGCAGCACCTGCAGGGACCAGAGACGGACAAGCATCATCGAGAAGAGGCCGAGCACGACGATCCCCATGACCGTGAGGCGAAGGCCGATGTGGACCGGCTCGCTCCGGCGCTGGATCTCCTTCTCCTCGCCTTCGAGGCGTTTCAGGGGGCTGGACGAGATCCGCTGGCGCGGCCGATCGACGAGGTCCTCTTCTGTCTGTGGCGGAAGGCTCGGACGGGGAATGGGAGCGCGGCCCGTGGGTGACCGCCCGGGCGGTCGACCTCCGTTGCCGGGGCGGCCCTCGTCATCACCGGGACGGCGAGGCCCTCCGTTGCCGGGACCGGCGGGCGTCACCTGGCGGCGCTCCCGCCAGAGACGCCGGCGAGGTCACGGGAAGGACCGATGTTGATCGCTCGCGACATGGCAGCCGTGGCGGGGATGATAAGGGCGGCGTTCGAGATCGAGACGACGGCGACGACGGCGACGAGCTCGTGGCCGGGCAGCCTCGGCTGGCCGATCAGCACACCGATCCCCTCGAACAGCAGCGTGCCGGCAACACCTCCGGCGAAGGCCGCCATCATCTGGAAGCTGATCGGGGCCCGTCCACCCGGGATGGACGCCAGCGATCCCGCCCCGAAGGCCACGAGCACGTAGACGAGCGAGGAGAGGCCGAACGGCGTCAGGACGAAGAGGTCGGCCACGAGTCCGATCGCAAACGCGATGACCGCTCCCCGTTGCGGGCCGGCGATGAGACCGGCGGCGACCGCCAGAAGGAGAAAGCCGTCAGGATGAGCGCCACCCAGGACGAGAACATTCAAGACGGCTTCCTGCACGAAGAGCATCACGCAGACGACGGCGGCGACTCGGAGCCATGCCCGGGGCGTCACAGCAACTCCCTCGCCCCGAGCTGACGCCCAGCAGCTGCCGCCGTCGCCACGCCCTGCCCGGCCTGCCTCATGGGGCGGGGAACCACAGTATGACCGTCACGGTGCTCAGTCCGGAGAGGTCGGCCACGGGCGTCACGAGCACGCTCTTTGTGAGTGTCCCGCGTGTGTAGTGGACGGAGGACACGGTGCCGACGGGGATGCCGGCGGGGAGCGAGGCGCCGGCGATGCCGCTCGAGTAGACGAGCTCGTGGTCGGTCACCGGCGTGCTGGCCGTGACGTTGGAGAGCGAGAGCGGGTAGCCCGTGCCTCTGCCGCCCGCCACGGCGTAGAGCGCAGGCGTCCCGAAGCTCACCCCGAACGAGGTGCCCGGGTCGGTGATCGCCTCCACGACCGAGGTGCTGGAACCGGCGGCCGTGATCGTGCCGATGAGCCCGGCGCCGTCCACCACCGGCATGCCGACCCCGACCCCGGAAGAGGTGCCACGGTCGATCTCGAAGGTGGCCTCGAAATTCGAGGATGGACCGGCCACGACCTCGGCGACGAGCGTGGGCAGGTTCTGAATGTACGGGAGGTTCTCCTCGTTGAGGAGCTCCTGCAGCTGGTGCTCGGCGGTCTGGTTCTCGAGGGCCTCGCGCCGAAGAGTGCCGAGCTCGTTTCGCAGCTGCTCGTTCTCGCTGACGGCGCTGCCGTAATTCACCGCACCCGAGAAGAGGTCGCCGATCGGGTGGAGGGCGTCCGCAAGGACGCGCTGGATGGGTGAGATGCCGTCACGGGCGACGTTGCGAATGGATCTGATTGCCTTGCTGGCGTCTCCCCGGTAGTCGAGGGTGATGGCCGTCACGGACAACAGAACGAGGATGACGAGCGTCAATCGTTGCGAGGTGTTGCGTCGAGTCGTGGACACCACGACTCCGTGATCAGCGGTTGGACGAGGACTGGAGGACTGCCTTCAGCGCCTCGAACTCCTCAAGGCACATCCCGCTACCGAGGGCCACGCAATTCAGCGGGTCCGGGGCGACGACGATGGGCATGTGCGTCTCCGCCTGGAGACGCACGTCAAGACCGTGCAGCAGGGCGCCACCACCGGTGAGGACGATGCCCTGCTCCATGATGTCGGCCGCCAGCTCCGGCGGGCAACGGTCGAGGGTCACCTTGACGGCGTCGACGACGGCTGCCACCGGCTCTTCGATCGCTTTGCGGATCTCCTCAGTCGTCGTCACGACGGTCTTGGGGAGACCCGTGACGAGGTCACGGCCTCGGATCTCGGCATGCAGCTCCTCCTCGAGCTCGCAGGCGGAGCCAAGAGCGATCTTGATCTCCTCCGCCGTCCGCTCGCCGAGCGCCAGGCTGTACTCCTTCTTCACGAACGAGATGATGGCTTCGTCCAGCTCGTCGCCGCCGATGCGGATCGACTGGCTCACGACGATGCCACCGAGCGAGATGACAGCCACCTCGGTCGTGCCACCGCCGATGTCGACGACCATGTTGCCGGTCGGCTCATGGATCGGCAGCCCGGCCCCGATGGCGGCTGCCATCGGCTCCTCGACGATGTAGGCCTTGCGGGCACCCGCGTACTCAGCGGCTTCCTGCACGGCTCGCTTCTCCACCCCGGTGATGCCGGACGGCACGCAGATCACCATGCGGGGCTTCGAGAAGCGGCGAGGGTGGACGCGGCGGATGAAGTAGCGCAGCATCATCTCGCAGATCTCGAAGTCGGCGATGACACCGTCTTTCAGGGGACGGATCGCCTGAATGTTGCTCGGCGTCCTACCGATCATGCGCTTGGCTTCAGCGCCGACGGCGAGGGGATGCCCGTCCTTCACGTTGATGGCGACGACAGAGGGCTCGTTGAGAACAATCCCCTTGCCGCGCACGTAAACGAGCGTGTTGGCGGTGCCGAGGTCGACGGCCATGTCACGGCCGATAAAGGAAAGGCTGTTTTCACCCATACGGAAACATGTCCAAGAGTAGAGGGGAGGTTCCCTAAGGCTAAGGGATTGCCCGGGCCGGAACAAGGCGGCCGTCGGGGCCGTCTCGCCGACAGGCTCGCGAACTCAGCCTAACGCCGGAAAAAAGATGCCAATCTCTCGTGCCGCCGATTCGGGGCTGTCAGAGCCGTGAACGAGGTTCTCGGTCAGAACCGTGCCGTAATCTCCACGAATCGTGCCTGGTGGCGCCTCCACCGGGTTCGTCGGGCCCATCAGCGTGCGCACGATCTTCCAGGTCCCGGCTGGTCCCTCGACCACGAGGAGCACGGCTGGCCCCCCGGTGATGAAGTCGATGAGGTCGGGATAGAAGGCCTTGCCGTGATGCTCGGCATAGTGCTCGGCGGCAACCGCAAGGCTGATCGTTCGCAGCTCGAGAGCGATGAGGCGAAGACCCTTGCGTTCGAGGCGAGCCACGATCTCTCCGACGAGCCCGCGCCGCACGGCATCTGGTTTGCAGATCACGAGGGTGCGGTTCACGGGGTCGTGACACTAGCCTCGTGAAGGGCTCCACGTCGATCAACCGCTGGTCAGGGTCGTGCGAGCGGGGAGCGAGTCAGCGATGCAACAGGGCGCGGGCGGCTCCGACGACATAGAGCGAGCCCGTGACGAACACGAGATCCTCCTCGCCGGCGAGCTCTAGGGCTCGCTGCAGCGCCTCGGGCACGCCGCCACAGTCCTCGGCGAGGAGGCCGAGCTCCTGGGCGGCCGCCACGACGGCTTCGGCGGCCTGTGCCCGCGGCGAGGGCGGTGTGCAGGCGAGCACGGTCGATATCTGGCTGGTGCCGAGGCCGCCGAGCAGATCCGCCGGGTCACGGCCCCGCAGGCAGCCCATCACGACGATCGTGCGGCGTCCGAAGAAGTCGTCTGCGAGGGCGGCGCCGGCAGCGAGGGCGCCTGCAGTGTTGTGGGCGCCATCGAGGACGACGAGAGGGCGGTGCCCGACCACTTCGAGGCGCCCAGGAGCCGTCACCGAAGAAAAGGCGTCCACCACGACGTCCTCGCTGAGCGGTGTCCCGAGAAGCGCCTGGGCCGCTGCGAGGGCACAGGCGGCGTTGTCGGCCTGGTGAGCGCCGAAGAGGGGCAGGTAGAGGTCCTCATAGCGACCGAGCGGCGTGTAGAGGTCGAAGGCGCGGCCGCCGACGGCGAGCCGCGTGCGCTCGGCCCCGAAGTCCTCCCCTCGCCGCCACAGGCCGGCCGCCCCCACCGCCAAGGCCTCCTCCTCGAAGATGCGGGCGATGGCCGCATCCTGCTCGCCCAGGATCAGGTGGCTGCCGGCCTTGACGATGCCCGCCTTCTCGGAGGCGATCTGCTCGCGGGTCGGCCCGAGGATGTCGAGGTGGTCCAGCTCGACGTTGGTGACGACGGCGACCTCGGCCGTTGCGACGTTCGTGGCGTCGAAACGGCCGCCGAGACCCACCTCGATGACGGCCGAGTCGGCTGCTTCCTCGGCGAACCAGGCATAGGCCGTCGCCGTCAGGATCTCGAACCAGGTCGCCCGCTCGCCGACGAAGACCTCGAGCTCAGCCATGGCGGCCAGCTCGCGCGAGAGCTCGGCGTCGGTGATCGGCACCCCCCCGACGGCCATGCGCTCGTTGATCGACTCGAGGTGCGGGCTCGTGTAGAGGCCAGGGTTGAGCCCGGCCGAGATCAACAGCGCGGCGCAGATTCTCGCCGTCGAGCCCTTGCCGTTCGTGCCGGTGATGTGAACGACCGGGTAGGACAGCTGCGGGTCGCCCATCACTTTGACGAGGGCGGCGATCCGTTCCAGCGTGGGGAGGGCGTGACGCCCGGCCCTGCCCGACTCGATCGCCTCGAGGTTGATGTGGCGGTCGAGCCAGGCGAGCGCCTCCCCGATGCTGGCGTTCAGGCCTGCGGCAGGGGGTGAGAACGGTCCGACTTCATCGGCCACGGCGCGTCCGCGAACAATCCGTCAGAGGTGCGCACACGGACCGGAGGGAGATGGGCCGGAGGCCGCGGGTGGGATCAGGAGGCGGCGCGGCGTGAAGTGCGATCGGGCTTGCCGGGGGCGCCACGCGGGACGAGGCTCGGAGCGACCCGCTCGAGCACGACGGAACCGTCGACGACGCAGCGGCCGATGTCCTCGCGGCTCGGCAGGTCGTACATGACGTCGAGGAGGACCTCCTCGAGGATGGCACGCAAGCCCCGGGCGCCCGTGCCACGCAGCAGCGCCTGGTCGGCGACTGCCTCGAGAGCATCCTCGGTGAGCTCGAGCTCCACGTTGTCGAGCTCGAAGGCTCGTTGGTACTGCTTGACGAGGGCGTTCTTCGGCTCGAGGAGGATGCGCACGAGCGCCTCCCGATCCAGGCTCGAAACGGCCCCGATGACCGGTAGGCGGCCGACGAACTCAGGAATGAGGCCGAACTTGAGCAGGTCCTCCGGCAGCACCTGCATGAGGAGCTCGCTCTCCCGCCAGCTCTTGCCGCGACGCACCTCGGCGCGGAACCCGATGCCGGCCATGCCGATACGGCTCTCGATGATCTTGTCGAGACCGGCGAACGCACCGCCGCACACGAACAGGACGTTCGTCGTGTCGATCTGGATGAACTCCTGGTGCGGGTGCTTCCGACCGCCCTGTGGCGGCACGGAGGCAGTCGTACCTTCGAGGATCTTGAGGAGCGCCTGCTGGACTCCCTCGCCCGAGACGTCGCGGGTGATGGAGGGGTTCTCGGACTTGCGGGCGATCTTGTCGATCTCGTCGATGTAGATGATGCCGGTCTCGGCCTTCTTGACGTCGTAGTCGGCCGCCTGGATGAGCTTGAGGAGGATGTTCTCGACGTCCTCGCCGACATAGCCCGCCTCGGTGAGAGCCGTTGCGTCGGCGATGGCGAACGGCACGTTCAGCATGCGAGCGAGCGTCTGGGCGAGGTGCGTCTTCCCGCACCCGGTCGGGCCGAGCAGGAGGATGTTCGACTTCGCCAGCTCGACGTCACCCTCGCGATAGGCGCCCGCCTGCACCCGCTTGTAGTGGTTGTAGACCGCCACCGAGAGGATCTTCTTCGCCTGCTCCTGCCCGACGACGTAGTCGTTCAGGAATTCGAAGATCTCCTTCGGCTTGGGAAGGTCCTCGAAGCGCACCTCGGTCGGCTCGGCGAGCTCCTCTTCGATGATGTCGTTGCACAGCTCGATGCACTCGTCACAGATGTAGACACCCGGACCGGCGATGAGCTTTTTCACCTGTTTCTGCGACTTCCCACAGAAACTGCATTTGACGAGCTCTCCCCCGTCGCCGAACTTGGCCACCTCGTCCCCCCAGTCAGGCAGCGCCCACGGCAGCGATAGCGCTGCCGAGGACTTCCCGGTTCGTGATCACCTCATCGATGACACCGTACTCCTGCGCCTCCTCGGCGCTCATGATGAAGTCCCGGTCGGTGTCGTGTTGGATCTTGTCAACCGTCTGGCCCGTGTCCGAGGCCAGCATCTCGTTCAGGAGATCCCGCATGCGAAGGATCTCCTTTGCCTGCAGCTCGATGTCGGTCGCCTGGCCGGCAGCTCCGCCGTAGGGCTGGTGGAGAAGGATGCGGGTGTGGGGAAGGGCGAAGCGCTTGCCCTTCGTGCCGGCGGCCAGCAGGACGGCGGCGGCCGAGGCTGCCTGTCCGAAGCAGAACGTGGACTTGTCCGGACGCACGTACTTCATCGTGTCGTAGATGGCGAACAGCGCCGTGATGTCACCGCCGGGCGAGTTGATGTAGATGTTGATGTCCTTGTCCGAGTCCTCCGACTCGAGGAAGAGCATCTGGGCGCATACGAGGTTGGCGATCGTGTCGTCGATCGGTGTCCCGATGAAGATGATTCGTTCACGGAGCAGCCGCGAATACAGGTCGTAGGCGCGCTCTCCGCGGCTCGACTGCTCGACGACCGTCGGAACAAGGTAGTCGTACGCCCTCAAGCCCGACCCTCCTCCGTGTCGTTGTCAGGTTCGACCGCCTGAGTGGCCGAACCTCCGTCCGTACTGCTCTCGCCAGCATCCTGTGATGTCGTCATTTCAGGTTCGCCGGAAGCGTCCTCGTGCTCCAACAGCAACGCTCGGTCCATCGGGTTCCCCTGCTCATCGACGACTTCGACGTGATCGAGCAACCACTCGACCGCCTTCGAACTCCTGATATCAGAGCGTAGCCGCTCGAGTCCGGCTCCCTCCGCTACCTGGCGGGCGACTTCGCTCACCGACCGGTTGGACTCGTCGGCCAAGCGCTGCATCTCGGCAGCCAGCTCTTCGTCGGTGACCTCGATGCCTTCAGCGTCCGCCACGGCACGCAACGCCAGATCGGCGCGAACCTGCTCGGTCGCCTGCCCCTTCAGCTCGGTGATGAGCTGGTCAGCGTCCTGCTCGCGGGCGGCCAGGTATTGGTCGAGGCTGATCTTTCGTGCCTCCAGCTGCCGCAGGAAGGAGGCGAGCAGCCGCTGGGTGGCCTCGTTGACGAGCGTGTCGGGCATCTCCTCCTGTACGAGGCCGGCGAGCGCCTCGACCGCCTGCTCGCGCAGGGCGAGGCGAGCCTGCAGGGTGCGAAGGGCCGTCATCCGCTTGCTGAGGTCCGCCCTCAGCTCGGCGATGGTCTCGAATTCGGAGGCATCGGCTGCCCAGGCGTCGTCCGCCTCCGGCAGCACCTTCTCGCGCACCTGCTTGACCAGGATCTTCAGTTCGGCGCTGCCACCCGGAGCGTCGGTGGCGTCGAGCAGGAGGATGTCGCCCGCCTTCGCCCCCCGCAGCTGTTCGTCGGCACCCTCCGCGAGCATGCCCGAGCCGACTTCGTAGACGAAATCGGAAGTGGCGAGGTCCTCGACGGGATCGCCGTTGCGAGCCGCCTGTACGTCGACGGTGACGACGTCGCCGTCGCGGGCGGGGCGCTCCACGTCGGACAGCTCAGCGAACTGCTCGCGCATGCGGTCGATCTGGGCATTGAGATCCTCGTCGCTCACTGCCGGTGACGGAACCGTCACGATGAGGCCATCTCGGCCGGCGACCGAGACCTTCGGCCGAACCTCGACGACGGCGTCGAATGCGAGCGGGCCCTCCTCCTCACCGGAGGTGATGTCGATCTCGGGAGCCGAGATCGTGTCGAGATCTGCCTCCTCGACGGCCTGGGCGTAGTAGTCGGGCAGGGCGTGGCGGATGACCTCCTCGCGGATGGCCTTGCCCCCCATGCGGACCTCGAGGAGACGGCGGGGTACTTTGCCAGGCCGAAACCCGGGCACGCTCACCTCTCGCTGCAGCCGACGGAACGTGTCTTCGACAGCAGTCTTGAGCTCGTCCTCGTCGACTTCGACGGAGAGCTTGACCTTGTTTCCCTCGAGTATTTCAGCGGTGGAGCGCATATGGCTCGGGGAGTCTACCGGTCGCCCGGAAGGCCGCCCGCCAGCGTGTCGAGCGGCGCCGGGCCGCTCGCTGGGATGGCCGCCTTGCCGCCGTCTGAATCGAGCAGCGGGTGCCTGGCGGCCCCCGCGCCGTTGCCGCCCGAGGCAGAGTCGCGATCCGCCACCTCGAGAAACCCACTGAATCGCCGGCGGATGTCGTCGAGGTCGTTCGGCTCGAGACCAGCCTCCTCAGCCCCTCCAAGGATCATCCCGGCCTGCCGGCGCAAGACTGCTCGCTGAGCGGGCTCGACGGTGTACTCGGCGACGTGAGCGAGAGCGTCCAGCATGCGGATGATGACGGCCGGCATGCGGCCACCTGCCTGGCGGATCTTGTCGAAGGCACGATTCACCATCCGCTCGTAGCTCGGAGCGAGCTCGATGAGGCGGATGACGCCAGCCCGATCGCAGTAGACACCTTCGGACAGCACGCGGCCCGAGATGCGACTCAGACCGGCCGACAGCCAGTCGATACAGGTGAGGGCCGTGAAGGTGTCGTTGACGGCGGCGGAAAGCGCCCGGATGGCGATCTCGACGAGCTGGTCGATGGCAAAGACGGGATCCTGGATGAGCGTGCGGTGCGGACCCGTCACGTGCGAGCGCGCCAGTGCGCTCTCCACGCGGGGCGCCGCCGCCGCCGGCCAGATCGTGCCGAGCGGGCGGCCGGCGACGACGAAGTGGCCCGGCCGGTGCGCCAGCCGTATGACGGCACCAGCGTCCTCGGCGATCTCGACGAGCTGGCTGAAGGCGACGAACTGGAGGTAGCCACTCTCGAGCGCCGGCATCGTGACACCCTGGGCGTCAAGCAAGCGCACGGTTTGAGCCAGGTCCCCGTGCGCAGGTGGGGCTTCGACGGACCCGGAGGCCTGCAGGGGGAACTCGGAGTCGACGGCGGAGAAGAGGTCGCGGGCGATCCCGGCGATCACCTCGGGCAGCTGGATCGATTTGGCGATGTGGTGGATGAAGTAGATGAGCACGGCGACATCGAGGAACAGCAGCGCCTCGGCGACGGTGATGGAGAGGTTGGGTACGAAGTCCCCGAACGGGCCGGAGCTGGTCGAGATCGATCCGAGGGCAAGCACGGAGTACACGAACGTCGCCACCCAGACGCCGAGCGTCACCTGGTTGCCGACATCGCGCACGAAGTTGCGCATCATCCGCGGCCCGAACTGCTGGGAGGCGAGCGTGAGGGCGAGGATCGTGATCGAGAACACGACGCCGACGACCGTGATGACGGCGGCGGCGATGGCGATGAGCACCTGGCGGGCGGCGTCGGCACTCGGCGTGCGGATCCAGAACGGGTAGCTGAGGTCGTGGTGGTAGGCGGCGACGTCGAGCCCGTAGGTGATGGCGAACAGCCCGAGGCTGGCAACCACGAGCATCGACGGGACGAGCCACAACGTCGTGCGCAGCTCCTCCCGCTGCCAGCTCGCCTTGCGCAAGCGCTCGGGCAGGATGTGCCTGCCGCCGCGGCGTCTCGCCAGTGCCACCGATGCGGCGCGAGTCACGGCAGGCTGCGTGCCGGCCACTTGCTGGTCTCCTGGCATCGCACACCTCGGGGCAGGTCGTGGCTCGGGCAGCCTTGCGCCCGGACCGAATCAATGCCGACCAGACTTCCCGGCGCTCCGATCACCAGCTTAGTGGGCAGCGCCTGCTTCTTCTGAGAGAGAGGACCTGGCCGTATACTCGAGCTCCGTCCGGGGAGTAGCGCAGCTTGGCAGCGCGCCTGCTTTGGGAGCAGGAGGCCGCGGGTTCAAATCCCGCCTCCCCGACGCAAAGGCCTTGACGCCCTGCGACACAGGCCGGCTTGCCAGCGTCAGGCGTTGCGGATGTGGGCGGCCGCTTCCAGGTTGAAGATCTCGATCGAGTGCTCGCGCATCTCGATCTTTCGCACTTTTCCGGTCACCGTCATCGGGAACTCCTCGGCGAGGTGGACATAGCGAGGGATCTTGTAGTGAGCGAGCCGTCCGGCGCAGAACTTGCGCAACGATTCGGCCGTGATCGGCTCGGCACCCTCGCGCAACCGGATCCAGGCGCACAGCTCCTCGCCATAGCGCTCGTCCGGGACGCCCACGACTTGAACGTCGACGATGTCCGGGTGGCCGTAGAGGAACTCCTCGAGCTCGCGGGGATAGATGTTCTCGCCGCCCCGGATGACCATGTCCTTGATTCGCCCGACGATGTTGACATAGCCGTCGTCGCGCATGACGGCGAGATCGCCCGTGTGCATCCAACGAGCCCCGTCGATGGCTTCGGCCGTCTCCGTCTCGTTCTCCCAGTAGCCGAGCATGACCGAATACCCCCGCGTGCAGAGCTCACCCGGCTCGCCACGGGCGACCGTGAGCCCGCTGGCGGTATCGACGACTTTCACTTCGAGGTGTGGCATGACGCGGCCGACGGTCGCGGTGCGCCGGTCGAGGTCGTCGTCCATGCGCGTCTGGGTCGAAACAGGAGACGTCTCGGTCATGCCGTAGCAGATCGACACCTCCGTCATGTTCATCTCCGAGATGACCCGCTTCATGACTTCGACGGGACAGGGCGAGCCGGCCATGATCCCGGTCCGGAGGCTGGTGAGGTCGAGAGAGGTAAGGCTCGGATGGTTGAGCTCGGCGATGAACATCGTCGGCACGCCGTAGAGCGACGTGCAGCGCTCGGCTGCCACCGCTTGCAACGTGGCGCCGGCGTCAAAGGTGGGAGCCGGGATGACGATGCACGATCCATGAGAGGTGGCGCCCAGGTTGCCCATGACCATCCCGAAGCAGTGGTAGAAGGGCACCGGCAGGCAGATGCGGTCGGATTCCGTGTAGCCGACGAGCTCGCCGACGCTGAAGGCGTTGTTCAAGATGTTGTGATGCGACAGGGTGGCACCCTTCGGGAAGCCGGTCGTCCCCGACGTGTACTGGATGTTGATGGCGTCGTCGAAGCTGAGCGTGGCGGCCCGTTCCGCCACGGCGGCGGGTGGCACCGACTCTGCCGCTTGCAAGAGGGCTTCCCAGCTGTCGGTTCCGATGACGACGACCCGATCGAGACCCGGGCAGTCCGGGCGGACCGAGTCCACCATCGTCGGGAAATCGGAGCGTTCGTTCGCCTGCGCCGTGACGAGGAGCGACACGCCTGACTGGTTGATCACGTACGTGAGCTCGTGCGCCCGGTAAGCAGGGTTGACGTTCACGAGGATGACGCCGATCTTCGCCGTGGCGTACTGCACGACCACCCACTCGGCGGCGTTCGGCGACCAGATGCCGACGCGATCGCCCGTCGACAGGCCGCCGGCGAGCAGCCCACGAGCGACGGTGTCGACCTCCTCGTCGAGCTGCCCGTACGTCCAGCGCCGTCCCGTCGGTCGATCGACGAGCGCCTCTCGCTCCCCAAAACGGTTCACGGTCGCCTCGAAGTTTGCCCCGATGGTCTCGCCCAGCAGCGGGACGGACGACGGGCCGGACGCATACGACAGTTCTCTGGACACTCGGCCTCCCTTGACCGCCACCTGCACCCCGAATGTGGCGGTACCGCAGACGCTACGTCGCAGCGCGCCCAGCCGGCCTGCCGCCCAGGTGGTCTCATGGCTTCTGGATGCGGAAGGACGGCTGCGGACCGTGGTTGCTTGACATTGTCTTCTCACCGGCAGACGGTGACGACTGGCTCTACAGCGCTCAAGCCTCCTGCGACGGCATCACCTGCCGGCGAGGCACGAGGTCAGGCGACGTCGAGCTGTTCAGCTCGATCTGTTCGCCGGCCGTGCACTCGCGCTCCATGACGGCGGCGTCGAGCGACGTCGCCGGCAGCACGGGAAGCCCGGGCACGGAGGTAGGCAAGTGCAGGCTCCTCGTGAGGTCGCTCGTGGTCTCCCGGCGCCAGGCGGACAGGTTCGGGACGGGCACGCCGAAGCGCTCCTCGAGAAACCTCAGCTGCGAGGTGTGGTCGGACACCTCTGAGAACACGTGTCCTCCGCGGGCGAAGGGCGAGACGACGAGCATGGGCACTCTCATCCCGAGGCCGATCGGCCCGGCGACGCCAGCGGCGTCGGCAGGCAGCGGATCCACCGTGAGGAACTCGCCCGGCGTGCCGGGCGGTGGCGTCGGTGGCGCCACGTGATCGAAGAAGCCGTCGTTCTCGTCGTAGGACAGGAACAACACGGTCTTCGCCCAGAGCGCCGGATTGGAGGCCAACGTCTTCAACACCTGGTGGGTGTAGTACTCGCCTCGAGCCGCCGGAGCAGGGGGGTGCTCCGACATGTCTTGTGGCAGCACGGGTGCCACCAGCCAGGACACGGCCGGCAAGGTGCCCTTGGCGACATCGCGGGCGAAATCGACGGGGAACGTCGAGGAGAAGGCAGCGGCGTGCAGGGGCGTCGAGGCATCGCGGTACTGGCGGAAGTAGAGGAGCCGGTTGTTGGACACGTACATCGAGAGATCGCTGTCGGGCGAGTAGATCGAGCCCGGTGGGTTGTAGACGCGCCAGGAGATGCCGTGGTCCTCGAGGACCTCCGGCATCGTTGCCCAGGAGACCGTCCACTTGTCCGATTCGAACTCGTTCGTCGTGATGATCGGCCCGCCGCCTTTCCCGTCAGGGTCGTTCGTGCCCGACATCCAAAAAAGGCGGTTCGGATCCGTCGGACCGAGCACGGAGCAGTGGTAGGCGTCGCAGATGGTGAAGGCGTCGGCCAGGGCGTAGTAGAAGGGCAGATCCTGGCGTGTGTAGTAGCCCATCGTGAGGACGCCGTTCTCTGGACCTTCGTAGTCGGCCGAGGTGTGCGTCGTGACGAAGGCATCCATCCGCCCACCGCTCCAGCAGGCGTGCTGGGCCGGCCAGGCGTGCGAGAGGTCGAAGGTGCATGCGGCGTCGGTGCTGGCGGTGTCGAGGTGGAAGGGGAGGAGACGGCCTTTCGGCTCGATCGTCGTGTTGGCGGGCCAAAGCTGGGCAAAGACCCCGGGATCACCGCTGGCGTGATCGTCGAAGCCCCGCACGCCTCGATACGTCCCGAAATAGTGGTCGAAGGAGCGGTTCTCCTGCATGAGCATGACGACGTGCTCGACCGCGCCAAGGTCACTGCCGGCCGGTTTGACGGCGGCGATCTTCTGGACGGCCTTGACGGCCGGTGAGCAAGCCGACAGCACGGCTCCGGTTGCTCCGGCAGCTCCAACGGCGGCAGCCGTTCCGAGAAACTGTCGGCGGTCCATGCGCCGGCTTGGCACGTCCGGGTGCACCCTTCAGGCCGACACGTTCAGGCCACCGTCGGAAACGAGGGCGGCGCGAAGGCGCTCGAGGTTCTGCCGCCATTCATCAGCGGGGCGTTTCGGAAGCACGTCGTCCCAGACCGTGAGGCAGGAGCCCCTCGTCTGCACGAGCCCCGCCGGCCGTCCGAAGAACCAGAGATGAAAGTGGGCCGAGCCGTCGCCGAAGCGGTAGACGTGCACGCGTCCCACGCCGTCTACGGCCCGCATCGCCCGCTCGATGCGGCACGTGAGCACACCGAGGTCGCCGGCGAGAGGGGCCGAAAGCGTCTCGAGGTCGACGTGCTCGACCGTCTCGAGCAGCACGACAGCCGGCACACCGCGGGGACCTGGGTCGATGAGCCGCCACCGCTCGCTGGCGAGGAGCACCGAGCTCTCGGGACGCGAGCCGCACTGGAAGCACGGGGAGCCGCCCCGCTCACCGGCCCGTGGCGGCTCCGGGATCACAGGGTCGTCGAGGTGCTTCACCAGCATCTCCCCCTCGAAGGGGAAGATGTCCCAATCGCTCATGTCCGGCAGCGGCAGGCGCCCGTCGGTGTCCTCGAGCCGCCGGACGTCATCGATGATGCGCTGAACTGTCCGTGAGGTCCCCTCGGTCACGCCCTAACCCTACGGGTAAGCACGGCTGGAAAGGAGGTAGCGCGGGCTCTCCGGGCTCTCCGGGTAGTCGGGCAACCTCCGCTATCGTGAGCGCCATCCGCGGGCGTAGCTCAATGGCAGAGCTCCAGCCTTCCAAGCTGGCTATGCGGGTTCGATCCCCGTCGCCCGCTCCCCTGCTCAGAGGCCGTATCGGTAAAGGCCGATGGAGCCACCGTGCCGGGAGTGTGCCGGGAATGTCCTGGCCCGCGATCCTCGGACCTACGATTCACCTGCATGGCCTCGGTCTTGGCTCTCATCCTGTCGGTTGCGGCGATCGCAGTAAGCGGATGGGCGGCAGTCAGCGCGAGACGGTCAGCCACCGCGGCCGATCATTCTCGGCGCGACAACCTGGGTCCTCACGTGGTCGTCGACACGCCGACCGCTCTTCGAGGTATCTGGATGCGGGGCGATCAGCCAAGCTGGAATCGATGGCCTCCTATGCTGTCAAAGCCGATGGAGACTGTGCTCTCGATGCCAGGTGACCAGTCCACCGTGTTACAGCTCGGCGCTTATCTCACCATCCGCAACGAAAGCGAGCATTCGGCCGAGGTGCGAATCGTCGCCGATCGCGTCGAGCGTTGCGACGACCCCGATCAGATCGAAAGCACCCTGGACCCTCCCAATTCCGAATACCGCGCCTTACTCGAGGAGGGTCGGATCCCCTTGAAAGGGGGAGACCAGGTCGGCATCATCGTCCGCCACGGCCCGACGTTGGCCGAGTGGGTTGAGAATGGAGGAGACAAGCCAATCCTGGTTTCCATCTCCGCACAGGCGTCGCCCGACGGCGCCGTTCAATCCTGGCGCGTGACGTTGGAGTGTCCGTTGCTCGGGCGGGAGCACGGCAACGCCTCCTCATATCGTGTGCAGCCGTTCCAACTCCCGACAGCAACCTGCACAGAGTTGACACGGGAGTACCCTCAGGGTCGGTTGCCCCGGGCGAAGCGCTAGCGACCTGCGCTGGCGATCATTTCGCCAAGTGCCGTTGCGATGGCCTTGTCCCTGTCGACCGTGGCGTGCTGGTAGATCAGGGCCGCACGAGGGCTGGCGTGACCCATGCGGGCCATGAGCTCGGCCGTGCTGGCACCGGTCGCAGCGGCCAAGGTGTTGCCGGTATGCCGGAGGTCGTGGAAGTGCAACGTCTCCCCCACGCCGGCAGCGTCGCGGGCCTTGGCCCACACCTTGTGGAAGTTGCCCCGGCGGATGGGCGCTCCCCTCGGCCCGGTGAACACGAGGGCGTCGGGCTCGGGCGAGACGTAGCTCTCCATGTGCTTGGCGAGCGCCTGAGCGACCTGGGGCGGCAATGCGACCGTCCTACGGCTGCGTTTCGTTTTGGGTTCCCCGATGAGGCGGGAGCCGTCACCTAGCTCTGCAGCGGATTCCGTCACCGTGACGGAATCTCCGTCGAGGCTGATCCGGCGACGGGTGAGGGCTGACAGCTCCCCGAAGCGGAGCCCCGAAAACGCGGCCAGGAGGATGAGGGCGTGGAACCGAGGTTCGATGCCATCGGCGAGGGCGTGTACCTGTTCGATCGTGGCAGCCGCCCGCTCGGCCGTCCGCTCGACTCCCGCGCCCTTGATCGTGCACGGGTTCGCCACGATGCGCCCGTCCTCGACGGCACCGTTCAGGATCGTTCGCAGCAGGCGATACGCCTTCGCCACCGTCACCTGTCCGACGTCGGCGCGGAGCAGCTTCGCACGCCACGCCTTCACGGTGGAGACGTCCAGCATCGACAGGCTCTTGCTTCCGAGCGCCGGCAGCACATGGTGGTCGAGTAGGGAGCGGTACAGCTCACGCGTTCGCGGTCGGAGGTCGGGACGACCGTCGAGCCACTGGTCGGCGTAGGCGCGCACGGTCATGCGGCCCTTGTCGGGATCGACCCATCCCCCGCGGTGGAGATCCGTTTCTTGGGCGGAGAGCCATCGGCGGGCTTGGTCCTTCTCGGCGAAGGTGGTCGGCGCCTTGTGCTCCGTGCCGTCTTTGTCCTCCCAGCGGGCTTGGTAGCGGCCCGAGGGGAGCTTCCTTACGTTTCCGAATCGGCGTGCTGGCATATAGCCAGCTTACTCCCGGCACGAGCCGATTGCCAGCCCAATCGAGGCGCTCCCTGCCTTTGACACATGGGCACACTAATGTGCTCATCGTGGCGCTACCTGACCAAGTCTTCACCAGCGAACAGGTACTCCGACTTACTGGCGTGTCTCGACGGCGCCTCAACTACTGGCTTGACCGTGGGATCATAAGCGCCGACGTGGACGAGGCTCGCGGTCGCGGCCACGTCCGACTGTGGTCGTTTTCCAACCTGATCGAGGTCCGCGTCGCGCTGCAGCTCCGAGATGACGTGTCCCTCCAACTGCTGGGCAAGATTGTGCGCAAGCTACGCCAACACCGTGGCCTCAAGGTCCCTCTCGCGGAGGTTCGGCTCGCTGTAGTCCCTCGAGGACGTGGCAATCGAGTGGTGATCCAGGATTCTCAAGGGGAGTGGGAAGAAGCGCTCTCGGGCCAGTACGTCATGACCTTGGTTCTCCCCCTGGGTCGATATGAGAGTGAGATCTCTGAAGCGGCCGAGCGCGACCGCCGGGATCGAAGGCAGCCGGGCAAGATCGAGAAACGGCGCGGCCATCTCGGTTCGGCGCCGGTATTCGCCGGTACTCGGATCCCCGTGGCGACGGTGAGACGATTGCTCATCGCCGGCTGGGATACAGCACGCATCCTCGACGAGTACCCGGGACTGGACGCGGCCGACGTCCAGGCAGCAGCGGCAGGTGATACGGCGAAGGCAGGCTGAGGCGAGGCGATTCCTGGTCGATCACTGCGTGCCGGCCGGTGTGTCCCGTTGGCTTCGCTCGGCCGGTTACGACGAGACGTGGACGGCGTACGAAGCCGGGCTCGAAGAGGCCAGCGACGAAAACCTAATCATCTACGCACAAAGCCGTAGGGCAGTGTTGGTCACAACAAACCGGGACTGTGCGCGGAGGGCGCAACGGATGGAAGCCGCCTCGTCCGTTTGGCTCAAGGTAACTGAGGTGGACGTGGAACCAGCGATCGGTCGCGCGATCGCATGGCTCGATGTCAACCAGCTACCGAGAGGGCGAGTGCTAATGGTGCCGAAGCACGGTGCGCTATCGGTCCTGCCGCCGAACCGACGCTAGGCGGGCAGGGTTCGGTGACTCGCGCCCGGCATATCGAACGCGTGTTCGTTACACTCGGGTGTGGCCGACCTGACCCCCGAGGAAGCCGAGATCCTGCGCCGGTCGATCGCCATGCTCCCGCCACAGTCGCCAAGCGGGCTGAGCCGGGAGCGAGCCGTCGCGATCCTCGGTCAGCTCGTGCGGGCGCTGCGGGACCTAAGGAACCGTGGCCGGGAGGGGACCAAGCGCTAACCGCCGGTGTGCGTTGCGGGTTAGTGGAGAGCCGATCCCCTTCGGAGCCACACAGCGAACCGAACGCCGACAATGATGAGCACCGCGCCGAGCGCGCCGAGTAGCCAAGCCGTGTAGCCAGCCTGGGACACGATTGCTGCAATGGCCAGGGCAATCACCAGCAAGAACCCTCCGACCGAGGGCCTCCCATACTGCGGCCGTGGTCCCCGGTTTCGAACCGGACCACTACGCCTCACGTCGGACCTTCCGCTTTGCTGTTGTGTAGAGCCATTCTCCCACTTCCACCCACTCTTCCCTCGGTGGCGCCCACGTCACTGGCTCGCGAGCCATTCGGCGGCCTCGGTGGCAACGGGGCGGCGCCGATAAACCCGACGTTCCACGACAAGGCCCCCACAGCCCACGTGATGCCCTAGCTCGAGGCGGGCGCAACGGGATGCTCCAGGCTCAAGCGGCCGTGACGGGACTGGGATAGCGTCATCCGGAGCCGGCGTCACGCCGAGGCATGCGAGGGGGACCGGAAATGCGAACCGCGATTTCGACGGTCAGTCGGCTGGCTGCAGCCGCGGATGTTGAGGTCGCCGTCCCAGCAGTGACTGCGGCGGTCTCCCCATGACTTGCCGCGACCACATCACCTGGTCACGCAGGTTCCTCTGCGTCGGGCTCGCCAGCGTGGCGGTCGCGGGGCTGAGTCTCACCGCAACTGCGGCGCTGGCGGGAACTCGGGGTCAAGTGATCGCCGCGAGCATGGCCCTTGCGGCGAGCGCTCCGGATCCCTGCCCGGGCGGAGCTCTGGGTCCAGATATGTGCACGATCAACTTCGGCTACGCCGATCACTTGCAAACCTTCACCGTGCCCCCTGGAATTCCGTCACTGAGCATCGCTGCTGTCGGTGGCGGAGGTGGCGATGGCTTCGGTGGAGTCTGCGGGTGTAGCTCGGGAATTCTCGGCGGCTCCGGAGGCGACCTGTCCGGAAACCTCAAGGTAACGGCCGGGGAGGAATTCACGATCCTCACGGGCGAGAACGGCGCTGACGGTACCGCCACCGCAGGCGGGGCCGGCGGATACGGGGGCGGTGGCGTCGGCGGTTCTTCAGCTGGGGGAGGCGGCGGTGGCGGTGGAGGCGCCACAGTCTTCGCGGGCCCGGGTGGCCAGGTGCAGCTTGTCGCGGGCGGGGGCGGCGGCGCAGGCCCGGGTGAAACAGGCGCCTCGGGTGGTGCAACACTCCCGGGGGACCTCAACGGAGGCACCAACTGTAACGGCACACCGTGCGACAACGGAGGCGGCGGGACTCAGTCGGCGGGCGGAGCTGGCGGCTTGTCTGAAAGTGGTGGGACACCGGGCGCAGACGGTGCCGGTCCCGCGACCGGCGCCACGCCCGGGACCGGCGGTACAGGCGGCAGCGCGGGTGGTGGTGGTGGCGGCGGCGGCTACTACGGAGGTGGTGGCGGCGGCGACTACTCGGGGACCCCGGCCATCGGGCTCGGTGGCGGTGGCGGGTCGGCGTACGCAGCCTCGGACGTCAGCGACGTCACCATTTCCGACTTTCCTGATGACTTCCTCTGGCCGTTGACCATCACCTACCCGGTCAACTGCTCCGCCCCGCTGTCGGCCACGGCCAAGGCGACGCGAGACACGACCTCCGGTGTCATCACCATCACGTTGGAGGCGAAGATCAACCCCGTCGAGCTGTGCGGGATTCCCGACGTCATCGTCTCGGGCGATGCCACCGCGCATCGCACCTCCACCTACCTGTTCACACCTCTCAAACAGATCAACGGGCTCACTGCCACTGCGAAATTGCCACTCAGCCCGGGGGACAGCTGCTGGGCGGGCGGGTTCGTCAGAATCGCGCAGGCCGTCACGACGGCGTATCGCTACTCGAAGCCTGTGAACGTGAGCGTCGCCCGAGCGGAGATGAAGACAGCGACAGCCGTTCGCAGCGCCGTAGGTGCGACGGTCCAACTCGAGGCCATCGGGCTCCCCCCAGCCAACCCGTGCGGGCACGCCACCCTGAGGGTCAACAACAAGAACATCACGACGCTGAAAGCCGTTCGCATGATCTTCAGCGGCGGGACGTTAACTGCACATGCGGTGAGGCCTCCCCAGCCGTCCAACTGTGTGGTGCGCATACATTTCTTGGCGATTCCACCATCTGGCGGTGGGGCCCCTGTAAGCAAGTCCGTCAAGTTCAGCGGCGGCCCACCCACCGGGGCGGCCTGCTAAACGAGGGTTTGGGAGCGCGAAGGTTCTCCTCGCCGGGTGACTGTGCGAGAAGAGCACCCCGCGGACTCGTCTCAGGACCCACCGAGAGCGGCGAACACGAGCGCGCCGACAGCGACCGAGAACACGACACAGGCCACGACGACAAGGAACCGCCGAACTCTGTCGTTCATCGACGCGCCTCGGCGTAGACGATGGCGTCGTAAGAGCCGACAGGTGCAATGGCCATCAGGTAGGCGGCGTGACGAACTCGGGACCGAGCGCGTCCGCCTCGTGCAGATCCCGCTCGGACTCGACGGCGTGCAGGAACTCGAGGAGGAAGCCGCCGGCGGCACCTGCCACGACCGAGCGAGGTAGTCGGCTCGGCTGAGCGTCCGAGACGTACAGAATCACGGATCGCACGGCTTCCTCGAGGCGCTCGAGGCGCTCCATCTGCGTTGGCAATCTGCGGGACGGGCTCACGTTTCTACCTTCTTCGTGTCGGCTTTCTTGTTGACTGCTGCCCCCACGTTCGGCGCGGCCTTGTTGGCGGCCTCTGCGGCGGTGTCGTGGTGGTCGTGGCGGCTGTCGTGCTCGTGGGCGTGCTCATGCTCGTGGGACTCGTCACTTCCCTGTGACCCGAAGGCGGGGTGCGAGTGGGTGTGGATGCCGGTCACGGCCGGATGGAGTGCCGCGGCCCGGGCGACCTGCCGGGCGACTCGGCGCTCGAAGTCCGCCATCTCGGCGGCGCGGCGCTCCTCAGCCGTGGACTCAGGCAGGGCCGCAGCCTTGTACCGCAGAATCCTGATCCTGGCTTCGTAGTCCCAGTCACTGGCCGCGAGCGATGACGAGCTGCTAAGACCATGCGCGGATAGGC
Organism: Acidimicrobiales bacterium; assembly: GCA_052143575.1. GTDB lineage: Bacteria > Actinomycetota > Acidimicrobiia > Acidimicrobiales > Bog-793 > JAKACA01. The sequence continues at coordinate 46,813 of JBKQSP010000019.1, forward strand.
GCCGTCAGAAGCTCCAGCGATCTCGCCAGTCGATCAGCTTCGCTGTGAGCAGCAGCGCCACGACGAGGGCGAGCTGGGCGAAGCGGTGTCCGATGCGCCGGTCGG
>JBKQSP010000020.1:0-20779 GCA_052143575.1 Acidimicrobiales bacterium
CCGACGCCACGCCGGCCGACGGCACCGACGTCACCTACACGCTGCAGCTCGACAACGCCGGCCCCGACGCCGCCGCCGGCGTCGTCGTGAGCGACCCCCTCCCGGCCGGGATCACCTGTGTGAGCGACACCGCCTCGGTTGGGACCGTCAGCGGCTGCGGGGCGGGCACGGTCACCTGGACCGTGGGTGCCCTTGCCGACGGCGGCACGGCGACGGCGACGATCACCGTCGAGGTGACGGGCAACTCCGGCACGATCACGAACACCGCCACGGAAACCCAGACGACGCCCGACCCGACCGGTACGCAGAGCTCGTCGGTGGATATCTTCCCAGCGCCGGCGGCCAACGTCTCGATCACAAAGACGGTCTCCGACGCCACGCCGGCCGACGGCACCGACGTCACCTACACGCTCAAGCTCAGCAACGCCGGCCCTGATGCGGCTACCGGCGTCGTCGTGATCGACCTGCTCCCGCTCGGGCTCAGCTGCGTGAGCGTGACCGCCTCCGTCGGCACCATCAGCGGTTGCGGCACTGAGACAGTCGGCTGGACGGTGGGCGGCCTCGCCGACGGTGCCACGGCCACGGCGACGGTCACCGTCGAGGTGACGGCCAACTCCGGCACGATCACGAACACCGCCACGGAGACCCAGACGACGGCCGACCCGACCGGCACGCAGAGCTCGTCGGTGGACATCAACCCGACGGCTGCGGCCGACGTCTCGATCCTAAAGACGGTCTCCGACGCCACGCCGGCCGACGGCACCGACGTCACCTACACGCTGCAGCTCGACAACGCCGGCCCCGACGCCGCCGCCGGCGTCGTCGTGAGCGACCCGCTCCCGGCCGGTCTCAGCTGCGTGAGCGACTCCGCCTCGGCCGGCACCATCAGCGGCTGCGGAGCCACGATCACCTGGACCGTGGGCGCCCTCGCCGACGGCGCCACGGCGACGGCGACGATCACCGTCGAGGTGACGGGCGACTCCGGCACGATCACGAACACGGCGACCGAGACGCAGGCGACACCCGACCCGACCGGCAACCAGAGCTCCTCGGTGGGCATCACCCCGTCGGCGACCGCCAGCGTCTCGATCGCCAAGACTGTCTCCCGTTCCGCCCCGGCAGCGGGAAGCGACGTCACGTACCGATTGCAGCTCGCGAACGCCGGCCCCGACGCCGCCGCCGGCGTCGTCGTTCGTGACCATCTGCCGGCGGGAGTCAGCTGTGTCAGTGACTCCGCCTCGGCCGGCACCATCAGCGGCTGCGGCGGCACGATCACCTGGACGGTGGGCACCCTGGCCGACGGCGCCAGCGCTACGGCGACGGTCACCGTCGAGGTCACGGCCACCTCCGGCACGATCACGAACACCGCCACGGAGACCCAGACGACGGCCAACCCGACCGGCACGCAGAGCTCGTCGGTGACGATCAGCCCGACGGCTGCGGCCAAGGTGTCGATCCTGAAGACCGTCTCCGATGCGAGGCCCCTCGAGGGCACGAACGACATCTACACGGTGAAGGTCAGCAACGACGGCCCCAGCTCAGCCGTCGGCGTCGTCGTGCGGGACCCGCTTCCGAGCGGTCTCGCCTACGTCTCGGCGACGTCAGCCTCCGGCACCGTCGAGGAGGCCGTCATCGACGGAGTTGCAACGATCACCTGGAAGATCGGAACGCTCCGGGACGGCCGGACCGCGACGCTCACCCTCGTGGTGAAGGTGAACGGGCATCTCACGGAGATCGTGAACACCGCCTTCGAGACCCAGGCGACGCCGAACCCGAAAGGCCAGCAGCAGTCCTCGTCTGCTGCCAGCTCGCCGCGGGCGGTCGCCGACGTGTCGATCAGGAAGACGGTGGACGACTCGAGGCCGGTTGAGGGTACGACCGACACCTACGTCGTGACGGCCACGAACGCCGGTCCCGATGCAGCCGAGCGGGTCGTCGTCACCGACGCCCTTCCGGCCGGCCTCGCCTTCGTCTCGGCGACGGCGAGCAGCGGTTCGGTGACAGAAGCCACCGTGAACGGCCGGCCGACGGTGACCTGGAGGATGAGCTCGTTGGGAGATGGCGCCAGGGCGACACTGCGGATCCTCGTTACCGTCGATGCCGCCGGCGCCATCACGAATACCGCCGTCGAAACCCAGACAACCTCCAACCCGACCGGTCGGCCGACGTCCTCGGTGCTCATCACGGCGAAGGCAAAGGGGACGCCCGTTCCTCCCGCCCACACCGGTGAACCGTGGTCCTCGCCCCTGTACTGGTGGTTCGTCGGGATTCTCATGGCGGCCGGCGCCTCGATCGTCGAACTCGCCCGGCGCCGGCGCCGCTTGCTTCCCGTGAAGGACACTGCCAAGGCGCGCCCGTGATTGCAGGGCGACGTGACTACCAACGTGGCCGAGTCGTCTTTCAGCCAGCTCAAGCAGCCCGTGCAACCCCCTGAGGACGTCGAGCGGTTCGTGGACGCCCTGCTACGGGTCGACCCGAAGGGTCTCAGTGGGAAGCATCGACGTGAGGACAGCGAGGACCAGGACGGCGACGAACTCGCCTCCGAGTAGCCCTGGCGAGCCGGGGGCGCGCAAGCTCGGCGAGCACAGATCTCGGCTCTGGTGGCTCTTGCTGGCCGAGACGCCCGCAATCTTCGCTCTGGCCAATGTGCACTTGTTCTGGGTCGCGGTCGCCGTCTCCGGTGCCGTCGTCGTCGTCTTGATTGTCGGGCTGACCGTGAATCGGGTCACTCGACGTGACTGTCGAAAAGCTGGGTGACCGGCCAGGTAGCCGAATGCCGTTCCGTAACGAAAAAGGAGGGCGGCCTGAGCCCCGCGTCATCAGCCGTCCGCGTGACCTCGGTGCTCACCGCCAGGCAGCGCCGTGTGCTTGGGTAGGCCCATGGTCGACCGATACGTACACGGCTACGACGAGCGGGAGAACGAGCGCCTGCACGATCAGGCGGGAGCCCTCGTCGAATTGCTGCATCACGACACGCAGTACCCGTCGGGGAGCACCGTGCTCGAGGCCGGCTGCGGCGTCGGCGCCCAGACCGTCACGCTCGCCCAGCGGAGCCCGCAGGCACGTTTCACCTCGGTGGACATCTCGGCAGCATCGATCGCACAGGCACGCCGACGGGCTCACCGTGCCGGTGTGAGCAACGTCGGGTTCCGGCAGGCCGACATCTTCTCGCTGCCGTTTTCTCCCGAGTCGTTCGACCACGTCTTCGTCTGCTTCGTGCTCGAGCACCTCTCCCGGCCGGTCGACGCCCTCGCCGCCCTCGGCGCCCTCCTGCGGCCGGGCGGGACGATCACGGTGATCGAGGGAGACCACGGGTCGACCTTCTTCCACCCTGACATCCCCGCTGCTCACGGAGCGATTCGAAGCCTCATCGACCTGCAACGAGAGGCCGGTGGTGACGCCCTCGTCGGTCGGCAGATCTATCCGCTCATGGTCGAGGCCGGCTTTGCCGGCGTCCGCGTCGACCCCCGCATGGTGTACGTGGACGCCAGCCGCCCGGAACTGGTGGACGGCTTCACACGGAGAACCTTCACGGCCATGATCGAGGGCGTCCGCCAGGCAGCCATCGGTGGCGGCCTCATCGATGCCGAGACCTTCGACGCGGGTCTTCGAGCGCTCGAACGCACGACGGAGGTGGACGGCGTGTTCTGCTACACGTTCTTCAAGGGCGTCGGCCTGAAAGGCGACCCGGCTCGCTGAACGCCAGCGCAACCAGCTCGAAGTGCCGCCATGAGCCGTCAGCGCCGACGTACTTGCCTAGGGTCGACTGAATGGACCAGGACATGGACGAGATCCGTCAGGGTGACACGATCTGGCGCTTCGATCGGGACTTCCTGGAGTCGAGGTGGACGTGCCTGTGGGGTCGAGGCTGTCAGGGCATCGGCACCGAGCCGGCGCCCGATCTCGGTCTCGGCTGTTGCTCGGTCGGCGCCGACCTGGGAGACGTGGACGAAGCTCGGATGATCTCGGCGCTGGCCGCAACGCTGGCACCGGCGCGCTTCCAGCATCACGCCGAGGCCGGCGGGGGCGGCATCTTCAGCGACGACACCCGTCTGCACACGCGAGTCGTCGACGGCGCCTGCATCTTCCTCAACCGACCGGGCTTCGCCGGTGGGCAGGGTTGCGCCCTGCACCTGGCAGCCATCGATGCGGGCGAGTCGCCGATCGATTGGAAGCCCTCGGTGTGCTGGCAACTGCCCATCAGAGTTGATTGGGAGGCGGGTGACGGTGGCACCGAGGTGGCCACCGTGCGCCGCTGGACGCGGCGCGACTGGGGCGAGGAGGGCGAGACGATGGCATGGTGCTGCACGGAAGGTGCACTGGCCTACGTGGGCGACCGTCCCGTCATCGACTCGCTCGGCGCCGAGTTGGAGGCGATCGTCGGCACCGAGGTCTATGTTCAGCTGCGCCGGCAGATGACCGAGCACTAACGGCCCGAACGGCTGTCCCCAGCCGAGAGACCCCCGGGCGCGCAGCCGGCAGTGGATCGCGCAGCGATGTGATTCAGGTGAGCCCGAGGGCGGCGCTCAAGCTTGTCGTTTTGGAGCAACGACGACGCGGTGGCGAAAAGTGCACTCAGGCGGAGCCATCGTGGCCGACGAAGTGCTCCATCGACACGTTGACGCCGAGAAGATCCATGAGGAGGTCGAACTGCCGGGGCGGGAGGATGCGCAGAAGGGGGAGCAACCTGATGGCGGGCGGCATCACGAGCAGCCGTCGGTCGTGCTCGATGGCGCCGGCGACCTTCCGAGCAACGTCGCCCTGGCGCAGGATGGGCAGCAGGAAGGGAACCCGGGTACGCGCGCCCTCGAACATCCCCGTGTCGATGTAGTAGGGGCACACGACCGTCGTGATCACGCCGGGTGCGGTCCGGCGCAGCTCGGCGCGCATGGACTCGTCGAAGCCGACGGCGGCGTGCTTGCTCGCTGCGTAGTCGCTTTGGCCGGCGACGCCGACCAGTCCGGCGGCCGAGGCGATCGTGACGATGTGCCCGCCGTTGCGCGCCACCATGGCCGGAAGGAAGGCCCGCGTCACCCAGTAGAGGGCGAGAGCGTTCACCTCGAAGGTGTGGCGGATCTGCTCGTCGGTGAGGTCGAGCAGCCGAGCCCCGCTCACTACGCCTGCGTTGTTCACCACGACATCCGGGTCGCCCGCCTCGGCGCGGACACGTTCGGCCGTGTCGTGCACGGCCTCTCGGTCGCTCACGTCACAGGCGTATCCCCGTGCCTTCGTGCCGCAACGGCGCTGGAGCTCCTCGACGACGGCGCCGAGACGCTCCTCGTCGAGGTCCCAGAGCACGGGGACCGCACCGCGCTGTGCCACCTCAAAGCTCAGGAGGCGGCCGATTCCCGTGGCGGCGCCAGTGATCAAGGTGAGGCGACCCTGCAGGTCGGTCATGGCCCGCTCCTTTCGGTAACCGGCGTCCACGCCGGGGCGATGAGCGCATCACCGAGCTCGTACACCACCACCTGAGCGCATGGCGCCGTTTAGCGCAAATCTGCGTGCGACGACGCGGATGCCTCGGCAGCCGATGTACTGCTTGACGGTATATCGGCCACCGGAGTAGTGTTGCGGGCATGTTCCTCCCGCTGGTACCTCTCGAAGCTGCGAGCCCCTCGGAAACGCCATCTCGCCCACGATCTACCCGGCGAGTCGTGGCGCAGTGCCTGCTACTGGGGGTCGTCCTTGTCGGTGTCTTGTGGCTGCTGGTGTTCGTCGTGGGCCTCTGGGTCGGTGCGGCCGGTGGCTGTGGGGGCGGTTGAGGCGGTGGGCGGCCAACCGAGCACGCCGTCGGCGGAGGTTCGGGCCGGTCACCTGACGGGCATCGGGCGCAGCCGCTCGGCGGGTACGAGCGCAGCCTCCAAGGCATGGCCGTGGGCAGTCTCGGCTCTCACCGCTGGAGCCTTCGTCGCCGCCATCGTCATGGCTCCACCCGCAGCGGCTTCGCCGGTGAGCGGGCTCATCTGGTTGCTCTTCCTCGGTTCCTCGGTCCATGTCGCCTCGACGGCATGGCTGTACGGGCTCCCCGAGGTCCGTTCCTACGCGTTGCAGCGCCCACTTCGCTACGTCTGGATACCGCTCGGCCTCGTCGTGGCGGGGGCGCCCACGGCGGCGTTGCTCTCGCCGGCCGTGATGGCCTGGCTGCTCTTGCCCTACTTCGCCTGGCAGTTCTTCCATTTCCAAAAGCAGAACCTGGGTATGGCGGCACTGGCGGCTGCGGCGCACGGCGTGACACCGCTGCGACCGGTCGAGCGGTGGGCGCTCATCGTGGCGGGAGTGGCCGGTATCACGGGGCTGATGGCGCACCCAGGCCTTCTCCAGCTTCATATCGAGCCCCACATCGGTGCGTTGTTCGCGCCTGCGGCGCTCACGTTCGCCGGCGCTGTGGGCGTCGGGCTGGTGTCGCTCGTTCGACGGGCGTCGCACGATCGCCCGGCTGGCTTTAGCGCCACCTACCTGCTGTCGTTGCTGTTCTCGCTCCCGATCTTCGTCTTCCGTTCGCCATATGCAGCCGTGGGCGGCATGACGATCGCCCACGGATTTCAATACCTCCTCCTCATGGGACTCATCGCGGCAGGAGGCGCCCGAGGAGGAGCGCGGGCAGTTCGGGTCACCCTCTTCGGTACCGTCGCCCTCGTGGGAGGAGCTGTCCTCAGTGGCGCATCGCATCTGCACGGCGCCTCTCCGGCGCTCCGCCTTCTCTTTGGCGCCTATCTCGGTGTTGTGATGGCGCACTTCGTCGTCGACGCCGGCTTCTGGCGGATGCGCAACGCGTTCTCGCGGCAGTTCATCGCCGGCCACGTCCCCTACCTCGTCCCCCTCGAAGGCCCGCTTCCGACCGGTGATAGATCGCCGGCCGATATATCATGACCCGCGTGGCCAAGCCCGAGCACACCCCTGAGCAGGAGCAGGTCTCGCCCGAAGCGCTCGCTGCCTTCGGTCGCTATGCGGGTCCGGCGACCTTGATCCTCTCCAGCCTGGCAGACGGAGCAAAACACGGCTACGCCTTGACGAAGGACATCGAGGCGTTCGCCGGAGTACGGCTTGCGCCGGGCACGCTCTACGAAGCCCTCAGCCGGCTGGAGGGCCAGGGACTCATCGAGGCACTCGAAAGCAACGACCGGCGACGGCCTTACCAGCTCACAGCGGTCGGAGCGGCAGCGCTTCGAGCTCATCTCGATGCCCAGCGACACGTGGCCGATCTCGGGCTTCGCCGATTGGCACGAAGCTGGGGCGTCGTATGAGCGAAATCCGACAGGACCTGGAGCGACGCAGCTCGCGCCTCCTCCGCTGGTACCCGAAGGACTGGCGCTCGCGCTACGGCGACGAGTTCGCGGAGCTGCTCGTGGCCGAGATGGCCGATCGGCCGCGCTCATGGCGCCGCAGCGCCGACGTTGCCTGGAGCGGGCTGCTCGCGAGGCTCACGTCTGCCGGCCTCACCGATCACGCCATCGAGCCGGGCGACCAGGTTCGGGCGAGTCTGGCTTCGCTCTGGTGCGCTCTCGGGGTCTTCCTCATCTTCGGCGTCGCCATGTGGTCGCAGCTGACCATCGGCTGGCGGTGGTCACCGCCGGATACGCGTTCCACGTACGCCGCCATGCTCCTCATGTCCGGCGCCATGTTGCTCTTCTGCGTCCTGGCCTTGATGGCGGCGATTCCGATCGCCGGTTGCATCCTCGCCCGTGTGGGCCGAGGGGAGTCCCGTGGTCTGCTTCGCCCGTTGTTGCTCCTCCTCGTCGGCGCCGTCTTCTTGACGATCGGCAGCCGGCACTTCGGGAACGGTTGGCCGGGCACCGGCGGACACCCCTGGGCGCAGCAGGGTCTCGTGCCTGGCGGGGTAGCCGCATTCATGTGGGCGTCGACCCTCTCCGTCACCTCCTACTGGGCTCACCCGCATGCCCTTGCCGCCTTCCCCACGGCCGAACTCGCCTGGATGGCGGCCAGTCCCGTCGCCATCGTCTGTGAGATGGTGGGAGCCGCCAAGATCGTCCGACGGGCGGATCTGTCGAGACGAGTCCTGCGCTACGAGGCGTCTCTGGCCCGGGTCGCCGCATTCGGTATGGTCGCCTTCCTTGTCGGGTCGTGCAGTTGGGTCATCGACGGTCATTCCGGGCCAAACACCCTGTTTCACACTGGGGCCATCGACGTTGCCGGCCTTGTGCGTATGCGCGTGGCGCTGGCTGTCGCAGCGCGCGCTCTGCGCCGAGCCCGCCATGGCGGCCTCGCCCTCATGCAGCGCTGATCGGGAGCCGGATGGCGGTGGGCAGGCGGAGGACTCCTCCGAGGACACGGACTGTCGCCGATCACGACCCGGTGCCCCTAAAGGCCTGTCGAACGGCGATGAAGTGACCACGGAAGACGGAGCCTCGCCGCAGAGGTTCGACCGGCGCCGGTTGCTCGCCTACGGCCTCGGTGGCATCGCGGCCGTCGTGGCCGCCGGTGCAGGCGGCGTCGAGCTCGTGTCGCACGGCGTCCTCCCGGGCGGACAGCTGCTCGACCAGCTCGACGGTGCCTGCTCGGTGCCGAGCCAACGGCTGAGCTTCTCGCCCTTAGGCCCATCGATCTCGAACGCCTTCTACTCCCATGCCCGCAACCGAACGGTGGGTTACACGATCGCCTACCCACCGAAGTGCGGTCCAGGCAGCACCTTGCCGCTCGTCGTGATGCTCCATGGCTTCGGAGGCAACCACACAAATGCCGTCGAAGGGATGTCGCCGGCACAGGCCGTTGCCCTCCGCATGGGCGGAGAACCGCTCGCGCCGATGGCAATGGTGACGGTAGACGGTGGTGGCGGTTACTGGAACCCGCATCCTGGCGACAACCCGATGGCAATGGTGATGGGCGAGCTGATCCCGCTGTGCCAGCGGCTCGGCTTGGGACGACCTCCACATCGGATCGGCACGATGGGCATCTCGATGGGCGGCTACGGGGCCCTCCTGTTGGCCGAGAAGTATCCCGGTGTCGTATCTGCGGTCGCCGCCATCAGCCCAGCGATCTGGACCAGCTACGCCCAGGCGCGGGCGGCCAACGGCACCGCTTATGCCTCGCCGGCCGACTTCGCCGCGGACGACGCCGTCACTCACGCCGGGGCCTTGACGGCCATGCCGGTCCGGGTCGCGTCGGGCAACTCCGATCCGTTCCACCCTGGCGTGGAGGCTCTCGCAAGGGTCCTACCGGCCGGAGCCGTCGTGGACTTCTCGAACGGGTGCCACACCGGCCCCTTCTTCATCGAGCAGGAGCCTCCCTCGTTGGCGTTTCTTGCGCGGCATCTCAGCTGAGGGTTTCAACTCGGATCTGGCCAAGCTGACGCTTTTGGGCCGAAAGCCGCAGGCGTCACCGTGTTGGCTGGTGGATGTCGCCCCTTCCTGTGCCATCGGCAATCGCGAACAGGCCCGTACGGCGGTGAGGAAAGCCCTCGTTCGGGCCATCGACGTCATCGCCTCGGCCGAGCCGCCCCTCGCCGCCCATCTCGCCAAGTCGATCAGCACGGGTGCCAGCTGCCGTTACACCACCGACTCGCACTGGTCGGTCACCGTTGGGAGGGAGGGGCTCGCGGCGACACGTTCGACCGCTGGCGTCGTCACTACGACACCTTCTCGAACACCGCCACCTGGCTCGTGCTGCTGGACGTGAAGGGTGATTTGTCCCAGCCAGCCCAGCGGTCTTCCAGTCGGAAGCCGGCGATTCGAGCCATGAGGACGAGCTCGGACGGCCAGACATAGCGGTAGGGCGCCGAGTGACGCACCAAGCGGCCGTCCAGCTCCATCCAGTCGTGAGACCACGCGATCTGTCCCACCACGTCGTCGAACGTCTCGATCCCGACGTGGTCAGGGTCGAGCCTGAAGACCCGACCGATCTCACCCTGCGGCACGCTGCGGAGCTGGGGGACGATCACCTCGACCACGAACCGTCCACCCGGCCCGAGGTGAGCGGCCGCGTTGACGAACACCGCGATCTGGTCCTGTTGGCTCGTGACGTTCATGATGGTGTTCGCCACCAGGTACACGAGCCTGAACGTGCCAGGGACCCTGGTTGTCGTCATGTCGCCGATGGCCACCGGCATTCCGCTGGCGCCTGGCTTTGCCCGCAGCTGCTCCGCCATGTGCGGCGACAGCTCGAGTCCATGCACGGCGATCCCGCGGGCACTGAGCGGAAGCGCCACCCGCCCGGTTCCGACGGCGAACTCGAGAGCGGGGCCCCCGTCTGCCAGCTCGGCGAGCAGGTCGACGATGGGGAGGAGCACGGGCGGCTCGAACTGCGCCGAGTTGACGGCGTCGTACACATCTGCCACGTCCCGGCCCCAGGTGATCGAACCCATCGGCAGCAGCATTTCACAATCGCCGCCGGCGCCCCTTCGTGTCCCGACGAGGCGGCGTACTGGGCCGGGGCATCCTCCGCCGGGGGATAGCGTCGCCACAGTGACGACAAGTCATCCTCGCGAAGCCGAGGAACGATGCCCGCAGTGCGGGCGTCCGGCGATTCCGATCCTTCATGGTCTCGTGGGTCCTGAGGTGGGGCCGGCGATGGACGCCGGGAGACTGGTGCTGGCGGGATGCCTCGTGCAAGAGGACGGCCTCGATCCAGACTGGGAATGCACCGGTAGGGCTCGCCATCAATGGAAAGCCGAGGATGACTCCATCTGGGAGTCAACCGTGCGACGGCTGCTCGAGGAGTTCCCGAGTTGAAGATGTAGCTGTCCACGCCGATCCGTCGGTCAGCTGGTTCGTGGCCCCACAGGGCATACAGCGCCTGGGCTGAGAACCGTCGCGGTGATCGTGATGATCGTGTTCGAGGTAATCCTGACACCGAGGACCCGACGCCTGAGAACACGGCCCCTCGGACCCGAGGGCCTAGGGAACGTGCCGCCGGTACTCGACGAGAACGGGATGCGGAGGGAAGCTCGTACGCGACCGCTGCTCCGTCGGCTGCCATCCGAGCTTCTCGTAGAAGCGTCGAGCTCGGTGGTTCTCCTCGAAGACGCGCAGCCGCGCCTGCGTCACACCTTGGTCTGCCAGCGTTCGGAGAAGAGCATCGTGTGCCGCTGCCGCCACGCCGGTGCCCCACGTCTCGACGGCAGTGCCGAAGTGCAACAGCTCATCGTCGCGGGTGGCGGCGAAACCCAGTACTTCATCGTCGTCGTTCGTAATGACGTAGGCACGGATCCCAGGGTCGGCGAGCTCCGTGACCCAGCGCGACCGCAGTGTTTCTCTTGGAAAGGGATGAGTGTCCTGGGGAAAAATGTGAGACAGGGCGCGAGTTGCGCCCTCTTCTTGGACCGTGAGGAGCGAATCGAGGTCGGACTCGGCTGCCTGCCGGAGATTCACGCCACCATCTTCGCCGATCGGCCTGGCGGCCGAGGCACCGTTATCGGCGTCGATCACGGCCGCCAAGGCGGGGGCGCCGTCTTCTTCGCCAGCGATGACAACACGGGCATGCTGATCATCAACTACCCGACCTCGGAACCGCACGAGCCGGCCCGTTTGCGCCTCCTTGTCAGGTGGTCCCTGACCGTGTAAGGTATCTCCTGACAACTGAACTGCTGGCACTGCGAGGAGAAGCTCATGGCCGTCACCGGGGAGGGCGTCACCCCATCGTGCTCGTTCTGTCTGAAGCCGAGCGACGAAGTTGCGAAGTTGGTTGCTGGTCCAGGGGTCTACATCTGTGATGAGTGCGTCGACCTGTGCAGCCAGATCATCAACAACCCACCCTCGTTACCGCCAGGGCTGACATCGTGGGAAGAGGACCTTGATCTCGACGGCGTGCTCGCCAGCCTTCCTCGGATGGCGGCGGCGGGTGCGCAGGCCGAGAGCAATCTCTCCCGCTTCGTGAAGAGGGCAAGAGAGCTCGGGGCTACGTGGGCGGCGATCGGAGCGTCCTTGGGGATGACTCGGCAGTCGGCGTGGGAGCGATTCTCGGGCGAGGAGTAGTCGGCCGTGCCGGCGCCGGCTGGGCGGAACGCAATCGCCCAACCGGCAACACAGTGCTTGCCCGGCGACTCTCCCCACTCGAAGGGGATTCCCGGTCGGCTCGCACCCGAGGCGCTCGAGGGCGCCTTGGGTGCCGTCAGTCGGAACGATTCCGCAGCCACGGAGGTCGAGACTTCGGTGGCGGGTAACCGTAACGAGCGATCGTCGCGGATGTCCATCCCATCCACCAGCCACCGAAGACCGGCAAAATGGTGCGGAGCCGGTCCTTCTTGCCGCCCGCGGCGAGGGCGCCCAGGATGCCGGCCCAGACGACTGCGCAACCGACGCTGTATCCCGTATACGTAGGCAGTCGATTTCTCATCCTGTGATCATTCCAGATCGTCACGTGGCCTTTCCCCGCTGCCGGCGGTTGCAGGTGCCCCGATGACGCCCGAATGGCGACGGGGCAAAGCAGGTCCGGTGAGTGCGCAGGACACGGTGGCAAGTCTGTCCGCAGCATCACCTAACCTCAGACGCTCGAGTGGGAGGTGTGATGGAGCCCGTCAGTGAGGACTGGGTGCGCGCCGTCGCGGTCGTCGCCCACCCTGACGATCTGGAGTACGGGGCGGCGAGCGCCGTTGCGCGTTGGACCTCTCAGGGCAAGGAAGTCTCCTACGTCCTGGCGACGAGCGGGGAGGCCGGGATGGCCGGTATGGCCCCGGACGAGGCCGGAGCATTGCGGGAGGAAGAGCAGCGGCGCAGCGCCGCGGTCGTCGGCGTCGCCAGCGTCGAGTTCCTCGGGCATCCCGACGGCGCCGTCGAGTACGGGCTGAGGTTGCGGCGGGACCTTGCCAGGGCGCTTCGCCGCTTACGACCCGAGATCGTGATCGGGATGAACTTCGAGCTCACGTGGGGGGATGACGGAAACGTCAACCATGCAGATCATCGAGCCGTTGGGCTGGCGTTGCTCGACGCCTGCCGCGACGCCGCCAACGAGTGGGTGTTTCCCGACCTCGGTGGACCATGGAATGGGATCAAGGCGATCTACATCAACGGTGCCGCTACCCCGACGCATTACGTGGACGTCACCGCCAGCATCGAAGCGGGAGTGTCTTCGCTACGCGAGCACCGCGCCTATCTCCGGGCCCTCGGTGCAGAGTTCGATCCGGATGCCTTCCTTCGCACGATCGCCGCGCAGGGAGGTACGACTGCCGGCTGTGACTTTGCCGTGCTGTTCCGGGCCTTCAACGCTGGCTAGCGGGAGAGGGTCGCTGAGTCCTTTTGCACGTGCCGGCGTCTCGTCCGCCATACGTCGGTTTGCGTGGTTGCTATCGGCCGGTGCGCTCGCGGTGCTTGCACCCTGGCCAACAGCAGGGCCGACGCTGGCCTTCCTCCAGCTCCTCCTGGGTGCGGCGAATGCGTCGCTCTCGGGTCATCTCCTGTTTGGCATCCTCGACCCAACAGATGAACTCGTTGCGGGCCAGAGGCGTGATGTCCTGCCAGGCACCGAGCGCCGTGGGGTTGGCGACGAGCGCCTTGCGCAGGTCTCCTGGCAGCTTGTGCACCACCCCGCCGGGCACTGATGGGCTGCTCACAGGGCCACAGTAGCGGTGAGGCGAGGCCTTTCGCATACCGGACCGGGGTGCGCACGAAGGGGATCTGCGGGCCGCCAAGACCGCTCTCGAACCGCACTGAGCGCTACCGACCTGCGCGCGGTCTCCGGATCTCACATCAGTGCGCGAGGATTGCGAAATGACGGAACGGCTGGAGGTGCAACGGGCCATTGCGGCAAGCCCGGAGGAGATCTTTCGGGTCCTGACTGATCCACAGGGTCATGTAGCAATCGACAGCTCGGGAATGTTGATGTACGCGACCGGGGATTCCGTCAATTCCGTCGGCGACAGCTTCGTGGTGCACATGGATCGCGAGGCGCTCAACGACTACCCGCTCGGTCTGTACGACGTGACCGTGGAGATTGTGAAGTTTGATCCCAACCGCGAGATCGCCTGGAAGGTCGGAGGTCAGCTCAACCTCGGCCATGTATACGGCTACACACTCGAGCCGATCGACGGGGGGACGCTCGTCACCTCGTACTACGACTGGTCATCGGTCGAGCAAAGCTGGAAGGACGCAGCCATCTTCCCGGTGATTCCAGAAGCTGCGCTGCGGGCGACCCTCGGAATCCTCGCGCGGACCGTCGCGCCAGGGCGTGCCCGGCCCTCGTCAGCGCTGAAATGAGGGCGATCTCGGTCTGACTACGTGAGCGCGGAACCAGCGTTCTTGTTTCGCACCCGGGCCGTTCAGAGTCGAAGCTGGCGCCGCGGTCAGCCCCGTTCACGAGGTCCTGGGTCAGCCGGAGAGGTCCAGCCGCACCAGCTTCGAGGGCCTGACTTCGTTCGATGGCGGCGCCATGAAGCCTCCGTCGGTCGTGACGTAGGCGATGCGGCCGTAGTCCCCGCGAGCTCGCCCCCAGGCGGCGCTCGTCGGGCCGATCAGCTGCTCGTCGAACGGCTCTCCCACCACGATCTGCCTGGTCTGGTCCACCGCCGGGTCCAGCGGCACGCGATCGATGGTGTTCTGGCGGTGAGTCGTGACGTAGGCCACACCAGACTCCTCGTCGACGCAGAAATCATCGGGCATCGTGCCGCCAGTGACGACCTCCGGGGTCCCTGCCGGATCGAGCGTTCCGGCGTCGACGGGCACCCGCATGAACAGCTTCTGCGCGGTGGAGGTGTAGTAGAGGTAGCTGCTTCTCGCCGCGTAGCGGACGCCGTTCACTCCCGGCTGGGGGGGCACGAGTGTGCTCGCAGGGTCGACGTCCATGCTCTCGTGCTTGAGCCAGACGCGCGCCGCGACGTCCCGGACATCGGGGCCGATATCGACACGCCAGATGAGGCCGGATACGGAGTCCGCCAGAAGGATGCTCGACGGACCGAGGAGGCAACTGCCGTTGAGCGCGCCGGCGCGCTTGTCGAACTCGAACATGCACCTGGCTCGAACCGGATCGCCGGGACGCCATCCGCGCAGGTCAACACGATGAAGAAACGACTGCTGCAGCGTGTCGGTGTTGGTCGTACTGACGTAGAACACCTCGGGCTCGGTCTCGACGATTCCTGAGGCGAAGTGATCGAACCTGTGGAGCAGGAAGGGCTCGACGGGCGCCCGCGTGGTGGCAGGCGGGACGTACCACAGCTCCTTTTGCACGGCCGCCGTGACGAGGATCGAACCGTCGGAGCGGACCGCAAGATTCTCGAGAAGGTAGGACTCCGGGAAGACAGCGACGGTGGCGAGGATCGCACGTGGCGGCTGTTCGGCGGGCATGGGTCTGCCCTACGTCTTGCGGCGCGCGACGGTCAGCGCGGACCGGCCGAGGCGCGTCGCCGAGGTACCGAAGGAGCGAGATGGCGCACTCGTCGCGCCTCGGACCGGCCGAAGGGTCGTCGTGCCCGAGAGTGCGATCCTGCACGCCGCGTCTGGAGTCCTTGGGGATCGAGCCCGCGCCGGCCACGGGGAGCGCTCGACCGTAACGGCGACGCCCGCCGTCACGGCTTGCCCGTCTCGTCGTTCACAGCCCGGACAAGTTCGAGGAGCCGGCCGACGTCGTCGAGCTGCCGGTCGCGGTCCTCTCCCGTGGAAGCGCCTTGGACAGTGGCTCGGAGGGTGTTGATGCCAGCGTCGCGGTAGAGGCGGAGTCGGTCGCGGACGAGGTCGTCGGTACCGATCAGGTTGGTGCCGAGTCCGATGGCGGTGGGGACGCGCCGGCGGGCAGCGTCCTTGTCACCGGCCAGCCACAGGCGCTGCACGGCGCGCACGTCGTCTCCGTAACCCTGGCGTTCGAAGGCGTTGTTGTAGAAGTTCGTCGCCGCCGATCCCATGGCCCCGAAGGTGAAGGCGTAGCCCTCGGCGTGGCGGCGACCGGCGGCTTCGACGTCTTCGGTGAACTCGACGCCTACCGAGACGGTGAGGTCGATATCGGCCAGCGTGCGGCCCGCCGACTCGGCGCCCTGGCGGATGGGGTCGAGGAAGACGTCGGCGGTTTCGGGGAGGAAGGAGTTGCCGATCCATCCGTCCGCCAGCTCGCCAGTCAGCCGGAGGTTCGCCGGTCCGAGCGCGGCGACGTAGATCGGGATGTGAGCAGGCGGCATGAACGAGCGGATGGGGCGTCCTTCGCCGCCCTGCAGCGGCAGCTCGTAGATCTCGCCGTGGTACTCGAGGCGTTCCCCAGACGTGATGAGACGGATGATGTCGATGGCCTCGCGGGTACGACGGAGCGGTCTGTCGAAGCGGACCCCGTGCCAGCCCTCCATCACTTGAGGACCGCTCGTTCCGAGGCCGAGCAGGAACCGACCGCCCGACAGAGATTGCAGCGAGAGCGCTGACATGGCCAGCATGGCGGGCGTGCGGGCACCGAGCTGCACGATCCCGGTGGCGAGGCGGATTCGACTGGTGCAGGCGGCGAGGTAGGCAAGCGGGGTGAGGGCGTCTGCAGCCCAGAACTCCGGGACCCAGACCGAGTCGACCCCGAGCCGTTCGGCCTCGCGGACGAACTCGACGCTCTGAGCTGTCACGGGCATGGCGCCGATGCCCACCCGCAGCGTCACGGCGGGTCCTCCGCCAGCCGCTTGATTCCCTCCACGGTGGCGCGCATGTTTGTCTCGAACTCCTGGAGGCGGCGGACGATGATCCGCTCTTCCTTCTCTGGCATGGCGGTGATGGCGATCGTGAGCCCCGAGGGAGCCGGGCCCATGCGCGTGCCCTGCCGCAACCTGACGCCATCGCGCTGCTGTTCGAGCTCGAACCACCAGCTCGAGGAAGGGTTGTCGGGATCGGTGACCGCCCAGCCAAAGGCCCGCGGTGCCTCGTATCGAGTAACGAACGAGGTGGTCTCCCAGTCTCCCAGCGCTTGATGGTGGTTGCGGCCCTCGAAGCGGGCGCCGACGCCGGGGGGTCGTCGAGCCAGCGGGCGCCGAGGAACTCAGCGGAGAACTGGGCAGGCAGGTTGATGTCAGTCACGAGCTGCCACACCCGCTCGATCGGAGCATCGATCAGTGCCGCGACTTCGATTGAGGGGCCGTCGCAGTACTTCACCTTCCAGCACCCCTGACCCGGATCAAGCTCCGAGGGAGGCCAGGCGGAGTAGCCGGCCTCACGGCCGCCGCCGCGGCAAAGGCGGCGAACCCTCCCCCAACGCAAGCCGTCGATTCGCACCCGCCACTTCGATGAGTTGGTCGAGTCGTCGCGCAGGCGGCGTCGCTCATAGGTCGAGGCTCTGAGATTCCTCGACCGTGAGCTCCGCCGCAGGATCCGCTTCGAGGCGATCATCCGGGATCGGAAGACCGCTCCGGATCGAGTACCCGAACGTCCCGCCGTCGAGGCGACGCTCGGCTCGCTCGAGAGCCTCCAACCGCTCGCGCAATCCGGCCGCCACGGCGTCGTCGCCTTCTTCAGCGGTGAGCCGTTCCGCGGGATCTGTGAGATCTCCCGGTTCGTTCGCCGCCTTGCGGTCCTCGTGCCCGGCCGCAACCGTCTCGCTCAGCAGACGCGCGACGCGCATCCGCTCCAACGTCAGCAGTTCTCTGGCGCAGGCCGCATCCGAGGCGCACGACACCCCGACCAGCGAGCTGCCCTTCGCCCCAGCCGGGTTGGGGCTCTGCTCGATCGCCCACTTCTTACCGTTCCAGGACTCCGCCAAGGTCACGCTGTTCTCGGCCTGGTTGAGGTAGTAGCCGACGGCTGTGCAGGCTGCCGCCGAGACGCACGAGACAGCGGAGAGCGAGATGTAATTCGCCCCGGTCGGGTTGGGGCTTGCCTCGATAGCCCACTTCTTACCGTTCCAGGACTCCGCCAGCCCCACACCGATGAAGGAGCTGTTGAGGTAGCCGCCCACTGCGGCGCAGCTGGTGGCCGACGGGCACGACAACCCGGCGAGCAATGCCTGCTGAGTCGTGAGGTTCGGGTTTGGCAGGATCGACCAGGGCAGGCCTGGGACCACCGTCAGTGTCGCGGATGCGCTCGTCGCACGGCCCAACGAGTTCGTGAAGACCGCCCGGTACTCGGTGCCGCTCATCGCGGTCGAGGTGTGGGTGACGTTGAGCGTCGCCGACGTGACGCTCAACGTGGAGGAGGTG
This sequence comes from Acidimicrobiales bacterium, assembly GCA_052143575.1. Taxonomy (GTDB): domain Bacteria; phylum Actinomycetota; class Acidimicrobiia; order Acidimicrobiales; family Bog-793; genus JAKACA01. Next base: position 18,035 of record JBKQSP010000020.1, read on the forward strand.
CCTCCGGTCACATCGGCGAACGTCTTTCCACCGTTCGTCGATGCCTGCCACTGCACTGTCGGCGTGGGGCTGCCACTGGCGGTCGCGGAGAAGCTTGCCGTCGTTGACGCCGTGACCAACTGGGCACGCGGCTGGATGGTGACGGCTGGCTTCGAGGGGACCCTCAACTCCCACACGCCGCGACCGTGAGTCGCAGCGAAGAGGTCGCCGGTTCCATCCACGGTGAGCCCGATCACCTGCACGTTCGGGAGCCCCGTGCCCGCCCTCGCCCATACGGTGCTCGTCGCTTTCGCCGAGGTGGTGAGAAAGACCCCGACGTCCGTTGCGACCACGAGGTCACCCTGGTCGAACACCACCGAGTTGGAAGCCACACCGCTCGGAAGGTTGCCCGTGATATCGGAGAAGGTGGCCGCAGGCGTGCTCGCGAACCTCACGGAACCCGTCTCGACCATCGGGGGAGTCGAGAACTCCTGAGTGTTGCTGTCGCTGAAGGTGAGCGCGACCGACCCGGGGTCGGATGGATCGACGGCGACGTGCGTTACCCAGTCCGACACGCCTGGGGAGATGTCAGTGAACGTCGGTTTGGCCGCTTCGGCGTTCTTCGAGACGAGCAACGTGCCGTCATCGAAGCCTACGTAGAGGATGTTCGCATCCGAAGGCGCCACGGCCACGGAGGAAACGTCGGAACCGCTGTGTTTGGTGATCCGGGCCCACGACGGTGACGGACTTCCCGGGTTGGTTGTCTTGTAGAGGTTGTCGGCGCCGAAGTAAATGGTCGGTTCGTCCACTGACCTCGGGTTCGGGACGATCGTCATCGGGACGACGAAGTTGGAGTTGAGAACCGGGTCGGGGCCGCCTGGATACTTTGGCAGGGTGCCTTTGTAAAGCTGCGGCGGGGTGATGACCGCCGGCGCCGTCGCCCAGCCATTGGACGTCGTGTACAGCTGCTCGTCTGCCTCGCCGAACTGCTGATACGGGTCGAGCGGGTTGATCGCGCTGTAACCGCCGTCGCCAGCCATGGCCTCCGGCCAGCCTTCGGTGCCATCGAAGAATGCCGTGCCGTTGTCCTGCAGGCCACCGAGGATCTCTGTCCCATTGCCGTAGACGCCGAGATCCTCGTAGAACTGGCCGCTGTCGATGTTCGAGTTGAGGTCGGACACCTTGGATCCGCTGAGCTCGTAGACACCGCCGTCGTTACCGACGTAGAGGTTGCCGCCGCTGAACACGAGGGCGTGCTGGTCGGGGTGAAGGACGTTCGCTACAGCAAAGAAGTTTCCCCCATCAACGTTGCTCCACGACGTCCCTGCGTTCCGGCTCTCGATGAGTGCGATCCCTCCGGCGAAGACTTGGGCAGGGTTGACAGGGTTGACCGCGAGCACGTTGTCATACGAGGCCTGGTCGCTCGTTCCCTGACCGTAGGCGTATGACTGGTTCGTGTACGCCGGTGTTGAGAGGAACTTCCATGTCACACCGGCGTCTGTCGAGGAGAAGACCTCGACGTCCCCGCCGTTCGGGGCTGTAGACCCCGCCAGTTGCACGGCGGCGTACAGGTCCTGGCCTGCAAGTGGGAACGTCGTGCTGTCGGTCCCGATGCCGAGCGCCGTGAAGCCGAATTCGCCGGCATTGGGCAAGCCGGTGTCGACGTTTGCGAAGTTCTTTCCGCCGTCGGTCGATACCTGCACGCCGACGCCCTCGGTTGCCACGTAGATCGTCGTCGGGGAGGTCGCCGGGTCGATAACGGCGGACGTAGCTGGGCCGTTCTCGTATGTACCGCTCGGAAGGGACCACTTCACGCCGGAGTCGAAGGACTCGTAGAAACCGGCGGACGTTGCTGCGTACAGATCGTGGTCGTTGTTCGGGTCAACCAGAAGAGACGAGAAGTCCACTCCGGTGAAGACCCCCTTCGGGTTCTCGACCGTCCAGGTAACGCCTCCGTCGATCGACTTGAGGACTCCGTCACCGTAAAAGCAGTCACCGCAGATGTTCGCCTCGCCCGTGCCGGCGTAGATGATCTCAGCGTTCGTGGGATCGGCCGCCAGAGCTCCGATAGCGAGTCCCGTCGAGAGGTGGTCGGTCGTAGTCGTCCAACTCGCCCCTTTGTCGGCGGATGACCATATCCCGCCGCCGGCCGTGCCGACGAAGATGGTCCCGTTGCGCGATACGGCCAAGCTGTCGATGCGACCGGAGTTGGGGGCGGCGTAGGCGGCGCCGACGCCGGTGGACATCGGCGCGGGTCCGATTGCGGTCCACGGATCGGACTGGATGGCGTGGCCGCCTGCGGCTGCAATCGCGGACCGGGTGGAGAGACGGTTCGCCGCCGCCCTTGCGTCCAGGTACTTGGTCTCGGCTTGTCGCGGGGTGCCATAGCCAGCGCGTTGTTCGGCTAAGTACTCGTCTGCGGCAATCGGGCCGCTCAGACTTCGAGACGTGGCTCGGGCGGCGCGAGATGTGTCGAGTGCGTGGCTCGTGGCAGCAGCTGGCACGTGGGGGGCGGCTCCCGCAGGAGAAGCCAGAAGCAGTCCTGTCGTCAATGCCGAAGCGACGAGCCCAGCTGACCCGCCTCGTCTCATGGTGCCCTGGCTTTCCCTTTTCGGCGCTCCCCGCGCACGCGCACCACCCTAGCGGTCGGTGAGGTTCAGATCGAGACCCTCGTCGTACACGTGTTCGCCATGAGTCCGGCCAAACCCGTCTGAATACTAGAGGCGGCGCCCAGAATCGAACTGGGGTACAGGGCTTTGCAGGCCC
>JBKQSP010000021.1:0-7616 GCA_052143575.1 Acidimicrobiales bacterium
CTGACGGGGACGTTCCTCGTCTGCCGGGCGGCCCTCAAGCGGTGGGCTGCCCTCGTCGCCGAGGATCCCAAGCGGTTCCGGCGGCGCCGCGGCACGCCGGCGTCCGAGGCGTTGCCGCGACCGGCCATCGTCAACGTGGCGTCCTCGGCCGGCATCATGGGACAGCCCTACAGCGCCGCCTACTGCGCCTCCAAAGGCGGCGTCGTGCAGCTGACGAAGGCGCTCGCTGTCGAGTACCTGGAGGTCGGCTTCCGCGTGAACGCCGTCGCCCCGGGCGGCGTGGACACGCCGCTGCTGTCGAGTTTCGCCCTGCCAGAGGACGCCTCCGCCCCGTTGCTGGCGCGGCTCTTGTCCCCCTTCGGGTTCGCTCCGCCTTCGGACATCGCCGCCCTCATCGCCTTCATCGCCTCCGAAGAGGCAGGACCCATGACCGGCTCGATCGTCCCGATCGACGGAGGCCTGACGGCCTGAGAGGGGCGCTCAGGCGAGGCGTTCGATGATCATCGCCATACCCTGACCGCCGCCGACGCACATCGTCTCGAGGCCGACGGACTTGTCCTGGTTCTCGAGGCCGTTGATGAGCGTCGTCATGATGCGGGCGCCCGTCCTGCCGACCGGGTGCCCGACGGCGATCGCCCCGCCGTGGACGTTGAGCTTGTCCCACTCGATGCCGAGGTGCTTGGCCGAGGGGATGACCTGGGCGGCGAAGGCCTCGTTGATCTCGACGAGGTCGACGTCGTCGATCGTCATGCCGGCGCGCTTCAGCGCCTGCCGGCTGGCCTCGATGGGGCCGAGGCCCATGATCTCCGGGTCGAGGGCGCTGACACCGCTCGAGACGACGCGCGCCAGGGGCCGGATACCAAGCTCGGCGGCCCGGGTGTCGCTCATGACGACGACGGCAGCCGCCCCGTCGTTGAGCGGGCAGGCGTTGCCGGCCGTCACGCGCCCGTCAGGACGGAAGACGGGCTGCAGCTTCGCCAAGCCCTCCTCCGTCGTGCCGGCGCGAGGACCGTCGTCCTTCGAGACGACGGTCCCGTCGGCCAGCGTGTAGGGCGTGATCTCCCGCTCGAAAAAGCCGTTCTCCTGGCTCTCCACGGCCCGGTTCTGCGAGAGGGCGGCGAAGGCGTCCATCTCCTCACGGCTGACGTTCTCGTACTCGGCGACGTTCTCGGCCGTCTGGCCCATGGCGATGTAGATGTCGGGGAGGCCGGTCGGAGGCTCCCAGGTCGGGGCGCCTCCTTCGGCGCGCTTGGCGGTGCGGGCCTCGGCGTCGGCGAAGGCGGCGTTGTGGGTGCCCGGGACGCCGTCTGAGCTGCCCGCGAAGAAGCGGCTGGTCGTCTCCACGCCGGCGGCGATGAAGCAGTCACCCTCGCCGGCACGGATGGCGTGGGCGGCCATGCGAATCGTCTGCAGGGAGGACGAGCAGTACCGGTTGACGGTGACGCCAGGAAGCCGCTCCAGGCCGGCAAGCACGGCCACGACGCGGGCGATGTTGAAGCCGGCCTCGCCGGCGGGCTGGCCGCAGCCGAGGATGAGATCCTCGATCTCCTCAGGCGGTAGCGACGGCACCTTGTCCACGAGCGTCTTCACGATGAAGGCGGCGAGGTCGTCGGGACGCACGTCCTTCAGGGAACCTTTGAAGGCGCGACCGATGGGGCTACGGGCGGTGGCAACGATGACAGCTTCGGGCATGCCGGCGAGCATAGGCACATCCTCTCGCCCAGCAAAACTAGAACGCGTTACACTTTCGCCCCGGCGCCGCCACCGGTCGAGGTGTGCCGCCACGGGAGGGCTCCATGCAGATCGGCTTGGACGAGGACCAGCAGTCGCTCCGCAAGCAACTGCGCGAGTACTACGCCCGCATCCTGACGCCCGACGTCGTCAGGGAGCTCGAGGTCCCCGGCATCACGCCCACGCACAAGCGAATCGCTCGCCAGATGGGGGCGGATGGGTGGCTCGGCATCGGGTGGCCGAAGGAGTACGGCGGCCAGGGGCGTTCCCCGATGGAGCAGTTCATCTTCTTCGACGAGTCGATGCGGGCAGGCGCCCCCGTCCCCATGCTGACCATCAACACCGTCGGCCCGACGATCATGCGCTTTGGGAGCGACGAGCTGCGGGAGCGCTTCCTGCCTCCGATCCTGCGGGGCGAGATCCACTTCTGCATCGGCTACACCGAGCCCGCTTCGGGCACGGACCTGGCGTCACTCACGACGCGGGCGGTGCGCGACGGCGACGAGTACGTCATCAACGGTGCCAAGATCTTCACGAGCCTGTCCTCCGACGCCGACTACGTCTGGCTGGCGGCCCGCACGAACCCTGATGCCGGCAAACACCGGGGCATCTCGATCTTCATCGTGCCGACGTCGACGGAGGGCTTCTCCTTCACGCCGATGCGCCTCTTGCACGGCCACGACATCAACCAGACCTTCTACGAGAACGTGCGCGTGCCGGCCGAGAACCTCGTCGGCGGCGAGAACGAGGGCTGGACGCTCATCACCAACCAGCTGAACCACGAGCGCGTGACGCTCTGCTCGGTCGGCCCGATCGAGAAGGCCTTCGAGGATGTCGTCGCCTGGGCGGCCGGCACCCTCCATCCCGACGGCGGCCGCGTCCTCGACGACCCCTGGGTGCAGCACGAGCTCGCCGTCATCCGGGCCAAGCTCGAGTTCCTTCGCCTCGCCAACTGGAAGGTGGCGAGCTCGCCGGCCCTCGACGTGGCGGACGCCTCGACGGTGAAGGTGTTCGGCACGGAGTTCTACCTCGACGCCCTCCGCCGCCTCATGGAGGTCGTGGGGCCGCAGGCCTACCTGTCCGGCGATGCGCCGGCCTCGGTGTTGCACGGCCGGTTGGAGAAGCTGACGAGGGGTTTCTTGATCCTGACCTTCGGTGGGGGCGCAAACGAGATCCAGCGCGAGCTGATCGCCATGTTCGGTCTCGGGATGCCCCACTCCAACCGCTGATCGTGTCCCTTTAGAGCCGCAGAGGAGCTGTCCGTGGATTTCGAGCTCGACGACGACCAGAAGGCTCTTTCGCAGCTGGCCGCCCGCATCCTGGAGGACAGGGCGACGCCTGCGGCCGTGTCGGCCGTCGAGGAGGCGGCGGCCGCCGGCGGGGACGGCGTCGACCACGCCCTCTGGGCTGATCTCGCCGCAGCCGGCTTGCTGGCCGCCCCGCTCGCCGAGGAGAACGGCGGCGCCGGCATGGGGCTCATCGGCGCCTGCGCCGTGCTGGAAGAGGTCGGTCGCCGCGTGGCGCCCGTTCCCTACCTCGAGTGCGTGTTGAGCGCCCTCGCCATCGAACGGTTCGGATCCGGCCCGCTGCGTGAGCGACTCGCGGCCATGGCGGCAGGCGCCTTCGTGGTGGCGCCGGCGCTCGTGGAGGCGCAGGGCGCCCCACGGCGCCCGGCGACACGAGCGGTGACCGACGGGGACGGCTGGCGGCTCGACGGCGAGAAGATCTGCGTGCCGTGCGGGCTGGCGGCGGACGCCTTCCTCGTGACGGCTGCGTTCCCGGACGGGTCCTCCGGTGTGGTGTTCGTGGAGGCCGGCGCCGCCGGGCTCGAGCGGCAGCGCCAAAACACCACCTCCGGCCGACCCGAGGCCCTCCTGCGGCTCTCGTCGCTCGAGGTGGCGCCCGATGCCGTGCTGGGCCAGGAGACCTCCGAGCACGGGGAGGTGCTCGATTGGCTCGTCGACCGCGTGACGGCGGCCCTGACGGTGACGGCCGCCGGCTGCCTCGACGAAGCGCTGCGGATCACGGCGAGCTACGTGAAGGAGCGCAAACAGTTCGACCGTGTCATCGCCACGTTCCAGGCGGTGGGGCAACGGGCGGCCGATGCCTTCATCGACACCCTCGGCGTGAGGCTGACGGCGTGGCAGGCCGCCTGGCGGCTCTCAGCGGGCCTGCCGGCGACCGACGAGGTCACGATCGCAAAGTTCTGGGCGAGCGAGGCCGGGCAGCGGGTCGTGCACACCTGCCAACATCTCCATGGCGGTATCGGGATGGATCGCGACTACCCGGTCCACCGCTACTTCCTCCTCGCCAAGCAGATCGACCTGGCGCTGGGCGGGGCGGCGCCGCAGCTCGCCGACCTCGGGAAGCGCATCGCCGCCTCGGCCTGAGGCCGGCGCCGGGCCGCCCAGCAGGCCTCAGCCGGCGAGCTCCGCCAGCAGCCGCATCTGCTCGATGCCGCCGCCCACGAGCAACGTCGTGACGAGGGACTCGTTCCAGGCCTCGAGGTCGTCCCTGATCTTCTCCCGCGGGCCGATGAGGGCGGTCGCCTCTACGAGGGCCGTGGGCACGGCGGCGGCCGCCTCGTCTTTGCGCCCGTCCAGGTAGAGGTCCTGGATGCGCCGCGCCGCCTCCTCGAATCCCATGCGTGCGAACACCTGGAAGTGGAAGTTGACCTCGCGGGCGCCCATGCCGCCGATGTAGAGGGCGAGGAACGGCCGTAAGGCGTCAGCCGCCTGCTCGATGTCGTCGGACACCATGACGGTGGCCGTCGAGATGACCTCGAACTCGTCCGGCGTCCGGCGTGCCCCCGGTCGCGAGAACCCCTCCGCCAGCGCCTTGCGGTACTCCTCGTCGTGGGCGGGCGCGTAGAAGATCGGCAGCCAGCCGTCGGCGATCTCGGCCGTGAGCGCCACGTTCTTCGAACCCTCGGCGCCGAGGATGATCGGGAGGTCGGCTCGCAGCGGGTGGACGATCGGTTTCAGCGCCTTGCCGAGGCCGGTGCTGTCGGCGCCGACGTAGGGGAGCGGGTAGTGGGGGCCGTCACTCGTGACGGGGGCCTCCCGCGACAGGACCTTGCGCACGATCGAGACGTACTCGCGGGTGCGGGCGAGCGGGTAGCGGAACGACTCGCCGTACCAGCCCTCAACGACTTGCGGCCCGGACACTCCAAGGCCGAGGACGAAACGCCCACCGCTCAGATGGTCCATCGTCAAGGCCGCCATGCCCATCGCCGTCGGTGTGCGGGCCGAGAGCTGGCAGAGGGCCGTCCCGAGCCTCAAGCTGGAGGTGCGTGCCCCCAGCCAGGCGAGCGGCGTGAGGGCGTCAGATCCGTAGGCCTCCGCTGTCCAGATCGAATCGAAGCCGAGCCGCTCCGCCTCGGCAACCTTGGCGGCGGCGTCCGGGGGCGGCCCGGAACCCCAGTAACCGAGTTGCAGGCCGAGCTTCATCCGACCGACACCGGCAGGTGCTTGATGCCGTTGATGAAGTTCGAACAGAGGCGCTCCACGTCGCCGGCGAGCTCGAGCTCGGGCATCTCGCCCAGGATCTCGGTGAACATGATGCGGATCTCGAGGCGGGCGAGGTTGGCGCCGAGGCAGAAATGCGATCCGCCGCCACCGAAGGCGACGTGATCGTTCGGCGACCGTGCGATGTCGAAACGGTCCGGATCCTCGAACACCTCCTCGTCCCGGTTTGCGGAGATGTGCCAGAACACGACCTTGTCGCCCTCCTTGATCTGCTGGCCGCCGATCTCGGTGTCACGCGTCGCCGTGCGGCGAAAGTGCATGACGGGCGAGGCGTAACGGAGCATCTCTTCGATGGCCGAGTCGAGAAGGGCGGGCTGGTCGATGAGCTTGCGGCGCTCGTGCGGGTTCTCGATGAGGGCGAGCATCCCGTGGGAGAGCAGGTTGCGCGTCGTCTCGTTGCCCGCCACGGCGAGCAGCATGAAGAACATGTCGATCTCGAGCTGCGAGAGCTGGTCGCCGTCGATCTCGGCGTGCGCCAGGATGCTCACGAGGTCCTCGTGCGGGTTCGCCTTGCGCTCGAGGGTCAAGGCGTCGGCGTACATGAACAGCTCCATGGCCGCCGCCGTGGCCAGCTCGGGCGCCTCGAGGAACTCGGGGTCGTTGGAGCCGACCATGCGGTTGCTCCAGTCGAAGACCTTGTAACGGTCCTCCTGCGGGACGCCCATCAACTCGGCGATGACCTGCAGGGGCAGCTCGGCGGCAACGTCGGTGACGAAGTCGAACGTCCCCTTTTCACGAGCGTCGCTGACGAGCTGACGGGTGCGGGCGATGACACGCTCCTCGAGCGCGTGCACCATGCGGGGCGTGAAGCCCTTGTTGACGAGTCGCCGGTAGCGGGTGTGCATCGGCGGGTCCATGTTGAGCATCATCATGCGCTGCTGGCCGAGCGTCTCGTCGTCCCAGTCCATCATGAGCGCCCCGCCCTTGTAGGAGGAGAACGTGTGGGAGTCACGGTTGACGGCAACGAGGTCATCGTGGCGCATCACCGACCAGAAACCCACCCCCTCTGCCTCCTCGTGCCAGAACACCGGGCTCGTCCGGCGCAGCTCGGCAAAAAGGTCGTGGGGAACCGACGGCACGAAGAGCTGGGGGTTGCACAGGTCGATTTGCGCCAGATCCATGGGTTTCCCTCCCTGTGGCTCACCGGGTGCCGGCCGCCGCCGCAGCTGCGGCCCTGCCCTCAGATGAGAACACGTTCCAGTTCGGAGTGTAGGCGAGGGCAGGGGACCGTTCCATCGGGCCGGTCCGGCCGCGGGCCGGCCCGGAGGCGGCTCGATCAGCAGGCGGACGCGGAAAGGCCCCGGGTAGCCGGTGGGCTTGCGCCTCCGTACTTCCCGGGGCCTGCTCCAGATGACCGGACTTCCTGCGGTGCAGCGGGTGCCTTGCGGCTGCCCGGCCGTCCCGCCCGGTGCTCCGGCCCCGAAAGGCCAGCTCCCCGGTCTGGTTGCCCTGTCACCCTTTCCTCGGCGGATAGCCGTGGCTCCTCCCTCGGGCCTCCCTTGCGGGCGACCTTCAAGCAGAAGCCGGTTCTTTCGGTCGCACCTCCCTTGCGGGTGACGCTTCCTCCAGTCCCCGTTCCATCGGAGTCACCCCCCTTGCGAGAGACAACCCCTCCGGACCGTGCTCCTCCGCTCCGGCCTCCCTTGCGGGCCACCTTCACGTTGGAGCGGCCCTTCCGTTCGAACTTCCCTTGCGGGACGCTCTCCCTTCGGCGCCAGCCCCGGCGCTTAGGTGTTCCTTGCGGTTCACCCTCGTTCCGGCGCTTCGGCGTTTCCGTCCTTGGCGAGGCACACTCTGGTGCAGAACCGTGTCGGCGTCAACCGGACTTTGCCTAATTCGGAGGTTATCGACAGCAATCGCGTACTTGTGAACAGGAAACGTTCACTTTCCCCCTCTCATCCCCAGGGTCGTCCACACCCGCGGCCCGCCAACCTCACTCATCCTCGAGCCCGGAGGCCTCGAAGCGGTCCACGAAAGTGAATTGCTCGACCGGCTTGCGGCGGAGTTTGGTCACCTGGCGGACGGGGTGACCGAGCACGATGAGGGCTGCGACGGCGAAGGCAGCCGGGACGCCGAGGAGCTCCCGAACCGCCTCCTCCTGCCGGCACAAGACGGTGGTCATGACGCCCCCCAGCCCCTCGTTGCGAGCGGCGAGCAGGACGTCGTGGCCGAAGGGGTAGACGGAGGCGCCGCCGACGATGCTCTGGCGCCCGAGGCCGTTGTCGGTCACGGCGAGGGAGCCGAGATGGGCGAGGAGCACGAGCATGACCGGCACGGTGGCGAGCTGATCACCGAAGGCGTCCGGCGCCGGCCGCTCGCGGGCGGCGTCGAGGTCGACGGCGGGGCCCTCCCAGCGCC